>NZ_VUMI01000032.1 GCF_009696275.1 Eisenbergiella porci
TTCTCTTCTTGATGAAACCATTAACCTTGATGAAATTGTTCCGGTATCCTTTGTTTCCCATTTTCATGCTGCCACCGGCAGGCCCCGCAGGCATCTTCTTTATCCCATGCTTAAGGCTCTGTTATTACAGCTTATTTTCTCTATCCCAACGGTATCCCTCCTGATTATTTTTCTGAAGTATTCTCAGGAATTACGGGATTTCTGTGGGTGTGATGTTGTTCCCGACGCTTCTAAATTCACCCGCTTTAAACAGGATTTCCTTCCGGATTTACAATCCATGTTTGACAGGCTTGTTGACCTGACCGAACCGATTTGCCAGAAGATTGATGTCCAAAAAGCATCTATGGTATTGTTTGATACCTCTGGTATTGAAGCATGGGTAACGGAGAACAACCCCAAATATGCCAATTCCATTATCAAGCAGCTCAAAGCTTTTAAGAAAGCAAAAAAGCTGGATGATTCCTATGACCCTTATAAAGCCGCTTATGCCTCCATGCCTTCCCATGCCGCCTCCAATCCGGCTATCCAGCAGATGTATATCAACGGGCATTTCTGCTATGCCTATAAATTCGGCATTATCACTAATGGGCTTGGCATTGTCCGGGATATCACTTTTTACAACAAGGACTTTCTTAAGGCACACCCGGATATCGTCGTGGAAAAGAAATCTGATTCTCCGGATGAGGATAAGAGCCTTGCAGATTCCAAAGCTTTGATCCCTGTATTAAAGGATTTTTTTCTAAAACACCCTCTAATCAATCCCAAAACCTTCCTCGGTGACGCGGCTTTTGATTCCATTGAGATCTACAAATACCTTCTTCAGGAAACGTCTTTTGAAAAGGCTTTTATCCCACTCAATGGAAGGCTTTCCCTGCCGGAATCGGACTGTCCACTGAATGCAGAGGGCATCCCCTGCTGTCCCAAAGACCCCTCTCTTCCTATGAAAAGAGAAGGAAGCAAAACGCATCTGCGCTGCGGACTCTCTACCATGAAGTTTGTATGCCCAAAAATGAAATGGGAATACAACAAACAAGATAAGTCCAAACGGCGTGTCTGCCATTGTGAAGACCCATGCACAACTTCTTCCTGTGGCAGGATGTTCTATATCTATCCGGAAAAGGATCTGCGTGCCTATCCGGGAACTGCACGCGGAACAGAAGAATGGGACAGCACATATAAGATACGTGTCAATGTGGAAAAATCCATTAACCACCTCAAAGACAGTTTTTGCGTTGCCGGCAGGAAGACCCAAAATGAGAAAACGCTGCATGCCGACTTACTGCTTGCCGGGATTACCCAACTGATTACTGTAATGGTGGCTGATAAAATCCATAAGCATCAATACATCAGAAGTTTGAAACCTCTGATTGCTTAATGGCAGCTATTCTATTCCTTCCTTTCGGCAGGTGTTCACAGCTGCCTTATTCTGTTGCCATAAAAACCTGTTCTCTGCATCAGCCTCCCACAAACCCGGCTTTGCCGGGTTTTATCCTTATCGGAATCAAGATTGTGAACTCGTTTCGCAATTACCTAGTAGTTTGATGCATTTAATCTGGGGAAAATGGAGGCGGCGAGAAATCTCCAGATCTATAAATACTTTGCTTCCATAGTGGATGAGTATGATATGATTTTAGGTTATATAGCTGACGACAGGATGTTTGTTGTTCTGGACAGGTTTTTCAATGGAGATATCACGGAGCTTGCATTAATTCATAGCCTGTCGGCACTTAAGCTGGGAAAACAATACGCAGCGTTGACACAAAAAGCATGTGATCAGATAAAAATTCTGGAAGAAAAAGAACTTTCCGAAGAAGTGGCATTATTACACCAATGAGGACAGCAGAGAAATTTATAAAACCGCGGATGAAGAGACGATGAAGGACCGTTGGTTTGGATTCCATACCTATGATGTTGAGATGGCAATTGAAGATTTGAAAGATAAAACAACAAAAAAACACGACTAAACATGCGGTATTTATTGACATTTCTCCTGGCAAGAACTATACTGAATCTGGAAAACCACAAAAATAAGGCGAAATATATGCCGAAAACAACATAAAACAACGATACACAGTAGATACAGTGCCTTTCGGAGCAGGAACCTCCTATATGTACAGCATGTACAGCCCCTGCCCCGGAAGAGAAATATGGAGGGAAAGCAGGGATGAGCAGTAAAATCAACAACAATCCTACGGCCAAGTCGGAACGCATTACCAGACTGGTTGAAAATCTGTACCGCAACATGCCGGAAATCGAACCGGCCAGGGCGGTGCTGCTGACGGAAAGCTACAAGGAAACGGAAGGGGAGCCGATTATCATGCGCAGGGCCAAAGCCTTCGCGCACATTCTGGCCAATATCCCCATTACCATTAGGGATGAGGAACTGATCGTGGGAAGCTCCACGCTGGCGCCCAGGGGCTGCCAGACATTTCCCGAATTTTCCTATGAATGGCTGGAAGCGGAATTCGACACAATAGAAAAAAGAAGCGCCGATCCCTTCTACATTTCAGAAGAAACGAAGAAGCAGCTGGCAGAGGTACATAAATACTGGAAGGGAAAAACAACCAGTGAACTGGCGCTTTCCTATATGGCGCCCGAAGCCGCCAGGGCGATTGAACATAATATTTTTACGCCGGGCAACTATTTTTATAATGGCGTGGGACATGTTACCGTGCAGTATGACAAGGTGCTGGAAATCGGTCTGGAAGGCATTATCAGGGAAGCGGCCGCCGAACTGGCAGGCTGCAGCGTGGGAGACGGAGATTATGCCAGAAGGCACTGCTTCCTGGAGGCTGTGATCATGAGCTGTGCAGCCGTAATCGGTTACGCGGGCCGCTATGCGGCTCTTGCCGCGAAAGAGGCGCAGCAGTGTACGGATGCGGAAAGAAAGCAGGAGCTTTTACAGATAGCATCCAATTGTGAGAGGGTTCCCGCAAAGGGGGCGCGCAGCTTCCAGGAAGCCTGCCAGAGCTTCTGGTTCATCCAGCAGCTTTTACAGATGGAATCCAGCGGACACTCCATTTCTCCGGGACGCTTTGACCAGTACATGTATCCTTATTATAAAAAGGATTTGGACGAAGGCAGGATTACCAGGGATCAGGCTCAGGAACTGGTTGACTGTATCTGGGTGAAGCTGAATGACCTGAATAAGGCCAGAGACGCGGCCAGCGCAGAAGGCTTTGCGGGCTACAGCCTGTTCCAGAACCTGATTGTGGGAGGTCAGGATGAAGACGGCCGGGATGTGACCAACGATCTTTCCTTCCTGTGCATCTGGGCATCCGCCCATGTGTTCCTTCCCCAGCCGTCCCTGTCCGTCAGGGTTTGGAACTGCACGCCCCATGAGCTTCTTGTGGAGGCAGCCAGGCTGACAAGAACCGGAATCGGGCTTCCGGCCTACTATAATGATGAAGTGATCATCCCTTCCCTGATGAACCGGGGACTGACGCTGGAGGATGCCAGGACCTACAACATCATCGGCTGCGTGGAACCGCAGAAGGCGGGAAAAACAGAAGGCTGGCATGATGCGGCGTTCTTTAACATGTGCCGTCCGCTGGAGCTTGTTTTCTCCAACGGCAGGGACAAGGGAGAGCAGGTTGGCCTGCAGACCGGGGCCGTGGAGGATATGACCACCTTCGACCAGTTCTTTGACGCCTATAAGAAACAGATGGAGTACTGCATCAGCCTGCTGGTAAACGCGGACAATGCCATTGATACAGCCCATGCGGACCGCTGTCCGCTGCCGTTCCTTTCCAGTATGGTGGACGACTGCCTGAAGCGTGGAAAAACAGTACAGGAGGGCGGCGCTGTTTACAATTTCACAGGCCCCCAGGGCTTTGGGATTGCCAATGTGGCGGACTCCCTGTTTGCCATAAGAAAGCTGGTATTTGAAGAAAATAAGGTGACGCTTGCGGAATACAAGAGAGCGCTTGCCCTGAATTTTGGAAAGGGCTTTGACTCCATCACCGTTTCGGAGATGACCGGTGAAATTATCAAAGAGCTGCAGAAAGCGGGACAGAAGCCCAGCGAGGCTCAGGTTGCAGGCATTGTGAAGGGTATCGTGGACACTCAGCTTTTCGACAAAGACAGACAGCTGTGCGAAAAGCTGTATGATATGATCGAAGAGGTTCCCAAATTTGGCAATGATCTGGAAGAGGTGGACTTGTTTGCCAGGGAAGTAGCTTATACCTACACCAGACCTTTACAGAATTACCGCAACCCGAGAGGCGGCACCTTCCAGGCGGGTCTGTATCCTGTATCCGCCAATGTGCCTCTGGGAGCGCAGACCGGCGCTACGCCCGACGGACGTCTGGCCCATACCCCGGTGGCGGATGGGGTTTCCCCAACCGCGGGCAAGGATGTGAACGGGCCGACGGCTACGGCCAATTCCGTTTCCAAGCTGGATCACGGCATTGCCTCCAACGGAACGCTCCTTAACCAGAAATTCCACCCCTCCGCCCTCAGCGGCGATGAAGGACTGAATAATTTCGTGGCTCTCATCCGTTCCTATTTTGACCAGAAGGGCAGCCATATGCAGTTCAATGTGGTGGATAAAAATACCCTGATTGACGCACAGAAGCACCCGGAGAATTACAAGCATCTGGTCGTGCGTGTGGCGGGCTACAGCGCCTTGTTTACCACGCTGTCACGCTCCCTTCAGGATGATATTATCCGCAGGACGGAGCAGGGCTTCTGAGAAAAGAAGAAAAGAGGAATAAACGATGGACTACCTGGACACAACAGGCCGGATTTTCGACATACAAAGATATTCCATCCATGACGGCAGGGGAATCCGCACCATTGTATTTTTAAAAGGCTGTGTACTTCGGTGCCGGTGGTGCTGCAATCCGGAATCCCAGGAATATGCGGTGCAGACCATGATGGTACAGGGTAAACCGAAAATCATCGGCGAAGATGTAACTGTCCGTCAGGTCATGGAAACCGTGGTAAAGGACCGGCCGTACTACAGACGTTCCGGCGGCGGCCTCACGCTTTCCGGCGGAGAAAGCCTCTGCCAGGCGGAATTTGCAGCGGCGCTGCTTCGGGCGGCCAAGGAAGAGGGAATCAACACAGCGATGGAAAGCATGGCCTGCGCTCCCATGGAAACCATAGAAAAGCTTTTGCCCTGGCTGGATCAGTATCTGATGGATATCAAGCATATCAACAGTGCAAAGCATAAGGAGTTTACCGGCAAGGGGAACGAACTGATGCTGGAAAACGCCAGGAAGGTGGCGCAGAGCGGCAAAACAGAGCTGATTATCCGCGTCCCCGTAATTCCCGCCTTTAATGATACGGAGAGGGAAATTGAGGAAATCGCCCGGTTTTCAGATGCGCTTCCCGGCGTGAAGCGCATCCATCTCCTGCCTTACCACAGGCTGGGACAGGATAAATATGACGGACTGAACCGGGAATATCTCATGAAGGATATCCTGCCTCCCACCAATGAGCATATGGCGCAGCTGAAACGCACGGTGGAGCGCGTAAGCAGCCTGGAATGCCATATCGGCGGATGACGGAAGGAAAAATGGAGGCACGCAGTACATGAATTTTCAACAATATGATTCTGAAAAAAAACAGAGAATTGTGCAGGAGCTGGTTCCGGGAAAACAGATAACGCTGGCCCATATCATTGCCAATCCTGACGGAGAGCTGTACGAAAAGCTGGGACTGGACCCGAAGGTGGAGCTGAACCGAGCGGCCATCGGCATCATGACGGTAACCCCTGCGGAGACAGCGATTATCATGGCGGACATTGCCATCAAATCTTCCGGCGTGGATCTGGGCTTTGTGGACCGCTTCAGCGGATCCCTCATTGTGACCGGCACGGTTTCCCAGGTGGAGGCATCCACCACGGCGATTCTGGAATATACGGAGAATAAGCTGGGCTATGAGGTCTGCAGCATAACAAGAACATGAAAAAAATAATACTTATCGGCAGGAGCGGCGCGGGAAAGACAACGCTGACACAGGCGCTGAAGGGCGAAGAAATCAAATATCATAAAACGCAGTATGTGAATTATTTTGAATGCATCATAGATACGCCCGGAGAATATGCCCAGACCCATGAGCTGGGTTACGCGCTGGCGCTCTATTCCTATGAAGCGGATGTGGTGGGACTTCTTCTGTCGGCCACGGAGCCCTATTCCCTGTATCCGCCCAACATAACCTGCATGGTGAACCGGGAAGTGGTGGGAATTGTAACCCAGATCAATGACCCGAAGGCGAACCCGGAGCGATCGGCCAGATGGCTGCGGCTGTCCGGCTGTAAAAAGATTTTTTTCGTGGATTCCAAGGCCGGAACCGGAGTTTCGGATATCCTGGATTATCTGAATGAGGAACAGACAGAAGAAATACATACAAACAACAAAAACAACAGTTGAAAAACCTATAAAAACAAATAAAAACCACAGGTAAAATGTTGACATGTGTTGTATTTAGGACTATAATGAACACGAGCTAACAAAGCGGACAGTCAGCATGTATGAAAAATGGAAAAGCAGGGCTTTTCCATACAAAATCCGCACAAAGTGCGAACATATTTTTTTACGCCGCGGGAAGGCGGCAGAATGGAGGAAACAATGCAGAACGAGTACGAACTTAAGAAATTGATGTGCGACATCGGAAAGAGAATTTATGACCGTAATATGGTGGCTGCCAATGACGGCAATATTTCAGTAAAGCTGAACGACAATGAATTCCTTTGCACACCCACAGGTGTTTCCAAGGGCTTTATGACACCCGATTTTATCTGCAAGGTTGACGCGCAGGGCAATGTAATCCAGGCAAACAAGGGCTTCCGTCCTTCTTCCGAAATCAAGATGCATATGCGTGTTTACCAGAAGCGTCCCGATGTGGGAGCAGTAGTACATGCCCATCCTACGTTTGCAACCTCCTTTGCTATTGCAGGCATCCCGCTGACACAGCCCATCATGCCCGAAGCCGTTATCGCCCTGGGATGTGTTCCGATTGCTGAGTACGGTACGCCTTCCACGATGGAAATTCCTGATAATGTGGAGAAATATCTTCCTTACTACGATGCGGTTCTGCTGGAAAGCCACGGCGCCCTTACCTGGAGCACGGACCTGACCGCAGCCTATATGAAGATGGAATCTGTTGAATTCTATGCAGAGCTTCTCTATAAGTCCAAAATGCTGGGCGGCCCGAAGGAATTCGATAAGAATACCATTGAGAAGCTGTATGAAATCAGAAGAAAAATGGGACTCCCCGGAAAGCATCCGGCCAACCTGTGCCAGAACAAGGGCAAGAAGAACTGCCACAACTGCGGCAACGGCTGCGGTTCCGTATCCTCACCCGCGCCTGCTTCCAACGAAGTGAGCGAAGAAATGGTTGCTGAAATCGTGAAAAAGGTTATGGAGCAAATGAAATAATGGATGAAAATCTGATTGCAAGAACTGTCCGCAGGGTCCTTTCGGAAACCGGCAGCGCGGCGCACATGTCGCTGAAGCTGGCGGAAGCGCTGGCGGCAAAGGTGGAGGAAAGAGCGGAAAGCCTTGGGATGCGCGTGGTTACGGCCATCGCCGACGAGGCCGGCCATCCGAAACTTGTGCGCAGCATGGACGGGGCCTACATAGGAAGTCTGGATGTGGCTGTGAATAAAGCATATACAAGCATAGCGTTCCAGATGTCCACAGCGGCGCTGGGAGAACTCAGCCAGCCGGGTGCCCCGCTTTATGGCATCCAGCATACCAACGGCGGCAGGATTGTGATTTTCGGCGGCGGAGAACCGCTTATGGTAAATGGTAAGATCATAGGAGCTCTGGGTGTCAGCGGCGGAACCGCCGAACAGGACACGGCCCTTGCGGCTTACGGAGCATCCATGTTAAAGGAGGTAATCTCGTGCCTGTAAATGAAAGTATGGTACAGGATATTGTGAAGGAAGTAGTTGCCAGGATGCAGCTCTCCGGAACGGCCCAGTCAGCGCAGCACGGTGTGTTCAATGATATGAACCAGGCCATCGAAGCTGCCAAAGAGGCGGAGAAAACAGTCCGCCGCATGACCATGGACCAGCGGGAACAGATCGTTTCCAATATCCGTAAGAAAACCCACGAAGCCGCGGAAATCCTTGCCCGTATGGGAGTGGAGGAAACCGGTATGGGCAATGTGGGCGATAAGATTCTGAAACATCATCTTCTGGCAGACAAAACGCCTGGTACGGAAGATATTACAACAACAGCCTGGTCGGGAGACAGAGGGCTTACCCTGATTGAAATGGGCCCCTTCGGCGTAATCGGCGCCATCACTCCCTGCACCAACCCCAGTGAAACCGTCCTGTGCAACAGCATAGGAATGATAGCCGCAGGGAATACGGTGGTATTCAACCCCCATCCCCAGGCCATCAGGACCTCCATTTTTGCCATCAATCTGGTAAATGAAGCTTCCCTGGAAGCTGGCGGCCCGGATAATGTGGCATGTACCGTGTTCAAGCCCACACTGGAAACCAGCAATATCATGATGAAGCATAAGGATATCCCGCTGATTGCCGCAACAGGCGGTCCCGGCGTGGTTACCGCAGTCCTTTCCTCAGGTAAAAGGGGAATCGGCGCAGGCGCAGGAAATCCTCCCGCGCTGGTGGACGAAACAGCCGATATCAGAAAAGCGGCGGCGGACATCGTGAACGGCTGTACCTTTGACAATAACCTTCCCTGCATTGCAGAAAAGGAAATCGTTGCTGTGGACAGCATCGCTGATGAGCTGATGAATTACATGATCAGCGAGCAGGGCTGCTATCTGATTTCCAAAGAGGAGCAGGATAAGCTGACGGCCACCGTCCTCACACCCAAGGGACTGAACCGCAAGTGCGTGGGCAGAGATGCCAGAACCCTTCTTTCCATGATTGGGATACAGGCGCCGGAGAACATCCGCTGCATCGTATTCGAAGGGGAAAAGGAGCATCCGCTGATTTCAGAGGAGCTGATGATGCCGATTCTGGGCCTGGTAAGGGCAAAGGATTTTGACGACGCTGTGGAGAAGGCTGTATGGCTGGAGCACGGCAACAGACATTCCGCCCATATCCATTCCAAGAACATAGACAACATCACCAAATATGCCAGAGCGATCGATACGGCTATTCTGGTTAAGAACGCACCCTCTTATGCGGCGCTGGGCTTCGGCGGCGAAGGCTTCTGTACCT
Organism: Eisenbergiella porci; assembly: GCF_009696275.1. Classification (GTDB taxonomy): domain Bacteria; phylum Bacillota; class Clostridia; order Lachnospirales; family Lachnospiraceae; genus Eisenbergiella; species Eisenbergiella porci. The sequence goes on from NZ_VUMI01000032.1 coordinate 9,149, forward strand.
TTACCATCGCCAGCAGGACCGGGGAAGGACTTACCAGCACAAGCACCTTCACCAAGAGAAGAAGATGTGTAATGTCAGACAGCCTGTGCATACGATAGGAATCGTACGATAGAAGCCGTAGGATTGAAAATCGTATACGACAGGGCAGAAAGGGAAGGAAAAATGGACGTTAATGCAACGAATATAGAAGAAATCGTAAGACAGGTCCTCAACAGCATGGAAGGCAGACAGCCTGCGGCAAGCAGCGGCGCAGGGAGCGCTCCTGCGGGAGCAATCCCGAAGACGGCGCATGTGGCCATGCTGACAAGCCTGGAGCATTACGATGTGAAGGAATTCCCCATCCCCGAAGTGGGAGACGACGATATTCTTGTAAAAGTGGAAGGCTGCGGTATCTGCGGAACCGATGCACACGAATTCAAGAAGGATCCCTTCGGACTGATTCCCGTGGCTTTGGGCCATGAAGGAACCGGCGAAATTGTCAAAATGGGAAAGAACGTTAAAAAAGACAGCGCAGGAAAAGACCTTAAGATAGGCGACAAGGTCGTAACCTGTATGATTTTCAAGGATAACCCGGATATCACCATGTATGACCTGAACAGACAGAACGTGGGCGGCGCCGATGTATACGGCCTGCTTCCGGACGATGATATCCATTTAAACGGCTGGTTTTCAGATTACCTGTTTATCCGCGGAGGCTCTACCGTGTTCAACGTAAGCGATCTGGATCTGTATTCCAGAATCCTCATTGAGCCCTGCGCCGTTCTCATCCACGCGGTGGAAAGAGCGAAATCCACAGGAATCCTCCGTTTTAACAGCAGAGTGGTAGTGCAGGGCTGCGGACCTATCGGCCTGATCTGCATCGCTATCCTGCGTACGATGGGAATCAACCACATTGTAGCGGTGGACGGAGAGGAAAAACGTCTGGAATTCGCAAAGGAAATGGGCGCATCCGATACAGTTAACTTCAAGGACCATAAGGGAATCGAAGCCCTTGCAGGCGCTGTGGAAGCCAAATTTGACGGACATCTGGCGGATTTTGCCTTCCAGTGCACCGGTTCTCCCATGGCACATGCCAATATTTATAAATTCATCCGCAACGGCGGCGGACTGTGCGAGCTTGGATTTTTCATTAACGGCGGCGACGCCACCATCAACCCGCACTTTGATATCTGCTCCAAGGAAATCACCATCGTAGGCTCCTGGGTATATACCCTGCGCGATTATGCCACCACCTTTGAGTTCTTAAAGAGCGCAAAGAAGGCGGGCATCCCCATCGAGAAGCTGATTACCCATACCTTCCCGCTGGAGGAAATCAACGAAGCGCACAGGACCAACCTGGCGATGAGCGGCCTGAAGATAGCAATCATCAACAAGTAACGACAGGTAGGAGGCGAAGCCCATGGGGGAAGCCGTAGGAATTTTGGAAGTATTTGGTCTGGTATGCGCCTTTATGGCGGCGGATGCCGGATGTAAGGCAGGCAATGTGTGGCTGGAGCCTTTTGATAAGAACAAGCCGGCCAACGCCGACAGCCTTCCGGTGCCTCTTCTGGTTACCATCAAATTCAGAGGAAGCGTTTCCGATGTGGAAGCGGCGATGGAAGCGGGAGAACGCGTGGCCCGCAGCCTTACGGGAGTGGTGCAGAAGCACATCATCCCCAGGCCCACGGAGGATACGGAAAAAATGCTCAAACTTTGCGCATTTGACAAGTCATAACCGGATTCAGTACAATAGACAATGAAGACTCAGGTAACTGTGAGAGGACAGAACAGTTACAAACTTTGAACAATTATTCAGTATAAGCGGAGGAAATTAAAAATGGCACAGGAAGCATTGGGAATGGTAGAAACAAGAGGTCTTACCGCAGCGATTGAAGCAGCGGATGCAATGACCAAATCTGCGGAAGTAAGACTTGTGGGAACAGAGAAAATCGGTTCCGGTCTTGTAACCGTTATGGTACGCGGCGATGTGGGAGCTGTAAAGGCTTCCGTGGAAAGCGGATCTGCAGCGGCAAGCAAGCTGGGCGAGCTGGTAGCGGCTCATGTAATCCCCAGGCCTCATACCGACGTGGAAAAAATTCTGCCTTCCATTTAACAATTAGGAGAGAATGTTCATGGGGAAATCATATGGCCTGATAGAAATAACAGGAGTGGTAGCGGCGATGGACGCCCTTGACATCATGTGCAAGGCCGCGGACGTAACCCTGTCAACCTGGGAGAGAAAACTGGGCGGAAGACTTGTAACCATCATAGTGGAAGGCGAAGTGGCGGCGGTTACGGCCGCTGTGGAGGCAGCCAGGACACAGGCGTTAAAGCCTCTGGCGGCTTACGGTGTGATTGCCAACCCCCATGAAGAGATCGTCGGACTGGTGGAGCGCAGTGCAAGCCGCTTTAAGGACAGTGAGCCTTCCGATGAAAGCTATCTCCAGGAGGTTTAAAGCCTGGTTTAATGCCGCATCGGGCGGCATTGCCGTGTAAGCGGCAGCAAGGAGGAAGTCATGCCGGACAGCAATAAAGATAAGACAACACAATCCGAAACAGTCTCTGGCGGCGCCATCAAAACGGCCCGCAGGACAGCAGCAAAAACAGCACAGAAACCCGAAAAGGCACAGGTTAAAGAAGAGCCTGCAGTGAAAAAGGAGGAAAAAAGAATGTCACAGGAAGCATTGGGAATGGTGGAAACAAGAGGACTTGTTGCAGCAATTGAAGCAGCGGATGCAATGTGCAAAGCGGCTAACGTAGCGCTGGTAGGCACAGAGAAGATCGGTTCCGGACTGGTAACCGTTATGGTGCGCGGCGATGTAGGAGCCGTGAAGTCCGCAGTGGAAGCAGGCGCAAGCAGCGCAGGCAGACTGGGCGAATTAGTGGCTACCCATGTAATCCCCAGACCTCACACCGACGTTGAGATGATTCTGCCCAAGGTAAAATAAGATAGCGGTTCAGCCAACTGAGCTGCTGTAAACTAATTTTACCTGAAAGGCAGGAAATCAGTCCGGACAGGATTCTCTGTCCGGCCCGGTTCCCGGATTACGAAGAAAAGTGGGTGTGGCTGTGGAGACGAATCAAATTGAACTGATTACCAGAATGGTAATGGAAGCCATGGAAAAGAAAGAAAATGCCGGAAACGGCTATATGGTTCCCGTGGGCGTATCCGCCAGACATATACATCTTACCCAGGAGCATGTGGAAGCGCTCTTCGGTCCCGGATATCATCTGACCAAAAAAAAGGATTTGATGGGCGGCCAGTTTGCGGCAAACGAACAGGTTACCATAGTGGGCCTGAAACTGCGGGCGATAGAAAACGTAAGGGTCCTGGGTCCGGTCAGGAAAGCCTCCCAGGTGGAGATTTCCGCGACAGATGCGATGAAGCTGGGCATTAAGGCTCCTCTGCGGGAGTCCGGAGATGTGGCGGGAAGCGCGGCGATTGCAGTCGTAGGCCCCAAAGGCGCCGTATATCTGGATGAAGGATGCATTGTTGCAAAGAGGCACATACATATGTCTCCCCGCGATGCACAGGCTGCCGGAGTAAAGGACGGCGACTATGTTTCCGTGAAAGCGGATAACGAAAGAGGAACTGTTTTTGACCATGTGAAGATCCGCGTGGACGACAGCTTCACGCTGGAAATGCATATTGACACGGATGAAGCCAACGCGAGTAAAATCGCTACCGGGGACACTGTGAAAATTATCTGAAGGTTCTCCCGGTATTCTTTCTTATTAAAAAGGATACCGGGAACTATGGAATAAGGGGAGCGCTATGATAGTAGGAAAGGTAACAGGAAGCATAGTTTCCACACGCAAAAGTGAGAAACTGATAGGCAATAAATTCATGATCGTTGAGCCCCTGGAATCCATGAAAAGTCATGCGGACCGACTGGTGGCTATTGATAATATCGGCGCGGGAATCGGCGAATATGTACTGGTAGCCCAGGGCAGCGCCGCAAGAATCGGCTGTGATATGCAGGACGCTCCTGTGGATGCGGCCATTGTTGGAATCATAGACGACGCAAGCCGGTTGGAATAAGTGGGGCAGGCTATGGATAGTAAGGAACTGAGCAAAATCATAAAGGATAACGGCATTGTCGGTGCAGGCGGCGCCGGCTTTCCGACTTATATGAAGATTGACGAAAGAGCGCAGGCGATTCTGCTTAACTGCGCGGAATGTGAACCGCTGCTGAAGCTGCACAGACAGCTTTTGCAAAGGCATGCGGAAGAAATCCTGGAGACGTTCCAGCTGGTGGCTGACACCGTGGGCGCCGAAAGGGCGATTGTCGGAATTAAAGAAGAATATAAAGACACTGTGGCGGCCTTAAAGGAATGTATCCATAAATTTCCCAAGGTATCCCTTCATCTTCTGGACAGTGTATATCCCATGGGAGATGAAGTGGCGCTGATTTACGAGGCAACGGGAAAGGTGGTCAGGCCCGGTGGACTTCCCATAGAAGAAGGCATTGCTGTCTTCAATGTAGAGACCATGTATAATATCCACAAGGCGCTGGTGAAAAAAGAGCCGGTTGCCGATAAGCTGGTAACCATTGTGGGAGAGGTGGCGTCTCCTGTCACCATCAGAGTCCCTCTGGGAACCTCTTTGGAAAAATGTGTGGATTTTGCAGGAGGGGCTGTAATAAAGAACCCTGTATTCCTGGTAGGAGGCCCTATGATGGGCAATATCAGGGAGGCGGCTTTTCCGGTCACCAAAACCACCAATGCGGTGCTTGTGCTGTCTGAGGAGCATCCGTTGATCCAGAAGAAAAAACTGAATCCGGCCATTGGGCTGAAACGTGCGGCCTCTGCCTGCTGTCAGTGCCAGATGTGTACGGATTTATGCCCCAGGCATGCGCTGGGACACCCGATAGAGCCGCATAAATTCATGCGCGCTGCAGCGAACCGGGATTTCCGGGACGCCAATCCCTTTGTCAATACATACTTCTGCAGCTCCTGCGGGTTATGTGAACTGTATTCCTGCCCACAGGGCCTGTCGCCCAGAAGCCTTATGGCAGAATACAAGGCGGGGCTCAGAAATGCCGGAGTAAAGCCTCCGGCAGGCGTAATCCCCGCTCCCGTAAAGGAGTCCAGGGAATACCGCAAGGCGCCGGAGGAGAGGCTGGAGGCAAGGCTTGGACTTTCCGCCTATGACAGGGAAGCTCCCATGGATGATGAAGTGAAAAAGGTAAATACCGTTACGATTCTGCTCAGCCAGCATATCGGCGCCCCGGCCCGTCCGGTGGTTTCCGAGGGGGATATGGTAGCCAGAGGACAGATGATTGCATCCGCTGCGGACGGCCTGAGCGTACCCATTCATGCATCCATCAGCGGAAAAGTAATGAAAGCAGACAAAAACATGGTGGTTCTGGCGGCGGTTTAGACGTGCAGATGAGAGGTAGAAATAGATGAGCAAGGCAATAGGCATGATTGAATTTAAAACGGTTTCAGCAGGCATTACCGCTGCGGACGCGATGGTAAAGACCGCGGATGTTAAGCTGCTGGAGGCACAGACGGTCTGTCCCGGAAAATACATTGCTTTAATTACCGGTTCCCTGAGCACGGTGAACGCGGCTGTTGAGGCGGCACAAAAGACACGGCAGGAGGAGCTGATTGACAGCTTTGTCCTGGGGAATCCTCATGAAAGTATTTTCCCGGCCATCTACGGAACGACCCAGATAGAAAAGGTAAACGCCTTCGGTATTCTGGAAACCTATGATGCGGCATCCATAATCGTTGCTGCGGATGTGGCTGCCAAAACAGCAATTGTTGATCTGATCGAACTGCGGATCGCCAAGGGAATGTGCGGAAAATCCTATCTGATTCTCACCGGGGAGGTAGCGGCAGTGGAATCTGCAATTGAGAAGGCAAAACAATCTGTTGCAGGCAATGGAATGTACCTGGATTCCTCTGTGATTGCCCATCCGGATGAACAGATCTGCCGATCCATACTATAAAGAAAGGCTGGTTTTTGGGGTTATGTTAGCGGTAGAGAGAAGAAATCTGATTCTTGAAAAGCTTCAGGAGGATAAGAAGGTTATTGTCAGCGAACTGAGTCAGGAATTCCGGGTATCGGAGGAAACCATACGCCGGGATCTGGATAAGCTGGATAAGGACGGCCTTGCCGTTAAAAGCTACGGCGGAGCGGTGCTCAACGAAAATACAAGTCTGGATATGCCCTTTAATATCCGGAAGAAAAACAATCCGGCGGGAAAACAGAAAATAGCCAAAATCGTGGAAACCTTGATAGAAGACGGAGATCATATCATCCTTGATCCCAGCACCACGGCGGTATTCATTGCCAAGGCGCTCAAGGCCAAGGAACGTCTCACCGTGATCACCAATTCCATAGAGGTTATCCTGGAACTGTCCGATGTTTCGGATTGGAATATCATCTCCTCCGGCGGAAGCCTGAAGGAAGGGTATCTGGCCCTGGTAGGCCCCCGCGCCATTGAAGGACTGGGTGCCTTCAACGTGGAGAAGGTGGTGCTTTCCTGTAAGGGGCTGGACATGGAAAAAGGAATTACCGATGGTAATGAACTTTTTTCCCAGGCAAAGCAGACCATGCTCAAATCTGCGAAGCAGTGTATTCTTGCGGTGGATCACACCAAGTTCGGAAGAGTTGCTTTTTCCAAAATCTGTGACATCAACCACGTTCAGGTGGTAGTCACAGATGAAAAGCCCTCCGATGTGTGGCTGGAAACCTTTGAACGTTCCGGCATTACCTGCCTGTATCCTGAGAATTAACAGCCTCATGGGCAAGGCGGTAGGCGCGCGGCGTCATGCCGAACTGCTCCCGGAAAATCCGATGAAAATAACTTGTGTTGTCATATCCCACAGACGCAATAATTTCCTCCACGGGAAGTGTTGTTGTGGTAAGCAGAAAGGCTGACTGGTTCAGCCTTTTTGTCTGCAGTAAATTCTTAAAGGTCTTTCCTGTCATCCGGCGGATCAGCCGGCTCAGATAATAGGCAGGTTCACAAAGACGGACGGACAGCTCCTCCAGCGCAGCCGTCTTATAATTTTCCTCGATATATTTCATGGCCGTAAATACTATATTCTGCTCATGCTGCCCGGGATCATCCTGGTTGATCTTGTCCGTATGGTTCAAAAGCTGCAGGAAAAGAAGCCCCATGGTCGTCTGATTGATATTCCTCCGGTTAGGCTGCCTGTTCACCAAAGACCAGATAAGATTTTCCACCAGATTCTGAATGGGCAGCACCTCACTCACATGGAAATGCAGGTAATTGGTAAAGCTTCGATCCTTTTTCAGGGAACCCACCAGAAATTCCCGCAGCTCGCTGCGCTCATCCATCATGAGAAAAGCCCGGTCAAAAAACTCAGGCAGGACTATGAAATTCACTGCAATATCATCCTCCCCCGCCGGAAGTATCTCCTGCGCGGCGTTCTGGTTCAGGAACAACAAATCCCCTGTATCCAATAAGACACGCGTCGATTCATTAATAATATGGGTCGTCGTCCCGCTGCACATGTAAATAATTTCGATATAATTATGACGGTGCTTCGGAAAACGCACAAACCGCGTATGCGGCCTGATATCGATCAGCTTTCCCGCATCCAGCATCTGCCTGCTGTCCACAATAAAATCATCGTCCGCGGTGTAAATGCTCTTCTCCACCCGGGCCTCCCCGTCCAATATCTTCCTTTCCTCCGGCGAAATCACCCTCAGCTTATCAAGCAGCTCCTGATTCATCTGTTTCCCCTTCCGGTCCCGTCCCGGACCGCCTGTTTTACTGTCCCTGCGCCTGCTGCAGCATATCCGCTTTGCGGTTATTGGCATCCGGCGGAGTTTAGCACCCGGTTTTCTGCGGTGGCTGCAGAAACCGGGATGCGCAGGTATAATGTCAGCTACGCTGACATTATACCATTTACGTCATCTTTCCGTCAAAAGGGATATCTCTTATATAATTAGTAAAGTAAAATTTACTAAATCATAATTGACTAAAATTGAGTAAAGTGATATGATATAAGCAGCGAAGAGGAGGAAGAAGAATGTTTATTGGCAGAGAGCGTGAGCTGGCTTCTTTGAATCAATTGTATACTTCAGAAAGGTTTGAATTTGTAGTTATTTATGGCCGCCGGCGCGTAGGGAAAACTGCACTTATTAACCGGTTTATAAAAGAGAAAAATGCGATCTATTTTATGGGCGTGGAAAGTAATGCCAAACAGAATCTGGAAAACTTCAGCAGGAATATTCTGGAGTATGGAGCGGGTATTCAGGCAGAAACGGCTTTTTTATCCTTTCAGGCGGCATTGGAGTATGTATTCAGGCTGTCGGAAAAGGAGCGCCTGATCCTTGCCATTGACGAGTACCCTTATGTAGCGCGCGCATCTAAAAGCCTTGCATCTACACTGCAGCTTTTAATTGACAAGTACAAGGATACATCTAAGCTGATGCTGATTCTCTGTGGTTCCTCCATGTCCTATATGGAAGACCAGGTCCTGGCCTATAAAGCGCCCCTTTATGGCAGAAGGACGGCGCAGATGAAGATTCAGCCCTTTGATTTTGCAGACACCTGCCGTTATTTTCAGAATTTTTCGGAGGAGGATCAGGCACTGATTTATGGTATTGTAGGCGGGACACCTCAATATCTGCTGCAAATAAATGATCGCCTGAGTGTTGAGGAGAATATTAAGAATACATTTCTGAATCCCATATCCTCTATGTTTGAAGAGCCTGAAAATCTGCTGAAGCAGGAGGTACGGGAGCCTGCCCTCTATAATGCTATTATAACGGCAATTGCGACCGGTGCATCCCGGATGGCGGAAATCTCCACTAAGGTTGGCGAAGATACCAGTGTATGCTCCACCTATCTGAAAAATCTGATATCGTTGGGACTGATTCGAAAAGAGACACCCTATGGTGAAAAATCGTCCCGAAAGTCAATTTACAGTATTGATGATAATATGTTCCGCTTCTGGTATCGATTTGTGCCGGAGAATTATTCCATGATTGCCCGCGGCGCCTCCGATCTTGCATATAAACGGATTCAGCCAAACTTGCCGGATTATATGGGTAAAGTGTTTGAAGAAATCTGCAGGCAGTATCTCTGGAAATTACTGTTAAGCGGGGAATCGCCCGTAGAGTTTAAGGAGCTTGGACGCTGGTGGGGAAACGATCCGTCTGCGCGCAGTCAGACGGAAATTGATATTATGGGAGAACAGGATAAAGAGACGGCCTTGTTTGGGGAATGCAAATGGACAAATGAGAAGGTGGATACAGGGGTACTGGAAACACTGATGAAACGGAGCCAACTGTTTCCTTACAAAAATGTCCGCCTGTATCTGTTTGCAAAGAATGGGTTTACTAAAGGTTGTATTGAGAAGGCGGACCGGCTTGGAAATGTTGCATTGGTAACTTATTCGGATATTCTTAAATAATTGAATCATGCCAGTGAGAGGAATTTAAAGGTAGTAGGAGCAAAGGATAATATTATTTTTTGCTCCTGTTTTTTCTGAGTATTGACTTAATTGAACGTGTAATTTCCAGTAGTTCTGTTTTCTCATCAGGAGTACAGTCCGATAGCAAATCCTGTAATTCTTTTAGAAATAATTCTTCCTGATTCTGTTTAATATCATTCATAAGAAGAAAATCCATACTGGTATGAAGTACATTAGAAAGAGCCACTAAGGTTTCAATAGATGGATGAGCATTACTCGTTTCTATATTAGATATGTGTTTAGGGGATAAACCAATCATTTCACTTAACTGTTCCTGCGTTAAATGGTTCTTTAATCGAAGTCTCTTAATACGCGCTCCGGTTGCTGCATAATCAATCATAAAATTCCTCAGAAATGCTTTCATATAAATATAATATAGTATGTTCTTTTTTTAAAATATAAGTATATTGTAAGGTTGAAAGTATTGTGATATAATACATTCATACAAGATAGTCTTGTAATACAATAGTAAATTGGAGAAAATGATATGAAGAAAAGGTTTATGTGTATTTTATTGGCAGTATTAATGATGAGCGGATGTGATAACGAAGAAAAGATAACTGAAGAAAATGAAGCTCAGGTTTCTTTAGAAGAAAATATAATACAAACAGAAAGTGTACAAGAAAGTATTGAAGAAATAGTGACTGAAATGGCAGAAGAAAGTACTGGGGGTATTTTAAAGGGAGTAGGGGATACTATAGCTATTGAGGAAACAGGAGAAGTTTTTGATATACAAGTAACGCTTGAAAAGTGTGAAGTAGTACAACAGGAAGATTATGAAAAATACGGGTTGTCAATATATAATGGAGAGGAAAAATATTCAGACAAACTTGTAAAAGCTGAATTTAGAATTTTAAATGCTTCTGAGAGAGAAATTTCGATAAATTACATTGAAAACTTTAGCGTTGAGTATGATGAATTATATTCCCCCATGATTTTAGAAAGCGGGACTGAAAATATTCTCTTAAATGACTCGCTGAAATCTGGTGAGGAAATGACAGGCTTTGTAGTATTTTATATGCGGGACGGAGGACCGGAAATTATTATCGAATTTTGGCCGTTTGAAATAGGTATGGATCCAAAACTTAGCTTTCACTATACTCTCATTGATTAGTAAGAGTATAGTAAAATATTTCAAATATGAAAACCTTCTTTTAATATGATTGTTAAAAGAAGGTTTTTCTTAAAATAGAGGTGCAAATAAGGACGGTAAATTTACAATTACCGTCCTAAAAAAATAACTTTCGCAGAGGTATAATAGTAGCAGTGAAATCGGGACGAAAGAAGGTAAAATTATGGCAGAGTACTATCTTGCTGTGGATATAGGCGCCTCCAGCGGCCGCCATATCCTGGGACACCTGGAAGACGGCAGAATCGTATTGGAGGAGGTATACCGTTTTGAAAACGGCATGGAGAAAAAGGACGGCCATCTGTGCTGGAATCTTCCCCGCCTTTTCCACGAAATCAAGGAAGGCCTGAAGGCCTGCAGGGCGGCCGGGAAAATCCCCAAATCCATGGGCATTGACACCTGGGCCGTGGATTATGTCCTCCTGGACGGGGAGGACAGGATCCTGGGAAACACCTATGGCTACCGGGACGGCAGAACCAAAGGCATGGACAAAGAGGTGTATAAAATCATACCGGAGGACGCCCTGTATGCCAGGACGGGAATCCAGAAACAGATGTTCAATACCATTTACCAGCTGATGGCGGTGAAAACCCAGGAGCCGGAGAACATGGAAAAAGCGGAGTGGCTGCTGATGCTTCCTGATTATTTCCATTTTCTGCTCACGGGCAATAAGCTGTCCGAGTACACCAACGCCACCTCCACACAGCTGGTCAGCCCGGAAACAAAGCAATGGGACTATGAGCTGATTGAACGGCTGGGCTATAAGCCCTCTGTTTTCCGGCCGCTGCATATGCCGGGAACCGTGGTGGGACCTTTTTCCAAAGAGGTGGAAGAGGAAGTCGGCTTTACCTGCGAAGTGGTGATGCCTGCAACGCACGATACGGCATCCGCGGTTATTTCCGTACCCGCGCTTACCGATGACTGCCTGTACATAAGCTCCGGGACCTGGTCGCTGATGGGAATTGAAAATGACAGGGCAATCTGCTCCCCGGAAAGCAGGGAAAGAAACTTTACCAACGAAGGCGGATATGAGTACCGTTTCCGTTATCTGAAAAATATCATGGGGCTGTGGATGATCCAGTCCGTGCGCCATGAGCTGGGTGACAAATATTCCTTTGCACAGCTGTGTGATATGGCGGAGGCAGAAAGCGATTTTCCTTCCCGCGTGGATGTGAATGACGACGCTTTTCTGGCGCCCGACAATATGACGGAGGCCATTAAGGCTTATTGCAGAAAGCATGGATGGAGAGAGCCGGAGACAACCGGACAGATTGCAGCCGTTATTTATCAGAGCCTGGCGGAAAGCTATGCGGAAACCGTCAGGGAAATCGAAGCGCTCACAGGGAGAACCTTCCCGGCCATCAATATTGTGGGCGGCGGATCCAATGCGGCATATCTGAACCAGCTGACTGCGGATAAATCCGGAAGATGCGTTTACGCAGGCCCGGGAGAGGCGACAGCTATCGGCAACCTGGCGGTACAGATGCTGAAGGACGGAAAATTTGAGGGACTTGCCCAGGTGCGCGCCTGCATTTACGATTCCTTCGGTGTGAAAAAATATGAAGCGAGGTAAAGGTTCATACCCATCTGAACGGTTACCCAATTACATCATCAGTCGAAAACGTGTGAAACGCACGTCGTCCCATGGGACGGAAAGGAGATAATTATGAACGTAAAAGAAAGATATGAATCCGCAAAGGAAATTTATGCGGCGATTGGCGTGGACACCGACAAGGCGGTGGAAACTCTGGAAAACATTGCGATTTCCATGCACTGCTGGCAGGGCGACGATGTTACCGGCTTTGATCAGAAGGGACCTCTTACCGGAGGAATCCAGACTACCGGAAACTATCCCGGAAAGGCAAGGACACCGGAAGAACTGATGGCAGATATTGATAAGGTATTCAGCCTCGTGCCCGGAAAGCATAAACTGAACCTGCATGCAAGCTATGCTATTTTTGAAGATGGTGAATTTGCGGACAGAGACAAAATCGAGCCGAAGCATTTCAAAAAATGGGTTGATTTTGCGAAGGAAAAAGGAATCGGCCTTGATTTCAACCCCACCTTCTTCTCCCACAGCAAGGTAGTGGACGGCCTGACCCTTTCCAGCCCGATCGATGAAGTTCGTAATTTCTGGATTGAGCATGGAAAAGCCTGCATCCGCATTTCCCAGTATTTTGCAGAAGAGCTGGGAATCCCCTGCGCAATGAACATCTGGATTCCGGACGGCTATAAAGACATTCCCGCCGACAGACTGGGGCCCAGGGCGAGATTCAAAGATTCCCTGGATCAGATCCTTTCCATCCCTTACGATAAAACCAAGGTTCTTGTGTGCCTGGAATCCAAGGTATTCGGCATCGGCCTGGAATCCTACACTGTGGGATCCAGTGAATTTACCGTCAATTATGCGGCAAACAACGGCATTATCAGCCTTATGGACAACGGACATTATCATCCCACAGAGATGGTATCCGATAAAATTTCCTCCATGCTCCTGTTCAATGACAAGATTGCGCTTCATGTAACAAGGCCGGTACGCTGGGACAGCGACCATGTAGTTCTTTTTGATGATGAAACAAGAGAAATTGCAAAGGAAATCGTAAGAAACGACGCCATTGACCGCGTGCTTCTTGCCCTTGATTTCTTTGATGCCAGCATCAACCGTATTTCCGCGTGGACCGTTGGTATGAGAAATATGCAGAAGGCCCTTCTTTACGCCCTGGTTTCTCCCAACAAGCGTTTTAAGGAGCTGCAGGATACCAACCAGTTTACAGAACTGATGGCAATGCAGGAAGAAATGAAAACCTATCCCTTCGGTGATGTGTGGGATTACTTCTGTGAGAAGAACAATGTTCCTGTCAAGGGAGATTGGTTCAGGGAAGTAATGAAATATGAAGAAGAGGTTCTTTCCAAAAGAGCGTAGTTGCAATAACACCGGAAAACGTCAGGACAAAATTGTAATTGCCGGTCATTCTGGCCCGTCCGGACTGTTACAGATTGACGGGGAATCAGAAAAAAGGCCGGAAAAACCGGCAGGGCATAAAATTTGACAAAATAGGACAGGCATGATATGATTTCCACGTAAAGGCCGGTTAAGCCCGGCGGGAAAAAGTACATATTTTTCAGGGGAGCTTGTGAAGCAGGCTGAGAGGAAGTAATCCAACTTCGACCCTTAAACCTGATTTGGGTAATGCCAACGTAGGAAGAAGTTGCACAGCTTACATGATATGAAAGCGGAGTATACCGATCCTGGTATGCTTCGTTTTTTTAGTGAGCGTCCGCCAAAAGCCGCATTTTCTTTTGCCGCAATTCCTGTTTCCTGCATTCGCACTGCCGCACAGGCCCTGAAAAGAAAGAGAAAAACTGTGAAGGAAGCAAACGGTCAGGAGGAAACAGTATGAATTATGCAACACAGATGGAAGCCGCGAGAAAAGGTTTTCTCACGGAACAGATGATAGCGGTGGCAGAAAAGGAGCATATTTCCGGGAAGGAACTGTGCAGGCTTATGGCGGAGGGCAGGATTATCATCCCCTGCAACAAAGAGCATAAGTCGATTGTGCCAAACGGTCTTGGTTCCATGCTGAAAACCAAAATCAATGTGAACCTGGGCACATCCAGAGACATGACAGATTTGGAAATGGAATATGAGAAGGTGCGAAAGGCAGTGGAAATGGGAGCGGAAGCCATTATGGACCTAAGTTCCTTCGGCGACACGAGGAAGTTCAGACGTTACCTGACGCATAACTGCCCCGCCATGATTGGAACCGTGCCGATTTATGATGCGGTGGTTTATTATCATAAGCCCCTGAAGCAGATTACGTCAGGGGAATGGATTGATATTGTGAGAATGCACGCCCGGGACGGTGTGGATTTTATGACTATCCACTGTGGGATCAACAAAGAAACCGCCCATAAGTTTAAGAAGAATAAGCGTTTGACCAATATCGTTTCCAGAGGCGGTTCCATTATTTTTGCGTGGATGGAAATGACAGGAGAAGAAAATCCTTTTTATGAGCACTATGACGAGATTCTGGATATCTGCCGGGAATATGACGTTACCCTCAGCCTGGGGGATGCCTGCCGTCCGGGATGCCTTGCCGACGCTACCGACGCGTCCCAGATAGAAGAACTGATTACCCTTGGGGAGCTTACAAAAAGAGCCTGGGAAAAAGACGTACAGATCATGATTGAGGGACCCGGGCACATGCCGCTTAACCAGATCGCAGCCAATATGGAAATCCAGAAAACCCTCTGCCATGGCGCGCCCTTTTACGTGCTAGGCCCCATAGTAACGGACGTGGCCCCTGGCTATGATCATATTACGGCGGCCATCGGCGGGGCGGCGGCAGCGGTGGCGGGAGCCTCCTTCCTCTGCTACGTAACGCCAGCGGAGCATCTGCGCCTGCCTGACGTGGAGGATGTGAGGGAAGGCATCATTGCCGCCAGAATCGCAGCCCATGCGGCCGATATCGCCAAGGGCGTACCCGGGGCCATGGACTGGGACAATCAGATGAGCCTTGCCAGAAAGAAGCTGGATTGGGAGCGGATGTTCTCTCTTGCCATGGACCCGGAGAAGGCCAGAAGCTACAGGGAATCCTCCCGGCCGGAAAAAGAGGATACCTGCAGCATGTGCGGGAACTTCTGCGCCGTAAAAAATATGAACCGCATTCTGGATGGAGAAATCGTGTCCATCTATGAAGAGTAGCGCAGCTGAATCTATGGAAAACGAGGGTGAAAAAATGCTGAAAGAGCAACTGGAAAAAGTAAGAGGGCAGATGCCTTTAATTCACAATATTACAAATTATGTCACCGTAAACGACTGCGCCAATATCCTGCTGGCCTGCGGCGGTTCGCCGATTATGGCCGATGATTTGGAGGAAGCGGAGGAAATTACCGCTGTCTGCGGCGGCCTGAACATCAATATCGGAACACTGAACCACAATACGATTCCTTCCATGCTGGCTGCCGGTAAAAAAGCCAATGCCTGCGGCCATCCTGTGCTGCTTGATCCGGTGGGCGCGGGAGCCAGCCGGCTGCGCACGGAAACTGCCCGGAGACCGCTTAAGGAAGTACATTTTACAGCCATCCGCGGAAACATTTCCGAAATCAAAACCCTTGCGCTGGGAATGGGAGGCGCCAAAGGCGTGGATGCCGACGGCATAGATGCGGTAACGGATGCGAACCTGGAAAGCACGATCCTTTTTGCAGGACGCTTCGCAGAGGATACAGGAGCCATAGTGGCAATTACCGGAGCGATCGATATTGTAACAGACGGTGATTTTGCCTGTGTCATCCGCAACGGCCATCCCCTGATGAGTAAGGTGACCGGCACCGGCTGTATGCTGTCCGCCATGATGACAGCATACCTGACCGCCAATCAGGAACAGCCCCTGGAAGCGGCCGCTGCGGCCGTCTGTGCCATGGGGCTGGCAGGAGAACGGGCTTACCAGAGGCTTTCCGCCAAAGAAGGCAATGCCTCCTACCGCAGCAAAATCATAGATGAAATTTTCCTGATGGACGGGAAAATCCTGGAGGAAGGCGCCAGGCTGTGCAAATACCGGCTCCAAAAGCAGGAAAACGGAACTTCTGAAAAAATCATCTGCACGGAGGTTCCCCATGAAATGTGACAGAAGCATGCTGCTCCTCTATGCCGTAACCGACCGTGCCTGGACGGGTAAAAAAACACTGCTGCAGCAGGTGGAGGAAGCCCTGGCAGGCGGCGCCACCTGCATCCAGCTTCGGGAAAAGGAGCTGCCGGAGGAAGAATTCCGGCAGGAAGCCCTGGCTGTGAAAGAACTCTGCCGCAGATACCATGTCCCTTTCCTCATTAACGACAACGTAGAACTGGCTGTCAGCTGCGGCGCGGACGGCGTTCATGTGGGCCAGCACGATATGTCTGCGGCGGATGTGCGCCGCAGAATCGGTCCCGGCAAAATACTGGGAGTATCCGCGCAGACGGTGGAGCAGGCCCGCCAGGCGGAAGAAGACGGCGCAGATTATCTGGGAGTGGGCGCTGTTTTTTCCACCTCCACCAAATCCGACGCAGACGCGGTATCCCATGAGACCCTGCAAAAGATCTGCGCCGCAGTATCCATCCCCGTCTGCGCCATAGGCGGCATCCATAAAGAAAATCTGCATTTGCTCAAAGGCACAGGCATCGCCGGCGTGGCCCTTGTTTCCGCCATCTTCGCAAGCCCGGATATCCGTAAGTCCTGCGAAGACCTGAAAAAACTGGCCCTGCAGATAAACGCACAGGACACACTGGAAGCACTGCTGCATACAAACATCCGCGGAGCCATCTTTGACGCGGACGGCACACTTTTAGACTCCATGGGCATCTGGGATACCCTGGGGGAAGATTACCTGCGTACAAAAGGGAAAATCCCCCGGGAAAACCTGCGTGAAACCTTCCGTGACATGAGCCTTCTCCAGGCCGCCTGCTACTACCGGGAAAACTACGCCCTTACGGAAAGCCCTGAAAAAATAGTGGAAGAGCTTAACGCCATGATCGCCTCCTTCTATGAAAAAGAAGCCCCCCTGAAGGAAGGAGCCGCCGCCTTCCTGGAAGAGCTTTGCCAAAGAAACATAAAAATGTGCATTGCAACAGCCACCGATCACAGCCTTATCCGGGCCGCTCTGAAGCGATGCGGAGTGCTGCATTACTTTACTTTTATACTTACCTGCGGACAAGCAGGCGCAGGAAAAGACACCCCCGCCATTTATGAAGAAGCCCTGGCCCTGCTTGGAACCGGAAAAGAAGAAACCTTCGTTTTCGAAGATGCCCTGTACGCCCTGAAAACGGCGAAAACAGCCGGCTTTCCCACAGTCGGTGTAAAAGACCCCTCCTCCGCCGTACAGGAAGGGGAGATTATAAAACAAGCCGATTACTATCTTTATACCTTCACGAAATGAGGAACAGCCCCATGAAAAAGATACTTACCATAGCCGGCTCCGATCCAAGCGGAGGGGCCGGTATCCAGGCCGATATCAAAACCATAACAGTACATGGCATGTACGCCTGTAGCGTCATCACCTCCCTGACCGCCCAGAACACCACCGGCGTATACGGAATACTCAACGTCTCCCCGGAGTTCGTAGCTGCCCAGATGGACTGCGTATTTACCGATATATATCCGGATGCCGTCAAAATCGGCATGGTATCGGAGGAGCCGATACTGGCCCGGATCATCGCCGGTCTGCAGCAATACCGCCCCCAAAACCTGGTCATCGACCCTGTCATGATATCCACCAGCGGCCGCCGCCTCCTCTCAGAACCCGCTTTTTCTCTGCTGAAAGAAGAACTCCTCCCTCTGGGAACCCTCATCACCCCCAACCTCCCCGAGGCACAGGCCCTCACCGGCCTTGCCATCCGCACGCCGGAAGACATGGAAAAAGCCGCCCGCATCCTTTTCAACGCCGCTGGAACCGCTGTCCTCATAAAAGGCGGACATCTTCCGGACGATGCCACAGACCTGCTTTATGACGGCGCCCAAACCACCCTTTTTCCCTCCGCCCGCATCCACAACCCCAACACCCACGGCACCGGCTGCACCCTTTCCTCCGCCATCGCCTGCCGCCTGGCCGAAGGAAAAAGCCTCCCCCAAAGCATAAAAGAAGCCAAAACCTACCTGACCGGAGCCCTTAATACCCCCCTGGACCTGGGAAAAGGCAACGGCCCCCTGAACCACATGTACGCCCTATCCTAAAATTCAGCTGCTTTCACTTCCAGGTTCTGCCGCCGGCTGTTCGTGTGTTCCGCCTGGGCGCCATACCGGTTTGGGGGCGGGAGGTGGTTGCTTAGAGGGCACGCTCCCGCTCGGTTAAAAACGCAGCGGTACTAGCGTTGTAAAGGACACAACGCAAGGACCGGCGTTTTTAAACGACCCTTACAGCAATCCACCTCCCGCCCCCAAACCGGTATGGCGCCCAGGCGGAACACACGAACAGCCGGCGGCAGAACCGTCCTCCCACAAGATTTTGCATAAATTCTTTTCAAGGGGACAAAAAGTTGTTACAATAGAGTGGTGTATATATTGTGCAGTAAAAAAATGACAGGGAAGGGAAACGGCCTCCGGCTTTGAGATCGCAAAGGTAATATGGAAAAAAGAGTAAAAAGGAAATGGAACATGCTTGAGGATTCGCCGGGAATAACGCTGTTCCTGTTTGCGCTTCCCATGATTTTAGGCAACCTGTTCCAGCAGTTTTATAACATGGTGGACTCCATGATTGTAGGACAATTTGTAGGAGAGGATGCACTGGCGGCGGTTGGAGCTTCCTATGCGCTCACCAATGTATTCGTCATGATTGCAATCGGCGGGGGAATCGGAGCCTCCGTTATCACCTCCCAGTATCTGGGGGCCGGAGAAGACAGGAAGATGAAAACCTCCGTGTATACGGCGCTGCTTACCTTTCTGGCCATGGGAATTGTGTTGGGGGTATTCGGCTTCCTGATGAACCGGCTGATCCTCATATGGCTGAATACGCCGGAAAATATTCTGGCGGCGGCAGGAACCTATCTGGGAATTTATTTTCTGGGCATGCCTTTTTTGTTTATGTATAATATTCTGTCTTCCATGTTCAATGCGCTGGGAGATTCCAGGACACCGCTTTGCCTGCTGATTTTTTCCTCCGTGCTGAATGTGTTTCTGGATTTATGGTTTGTCATCGGGTTCGGGGCAGGTGTGGCGGGCGTCGCCGTTGCCACGGTAATCGCTCAGGGTACGGCCGCTGTCATTTCCTTCTGTCTGCTGATGCGCAGGCTGCATGGCTTTGCCGTGGAAGGGAAGGTGCGAAAGTACAACACGGCCATTCTGGGAGCTATGGTGAAAATAGCCATCCCCTCCATTTTGCAGCAGTCCATTGTATCCATCGGCATGCTGCTTGTGCAGTCCGTGGTGAATGGCTTTGGCTCCTCCGTTCTGGCCGGCTATGCGGCGGCGACAAGAATCGAATCCATCTGTATCGTGCCCATGATATCCACCGGAAATGCCGTATCCACTTTTACCGCGCAGAATATGGGCGCGGGAAAACCGGAGAGGGTACGCAAAGGCTACCGGGCGGCCTGCGCCATAGCAGGCGGTTTTGCCCTGCTGATATGCCTTATCCTGCTGTTCTTTGACAGACAGATAATCGGCACATTTATGGATACCTCAAGCGGAGCGGTGGCATATGCCACAGGTACGGGGTATCTGTCCTTTATCAAGTTTTTCTTCATCTGTATCGGACTGAAGGCTGTTACCGACGGCGTGCTCAGGGGAGCGGGGGATGTGGTGGTGTTCACCCTTGCCAACCTGGTGAATCTTGGCATCCGGGTATCCGGCGCCTTCCTGCTGTCTCCCGTGCTTGGCGTGGCAGCCGTATGGTATGCCATCCCCGCTGGCTGGACGGTAAATTACCTGATTTCCCTGTGCAGATATCTGACAGGAAAATGGAGTAAAAAGAATTTGATTGTATAGAGAAAAGGAGAAGAGTTATGGCAGAAAGATGTGTAATTATCGGGGCGGGAGATTTAACCGTATCCGAAATACCTCTGCGTGAAGGGGATTATGTGATTGCGGCGGACGGGGGTTTCGCCTACTGCAGGTATCTGGAAATAGAACCGGATCTGGTTCTGGGGGATTTTGATTCCCTTGATGAAAATAATATGGAAGCCATTATGGAGATGCGCTCCAGAGAACCGGAAAAGGTCAGGGTGCTTCCGGTGAAGAAGGACGATACGGACATGCTGGCGGCCATCAAGGAGGGCCTGAAGCTGGGATATAAGGAATTCGTCATCTATGGCGGCCAGGGCGGAAGGCTGGCGCATACCATGGCAAATATCCAATGCCTGAATTATCTGAAGGAAAAAGGAGCCAGGGGCTATCTAATGGACGGCGACGGCATGATCCTTGTGGCCAAGAATGAAACGGTCAGCTTCAAAAAGAACCTGGAAGGCCTTCTGTCCCTGTTTTCCCTGGGAGATAAGGCGGAAGGGGTCACCATCCGGAATATGAAATACCTGCTGGATAATGCCACAGTCACCAATGATTTCCCGATCGGCGTAAGCAATGAATTTATCGGCAAGGAGAGCAGCATTACCGTAGAAAACGGAACCCTGCTCATCATGATTACCTGGATTTAAAAAACAAAAAATGATGATTAAAAAAGCAGGAGAAATTTCTTCTGCTTTTTTAAAACCTTTTTAAGCAAAATCAGGTTATATCAGTGTAGCTATTTTTATGGTGGTTACAGTTTGGCCGCCGGCCTGACTGTAACTGCATCCGGCCATTAAAAAGCTATGCGGCGGGACGGATGCCTGCCGCCGTTACATATTCATGCAGTCTGTGCAGCGCCTGCACAGACACTTTAAATGCTGCATTTATTCCCGCGAGCAACGAGCCAAGTATCCATGCTTGCATGGATATTTGGCGACTGCCGCGAGGGTCAAATACCCCGCTGCTGCCCGTTGCCTGCGGCGGGGTATTTGAATTCACAAAGGGGCCTCTTCGTGGACGACAAAAAATGGATCAGGGAAATACATCAGGGAAATAATGAGCCGCTTGGACAGATTGCGGAAAAATACTATGACGATATCTACCGTTTCTGCTGCTATCAGACAGGAAATCCGGCGGATGCCTGCGACTGCGCCCAGGAAACGTTTATCAGGTTCATCCGTTACGTGGACAGTTACCGGGAGCGGAATCTGAAGGGTTATCTTTTGACTATCGCCGCCAATGTGTGCCGGGATTATTTTAAAAAGCTGTACCGGGACAGGGAACTGGAACAGGCGCAGCTGGCCCGGCCGGCCGGACAGGAACGGGATTTTACGGAAAACTGCGGGCAAAGCAGCCTGCTTCAGGCGCTTTCCCGCCTGCCCGGCGTACAAAGGGAGGCGCTGACCCTGTTTTATTTTGATGAACTGAAAATCAGGGAAATCGCCCGGATAACGGGGACAAATACAGCTACGGTAAAGTCCAGGCTGCATCAGGGCAAACAAAAGCTGAAAAAAATATTGGAGGAGGAAAGCCAATGAAAAGGGACCGGGAATTAACAAGACTGTTCCGGCAGGAGCTTCCTGCGGATGTGCAGGGCAAAAAAAGGGCGCTGGAAGCGGTTGAAAAAAGCATACGGAGCAAAAGGCCGGTATTCATACCAACCTGGCAGCAGATTTTTTGTACGCAGCTTACCCTTTTTTCACGCGGTTACTGGTGTTTCCAGGCCTTTTGGCTGCTTCTTGGCGCATCTGCCGTCCTGTGGGTGGGAGATCTGACTGTTTATGGGTTAAACAGCCTGTTTTTTACGCCATCGGTTCCGGGCGGTCTGGTGGAACAGGGCGGTGTTTCCTATGTGGTGCTTCTGCCGGTTCTATCCGCAATTATGGCATTGGCAGGCGTAGCCGGTTTTGCGGAGCTGGGGAAATGCTTTTCCTGCCATATGTGGGAGCTGGAACACAGCTGCTGTCTGGATTTAAGACAGCTTCTGGCGGTACGCATGGCGATTACGGGACTGGTGGATCTTCTTTTGCTTGTCTGCTTCACAGCTGTTTCCCGGGGAAGGCTGCAGACAGGATTTTGGCAGACGGGAATCTATCTACTGACGCCTTTTGTGTATAATACGCTGCTGTACCTGACGGTATTCACCTTCGCCAGAGGGAATAACCGTTTCCTGCAGGCCTGCGTGCTTGCGGCGGCCTGCTGTATTTCCTTCTTTCCTGCCTGCATTCCGCATCTGTATGAAAAAACCATGCTTTGGCTGTGGGTTGCCGCACTTGCCGCAGCAGGAGGCCTTGTGGCGGCAGAGCTGTATTGCCTGGCCGGGAAATTAGAAAGAGGAGAAGAGTTATGCTGGAATTAAAGCTGGACGAGGTGACAAAAAAATATAAGGATAACATAGCGGTAAATCATATCAGCGCTGCATTTACCCACGGGGTATACGGCCTTTTGGGAGCTAACGGCGCGGGAAAAACCACGCTCCTCAGACTGTTATGCGATATATTAAGGCCGGATGATGGAAAAATTTTATGCAATGACAGACCGATAGATAAGCTGGGCGCCGGCTACCGGCGTTATCTGGGCTACCTACCCCAGGATTTCGGCTTTTATCCGGACTTTACGGCGGAGCGGTTTCTTATGTATATGGCGGCCCTCAAAGCGCTGCCTGTGTCGGAAGCAAAAAGGAAAACGCAGGAGCTGCTCGCCATGGTAGGTCTGGAAGAGATCAGCAAAAAAAAGATCAAAACGTTGTCCGGAGGCATGGTGCGGCGGCTGGGAATTGCCCAGGCCATGCTCAATGATCCGGAAATCCTGATTCTGGATGAGCCTACGTCAGGGCTGGATCCGAAAGAACGTATCCGTTTCAGGAACATTATCAGCGCTTTTTCCCGGGACAGGATCGTTATCCTTTCCACCCATATCGTGTCCGATGTGGAATATATCGCGGATGAAATCCTTCTTATGAAGGGCGGAAAGCTTCTGCAGCAGGGCAGTGTGGAGAATGTTGCCAGGCAGGTGCAGGGCTGGGTATGGGAGCTGGCCGCAGACAGGGAAGAGGCGGAGGCGCTGAACCGCCGCTATGCGGTGAGCAGCCTGAAAAACCAGGGGGATAAAACAGCCCTGCGCATTATATCGGAGGACTGCCCTGCCCCGGAGGCGGTCAGTGTACCGCCGACGCTGGAGGATGTATACCTTTATTACTTCAGGGAGGAGGCGGACAAATGCTGCTGAAAATTGAACTGGAAAAGCTTTGCAGGAAACCTGCGCTCTGGACAGGTTTTCTCCTCTCATTATTGGCGGGGCTGTATCTCATTAGGATTATGATGCCCGTGGTTTATACCGGAGAGGAGGAACTGCGGGGTATGGCCGCCGTACGCTATAACCGCAGCATTACTGCAGAATATGGAGGCTATTTGACAGACAGGAAGGCGGAAGAAATCATCGCCCGTTATGGTTTTGCGAAATATAATGACGATGGCGGCTGCGTCTACGGAAATTATCTGAACCGTTTTATCACGGAAAATATGACGGACTACAGATACAGTGAAAACAGGAAAAGCACAGTACTCTATTCCCTGCAGGATGAAAACGGCGGTTTTGGCAGAGCCTCCTACGCAGACCGGCTTTATTTTTCCTATGCCGAAGGGTGGGAAGGGTTAATGGAGGTATTGATGGGAACGGCCATCCTGTGGGGGATTACCATGGTGGTGGTATTATCTAATGTATATTCCTCCGACAGAAGCCTGAAAACTGCATCTGTGATCCGCTCCAGTGCTGAAGGGAGAAGAAAAATGCCATTTATGCGGCTGTTGGCGGGCTGGATCATCGCTTTGGGAGGCTTTTTGCTGCTTGGAGGTTTTCTGTTTCTTGTGAATGGCATCGTCTATGGTTTTGAAGGCCTGCGGGCAAATGTGCTTTGTGCGGGAGCTGCGCCATATTTGTGTCCGGACTCCATAACTACAGGACAGTTCTGGGTGTCGGTATATCTTCCGCGCACAGTGCTGGGAGTGACGGTTCTTGTCTGCCTGACAGCCGGAGTATCAGCGGTATGCAGCTGGCCGCTGATGTCTCTTTGTGTTTCTGCCATCCTTTTTGTCTATCCCCTTATCAGCCGGATGCTGGTATTTAAGCTGGGTATTATCAGCTTCGGCCGTTTGTTTGCCCGTCTTCTGACTTTACCGAATGAAGGGCTGCCGCTGAATCTGATGATTCCTTCCTTTGATGGAGGAGCAGGTGGCAGCCGGATTTTTCCGGGCATTGCCGGAGCTGTTTTGTGCCTGGCAGGGCTTTGGATGCTTTGGCACGGCTGGTGCCGGAATGGAAAGAAGGGATAAGAATGCGGCTGTATCTTTTCGAACTGGAAAAACTGATAAGAAAACCATTTTATCTGACGGCAGCCGCGGGAAGCTTTTTATTTACCGCCATAGGCTGGCGGGTATATGCGGAGCAGGCGGATTTTCATGCGGGAGAAGCACAGGCTGTGATGCTTTTGCTGATGGAGCTGCACGGCCTGCTTGCCGCAATGCTTATCATCATTTTTTCCGCGCCTGTATTTGCCGGGGAATATAGCCTGAAGATGGAGGAACTGCTGCAGACCGCTGCGAATGGGATGGAAAAAACGGCCTGTGGAAAAGCCGCTGCCGTACTCACCCTTTCATTGTCCATTTTGGGGATTCTTCTGGGTTCGGATTATTTATTCATCCGCTGTGTCTGGGGAAAAGAAATCTGGAGAACCGGTATGATGCGGCCTGCGGCCGAAGAACTGGATACTGTTCTGGCTGTCAGCTGCGGCCGGGCCTTTACTGCCTCATTTTTCCTGGGGATCTGCGCCGTAATTCTGCTTGCGGGAGCGGTGTACTGTCTGTCCGCTTTTTCACATACACCCTTCCAGTCCGCCGCAGGCGCGGGTATCGGTTATTTCGTCTGTCAGCTCCTGTATAACTGGGGGATCCGGGCGGGATTTTTGCCTGCGGCTTACCTGTTTTCCTTCAGCCCTGTGGTACTGGCAAGATTTCAGCTGTTCAGGAAACCGTGGGAGGAAAAATGGTTCGGCGGTTTTTACCTTTGGCTTGTGCCTGTGATAACAATCGTGTTGTGCTATATATTTTTTCTTTCAGGCCGCCGGAGGTTTCTCAGGAAGCCGGGTTGAGTTTAGGATAGCTACTCCGATTCTCCGGAAATCTATCTGATATCCAGGAATTGAGCTGATTTTCAGGGAACTGATCTTATTTTAGAAAAACGGCATAGATTTCAGGGTATCGGTTTCCGGGCAAATTAAGAATTTGCAGAGTCTTCAGCTTCGCCGATTGCCGTTTTTGCCCCTCGTAAGGCAGCCAGTCTTTTTTTCCAGTCTGCCAGGCTGAAGGTCTGCACGAAATCAATCAGCAGGGAAGAAATAGTAACAGTAATCAGGGAATAGGCGATGCGTCCCACCGGAATATAGGTCAGGGAAAGTACAAGCACAGTGAGATCCGTCGCCAGATAGGCCCGTGATATTTTACAGTGCGTCAGCTTGGAAATCACGAGAGCCAGCGCATCATCGCCGCCGCTGGACGCTTCCTGCCGCACCACGAGTCCCACGCCGATTCCTACAAAGCAGGCGCCGGCAATGGCAGCCAGCAGCGGTTTATCCGTCAGATCCGGAAGAAGGAAGGGAAGGCTTTCCCATACCTTCAGAAAACCTGCAAGACAGAAGGTGGCGGCGATGGAACGGATAAGAAATTCTTTCCCCAGATACCGGAAGCCGACGAGATAACACAGGGCATCCAGAATGGGGGATAAAAGGGAAGTGGGAATGGCAAACCAGTAATTAAGCAGCAAAATCATACCAAGGACGCCGCCCTCCGTAATATGGACCCTTTTATGAATATTCACCATACCGAAGGCCAGAATTGCAGTACCGGCCAGGATGGACAGTATCGTCTTCGGAGGAAAACTCTCTTTTCCCTGTCTCTTAAAATCATTCCAATTCATAGCTTTTAACTTCTTTAGTAACATTGTACGCAAAATAAAACCTCATTTCTGTAGTGCCGGGTTTCTTTCTCAACGCCAGGTATACATAACGCCATACCTGACGCTGAGAAAGCGCCCGGAATTAAACTTTTATTAATTTTTTATAACCGCATGTAAAATGATTATAAACTCTAGTATAATACTAAGGTCAATAACAAATCAGAAAAGTATTAATAGTATGGCAAATGTCGTAACGCTCAGAATATTTCAAGACCAAATTATTCTAAGGCTCCAGAGTCTTTTAGATATAAAATATTTTGTCGTGGTCTTGACAAGACAGAACTGCACATTCACCGCGTGAAGCGTATAGTATACGTTCGATTTGTCCTTGCCGCGGCAGATATCCGGGCGGAACCTGTGCCGCACGGATAAAAAAACAGGAGAAAATGCAGAACCATGAAGGATTATTATACCATAAGCGAAATTTCCAAATTATATGGGATCGGCACAGATTCCCTCCGCTACTATGAGGAAGCCGGCGCGCTGGAGCCTAAAAGAGGTAAAAATAATTACCGCCTTTACCGCCTGAAGGATGTCTACCGTCTGAACATTATCAGAGACTTACTGCAGCTGGGCTTTTCCATGAAACAGGTGAAGACCTATCTGGACTGCCAGAATCTGGAGCATACACTGATTATGCTGGAGGATGAAAAAAAGAAAATACGGGAACAGGAAGAACGCCTGAAGCTGGCGGAGGAATCCATACGGAAGCGTATGGAGCATATAAACAGATACCGGGAAGCAAAAGAAGGAGAGTGCCTGTTGAAAAAATTTCCGGACAGATACTGTCTGCAGCTCAATGAGGATTTTACCCGGGATGAAGAGGTGGATTTTGCGGTTAAAAGGCTGCAGAAGCGCCATGAGGATAAAATAAGGAGCCTGGGCGACCAAAGCTTCGGAGCCAGCCTTTCGCCGGAGGATATCAAAAACGGAATCTATAATCTGTTCCATTCCGTATTTTTCATCCTGGAGGATGCCGAACCGGATAGCACAAGAACACAAAACGCTGAAGATTTACGGGAAAACAGCGATATTCTTCTGCCGGCCGGCAGCTATCTGACCACCTTCTACCGCGGCCCCTACACACAATCGCCGCAGAAAATTAAAGCGCTTATGGAGGAAGCCGAGTCAAGAAGGTTTAAGATAACCGGGGATATCCTGGAACTGTACCCGATTGACAACCGCTACACAACGCAGGCGGAAGAATTCGTAACGGAAATACAGATTCGTGTCGAAAAACAATAAAAAACTCATACAGGCCAGGCTAATTTATTTGCTCTCCAGAATGGACAAGCAGTTCCAAATTGTTCATAGAGGCCTCCTGATTTCTGGATTACGGTACCGTAAGCAGCAGTCAGGATTCAGTGGGATTGTTCTGCCTTAATCAAAGAATAGCATCTTTATGCCCAAAAAGCTTGATATTTTGGATATCTTATGCTGTTTCTTCACTTTGCGGCAAAAAATAACAGCCGCAAACCCTCCGTCTTATGTATCATATCACGGAAGGCATTGCGGCTGCTTCAATAAAACAGGGTTTTTAATATCTATTAAACGACATTCTTAAACTGGCTCATATACAGCTGGTAATAAGCTCCCTTCATCGCCATAAGCTGCGCGGCGTTACCCTCTTCAACGATTGTTCCGTTGTCGATGACAAAGATCCGGTCCGCCTTCTGAATCGTGGAAAGACGGTGGGCGATAACAAAGGAGGTGCGGCCCTTTAACAGGCTTTCGATGCCGGACTGAACCAGCAGCTCTGTTTTTGTGTCAATGCTGGAGGTGGCTTCATCCAGTATCAGTATCCTGGGATCGGATACCATGGTGCGGGCGAAGGCCAGCAGCTGTTTCTGGCCGATGGACAGCCCGCCGCCGCGTTCACTGAGAACGGTATCGTAGCCATTATCCAGACGCATGATAAAATCGTGTGCATTTACCGCCTTGGCTGCAGCTATGATTTCCTCGTCCGTGGCGTCCAGTTTTCCGTATCGGATGTTATCCTTAATCGTTCCGGAGAACAGGAAATTATCCTGGGTCATAATGCCCATCTGGTGCCGCAGGCTTTCAATGGAAACATCCCGGACATCATAGCCGTCAATGTATACATGCCCGTCCTGGATGTCATAAAATCGGCTGATCAGGTTGACTATTGTTGTTTTACCGGCGCCGGTAGGGCCTACAAGGGCGATGGTTTCGCCCGGTTTGATATGGAAGCTGACTTCGTTCAGAACCTTTACCGTGCCGTCATAGGAGAAGGATACCTTATCAAAATCCACTTTCCCCTGAATGGGAGGCAGCTCCTTCACGCCCTCCCTGTCCGTAATGGCGGAAGGGGTATCCATGATTTCAAAGACACGTTCCGCGCCGGCAATGTTTGTAATCATCTGATTATAGAAATTACTCAGATTCATAATCGGATGCCAGAACATGGAGATGTAGGAGCCGAAGGCAATAAAGGTACCGATAGATACCTTATCCACGCCGATGATCAGAATTCCTGCAAAATACAGCGATACGGTGCCAAGTCCCCAGCAAAAATCAATTACGGAACCGATGGCATCATTTAAACGCACCGCATGGATAAAGGAATCCCGATGCTCCTTTGTCAGGCCACGGAAGGTATCCATAGTTTCCTCTTCCGCACCAAAGCTCTGGATAATCCGGATACCGGACAAATCCTCATGGACAAAAGCGCTAAGGTTGGAGGATTTCTTCCTGTGGATCTGCCATCTTTTGTGGGAACGTGTCTGGATATACCAGATACAGGCCGCCATCAGCGGAAGGCTGATTAAGGAAGCCGCCGCAAGTCCCGCATTTTTAATAAACATAATAGCCACCACCGCACAGATGGTAATGAAATCTGGAATCAGGGTGGTAACGCAGTTGGAGAGTACATCCTTCAGAGAATTGATATCCCCGATAATACGCGCCAGGATTTTTCCTGTAGGGCGGCTGTCAAAAAACTGGAAGTCAAGCGTCTGGATATGGGTATATAATTCCTGACGGATGGTTACCAGAATGCTGTTGCATACCTTTGCCATAACATACATACGAAGCTTTATGCCCAGAACCATCAGGATATTCAGAACGACTGCAAATACGATAAGCCGGCCCAGCCCTCTGAAATTCCCTTTGGAAATATAGTCATCCACCGCTGATTCCATGATAAGCGGGTTCAACAGGTTGACCACCACGCAGAAGCCCATGATAAAAAGGACTCCGATAATCTGTTTTTTATATGCAAGCAGGTACTTGAAGAGACGCATGAGCGTGGCCATTTTCCCTACTTCTATTGTTTTTTCATCATCTTTAAATGAATTGAAGGGCATTTTTTACGCCTCCTTTCTTTCGTGGCCGTCGGTGCTAAGGGCGCCGTACTGTGCCTGCCATGTTTCATAATAAAGTCCCTTCTGTGCGAGCAGGCTTTCATGCGTGCCCCTCTCTTTGATAGAACCGTTTTCCAGAACAATAATTTCATCCGCATTGCGGACTGCGCTGATACGGTGGGCGATAATCAGCTTGGTGGTATCGGTAAGCTCCAGCAGAGCCTGCTGAATGGCATATTCGGTTTCCATATCCAGTGCGCTTGTGGAATCGTCCAGCACCAGAATGGGATTTTTCTTGGCGATGGCGCGCGCAATGCTGATACGCTGCTTCTGCCCGCCGGAAAGCCCTACGCCGCGTTCACCGATAACCGTATCATACTGTTCATCCAGTTTTTCAATAAAATCACTGGCCTGGGCGCAGGAGGAAGCGCCGCGTATCGTAGATAAATCCACCAGGTTCCTTTTCCCGAGCTTTACATTTTCACTGATGGTATCCGAAAAAAGAAATACATCCTGCATGACAATGGAGATATTGCTTCGAAGCTGCTTTAAGGACATATCCCTTATGTTCACATCGTCCACATAGATAGAACCGTCCGTGGCATCGTAAAGACGCTGCAGAAGCTGGATGATGGAGGTTTTTCCCGCGCCGGTAGCGCCCATAATTCCTATGGTTCCGCCGGGTTTTACATGGAAGGAAATGTCATGAAGGATTTCATGTCCGTCCTCCTTATGAAAAGAGACGTTTTTAAACTCCACTTTTCCCTGAACGCCGGGAAGCATTTTGGGAACTTCCGGCTCAGTGATAGTAGGTTTTTCAGCATAAATCTTACGGATTTTCCGGTAGCTGCCCACGGCAGAGGAAAAGTCATTGGAGAGCCAGCCCAGCATTTCCATGGGCCATACGATATTCATGGAATATTCCACGAAGGCGCTCAGGCTGCCGATGGTGAGCCTGCCGTTGATAACAAGGCTTCCGCCGAAGAGCAGCACGATGAGCGGCAGCAGCTTGGTGATCAGTGAAAAATACGGATAGTATTTTACGAAAACCTTGGACTGACGCATATTCAGCTCGTAATAGCGGTTGTTGTGTGAAAGGAATTTGCCGATTTCATATTTTTCCCGGGCAAAGGCCTTTACTGTCCGCACTCCGGCCAGGTTTTCTTCGGCCACCGTATTTAGGGCCGCGTTCTCCTCACTGATATCTTCGTAGATATCGCCCAGCCGGCGTTCCTCCAAAATGGCGATGGAACCGGTGATGAGCATGGCCAGGGTAGGAATCAGCGCCAGCTTCCAGTTCAGGCTGTACATGCAGAAAAGAACGATGGCGGTATGGAAAATAACCTCCAGAATCAGCATGCTCACGTAGCTGACCGCATTCCAGATCCGGTCGATATCATCCTTGACGCGGCTCATCAGCTCTCCGGTATTGGTTCTGTCAAAATAGTCCGCGCTCAGAGACTGGATATGGGCAAAGAGCTCCTTTCTCATATCTGTGGCGATGAAAGAGCCGATCCGGTCGAAGGTAAATTCTTTGGTATAGCCGAATACGCATCGGCCTGCGCCCACCAGAAGGATGCCTCCCAGCAGATATTTCAGCCGGCTTAAGTCCCCGCCCACAATAACATCATCAATGATGTGTCTGGTAAGCTGAGGCGATACCATATCCAGTGATACGGCAATTACCATGGACAGGAAACCCAGCAGATAGCCGAATTTGTGTTCCAGTAAGTAGGTAGATAGTTTTTTCATGTTTGTGTTAAGTCCCCCTTATGTAATTTTAGAACTTTCCGCGCATCCGCCGCAGGCAGGAGCTGTCATGCACTCCCTGTTTTTTTGGCGGATGATGCAAAATAATCAGAGAAAAGAAAGAGGAAAGCGGCCTCCGGAAGAATTGCCGGCCGGGCTGACCGGACATTTTTCCATAAAAAAACCACGCCAGAATTACCTGTCGTGGCTAATGCCGCTTTGGCTCCTTATGTATGGGAATACTGTCAGTTATATACAGAATCCGGAAACTTAAGAAGTGATTGTAGCATTATTATACCAGGAGGCAATTCCAAGTCTTTTCTCGTCATCAAGCAACGTCGCACTGATTGAATTACGTAATCTTCTGTTTCCGTTAGACATAAGTTTTACCTCCTTTTCTCGCAAATTTTTAACCGGTTACAGACTAAATATACCTTACCACCGGGCCGTGTGTTTTGTCAATCGTCTTTTTCAAAATGAAGAAAAGAAATGTAACGGTTGTTACTGTTCACTCAGTACTGTGCATTTACTGCACAGTACGTAAGAAAGTGATTCAAGAGTGCATAAAGCCCATCGCCGCAGGCGATTTTTAATGGATTTATGCAGTTACTGGTCACGGAGTGAACAGTAACTAACGGTTTGCAATAATTCTGTTATCTGAACCGTACAAACGGTTCGGCCAGGCCTGCGGCGCAGCAGCTCAGGCCGTACGGATACGCAGCACAGCAGGCAGCCGGCTAGCGGCGCAGTGGTCCGTGGCGCTGCGATTATATAAGGCCGGATGCCAGCTGGCCGGGCCGGTATCGGTCAGATCGTATAATCTTTGTCAATATTAATGACAGCATAGTAGGAGGCGGATATGCTGTGGATTTTTTCTTCCATATAACGGCTGATTTCCGCGTCGCTGAGCTGAAATTTAAAGGGAACCAGAATGTCAAATATAATATTGGTATGGGTAGGGCCCTTTACAATTCTGAAATCATGGAGATTCAGAGACTTGTCCAGTTCATGGAGGCAGCAGGTGACCTGCTTTTTCAGTTCCTGGGTCTCTTCATCGTCATTCATAACAGGATCCATATGTATTACCGCGTCACAGTGCAGCTCACGGTGCAGCTGACGTTCAATATTGTCGATGGTATCGTGCAGGTGGAGCATGTCTCCGGAGGCGGGCACTTCCGCATGCAGGGAAATCATGACCCGGCCCGGGCCGTAATCATGTACGATGAGATCATGGATGCCCAGCACCTGAGGATAGCTTTGCACAATGGATTCTATTTTTTCCACAAATTCCTTCTGAGGAGGCTGGCCGAGCAGGGGGCTGATGGTATCCTTTGCTGCGCTGAAGCCTGCGTAAAGGATGAAAATGCCCACCAGAAGCCCGCACCAGCCGTCAATTTGAAGCCCTGTAAATTTACCGATGAGGGTTGCAATAAGGACAACGGAGGTGGAGAGCATATCGCTCAGGCTGTCGACAGCGGTAGCCATCATGGCGGCGCTGTCGATTTTGCGGCCGGTAGAGCGGTTGTACAGATACATGTAAAGCTTGACCAGGATGGAGACAATCAGAATACCTGCCACCACTGGCGTACATTCCGTGACTTCGGGATATAGTATCTTGGACACGGAGGATTTGATCAGCTCCACGCCCATCAGCAATATCAGCAGGGAAACGAGTAGCCCGGTCAGATATTCAATTCTGCCGTGGCCGAAGGGATGCTCCGTGTCCGGCTTCTGCCCGGCCATTTTGAACCCGATCAGGGTAATCAGCGAAGAACCTGCATCGGAAAGATTGTTGAAAGCATCCGCAGTGATAGCGATGGAATTGCTGATAAGGCCAGCCAGAAACTTACCGATAAAAAGAAGGATATTAAAACCGATTCCCACACTTCCGCAAAGCACTCCATAGGACTGTCTGACAGAAGGGCTTTCCGTCTGTTCATAGTTTTTAATAAAAAATCTGGCCAGCAGCTGTACCATGATGCAACCTCCTTGGAATTAAAATAAAGACTGAAAATATTGTGCAGTATTCCCCTATTTTAACAGCTTCTGCAAAAAAAACAATCCCTGCTTTTGCTTTTCCGGCGGGAGCCGGGATAAACGCATCAAGGCTGGTTTTACTGGAAAAAACGTATTGCGCCCTTCAGGGAAAGCGTGTATAATTGCTAAGGAATAGGCCGGTGCGTCATCCGGCGCGGCCGCCTTGCTGGAACAGTTATGTTATCCGGAAGTGAGATATATAGTTATAATGAAGAAAGAGGAGAAGAATATGAGCAAGAAACCGGTAGTATTAATGATTCTTGACGGCTATGGGCTGAATGAAAAGAAGGACGGCAATGCCGTGGCAGAAGCCAAAACTCCTGTAATGGACAAGCTGATGGCGGAATGCCCCTTTGTCAGGGGAAATGCCAGCGGCATGGCAGTCGGACTTCCTGACGGACAGATGGGCAATTCTGAGGTAGGCCATCTGAACATGGGCGCAGGCCGTATTGTATATCAGGAACTGACCAGAATTACCAAGGAAATCCAGGACGGAACCTTTTTTGAAAATCCTGCCCTGCTGGATGCGGTGGAAAACTGCAGAAAGAATGATTCCGCGCTGCATCTGTACGGCCTCGTGTCCGACGGCGGCGTCCACAGCCATATCACTCATATTTACGGGCTGCTGGAACTGGCGAAGAGAAATAATCTTTCCAAGGTTTATGTGCACTGCTTCCTTGACGGACGTGACACGCCCCCTTCAAGCGGAAAGGGCTATGTGGAGCAGCTGGAAGCAAAGATGAAGGAAATCGGCGTGGGCGAAGTGGCTTCCGTGATGGGCCGCTACTACGCAATGGACAGGGATAATAACTATGACCGTGTGAAGCTGGCTTACGATGCGCTGACCAAAGGGGAAGGCCTTACCGCTGAAAGCGGCCCCGCAGGCATCCAGGCTTCCTATGACAGAAATGAGACGGATGAATTCGTGAAGCCTACCGTGGTTGTAAAGGACGGCGCGCCGCTGGCAACCATTCAGGATAAGGACTCTGTTATATTCTTCAATTTCCGTCCCGACCGTGCAAGAGAAATCACCCATGTTTTCTGTGACGATGATTTCAAGGGCTTTGACAGACCGCACAGACCGAACGTTACCTATGTATGCTTTTCAGAATATGACCCCACAATCCCGAATAAGGAAGTGGCTTTCCATAAGGTGGATATTACAAATACCTTCGGCGAGTGGCTGGCAGACAACAATATGACCCAGGCCAGAATCGCTGAAACGGAGAAGTATGCCCATGTTACCTTCTTCTTCAACGGCGGCGTGGAAGTGCCCAACAAAGGAGAGAAAAGAATCCTTGTGAATTCCCCCAAGGTTGCAACCTATGATCTCAAGCCGGAAATGAGCGCTTATGAAGTGTGTGACAAGCTGGTTGAGGCTATTAAGTCCGATAAATACGATGTCATTGTAATTAATTTTGCCAATCCGGATATGGTGGGACACACAGGTGTGGAAGCAGCTGCCATCAAAGCGGTGGAAGCAGTGGATGAATGTGTCGGAAAAGCGGTGGATGCGCTTAAGAGCGTGGACGGCGTAATGTTCATCTGTGCGGATCACGGCAATGCGGAGCAGCTGGTGGATTATCAGACCGGCGCGCCTTTTACCGCCCATACAACGAATCAGGTTCCCTTTATTCTTGTGAACTATGATCCTGCCTACACCCTGAAGGAGGGCGGCTGCCTGGCGGATATCGTTCCTACGCTGATTCAGATTATGGGGAAGGAACAGCCTGCGGAAATGACCGGAAAGTCTTTGCTCATTAAGAAATAAGAACCAAAGGAAACAGGAATTTTATAAAGTTTATAAGATAAGAAGCGGGAAAACCATAATTTCCTGCCGGCAGATCTGTGAAAGAAATGGAGCTTTGCTTAGATATTAAGCGGAGCTCTTTTTTTGTAACATTTATGTAACAAATAATTGCATAATATGTCAAACTATGGTATATTAAGCGTATCAGAATGATTAGTACACTTGATACAGCATTCAATCCCGGAAGCAGCGGTTCAAGCGGGTGCGTCTGTGCATCTGCCTGACAGATGCTGCGAGGGTCAAATATTCCGCAGGGAAATTTGACTGCAGAAAGGAGTCATATGATTATACTTGACTATAAAGATGCCAGGCCGATTTACGAGCAGGTTGTGGACAAGTTTCAGAAGCTCATTCTGACAGGAGCGTTGGAGCCGAATACGAAAATGCCGTCGGTACGGAGCCTGGCGGTGGAACTGTCGATCAATCCCAATACCATCCAGCGGGCCTATGCCGAGCTTGAAAGGGAAGGATTTATTTACACGGTAAAGGGCCGGGGGAATTTCGTCGCCTACGACGAAGGCCTGTTAAGTTACCGGAAGAAGGAAATATACAGTAAGCTGGACGAGCTTATCAGGGAAGCCGGTGAAATCGGCATCAGCAGAAGCGAGATGTCCGACTATGTGAAGGAAGGGCATGAAGCAGTGCTGCAGGGGGCAACTGGGGAGGGCTTTGGTTATGATTGAAATTAAAGATGTGACCAAGCGTTTTGACAAAATCAAAGCGGTGGATCATGTAAGTTTTTCTATCAGGGAAGAAAATGTGTTTGGGCTGATTGGAACCAATGGCGCAGGGAAAAGCACGATGCTGCGTATGCTGGCGGGCGTTCTGAAGCCGGACGGCGGTATGGTGCTTGTGGACGGCATGCAGGTCTATGATAATGTAAACGCAAAGAAATGCTTCTTTTTTATCGGGGACGAGCCTTATTTCTTTTCCACTGCCACCCCCCGGGATATGGAGAAGTATTACAGCAGCGTATTCCCCTCCTTCAGCAGGGAATCCTATTATCTATACCTTGCTAACTTCGGCCTGGACAGCAGGCGGAAAATCAATACCTTTTCCAAAGGCATGAAGAAGCAGCTTGCCCTGATCTGCGGCGTCTGCTCCGGCACGAAATATCTGTTCTGCGATGAAACCTTTGACGGGCTTGACCCGGTAATGCGTCAGGGTATAAAAAGTATTTTTGCCCAGGAAATGGAACGCAGGGGACTGACTCCCGTGATTGCCTCCCATAATCTGAGGGAGCTGGAGGATATCTGCGATCATGTGGGGCTTCTCCACCACGGCGGCGTGCTCCTGTCCAAGGAACTGGAAGAGATGAAATGCAATATTCAGAAAATACAATGCGTCTTTTCTTCCGAGGAAGAAGCGAATAGGGTACTGGAAAAGTTTGATATTGTAAAAAAGGAAAAAAGAGGCTCTCTGTTTACGCTGACGGTAAGAGGAGGCAGAGACGAGATCATTGCGCAGTTTGCGGCAGCGGAAACCTATTTTTATGAGGTGCTGCCTTTATCTCTGGAAGAAATTTTCATCAGTGAAACGGAGGTGACCGGGTATGATATCAAAAAGCTCCTTTTGGGCTAGTATGAGGGAGAATCTGAAAAGGCGGGGCTGGACGGTCCTTTTGTGTATGCTTGTTATGTTTCTGGTGCTGCCCGTGAGCCAGGCCATGGCTGTTTCCGTCAACCGCCAGAAGGTGGAGGCGGGAGGCAGCTACTATATGGCCGGCTACAACGGCCGGGAGTGGGTGGCAGAGACCTTCATGAATGCCATAAGCTTTGACATACGCCTGGTTGCCGTTTTCGCAGCCTTTGCGGTGCTGTTTGCGATTCAGGGCTTTTCCTGGCTGTACAGCCGCAAGAAGACGGACATGTACATGAGTGTGCCTGTATCCTCCGGAAAGAGATACTTTACTATTTACCTGAATGGAATCGGTATTTTTGCAGGCTGCTATTTCTGCACGCTTCTTATGGCGCTTGCAGTGGGCGCGGCGCTGGGAGTCCTGTCGGGAAAAACTATACTGGTTGCTCTGGGTGCCTTTTTATGCAATATGATTTTTTTTGCAGCGGTCTATAACCTTTCTGTGATTGCCGTGATGATGACAGGAAATGTGCTTGTTACACTGCTTGCCTGCGGATCCTTTTTCATGTATGAGTATATGCTCCGTTTCCTGTTGGACGGGATGCGTTCCGCTTTTTTCAGAACCTACTGCTCCTTTGCGGATGTTATGGATAAATCATGGACATCGCCGATATTGACCTATTCCCTGGGACAATCCTCTGCAAACAGCTATTGCACCGGAGGGGGCAGCAGATATCTGCGGCTTTTTATGGAAGATCTGGCCCTGGTTGCCGTACAGGCAGTTGTATACGGCGTACTTGCCTATATTTTATACCGGAACAGGAAAGCGGAGGCAGCAGGGAAGTCCATGGCCTTTACCAGAAGCAAAAGTGTGGTGAAACTGCTGTTGATGATTCCGGTTACCCTTATGGCTGGGCTGTGGTTCAGAGGGCTTTCCGGCGGAAGTATTTTTTTCACTGTTCTGGGAATGCTTATCGGACTGCTGCTTTGTCATGGGCTGATACAGATTATTTATGAGTTCGACATCCGTTCCGTGCTGATGAAAAAGTGGCATCTGTTTGTGGCAGGCGGCGCGGCAGCATTTATTTTCTGCTTCTTTTATTTTGATTTTTCAGGTTATGATACATATATTCCTGAGACCGAGGATATTGCCAGCGTGGCTTTTACCCTCCAGAATGATATTTATGGCTTTGTTAATTATGACAGATTATTCCAGAAGGATATCTACTATGTGAATCATGGGGAATATATGCTGGAACATATGGCTTCGGAGGATACGGATACCATAGAGGCGGTAAGGACTATCGTCCGGAAGGATCATGAAGCCAATCTGGATATGAGCGTATACCATAAAGATTATACGCTTGTATATATCCGCTATAATCTGACAAACGGTAAATCTGTCTGCAGGACTGCCGCGGTAAACCTGCGGGAGGTTCTTCCGGAAATGGATGCTGTTTTTGCGGACAGAGCCTATCAGCTCGCCCGCTACCAGATCAATGATCCCCTTATGATGGAAAATTCGGATCAGCTGTCGGCTGTTTACAGCAACGGTCTGGAAGAGGTAAATTATCTGGGGGATATGGGTCAGCTGCTCAGGGTCCTCAGTGATGAACTGAATAAATACAGCTGTACCATGATGATGAACGAACTGCCGCTGGGCAGCCTGCGGATTAAATATCAGCTGCCGGGAGCACCGGAAGAAATGTATTATTCCTGGAGCTATCCGATCTACCGGGAATTTGATGATATGCTTGCGCTTTTAAAGGAACAGGGAGCTTATGTGGAGGTTAGTGAAGACGGCATCTTCATCGATCCGGACAAGGTAGTCAGCATTACTGTCACCTGCTATAATCT
Source organism: Eisenbergiella porci (assembly GCF_009696275.1). Classification (GTDB taxonomy): domain Bacteria; phylum Bacillota; class Clostridia; order Lachnospirales; family Lachnospiraceae; genus Eisenbergiella; species Eisenbergiella porci. The sequence continues at coordinate 47,555 of NZ_VUMI01000032.1, forward strand.
GAAGGACAGCGATATCTCCTATTCGGCGGACGGAAGCCGTTCTGTCAGCTATTCCAATGAACAGGCTGTTACGGAAACCTTTACAGATCCTCAGGATATCAGGATGATAGCCCCCGCGCTGTATCCCGCCATGCTTATGGATATTTCAGGCGGATATATCACAGGGCGTCTCCAGGATGAAAATTATGATATCAGCGTGGTATTTAAACCCGGCGTGAAATACAATACACCGAATATCAGATTCATCCCCGTGCCGGAGAAATTTCCTGAATTCGTTATCGAAAAGACATCGCCCGCACAATAAGGCGCTGCCGAAAGCAAAATTTTTCTTACAAATTGCATACCATAAGGTTAAAAATCCCTTTTTCGGAAAATACTATGTAGGATAGAAAAATCTGTCCGCGTGGTTTGCCGGAAAAGGGATTTTTCCACTGATTTTAAAGCTGCCCTTCGGCAGCAGAAAGAGAGGAGGCGTCCCTTCGGGCCGCCGGGGAAACCTTTGGTTTCCCACTGATTTTAAAGCTGCCCTTCGGCAGCAGAAAGAGAGGAAGGTATGCATTTGTTTTTGGAGATTACTGATGTACGTGCGAGAGAAATTCTGGATTCCAGGGGAAATCCGACGGTTGAGGCGGAGGTGACTTTGGAAAATTCGGTTACCGGCAGGGCGGCGGTTCCTTCCGGCGCGTCCACTGGACAGTTTGAAGCGGTGGAGCTGCGTGACGGGGAGACCCGGTATTTCGGCCTGGGCGTGCAGAAAGCGGTGAAGAATGTGAATACAAAGCTGAGAGAAGCTCTGCTTGGAAAGAATGCCCTCTGCCAGCTTGAGATAGATCGTATCCTCATGGATGCCGATGGTACGGATAATAAAGGAAACCTGGGTGCAAACGCAACATTGGGAGTTTCCATGGCAGTGGCAAAAGCAGCGGCAAAAACACTTGAGCTTCCGCTGTATCAGTATCTGGGCGGGATACATGCAAGACAGCTGCCGGTTCCCATGATGAATATCCTCAATGGAGGCAAGCATGCAGACAATACGGTGGATCTGCAGGAATTCATGATAATGCCGGTTCAGGCCGATACCTTTGCCGACGGTCTTCGCGTCTGTGCGGAAATTTACCATAACCTGAAAAAAATATGTAAAGAGAGAGGCCTTTCCACGGCAGTAGGAGATGAAGGCGGCTTTGCCCCCGATTTGGGAAGCTCATCCGACGTTCTTCGTTTGATTGTGGAATCCATAGAAGCAAGCGGCTATACTCCCGGCCAGGATATCAAAATTGCAATCGATGCGGCGGCAAGCGAGCTGTATGATGAAAAAACAAAACGCTATTATTTCCCGGGAGAAAGCAGGATGAGCGGAAGCGAGGTCTACAGGGATTCGGAAGCCATGGTAGATTATTATGAGCAACTCATCCGTGAATTCCCGATTTTGTCCATAGAGGACGGGCTTTTTGAGGATGACTGGGATGGCTGGAAAATGCTCACTGAAAGACTGGGAGAGCAGGTTCAGCTGGTTGGAGACGATCTTTTTGTTACGAATACCAAACGGCTGGATGCGGGGATCAAACTGGGCGTTGCCAATGCGATACTGATAAAGGTGAATCAGATAGGCACGCTGTCCGAAGCCTTTGAAGCCATCAGCATGGCCCAGAAAAACGGCTACAAAACGATTATATCCCACAGATCGGGCGAAACAGAGGACACCACCATTGCAGACATCGCCGTTGCGGTGAATGCTGGGCAGATTAAGACAGGCGCGCCCTGCAGGACGGACCGGGTGGCAAAATATAATCAGCTGCTTCGCATTGAAGAAGAACTGGGCTGCGCCGCATGTTATAAAGAGCCTTTTAATAAAATCTGATTAGAATTGCTATATTAATAGAAGAAACAGGAGAAACGGGGCTGTATCCCAGGTGGATGCACTCCGTTTTTTATTTGTAAAAAAAATAAAAAATTGCCTTAATTTGTACGATTGTGTAATAAATTTTTGGAAATTCACGTTTTGCCAGGGAAAATTCTTGCATCGAAGTTAGTATTGTGGTATATTTGAAAAGCTGGTATGATATAGATCTGTGTAATATTATACAGATGATGTTACGACAGCAGCAGAAAATTCTGTGGGGTCCGCAGGATTTTAAATTGCAGGACGGCTGGTTTCCCAGGCGTCATTGTTTAGTGCCTGAGTGTCCGCACAAGAATAATACATGTGTTTCTGTGGAAGACACAACAGGCAAGAAGGTCAGTTTTTAAAAAAACAGCCATTGCTGTCGCTGGACTGTATTACTCAGAAGGAACAATGGCCAGTACAAACAGAAAAGGAGTGTTTCAGTTGACAAAATACGTTGTAAAGAGAATCCTTCTCGCAATAGTAACCATACTGATTGTCTGCGGTATCACATTCTTTGCCATGAATGCGATCCCCGGAGGACCTTTCGATGGTGAGAAGGCAGTATCCCCGGAGGTTAAAGCAGCTCTGGAAAAAAGGTACAATCTGGATAAGCCCATACCTGAACAATTTGTGATCTATATGAACAACCTGCTTCACGGAGACTTTGGAATTTCCACCAAGACAGGCCGTGATATTAAGACTCTGATCTTCGAATCCTTCCGGGTTTCTGCAAAGCTTGGAGGCATGGCGATTCTGGTCGCTCTTGCGTTAGGTCTTGTTTTCGGCAGCCTTGCGGCTTTGACGAGAAATAAGCTTCCTGACCGTTTGATTATCTTTTTTTCAACCCTGTTTACGTCCCTGCCCAGTTTCGTGTTTGCCACGATGCTGTTGCTGGTGTTCTGTGTCCAGCTGAAGTGGATACCGGTATGGGATGCCAATCATCAGAATTATATCCTTCCGGTCATTGCGCTGGCAGCATATCCAATGGCTTATATTACGCGTCTTACCAAGACCAGCATGCTTGACGTTATGGGACAGGATTATGTCCGTACGGCGAGAGCGAAAGGCGTTGCCCGCTGGAAGGTTATCTTTAAGCATACATTAAGAAATGCCCTGATTCCCGTTATCACTTATGTGGGACCGATGACGGCATCCATTCTGACAGGTTCCCTTGTTGTGGAGAAAATCTTCACCATCGGCGGACTCGGCGCGAAATTCGTAGACGGCATCACTAACCGTGATTATCCCATGATTATGGGTACGACCATTTTCCTGGCGGTACTGATGGTAACCATGAATTTAGTGACGGATATTGTCTACAAGCTTGTAGACCCCCGTATTAAACTTGATTAAGGAGGAGGCCAGTAATGGATAAAGTAAAAAATATAGATGAAATGCCGAAAAAGTCTCCTTTGAGCTTACAGATAGATTTAAAGAAATTTGAGAAAGCTACAGAGGAAGAGAAGAAGCAGCAGGATGTCATGAGCGAATCCGTTTCCTTCTTCCGTGACGGCATGCGTAAATTGATGAGGAATCCCCTTGCGGTAGGCAGTATTATCGTCCTTTTGCTTATCGTTGCAATGATTCTGATTGTACCTCATGTAGTGCCGTATTCTTATTCCCAGATCATTTCCGTAAATGGCAAACGTGACAAGACCGCTTCCAATATGGCGCCCTTCCAGTATTCTGATAAGGAACAGGCCTATATCGCAGAAGGCGGAAAGGTATTCCCTCATATTATGGGTACTGATGAAATGGGCCGTGACTACTTTGTACGTGTTGTTTATGGTACCAGGGTTTCACTGACGGTAGGTGTGTTTGCCGCAATTATCGTTCTGATAATAGGCGTGCTGTATGGAAGTATTTCCGGTTATTTCGGCGGCAAGACCGACCTTATTATGATGCGTATTGTAGATATTATATATTCCCTTCCAGATATGCTGATGGTAGTATTGCTTTCAGTCGTACTCCGTGAGGTGCTGAATGTGGATCAGTTCCCGGTGCTGCAGAAGATAGGTACGAATATGATTTCCCTGTTTATTGTATTCGGACTTCTGTACTGGACAGGTATGGCAAGACTTGTACGCGGGCAGATCCTAACAATCAAACAGAATGAATATGTTCTGGCGGCCAAGGTCAGCGGAGCAAAATCAGGCAGAATTATCCGCAAGCATATCCTGCCCAACTGCATCAGTGTTATCATTATTTCCGCAGCCCTGCAGATTCCGTCCGCAATTTTTACGGAGTCCTTCCTGAGCTTTATCGGTCTGGGCGTTCAGGCTCCCATGCCTTCTCTTGGTTCCCTGGCCAATGCGGCTAGAGCGGGTATCAGCGTATATCCTTACAAGCTGATTTTCCCGTCCCTGCTTATCTGTCTGATTACCCTGGCTTTCAACCTGCTGGGTGATGGTCTGCGTGATGCATTTGACCCGAGATTAAGGAGATAATAAAATGAGTGATAATATACTTTCGGTAAAAGATCTTCGTACCTCCTTTACAACTGATAATGGGGAGGTAATGGCTGTAAACGGTATTTCTTTTAATCTTGACAAAGGGAAAATCCTGGGTATTGTAGGAGAATCCGGATCCGGGAAATCCGTTACGGCATATTCAATTATGCGCATCCTTGAGAGCAACGGCAGCATTAAGGGCGGCCAGGTGCTCTATAAAGGAGAAGATGTAACTAAATTTTCAGAAAAGAAGATGAGGGAGTTCCGCGGTAAATGCTGTTCCATTATTTTCCAGGATCCCATGACCAGCCTGAATCCCGTATTCACCGTGGGCAACCAGCTTCGGGAAGCGATTGAGCTTCATACGGACAGAAAAGGTAAAGAGGCGGAAGCGCGTGCCGTGGAAATGCTCACCCTTGTGGGTGTGAATGAACCTGAAAAGCGTGTAAAGCAGTATCCTTACGAACTTTCCGGCGGTATGCGTCAGCGTGTCATGATCGCCATGGCGCTGGCATGTGAACCGGATATCCTGATCGCTGATGAACCGACTACTGCTCTGGATGTTACCATTCAGGCGCAGATACTGGAACTGATGCAGGAACTGCAGAAGAAGCTGGGAATGGCGATTATCATGGTAACCCATGATCTGGGTGTTATTGCAGATATGTGCGATGAAATTATCGTTTTGTACGGCGGACGTGTGTGTGAAAGAGGTACGGCAGAAGATATTTTCTATCGCCCTTGTCATGAATATACGAAGGGGCTTCTGCGTTCCATCCCGAACGTGGACAGAATCGGTGAAAAGCTGATCCCGATTCCGGGTACTCCCATTAACCTGCTGAATATGCCCAAGGGCTGTGCTTTCTGCCCCCGCTGTGAAAATGCCATGAAGATCTGTATTGAGGAGGTTCCCCAGGAAATGCAGATGCCTGACGGACATTACGCATCCTGCTGGCTGAATGTGAAGGCCGCAATGGAGGCGGAGCAAGGAGGCAGAAAACATGAGTAAAGAAGCAAAAACAACGAATAAAAGCGAATATCTGGTTGAGGTCAAGGATCTCAAACAGTATTTTCCCATAAAAGTCGGTTTCATGAAAACTATTCCCTTAAAAGCGGTGGATGGCGTATCCTTTGCTATCAAACCCGGTGAAACACTGGGAATGGTAGGTGAATCCGGCTGCGGCAAGACGACGGTAGGACGTTCTCTTTTAAGACTGTATACGCCCACCGGCGGAGAAGTATTTTATAACGGGGAAAAAGTGGATGGTTCCACCGTCAGGCATATGAGAAAAGAAATGCAGATGGTATTCCAGGATCCCTACTCATCCCTGAATCCCCGTATGACGGTAGAGGATATTATCGGAGAGCCTCTGGATGTACACAAGCTCTATACCTCCCGGGGAGAACGCCGTGACAAAATCATCAACCTGATGGAACTGGTCGGGCTGAATGCGGAGCATGCTACCCGTTATGCTCATGAGTTCTCGGGCGGACAGCGCCAGCGTATCGGCATTGCAAGGGCGCTGGCAACGGATCCCAAATTCATTGTCTGTGATGAAGCGGTCAGTGCGCTTGACGTTTCCATTCAGGCGCAGGTTATTAATATGTTTGAAGAACTGCAGGAGAAGTTGGGCGTTGCATATCTGTTTATCGCCCACGACCTGTTGGTAGTGCATCATATTTCAGACAGAATTGCAGTTATGTATCTGGGAAGAATCGTGGAGATTGCGGATTCCAACGAACTCAACGAGAATCCGATCCATCCCTATACCCAGTCGCTTTTAAGCGCAGTGCCTTATCCTGATCCGAAAATGGCAAGGGAAAGGCATCGTATCGTGCTGGAGGGAGATGTACCAAGCCCGCTGCATATGCCCAGCGGATGCGCATTCCGCACTCGCTGTAAGTATGCAACAGAGCAGTGTGCAAAGGAATGTCCTCCCCTGACAGACAGAGGCGACGGACATCAGGTTGCATGCTGGAATAAATAAGCAATAACAGCGGGAACGGCTGCTTTGCCGTATCCCGCTGTAAGCATAAATATTGTAAGAAGGGCTGATAACCGCATTTTTTTTGCCGGAACCGCCTTTTTTCTGCAATATTTATCCTGTTTTTCAAATTTTGATACAATTTGTTCTTTCTTTTCTGTAAAGGACGTTGTATAATAAACCGTATCTATTATTATTCATGGGAGGAAATGATTATGAAGAAAAAGTATCTGGCATTAGCGCTGGCTGCTTCCATGGTTGTAAGTGCCCTGGCCGGATGTGGTTCCAATAACGCATCTACCGGTGATACCCCTGCAACTACAGCAGATACCACCGCAGAATCTTCAGCTGAAACAACAGCAGCAGAAGAATCCACCGTAGCAGAAGAAGCAGGAACGACCGCACATGGCCCGTCCAGCGAAGCAGCACCTGCTTGGGAGCAGTATGATGAAAGAATCGCTGCAATCAGACTGGAAACAGATCTGGAGAAGCGTGAAGCGCTTATGCATGAAGCAGAAGACGAGCTGATGAGCACATGGGCTGTTATTCCGCTTTACTATTATAATGATGTTTATCTTCAGAAGACTGATGTAGAAGGTATCTATGCTAACCTGTTTGGTTTCAAGTATTTTGGATTTGCAACCACACCTACCAATACGCTGGCACTTCAGATTTCATCTGAACCCAACAAACTGGATCCGGCTCTGAACTCTACAGTAGACGGTGCATGCCTTGCAATCCTGGCTTTCTCCGGATTGTTCATGTATGATGAGAATGGACAGCTTACACCCGATCTTGTAGATACATATGAGATGTCAGAAGATGGCCTGACCTATACCTTCACTATGAAGGACGGTCTGAAATGGTCCGATGGCACAGAGCTGACTGCCAAAGATGTTGAATACAGCTGGCAGAGACTTGCTAATCCTGATACAGGAGCTGACTATGCATACCTGACCACCGTTATTAAGACTAAAGATGACGGAACTCTGGATGTTGCTGCTTCTGAAGACGGCAAGACCTTTACCGTAAACCTTGTAGCTCCTTGTGCATACTTCCTTGACCTGTGTGCATTCCCTGCATTCTATCCTGTTCCTCAGGCTAACATCGAAAGCGCTGAAGGATATGCTGAGAACCCGGGAGCATGGTGTACAGAAGCTGGCTTCGTATCCTCTGGCCCGATGGTTTGTACAGGATGGAAGCACAATGAATCCATGACTTATGAGAAGAACCCTAACTACTATGCAGCTGACAGGGTTTCTCTTGAAAAAATTGAATTCATGCTCAGCAGCGATGATACAGCTATTTACAATGCATTCAAGGATGGTTCCCTGCAGTTCTCAGATACTATCGCAACAGATATGATGGCAACTGTTAAGGATACACCTGAATTCCACAAGATTCCTACTCTGGGAACATACTACTGTGGATTCAATGTTAATAGTGATCTGTTCAAGGGCAAGACCATTCAGCAGGCAGCTGATATGAGAAAAGCTCTGAGTCTGTTAATCGACCGTCAGTATATTGTTGATACAATTGCCCAGGCTGATCAGGAAATCGCCAATACCTTCATCCCTACCGGAATGTCTAATGGTAACGGTGGTGAATTCAGAAAGAATGATGATGCTTATACCTATCCTGTAGAAGATAAAGTTGGTTATTATGACCCTGAACTGACAGACGCTAATATTGAAGAAGCTCAGGCTCTTCTTGAAAGCGCTGGATATGTATTTGATGAAAACGGCATGCTGTCCCCTGAAACTCCTATCAACATGACATACCTTACCAACGATTCCGAAGGTAACGTAAAGATTGGTGAAGCTATTCAGCAGGATCTTGCAGCTATCGGTGTTAATGTGACTGTTGAGACTCGTGAGTGGTCCGTATTCCTTGATGAAAGAAAGCAGGGACAGTTCGACTTCTGTCGTGAAGGCTGGCTGGCAGACTACAATGACCCGATCAACATGCTGGAAATGTGGGAAACCGATTCCGGTAACAACGATATGCAGTTTGGTAGATAATCATATAGATTACCACTTCTGGATATGTGATTGAATAATTAAAGGGCCTGTGCGCTGTGTGCGGCGTACAGGTTCTTTTTTTACTGTTCAGTTCCTTCACAGTAACCGGCGTGTAGTAACAGTTCAGACCTGTCTGACCTGTTACGGCATGTACAGCATTTTTCAATTATTTTATTTTATATATTGTAAATATCCGTCTGATGTGGTAAACTAACAATTGCTTGGCATTAGGAGGTGTAGAAATGGCAGTTCTGAGAATAATATTAACAGTGCTTTTTATAATAATTTGTATTGCATTGACAGTTTTGGTACTGATGCAGGAAGGCAAAGCAGCCGGTCTGGGAGCTATCAGCGGTGCGGCAGAGACATATTGGGGAAAGAACAAGGGACGTTCCATGGAAGGAACTTTAGTAAAGATTACCAAGTACCTTGCAATCTCCTTTATTGTTATTGCAGCAATTCTGAATATATCCAAATTTTAACTACCAAAGCACTCTTGTATGCAAACAGGGGTGCTTATTTTTTTCCGGTCTGCGCAGGCTTTCCCGGGGAAAACTGCGCTGCATTACAGAAACAGAGGAGTTATGACAGGAAATAAAACAGAAGCCAGAAAACTTAAGGTGCTGGGCCTGATGGAAGAACCCAGCTATGTCCCTATGCGTGAAAAGGAACTTGCCTGCATCATGCTGGTAGAGCCGGAGGATCGTCCCGAATTCAAAAGGATCCTGCAGGAGCTCCTTTCAGAAGGGAAAATTCAAATTAATAAAAGAGGAAGATATTCTAAACCTGAACAGCAGCTTTTGACGGGGGTTTTTACCAGCCATCAGAAGGGATTCGGGTTTGTGCAGATAGACGGGCGGGAAGAAGACCTTTATATCCCTGAGGATTGTGTTAATGGTGCGTATCATCTGGATACGGTAGAAGTACGCCTGCTTCCCGGACAGCATGGACAGAGACAGGAAGCGGAAGTATGCCGTATTATAGCAAGAGGTATGTCCAGTGTTGTTGGGACCTATCAGAAGAGCCGCAGCTTTGGATTCGTCATCCCTGATAACAGTAAGCTGCCTTCGGACATCTTTGTATCCCAGGAACGTTCCAAAGGGGCTGTGAGCGGTTCAAAAGTCGTTGTGGAAATCACTGATTATGGCGGAAGCCGCCGGAAAAGCCCGGAGGGAAAAGTGGTTGAAATACTTGGCCACATCAATGATCCCGGCGTTGATATTATGTCCATTGTAAGAAGCTTTGATCTTCCGGAAGGTTTCCCGGAGAAGGTGATGAATCAGGCGCAGCGCTGCGGTACTGAGGTTACGGAAGCAGACCGGGCCGGAAGGCTTGATCTGCGGGAGTTGACTATGGTAACCATTGATGGTGAAGATGCCAAAGATCTGGATGATGCAGTAAGCCTGGAGAGGGATGGAGAGAATTATTGCCTGGGCGTCCATATCGCAGATGTCTCCAACTATGTGCAGGAAAATTCCGCATTGGACAGAGAAGCCTTAAAAAGAGGCACCAGCGTGTATCTTGTGGACAGGGTAATCCCCATGCTCCCGCATGCACTGTCCAATGGTATCTGTTCGCTGAATGAAGGAGAGGACCGCCTTGCTTTGAGCTGCCTTATGACGGTAAACCATAAAGGAGAAGTGGTGGATTACCGCATAGCTGAAAGCGTTATCCGTGTGGACCGTAGGATGACCTACACAAGTGTTGCAAAAATTCTTGAAAAGGAAGACCCGGAGGAATGTGCAGCTTATGAAGAACTTGTTCCTATATTCCGGGATATGGCTTATTTGTCTTCCGTAATCAGAGAGAGGCGCCGCCGCAGAGGAGCAATTGATTTTGAGTTCCCCGAAAGTAAAATAATCCTGGATCAATCCGGGCATCCGCTGGAGATAAAGCCTTATGAACGGAATACGGCTACTAAGCTGATTGAAGATTTTATGCTGCTGGCCAATGAGACGGTAGCACAGCACTTTTACTGGCTTCAGACGCCGTTTGTTTACCGGACCCATGATAATCCGGATCTGGAAAAGGTGCACCGTCTCAGCCTTTTTATCAATAATTTTGGTTATACCATGAAGACGGGGCAGGAAGAGATACACCCGAAGGAACTGCAGAAGCTCCTGGATAAGGTGGAAGGGACGCCGGAGGAGGCGCTGATCAGCAGACTGACGCTGCGCAGCATGAAGCAGGCGAAGTATACAACGGAATGCACGGGCCATTTTGGACTGGCGAGCCAATATTACTGTCATTTTACATCTCCCATACGGCGCTATCCGGATTTGCAGATTCACCGCATCATTAAGGAGCAGCTTCGCGGGAGGCTGGATGAAGACAGAACGGCACACTACCAGCAGATTCTTCCCCAGGTGGCAAAGCAGTCAAGCCAGCTGGAACGGAGGGCGGATGAAGCTGAACGTGAAACTGACAAACTGAAGAAAACAGAATATATGGAACAGCATGTGGGAGAGATTTATGAAGGCGTGATTTCAGGTGTGACGGCCTGGGGACTCTATGTGGAGCTGCCTAATACCGTGGAGGGCCTGGTTCATGTATCCATGCTGCCCGGGGATTATTACTATTATGATGAAGCCGCCTGCGAGATGCGGGGAACCCAGACCGGGAAAGCATATAAGCTGGGAGAAAAGTTGAAAGTAAAAGTGAAATTTGCGGACAGGTTTACACGGACTATAGATTTTGTCCTGCCGCATGAAGAAGAGGGGATTGACGATGGCGAAGGAAGCACAGAAACTGGTTGCCAATAATAAAAAAGTTTTTCATGATTATTTCGTGGAAGAGAAATATGAAGCCGGCCTGGTGCTGCACGGAACGGAGGTAAAATCACTCCGTATGGGTAAATGCAGCATCAAGGAGGCATTTATCACCGTAGATAAGGGCGAAGTATTCATAAATGGAATGCATGTCAGCCCGTATGAAAAAGGAAATATTTTTAATAAGGATCCGCTCCGGGTGAGAAAGCTGCTCATGCATAAGGCGGAAATTATGAAGCTGACCGGAAAGGTTGCGGAAAAAGGTTACACTTTAATGCCGCTCCAGGTATATTTCAGGGACGGAAGGGCTAAAATTGAAATAGGCCTTTGCCGAGGCAAGAAAATGTATGATAAGCGGCAGGATATTGCTAAAAAGGATGCCAGAAGGGATACGGAGAGGGAATTCAAGGTGAAGAATCTTTATTGATTCCCGCCGGTGCGCCTTGACAAGTGCAGAAAAGGTGTGTATACTAACGGTACCAAAAGTTTTTAATTGAATAAGGGGTAGTCAAGGTTTCGACAGGGGTCTTGCAGCTGGAGAAGCTATCCGCAGGAATGCGTTAAATCCAAACCTAAATACAAACGCTGAAGACAATACTTTAGCTTACGCAGCAGCTTAATGCTGTGTTGTCTGACTTAGAGCACCTACACTTTAAGACTCAGGCATCGACTTTGTAGGAAACGGCACGGGCAAAGCTTTGAGCCTGTGGACGTATTATGAAGCTACTGAAGTTAACCGGATGTCAATTTCCGGTTAATGGAGGGAATGTCTAAGAATTGACTATGATAGTAGAAGGACAGGGAATGGGCTTTTGGACACGGGTTCGACTCCCGTCTACTCCATCGGAAAAGTACCGTATTTACGGTGCTTTTTTTATTTCGTGTTGCATTTCGTGTTGTATTTTAGGATATATCTTGAGCAAACTTCTGGTATTTATCGCGTATGGATGGCGTATCTTTTAAACCCATAGCCTTTAGCCATTCCGTGTAACCGGGTAAGGATTCTGAAACATTTTCATTCATGCTAATTTGTCTTTCAAAATAATCATCAATAATATTGTCCACACGCTGTCTTTCCTCAGAAAAGGTTTGCATGTATGTTTTCTTCATAACAGCATCTGTTTTCCAACCTCCCCGTTCCTGCGCATATTTATCCGGTATTTTTAGCATGGCCATGACAGATGCGTTTACGTGACGTAAATCATGAAAGGAAATATGCGGAAGATTATTTTTCTTAAGTAATCGGCTGAACTTATTGGAAACAGCTTTTCCGCTCATCGTGACAAGCTGGTCAGTCTGCACGTTGTCTATAAGCAGCTTTATATACGATGGAATACGATGGCGGCGGGTCCGAGTATATTCTTTAGCCTGTTTTTTCGAAATGTCCTTTCCACCCACATGTACTACCACTTCAACTATAGTAATATAGTCACCCTGGATGGACTTTGACTTTGTAAGTCCCTTTATTTCTGATATGGTAAAACTTAGCCACATAGCCAGCAAAACAGGCAGTTCAATTTCTGTACCATGCACCACATTAAAAATAACTTCAGGAGGAATCAGCTCTTTAATATGATTTACTTTTGCAGGCAATTTTACATCAGTACTAAGTTTAGGATGATATAGGCCTAAAACTGCTGTAAGCAGGCCATATTCGTTCGAAACAGTTTTTGGTGATATTGGCTGCCCCTTGCTTCTTTTGCTCGTAGATGGGCGTTTAGACTCCTTATTAACGGCTTCCTTCAGCTTTTCATTGGTTATATCCCGGATCCGCAGATCCATTAAATCTTGAAATCCATTATCACGAATAATTTCGTAGCCTTTTATTGTGGTTGGAGATAAAACAGCGTCAGAGTCTGATATATATTTATTGATAGCATCACGAAGCGTCATTTTGGTGTACTGGTGACTTTTTTTAGACTCCAAAAAGTCAAGAGCCGCCTTTTCTGCATCCAGTTTACCAAAACGAGACGGATCGTCAGAAGTAAAGGACTCATAAATTCTCTTCTGCTTTTGCTTTCCGGTTTTCGGGTCGATGATAGGATTGCCGTTTGCATCGAAGAGCATTTCTGTGTGACTGTAGGCCTGACAGCGCCAGGAACCGGATGGTAATTTTTTTGCTGTTGGCATAGGTATACCTCCTAAAATTTTGTATAAAAATAACACCTGTACAGGTGCCGTAGGTTTGTGGTAAAATAATCTTGTTGAGGGATGCTTTACCGGCCTTCGGGCCTGTACAGTATTCAGTTAATTCCGCTCTGGCGTTGGCGCGCTGGGGCGGTTTTTTTTATTTATGGGAATTCAACATATTTTATATTAATTCCAGGTATCGTATATTTATCAACTGTTTTAGGTATTATTTTAGATGTGTCCTGAACCTTTATGGTTGTCAGACCATCACCGTATCCATATATTATTACAGTGTCACCTTTTACAAGTTTTGGTTCTTTATTTTCACGATCATCGTATACAGCCAGTTTATTATTAGACCCACTCATGACAGCTTCGTAGTGTCCTGGGAGGATTATTCCATCTGGTTCTACGTCAGTTATTTTTACCTTGATTTTTATAGCTGTGTTTTTATACGTATCCGGATAACGAGTTAAATCTTCATAAGTAGGAGACACAGCAGTTTCTTTAAAGGATGCTTTATATTCTTCGGCCTCAACTTCTTTTTGAGCATTATATGCAGTCAAGCCTTTATTGTATATGGATATAGCTTCACTTCCACTTTCTTCGATATGAGCATCAATAATTTCTATATAGCTTCCCTCTTTTCCTGATATTATTCCAGAGACAACAATATAATCGCCATATTCAAAATTTCTATAGTTATCAGGATAAACTTTGAAATATCCACCTTCATAGGAGGATTCGATATAATCATCTTCACAGTTTCCAACCTCAAAAGAGGTTCGTATATGCTTTCCGACGTATTTACTCCAGTTTTCCTTCAGGTCAGAATCGAATACATCTACATAAATAATGGCATCATTTTTAATTTCCTCAGTCACTGGGATTTCAGACATTTGTTGTTTAGACTGTGATTCTTCTTCTGTGCCGTCAATTAAACTTTCAGGCTCCTGTACATGTGATTCGGATTCTGTTTCAGTCACAGATACTTCAGATTCGATATTATTAATGTTTGCAGTATTTTGTGTATCTCGAGATGGTGTTGTAGCAACAGCAGCGAAAAAAAAGAGGATAGGAAGCAAAACTCTCAAAAATATTGGAAACACTTCGGGCAGTTTATTGGACAATGGAGAAACAAACACACCACACAATGAAAGAAGAGCGAAAGTAAAGAATCCACTGATTCCATAAGAGAAAAACAGCGTAAGCGCAAGAAAAAATATAAATGCTGCAAAAATCCACCTTACAGTATTTAAAATGCGTTTTTGGCGAGCCAATGATGGGGTGATTCTATTACTAAAGGTAACCTCTTTATTTTTTTTCTCGGACTTTTTTATTATTTCTCTGCATTCATCGCAGTAATAGTGATTCCCTTCTGTCAATGTTTTTCCACATCTCGCACAAGTGTCAGAATTTTCTTGCATACCAGACTCATATTTAGTAAATTCAGATTTGGGACATCCGCAGTTTGGACAAAAATCAGCTTTGTCACTAATCTCTCTTCCGCATTCTGGACATTTAATAAGTGCCATTTATTTATCCCCCTTATATTAATGGATTTATAATATCCCCTGCTTTTTATTCATATTATATATCCACTTATTTAACATTTGCATGTCAGCGTTGTTACTATCATACATATTTCCTCTGATTTCAGCAATTCTCTTGCATTTCTCGCAAATACGCCATTCAGAATTGACAAATTCTTTTCCACAGTATCTACATTCCTTACGACAGTAGACAAATTTTTTATAATCATCATCATAGAAATGATAATACATGGCACGATCCAACGAAGTCATACGGTTATGTCTGGACACGATGTATCTTCGCCATCGTCTGTAATCATCAAAAGCGTACTGAGCAGCTTCGCAGCTTATTTCAAAGATTCTTGCGACATCTGCCTCATTTTTACAATGCGCATAGTGTATAGCCATTCGAGGAGCTAGAAGATTACTTGCGAAGAAATTTGCCTCAACTTCTGTCTTTGGTGTTTCAGCCAGATGCCCCAACACTATATGACCAAGTTCATGTGCGAGCGAAAAATATACGCGCCTTCTGGAAGCCTCGGTATTGTAGGCAACAGTTTTTGTTGCCATATCTCTGAAAGCATCATCAGAACAGGCGATACATATATCATACAATTCAGGTGATTTAGCTTTCAGTTCTTGATAGGTAAATACTCTATATCCGTACTGGTTTATTAATTCCGTGCAATCGATAGGAAATGAATTAACTTCACATTTTTCGAAAACAGAAAGTATTTTGCTTAAAATAAAACTGTAATTCAACTATAATCAGTCCTTTTATTGGATTTCAGATAATAGTTTGATTAGTCTCATTTTTTGCTCTGTAGTCATCTTCTTACCTTTACGAGCAATAAGTCTTTCTACATCCTCATAGGTAGGCTCATATTGAACATCCCTTGCTCCATCAGCCATTTGTTCTAACTGCTCAACGGTGATACCAAGGTTTCTGCAAATTATAATTATGTTATCAACACTTGCTTTACCCACACCATTTTTGATTATGCCATAAAGAGTGGTGTAAGGAATGCCACATTTTGCAGCAAATGATTTAAGATTATACCCCTGCTCTTTAATTAAATTATCTAATATTCTGGCTTTTTCCATATGACTTACCCCATTCATTTGATAATTACATTCTATATCATTTGCCGAATTTTGTAAACAGAAAATATTCTGAAAATCGAATAAATTCGGAATTCAATATTTATTGTGTTGACAAAATACTGAATAGGGAATATAATTCACTTATCCGATTCGGAATTACGAATTGAAAGGAGGTTGGATAAGTGCTTGTATATCATAATTTTTTAAATGCCATGAAGAGTGAACGGGTAACATTTGCCCAAATTGGAGCATTGCTTGGATGTCGGTATCAAACCGTGAGCGATATTGTCAACGGGGAGACAAAAAGTGGATTTTTATATGATGACGCTATATTAATCCAAAGAGTCCTTTTCCCTAAATACAATCACGAGTATCTGTTTTCACGTATTAACACAGAGACTTCCGAACTAAAATCTGATACTTAGATTTTAGAACAAATGTTCGAACAAATCAATAGTAAATTATTGTAATCAGGAGAAGACGGGAGGAAATGCGATCATGTGGGAACCAAACAAAGGAAAACCGCATATCGTTATGGTTCAGATAACGATAGCGGTTTTGATAGTAGGACAATTGGTTAATTCATATCAGGAACATCAGGCTCACCGTGAGATGTGGGATTTTCTGATTGAGATCCAAAGGGAGCTGAATCTGTCGATTGAGAATCAGAATCTTCATCTTCAGAACGTTCAGGATTTTGTTGATGAATTGCTTCAGACTCTTCCATATTAGTTTGGATTTCCAAAAGGATAGTGGAAAGATAATCCACAGTTTTTGCGGTGGCATCAAGCTGTTGCTGAAGTATTTTATTGGTTTCTGATTGTTCTTCAATAATCGTCTGTACTTGTTCCTGTGAGGGACTTATTTGGTCTTGTAAGAATCCAATAACTGCAAAAAGTACTGATATTAAAGCGCAGATTATATTGAAGGCATCAAGAGGGGAGAGTTTCTTTATACCAATGCATTCGGATTGACTATCATCCCTTTTATATTCGACACATTCTGGTTCTACATTAAAGATATAGTCATCTGGAATTAATTGTTCGGGGAAATATACATTCGCATCTTTTAATGTAATTTCCTGAATACGAAATGATAACTCCTGGATTGCGCTCTTTGTACCAATAAAAGATTTCATTGCTTCAGTTCCTGTGGCGGCTTCTATGATACCTTGAGTCTGAGTGAGAAATTCTGATAAAGGATTAAAGTTGGGAAGTGGCATTGGCAGTACATCAAATTGGGGAAATTTAATATTTTGAAGTACATTTTGCATTGCAGATAAAGATGGATATTGTTGTGCAATCCATTCTGCGGATGTTATTTGCCGGGCAATTGAAGCAGTACGATTCATTTGTTCAAAAACAGCAAATGCGGAATCATATGGCGCCGTCATTTTACGCATTGATTCTTGCATTTTATAAAGTGGTTCAAAAGCATCATAAATATTACGCATAGTTTCTTCCTTCTATATTTACTCGGTCGCTGCAACGGCCTGTACATCAATTATAGAAAGGATGGATAAATTTTACAAGGAGGACAGTTTAAAATGAGCAGTATTTTCAATGAAGTATTTGGAGGTAAAGATACCTCAAAATTAACCCCGATTGAGATTGCCCTTGGAATTGATGAAAACGGGATGACCACAGCAAGAAAGCTTTATGATTTTCTCGGAATGGATAGAAGTAACTACAGCAGATGGGTGAAATCAAATATTGTAGAAAACCAGTTTGCTGAGGAAAATGTTGATTTTTGGGCGATCGTCACAGATGACGAACGGAGTTTTAACCCTAATCCTACCCAGGATTATAAAATCACTGCCCACTTTGCAAAGAAACTTTCCATGATAGTTAAAAATGAAAAGGGCGAGGAAGCTCGGAAGTATTTTGTCCAGATTGAGGACGGGGCAAAAAAGATGGTGGATATGATTAGGGATACAGCTGATTATCATATCGATGCTGCTACTCTCAAAGGTATTGCCAGCACGGGAAACCTGATCAGGAGTACTATGCGTGACTAGGACGCTAAGCCTTACAAAGTTGCCGTTGTGCTGGATTCATTATTTAAACAGAGCGGCCTTTCTCTTCCTTCTGATTTTATCGTTATACCGGAGTATGAACAAGCTGAACTGTCAGACTTTTTGAAATAACGGTTATTCTACAGACTGTGGCCTATAAAAAATCATAAAAGAAATGTGGTGATAACATGTCAAA
>NZ_VUMI01000033.1 GCF_009696275.1 Eisenbergiella porci
GAAGGCTACGAATGCCTAAAGGGTGTGGATAAAAACATGAAAAGGGCGTAGCGATGTGGAAAATAAATATTTAAGTATAAAAGTATCGAGAGGATTATTTACAACCTGCCAGCGCCTTTCGGCGCTGGTGTGTTATTACTTGGCTTTATAAGATAGATGTTGTATAGTATTGCTGTCGAGGCTTGTAAGAGCCTCGTGGATTGAAATGTTTTGAGGGTCATAAGTTTTGAGCGGAGTAATAGTCGAGGCTTGCAAGAGCCTCGTGGATTGAAATTCCTGCACCAGAGAGCCGATCATTTTTGCTGTAGTCGAGGCTTGCAAGAGCCTCATACATTAAGATATACAGTCTCACATACCTATAATAAAAATGGAGGAAACAGGTAATTAATGAAGGAGCGAATAAAAACTATAGTTTTCTGGATTTTGCTGGCTTTCACTGCAGCAGCGGCTATGGTAACTCCGTGGGCCTGTGCAAATAAAAAAGAAAATAATTCTGAAAAGGAAACTATGGTGGAGAGTCAGGAAGCGGCTGAAGGCATGCTTGATGGTGCCGGGTTGGACAACGTAGGGTTTGCAAAAAGCCTGGATGGTGAAAATGTGGAAAAGGCACAGGAACAGGCGGAACGAAGCGTAGTCCGGCTGGATGTGCAGGGAAACGGCGCAGAGTATTTCGGAAGCGGCGTGATCTGGGATGTTGCGGAGGAAGGGATAGTTATTGTGACCAGCAGACATTTGCTGGAAGAAGGGGAGTTGCTTCGGGTGGTTCTTCCGGATGGAAGGGAGACTTCCGGGAAGACGGAGGGCCTATGTCAGGTTAAGGATATTGGTTTTGTAGTAGTGCCGGAGGATTTACCGGAAAAAGAAAAAGTGAATGGAGCTTCCTCTGATGCAGCGGAAAAGACAATGCTGGTGGTCAGTCTGCATCAGAGGATTTTTGATACCCTGGATGCGGAAAGTCCCCTTGTGGTGCTGGGATGCTCTGAGGACGGCGTGGGAGATGAGGCCAGACATGCTGTTTTAAAGGATAAGGCATGGTACCGCGAGGAGTTTGGAAGCGATATCATGGTCCTGGAATGTGAGGCAAAACCCGGAATGTCAGGGGGCGGTGTTTTTGACGGCAATGGAAATTTTGTGGGTATGCTGGGGGGCGGCAGTGGAAATGACGCGGCGGCGCTTTCTATGGAGACGGTAAATGAAGCATATGAGGAAGTATTTGGAAGAATGAGGAACACTGAGGAATATTAAGCCGCCTGATGGGAAAAGCTGGAATTAACATAAATTTTATAATATGTGTGGAACTATTGCGTTTTATTATCAGTTCATTAATTCGGGCATGCATGAGAGTTGACAAGTTGAGGAAAACGGGGCAAAATATAGAGGATGCGATCAAAGGCATCCTTATGATATAAAATAGCCGCAGGCTGAGCTGAGTAATACAGGCCGGGACCAGGGCCAGGTGTTTGCAGGCTTAAGAGCCGTCACAGCGGAGAGAGAGGTGTAATATGACAAAAATAGATATTTTCTCAGGTTTTCTGGGAGCAGGAAAAACTACATTAATTAAGAAGCTTTTGAAGGAAGCCCTGGCAGGAAGCCAGGTAGTATTGATTGAAAACGAATTTGGTGAAATCGGCATTGACGGCGGTTTCCTGAAAGAATCCGGTATTGAAATCAAGGAGATGAATTCAGGATGTATCTGCTGTTCACTGGTAGGCGATTTTGGGACATCCCTGAAGGAGGTTATGGATACGTATCATCCGGAACGGATCCTGATTGAGCCTTCCGGTGTGGGCAAGCTTTCCGATGTGGTGAAGGCGGTACAGAATGTGGACATGGGAAGCGAGGTAACAATCAACAGCGCAGTTGCAGTGGTGGATGCTTCCAAGTGCAGGCTGTATATTAAGAACTTCGGTGAATTTTTCATCAATCAGATAGAACATGCGGGAACCATTATCCTGAGCAGGACGGATGTGGCATCAGAAACGAAGATACAGCAGGCTGTGGAACTGATTCGTGAGCATAACAGCAAAGCAACCATTATTACCACTCCAATAGAGCAGCTGGACGGAAAGGATATCCTCAAAACAATTGAAGGCGGCGAGGATTTGGAAAAAGAGCTGATGGAGGCGGTTCTGAAGGAACAGGAGTCCGGCCATCACCATCATCACGACGGGGAGTGCTGCCATGGAGAGCATGAGCATCATGACCATGAGCATTGCGGCCACGATCATGAAGACCATGAGCATGAAGAACATGATCATGAAGGCCATGAGCATTGCGATCACGATCATGAAGACCATGACCATGAAGGCCACGAGCACGAAGGCCATGACCACGGCCACCATCACGATCACGGCGAAGGCTGCAGCTGCGGCTGCGGCTGCGGACATGATCATGACCACCATGATCACCATCATGCGGACGAGGTGTTCACCAGTTGGGGAACCGAAACGCCTGCATCCTACACGAAGGATGAGATTTCCGATATCCTGGAAGCGTTGGAGGATGAGAAGAAATACGGCTTCGTACTCCGTGCAAAGGGCATGGTGCCTGCAGGGGACGGAACCTGGGTATACTTTGATTATGTGCCCGGCGAGAGCAATGTAAGAGAAGGAAAGCCGGACGTAACCGGAAAATTCTGCGTAATCGGATCCAAGCTGAACGAAGCGGCGCTGGCGGAGCTTTTTGACAGAAAATAAAGCAACGCACGATTACTGTGAAGGAACGGAACAGCTGTAAAAGTAATTGTGAAGGCAACGGGCAGTTACAAAAAATTAAGATAAGAAAATGGCAGGCCTGAAGGGTTCCCTTCAACCTGCTGATTGATGCAGTATCGCAGGCAGGCCTGCGGTATGCAGGAGGGATAATTGTGAAACCTGTATATATCATTAATGGTTTTCTGGAAAGCGGAAAGACAGAATTTATTACGTATACGCTGGATCAGTCCTATTTTCAGATCAAGGGAAAGACGCTGCTCATTCTCTGTGAAGAGGGCGAAAATGAATATGATCCGGCGCTGTTAAAGCGCAGCAACACCGTGATGGAGCTTATCGAAAACGAGGAGGATTTTACCCCGGAGAACCTGCTGAACCTGGAGAAAAAAATCAAACCGGAACGCATCATCATAGAATACAACGGCATGTGGAACTTTAAAAATATGAAGCTTCCCTGGCACTGGCGTGTGGAGCAGCAGATAACCACAATAGACGCGTCCACCTTTTCCATGTATTTTACCAACATGAAGTCTCTGCTTGCGGAAATGCTCCGGAATTCGGAGATGATTATTTTCAACCGCTGCGACGGGCTGGAGGATCTGAACAGCTATAAGCGCAACGTAAAGGCCATCAACCAGCAGGCGGACATTATTTTTGAAGACAGCAATGGTGAAATTGACGAGATTTTCGAAGAAGACCTTCCGTTTGATTTAAACAGCGATCCCATTGTACTGGACGATATGGGATATGGAATCTGGTATATTGATTCCCTGGATCATCTTGACCGTTATGTGGGAAAAAATGTGCAGTTTACGGCGATGGTCATGAAGCCGGACGGGTTCCCCAAGGATCATTTCGTGCCGGGCCGCATGGCGATGACCTGCTGTGCGGAAGATATAGCTTTCCTGGGCTTTGTCTGCATTTCCAGGGATGCGGACAGCTTTAAGGAACAGGACTGGGTGAAGGTGACCGCGAAGGTTTCAAAGGAATACTGGGCTGATTACGGCGGAGAGGGACCTGTGCTCCATGCCACCAGCGTGGTAAAGGCCAAAGCGCCCAAGGAAAAAGTCATCAGCTTTGTTTAATCAGGGGGACAAATGTCGGCTGAAACAGAAAAAGATCTGCAGCAGTTAAAGAAACGTTTTCTGGAACTGGCAGAAAAATCATACAGACAGAATATTTTTACTTTTACAGGCTTCCTGTCCATGGCGGAGCAGGAAGCCTTATTTGAAGCGATGAATACGCAGAAGGGCTATTCCTTCAGCCTGTGGGGCGGCAGCGAAGGCTGTGAAAGGCAGATGGCCCGCTTCGGCTCTCCGGAAGAGCTGGGATATGAGGAACTGTATCCCATAGAGACGCTGAAGGTCAGCCCGTTATTGGAAAAATTTGCGGATAATTTTACCCACCGGGATTTCCTGGGCGCTGTGATGAACCTGGGAATTGACAGAAGTACGGTGGGCGATATTTTTTTGGAAGGCAGGCATGCGTGGGTTTACTGCACCCAGCGGATCGCGCCCTGGCTTTGTGAGAACCTGACGAAGGTAAAGCATACCAATGTGCGCTGTGAGACGGCGGCGGAGGGGATGGAAGCGCCGGTGAGGGAGCCGGAAAGGGTTTCCCTGATCATTTCCAGCGAACGGGCGGACGCCATTCTTGCCAAGCTGTACCAGCTGTCCAGGAATCAGAGCCTGGAGCTCTTCCGGACAAAAAAGGTATACATCAATGGAAGGCTTTGCGAAAACAACAGCTGCCAGCTCAAAAGCGGGGATATGGTGAGCGCAAGAGGCTACGGACGGTTCCTTTACTACGGTGCTGTCGGGGAAACCAGAAAGGGCAGGCTGAATGCCGCGGCGGGAGTTTACCGCTGAAAGCCTTGAGAATACGAGGGAGGAAACAGCATGTATCACTATACATTGTCACAGTGGCTTTTCTTTTTTTATTTTTACTGCTTTTTCGGATGGTGTTTTGAATCTACCTATGTATCTATCTGTCAGAAAAAACTGGTGAACCGGGGATTTATCCGCGGGCCTTTTCTTCCCCTGTACGGTTCGGGAGCGATTATGATGCTCCTGGTATCCAGCCCCATGAAGGGAAATCTGGTGGGGATATATATTGCCGGCTGTATCGGCGCCACCGTACTGGAATATATAACAGGGGTGGTGATGGAGGCGCTGTTTAAGGTGCGTTACTGGGATTATTCCCATAAAAAATTAAATTTCCAGGGGCAGATATGCCTGGAATCCACGCTTTGCTGGGGGCTTCTCACGATTTTAATGACACAGTTCATCCATAAGCCGGTGGAGCATATCGCCATGTTGATTCCGCATAAAGTGCTGCTGCTTGTTGTTGCGGTGATATCGTTATACTTTATCGCCGACTTCGTTACTTCCTTCCAGGCTGCCATGGATCTGCGCGATATCCTTGTTAAGGCGGAACAGGCCAAGCAGGAGCTGGAGCGGATGCAGAAGCGTCTGGACGTACTTATCGCCGTGGCAAACGACGAACGGGAAGCCAAGAAGGAAAAACGCCTGGAGCGCAGGGAAGAGCTTGTGGGGACAATAGAAGAGGCCTTTGCCCAGCTTCGTGAAGCGCTTCCTGCTTCCGAGCTGCTGAAGGAAAAGAGAGAAGAAATCCTGGAGCTGCGTGACAGATTTATCGGAAACAAACGGGTGGGAGAGGAAAAGGAGCAGTCCTTTATCCATAACTTCATCAAGAGAAACATGCTGAAGGGCAACCCCACCATGACTTCCCATAAATTCCATGATACACTGGAGGAACTGAAAAAATCTGCTTCTGAATATAGAAGAAAACGGTAACTGTAAAGAATACGGACAGTTACAGAAAAGGAAAGAAATGAAGAAACGACTGACAGCGATAATAGTCCCGCTGATTCTGTGTTTTCTTACGGCCCTGACTCTGGCCGGCTGCGGCGCGGCAGGGCAGGAAAAGGAGGCCGCCCGGACGGCTCCCGACGGCAGGCCCAAAATACAGGTAATTACCACCATATTTCCGCCATATGACTTTGTCCGTCAGATAGGCGGGGATTATGTGGAGGCGGATATGCTGCTCAAACCGGGAATGGAGGCTCATTCCTATGAGCCTACGCCCCGGGATATCATAAGGATAACGGAGAGTGATCTGTTTCTGTATGCCGGAGGAGAATCTGACGTATGGGTGGAGGAGCTGCTGGAAGGCAATGATTCCCGTGTCCACGCCCACAGCCTTCTGGAATGGGTCGAGCCTTTGGAAGAGGAAACCGCGGAGGGTATGCAGTCCAGGGAGCACGATCATGACCATGAAGAAGAGGCGCTTAAAAATGGGGCGGCTGAAGAGACGGCCGGCGGAACAGAGGCTTTTGCAGAGGATGCAGGCGTGCATCTGGAGGAAGGGGAATATGATGAGCATGTATGGACCTCCCCTGCCAACGCCATTCTGATTGTGGAAAAAATCCGGGATACGCTCATCTCCATCGATCCTGACCGCGCCGGAATTTATGAGGAGAATGCCAAGGCCTATCTGGAGCAGCTGCGCAGTCTGGACAGCGATTACCGCCGGGTAATAGGAGAGGCAAAGCGCCATACGGTAATCTTTGGGGATCGTTTCCCCTTTCTCTATCTGGTGAAAACCTATGGCCTGGATTATTATGCGGCTTTTCCCGGCTGCAGCTCTGAAACGGAGCCGAGTGCGGCGACCATCGCCTTCCTTACGGATGAGGTGAAGGAGGAGCATATTCCGGTGGTATTTTATCTGGAGCTTTCCAATGCCAAGGTGGCGGATGCCATAGCTGAGGTAACCGGAGCCAGGACCGCCATGCTGCACTCCTGCCATACCCTTACCAGGGAAGAAATGAAGCGGGGGGAAAATTACTTTTCGCTGATGCGGCAGAATCTGGAGCAGCTTAAGCTGGCGCTTAACGAATAATTGTAGCGGCCCTGCCTGCATCTGGCGAAGGACAGCCAGCCGGCCCTGAAGCGGCGGCCGAAAGGAATGAAAATGTCTTATATAACATGTAAAAATGTATCATTTGCATATGAAAACCAGATTGTGGTATCCGGCCTTGATTTTCAGGTGAACGCAGGAGATTACCTGTGTATCATCGGAGAGAACGGCACCGGGAAAACAACGCTGATCAAGGGCCTTCTGGGATTGAAAAAACCGGCGGGCGGTGAAATTGTCACGGGAGACGGGCTGAAGGCCACGCAGATCGGCTATGTGCCCCAGCAGGACGCGGTGCAGAAGGATTTTCCTGCATCCGTCTATGAGGTGGTGCTTTCCGGCTGCCTGAACAGCCGTGGCATGAAGCCGGGCTTTGGTGCGGCGGAGAAAAAAAGAGCGGTTGATAACATGGAGCTTCTGAAAATCGGTGATTTGAAAAACAAGAGCTTTCAGGATCTCTCCGGCGGCCAGCGGCAGCGAGTGCTTCTGGCCCGTTCTCTGTGCGCCACCAAGCGGCTGCTTTTACTGGACGAACCGATTACCGGGCTGGATCCGGTGGCAACGGAGGAATTTTACGCCATGCTTGATGATCTGAACGGAAACCACGATATTACGATTATTATGGTTTCCCACGACATCAGGGAAGCGGTGGAGCATGCGGATCATATTCTGCACCTTTCCCAAGGCGGCTACTTTTTCGGAACCACACAGGACTATGGGAAGAGCGGCTTCGGGAAAAAATTTCTGGGAGGTCTGGCAGATGCTTGAATATATTATTGAAATGTTTTCATACCCTTTCATGCAGCGGGCGTTCCTGGTTGGTATCCTGGTGTCGCTGTGCGCGTCCCTTCTGGGGGTCAGCCTGGTGCTGAAGCGCTATTCCATGATTGGGGACGGCCTGTCCCATGTGGGCTTCGGCGCGCTGGCCGTGGCTTCCGCGCTGAATATGGCGCCTTTGGCTGTGGCGGTGCCGGTGGTAATCCTGGCCGCTTTTATCCTGCTTCGCTTAAGCGACAGCGGAAGGCTGAAGGGAGATGCCGCCATTGCGATGATTTCCACGGGCGCGCTGGCGGTGGGCGTTATGGTGGTGTCCGTGACCACGGGAATGAATTCGGATTTGAACAGCTATATGTTCGGATCGATTCTTGCCATGAGCAAAAGCGACGTGGTATTGAGCGTAGTGCTGTCCGTTATCGTGCTGGTGCTCTATCTGCTGTTTTACGATAAGATTTTTGCCGTGACCTTTGATGCGGTTTTTGCCAGGGCTACGGGAATCAGGACCGGCCTTTACAACATGCTTCTGGCAGTGCTCACCTCGGTGACGGTAGTGCTGGGCATGCGGATGATGGGGGCGCTCCTGATTTCCAGCCTGATTATTTTCCCGGCGCTCACCGCCATGCGGGTGTGCAAGCGCTACCGCAGCGTGATTCTTTGCGCGGTGGCCGTATCCGTCGTCAGCTTTATCCTGGGAATGACCGTATCCTTCCTTCTGGCAACGCCGGCGGGGGCGAGCATCGTCATTGTGGATATTGTGCTGTACTTTATTTTCTGGCTGGCCGGCGCGGTGCGGGGAAAATAATCGGGCTTTACGGACGCCTTTCAGCGTTGGGAGCGCGGGTTCGTCCCGAATTCCTTTTTATGCATTCTGTAGAAATGGGCATAACTGTTAAAGCCTGCGTTGGTGCTGGCTTCCAGCAGGGACTGCCCTTTTTTGTGCAGCTCGTTTGCCAGCAGCAGCCGTTTGTGGTTCACATACTGGTTGATGGTGTAGCCCGTTATTGTCTTGAAAATCCGGCAGAGATGATATTTATTGATAAAAAATGTCTCCGCCAGGCAGTCCAGGGAAAGATCCCCGGTCAGGTTTTCATTGATATGGAGCAGAATATTTTTAACCCGCTCATCCTCAACCGTGGGGAGGGTCAGCGGCTCATCGATATGGTTTAACAGATACAGAAATTCCAGCAGCACACATTTGGCAATTTCAAAGGCGCCCTCCTGAAGATACCGGTTGACCTTCATAAGCAGCTGGTACATTTCCCTGTCCACAATTTTCGCAGGGATCTGGCAGCCCATGCCCAGCGAACGCTCCCGGAAAAAGGCTTCCAGCTCCCCGCACCGGTTCCTGTGGAAAAAATCCAGGCTGATAAAAATAACGATTCTTTCATATTTATCAGAAGACAGAAACACGTTATGGTGCATTTCATAAGGCCTGGCAATAAAAATATCGTGGGGGTGCGCCCTGTAAATATTCCCTTCTATATGGAATTCCGCATTCCCCGAAAGAAACAGATTTATTTCATACAGATTATCATGATTATGCAGCTTGAATTCCGCGTCATTTTTCGGTGTGTTATCTATATTATATACAAAATCATAGCCGAATTCGGAATCCAGCTGGTAATATGCGGTTATAATTTCATCGACCATCCATATATCCTCCCTGCGGCAGTGACTGCCGCGCCTGGCTGCAAGGGAAAACGAAAGGAACACGCATATCTCCTCCCGGCGCAGACGGCTTCACGGCTATAATAAAACAGTATGATACACGGGGAAATGAAAGTCAAGCAGGTGGGAAAATGGCGGAACTGTTACTGGAATTGTTTGGCAGGATGCGATATAATGATCTTCGGAATGTGTGAAGGGAGGAGAGGCATGAAAATCGAATTGCAGAATCTCACTAAAAAATTTCCAAACAGGAACAGAAAAAATCCCGGCGAGGTCATCGCCGTCAATGATTTTACCTTTGAAATACCCGATGGACAGTTAATCGGTCTGCTGGGACCGTCGGGCTGTGGGAAGAGCACTACGCTGAATCTGATCTGCGGCCTGGAAAAGCCTACGGCCGGAAAGATATTCTTCGGCGGCCGGGACGTGACCGCACTGCCGCCGGAGCTGCGGGGCGTGGGCATGGTATTCCAGAATTACGCGCTTTATCCCCATATGACAGTACGGAAAAATATCCTTTTTCCCCTGGAAAATCTGAAGGGAAAGGACAAGCTGACCCAGGCTGAAATGAACAACAGGGCGGAGGATGCCGCCAGGCTGGTGCAGATTGACGAATTGATGGACCGCAAGCCCGGGGAGCTGTCCGGCGGCCAGCAGCAGCGCGTGGCCATCGCCAGGGCTTTGGTAAAGCTGCCCCAGGTGCTTTTGCTGGATGAACCTCTTTCCAACCTGGATGCCAGGCTGCGCCTGCAGACCAGGGAGGAAATCCGTAAAATACAGAGAGCGACGAAAATCACCACGGTGTTCGTAACCCATGACCAGGAGGAGGCCATCAGCATTTCCGATCTGATAGTGGTCATGAAGGACGGGCTTCTGCAGCAGATTGGAAAGCCCCAGGAGGTCTATGACAATCCGCAGAACCTGTTTGTGGCAAAGTTCCTTGGAACACCGCCTATCGGTATTTTCCGGGGCGAAGTATGCAATGGGAAGCTTTGCATCGGCGGCATACCGGTGCTTCCGGTGCCCGGGGCGGCGGATGGTAAGGTGCTGGCCGGAATCCGTCCGGAGGGCTTTTTGCTCCGGGAGGACGGGCCTCTTTGCTGCAGCCTTGCGGGCGTGGAGGTGATGGGCCGTGAAAGCAGCGTCGTAGCTTCTCACCCGGACTGCGAAGCCGCTTCCTTCCGTGCGATTGTAGATGCCTCGCAGCTGGCTGACCCGGATGCAGAGAAGGTCCGTTTTGCCCTGAAACCTGAAAAAGTATATTTATTCGACCCGCAGACGGAAGCACGTATTCCCTTTCAGGTCAGATAAAAGGAGCCGCTTATGAACCGACATGGCATGAAAGCCTGGCTGTATCTTCTGCCGGCGCTTTTATTTCTCAGTATATTTATGATTTATCCGCTGATTGACGTGTTCGTCTATTCCGCGGAGGAGGGGTATAATTTCGCCTCCCAGACCTATTTCGGGACAGGCCTTTATAATTATTCCTATGTGCTGCACGATCCTTATTTCCTGCAGGCCGTAAAAAACACCTTCCTTCTGGTTATCATCACCGTTCCCCTCTCCACGGGGCTTGCTCTTCTGATTTCTCTGGGCTTAAGCTCCATCAGGGCGCTGCGGGATTTGTACCAGACCGTTTTTTTCCTGCCCTATGTGACCAATACGCTGGCGGTGGGCCTGGTATTCATGATTCTGTTCCAGAAGACAGAGTATACCGACGGGCTCATCAACCTGCTGATTGGCTTGTTCGGCGGCCCGTCCGTTGATTTTATCGACGGCCCCTACTGGGCCAAGATGTTTGTCCTGTGTTTTTATACCATATGGGTGGTCATGCCCTTTAAAATCCTGATCCTGACCAGCGCGCTGGCCTCCGTAAACCAGGATTATTATAAGACGGCCCGGGTGGACGGCACCTCAAAGCTGCGTACCTTTACGCGGATAACCCTGCCCATGATTTCCCCCATGGTTTTTTATCTGGTAATCACCGGCTTCATCGGCGCGTTCAAGGCGTACAGCGATGCGGTGGCGCTGTTCGGCACGGATCTGAATGCGGCGGGCATGAACACCATTGTGGGCTATGTCTACGACATGCTCTACGGCGACAGCGGCGGCTTCCCCTCCTACGCCTCGGCGGCGGCCATTATACTGTTTGCCATCGTCCTTACCATTACCTGCATCAATCTGCTGGTGAGCAAAAAACACGTTCATTACTGAGGAGGCCGGATTTATGGATAATCGGACTTTTTTTGAAAAAATTGAACTGAGGGCCGGACGGCGGGCGCGGATCGGACGGATCGTGACGTATGTGCTGCTTTCGCTGTGGGGAGTTATCGTCCTGTTTCCTTTTTACTGGATGCTCCTGACCTCGGTGAAGAGCTATGGCTCCTATAATGCGGAGCGCATTCCCGCCTTTTTCACCCTGTCTCCGACCATGGAAAACTACGCCGATGCATTTACGCAGGTGCCTCTGGGCGGCTACCTCGTGAATACGGTGATTTTTTCGGTCATCACTACGGCGCTTATGGTAGTGGTCATCACTTTGGCGGCCTTCGCCTTCGCGCGGCTGGAATTCAGGGGGAAGAATTTGATTTTCACGCTCTTTCTTTCCCTGATGATGATTCCCGGCGAGCTGGTGGTCATCACCAACTTTGCGACCATCACCTCCTGGGAGATGCGCAATACTTTCATGGGACTGATCCTGCCGTCGGTTACGTCGGTTTTTTACATCTATCTGCTGAAGGAAAATTTTGAACAGGTGCCCGATGAGCTGTACCGGGCGGCAAAGGTGGACGGCACCTCGGATTTTAAGTTCCTCTGGAAGGTTATGATTCCCATGTGCTGGCCGACGCTGATAACCATCATCATCCTGAAGGTAATCGAGTGCTGGAATTCCTACGTATGGCCGCGGCTGATTACGGACGAACCCGCTTACTATCTGGTCAGCGGCGGAATCCAGGAAATCCGGGAAAACGGCTTCGGACGCGAGAATATCCCGGCAATGATGGCGGCGGTTGTGGTGGTTTCCATTCCCCTGATCCTGCTGTTTTTAGTATTCCGGAAAAAAATTATGGCCGGTGTGTCACGGGGAGGGCTGAAGGGATGAAGCGCTTATTTAAGAAGGGCCGGGCGGGTGCGCTTGCCGCGGCTGTGCTGACAGCCTCCGCGCTCCTGCTTACCGGCTGTCATGGTTCCAGGGAAAACACGGACTTTACGGTGCCGGAGGCCTTTGATGCCGCAAAGCAGCATGAGATTACCTTTTGGGCGAAAAACGATACCAATAAGAGGCAGACGGATATTTATAAAAAGGCGATTGAGGATTTTCAGGAGCTCTATCCCAACATCACGGTAAACCTGCGGCTGTACACGGATTACGGGAAAATATATAACGATGTCATAACCAATATTTCCACCGGGACCACCCCCAATGTCTGCATCAGCTACCCGGATCACATCGCAACCTATCTCACCGGAGACAACGTGGTGGTTCCCCTGGACGGCCTGTTTTCAGATGAAAAGTATGGGCTGGGAGGCAGTGAGGTGAGGTTTGATTCTCCAGTGCAGGAGGAGCTGATACCACAGTTCCTGGAGGAGTGTTCCTTTGGCGGCCGCCATTATGCCATTCCCTATATGCGATCCACGGAGGCCTGCTATGTGAATAAGACCTATGTGGAGGCTCTGGGCTATACCCTGCCGGAAACGCTGACCTGGGATTTCATCTGGGAGGTTTCCGAGGCCGCCACGAAAAAGGATGCGGACGGGAATTTCCTCGTCAACGGACAGAGTGTGATGATTCCCTTCCTCTATAAGTCCACGGACAATATGATGATTCAGATGCTGAAACAGAAGGGGGCGGGGTATTCCACGGAGGACGGCCGGATTGAGCTGTTTAACGATACGGCCAAAGAGCTTCTGTATACCATCGCGGGACATGTGAAAAGCGGCGCCTTTTCCACTTTCAAAATTTCCAGCTATCCGGCTAACTTCTTAAATGCCGGGCAGTGCATTTTTGCCATAGATTCCACTGCGGGCGCTACCTGGATGGGGACCGATGCGCCTCTTACCGATATCAGTGAAGAAGCCCTGGTGGATTTTGAAACCGAGGTGATGATGATTCCGCAGTTTGATCCCGCGAATCCGCAGAT
Organism: Eisenbergiella porci; assembly: GCF_009696275.1. Taxonomy (GTDB): domain Bacteria; phylum Bacillota; class Clostridia; order Lachnospirales; family Lachnospiraceae; genus Eisenbergiella; species Eisenbergiella porci. The sequence continues at coordinate 13,235 of NZ_VUMI01000033.1, forward strand.
GATTTCCCAGGGGCCTTCCGTCTGTATCTTTAATAAGGAGGATCCCCAGGAGGTCCTGGCGTCCTGGCTTTTTGCCCAGTACCTGCTTTCCGACGGGGTACAGACGGCCTATGCGGAGACGGAAGGGTATGTGCCGGTTACCAGAACCGCGAGGGAATCCGAAGAGTATCAGGACTATCTGTCCCGGGCCGGTGAGGACAATGATAATTATTATGACGTGAAAATCAAGGCTTCCCAGCTTTTGCTTTCCCATACGGACGATACCTTCACCACGCCGGTATTCAACGGTTCCGCTTCCCTGCGGGACGCTGCCGGACAGCTGATTGAGAATGTGGCAAAATCCGCCAGGAGGAAGGAAGAGATCAACGATGCCTACATGGACAAGCTTTTTTCCGACGTGACGGCCCTTTACCACTTAAATGAACGCGCCTCACAGACCGCCGCAAAAACCGATCTGGGTCCGCTCCCGGGCACTGCCGTGGCGCTGCTTTCCTCCCTTGCGGCGGCCTGGATACTGATTTTGGCCTATCTGATTGTTGGATGGAGAAGAAAAAATGAGACATGACCATTGATTTCTTTTATTTTTAAGCTATAATAACTCATGAAGGGGCTTGGGAAACCTGAGTTCCTGCAGCTTTTAAAACTTTATTCACAAAGGAGAGAATTATGAAAAAGACTATCGTTCTTACGCTTGCGCTTTCCATGGCACTGGCCGTTGCCGGCTGTGCAAAGACAGGGGAGCCGGCGGCAACCGCTGCTTCGGAAGCAGTGAGCACCACAGCAGAGACCGCTCAGGAAGAGAGTACGCCGGCGGCTGCAGTGGAAGAAACCACAACGGTGGCTGAGACGGTCACCACAGACACCGCTGCCGGGGTTATGACCTATGAAGAGTATATGGCTGCCGATCTGGATTCCCAGGTGGTAATCGAGACTTATGTCCAGGCAAAGCAGTCCTGGTGGGAGGATAAGGCCACCGTTTACAGCCAGGATAAGGACGGCGCTTATTTCCTGTACAATATGGCATGCTCAGAGGAAGACTATGAGCGTCTTGTTCCGGGAACCAAGATCCGTGTAACAGGCTACAAGTCAGAATGGTCCGGAGAAATCGAGCTGATGGATGCAACCTTTGAATTCGTGGAAGGGGATGAGTTTATCGCCGACGCGCTGGATGTTACCGATATGCTGGGAACCGACGGCCTGATCGACCATCAGAACCAGTTTGTTACCTTTAAGGGCATGACGGTAGAGGCTGCCGGACAGGATGCCGACGGCAATGATGTGGCTTACCTGTATAACTGGGACGGTTCCGGTACAGAAGGCGACGACTTATATTTCAACGTTTCCTATAACGGAGAAACCTACACCTTCACCGTGGAATCCTACCTGTGTGATAAAACAACCGATGTATACAAGGCTGTACAGTCTCTGGAAATCGGCCAGACCGTTGATATGGAAGGTTTCCTGTACTGGTATGAGGGCGTAAATCCCCATATCACTTCCCTTACTGTAGTTAAATAAACAGAAGCCCGGGGCTTAAGCAGTAAGATAATGCGCCTCCCGCCGTATTTTCCGGTTCTTCGCCGGAAAGGATATGGCGGGAGGCGTTTTTTGATCCGAAACAGGGAGAAGGAGCAGCCCTGATGGTAATCAGCGGATGAATGGGACGGCGGTTGAAGCTGCAAAGCCAAAGTACGAAGTGAATATAAAAGTGTAAATATAAAGTAAAAGTATAAAGTCAGAATATAAAGTCAAGATACGCAATGTTTTTGCCAATAATGTTGCAGAAAAATACCCACTGTATGATATGATGAAAATATCGTAACTGTTCAGCAGGTCAGCGCATTTACTGCGCTGACCGTAAGAAAGTGATTCAAGAGTGCTAAAATCCATCGCCAAAGGCGATTTAGGATGGATTTTAGCAGTAACTGTGAGGGGTACTGAACAGTTACAAAATATCATACAGACATGAGGTGATATCAGCCGGAGAGGATGAAAGGAGAAACGTATGGATTTTTACATAAAACGCGGACAGAAATACCGGATCAGGATAAGCGATAAGGAATCCGATGCGGTAAAAATTGCGGCTTCCAATCTGGAAAAGGATTTGGAAAAGGTTCTGGGAGGAGGACTGCAGGGCGACGAGTACGCACAGACAGCCGTTCCGGAAGTGGATTCTGCGGAAAATTATTCCGAAATCCGTATCGGAACAATCGGAATGTGTGAGGACATTGACAGAATTGCCGGAAACTTCCTGCGGGATGAAAAAGGCGTACTTGTAAAGGAAGCGTATCTGCTCTGTGTCCGGGAAGGAAGGCTGATCATTGCGGGCAGCGACAGAAGGGGAACGATTTACGGCATCTACGAATTCTGTGAAAAAATCGGCGTTTCCCCCTGGTATTTCTGGGCGGATGTACCGGTGAAGGAAAAGCAGGAAATCCGTCTGCCGGAGGATTTTTTCAGGACGGATCACCCTTCCGTGGAATACAGGGGGATTTTTATCAATGATGAGGAAGAGCTGGAGGCCTGGGTAAAGAAGCACATGGGCGAGGAAACCATCGGCGTGAAGACCTATGAAAAGGTGTTTGAGCTGCTTCTTCGGTTAAAGGCAAACTACATATGGCCTGCCATGCATGTCAATTCCTTCAACAGTAAACGGGAAAACGGCGCGCTGGCGGAACGCATGGGCATTGTGGTGGGAACCTCCCATTGCGATATGCTGATGCGATCTAACAATCGGGAATGGCGTCCCTGGATAGCAAAAAAGGGATACCAGGATGCGGTTTACGACTATTCCGTACCAGGAAGAAACCGGGAAATCCTGCAGGAATACTGGCGGGAGAGCGTGGAACAGAATCAGGATTTTGAGGTCTGCTATACGCTGGGGATGCGCGGCATCCATGATTCCGGCTTTGAGACGAGGGGGCTGGAAAACAAAAGCGAGGAGGAAAAACGGCAGGCCAAGGTGGAGCTTCTGGAAACCATTATCCGGGATCAGCGCAGTATTTTAAGGGATACGCTGGGCCATGATACGATGATGACCTTTATTCCATATAAAGAGGTTCTGGATCTGTATGACCACGGCCTTGAGGTGCCGGAGGATATGACGCTTGTCTGGGCGAACGACAATTACGGCTATATCCGCAGATACCCTTCCGAAAAGGAGAAAAAACGCAGCGGAGGCAACGGTATTTATTATCATAATTCCTATTGGGCGCCCCCGAGCATGTCCTATGTGTTCCTTTGCTCCATACCGCTGGCCCACACGAGAAATGAGCTGCAGAAGGCTTATAATGAGGGAATCCGCAAGCTGTGGGTGCTAAACAGCGGCGCCATGAAGCCGCTGGAGCAGGAAATTGAATTTTTCCTGCGCCTGGCCTGGGAAATCGGCAGTGAAAATGCGCTGACGGAGGATGTGGACGCTTATGTGGCAGACTGGATCGACCGTAATTTTGAGGGCGGCATCGGGAAAGAGGTTTCAGCGCTCCTGAATGATTTTTCCCAGCTTACCAATGTAAGAAAGCTGGAAAATATGGACTATGATGCTTTTTCCCAGACTGCCTACGGAGACGAGGCCGTAGTGCGTATCCATAAATATGAGGAGCTTTTTGCCCGCGGAAACGCCATTTACGAAGCGCTTCCCGAAAAGGAAAAGGACGCCTTTTTCCAGCTGGTTCTCATGCGTATCCATGCGGGATATTTTACGAATCTGCAGTTTTATTATGGCGACAGGAGCACACTTGCGTACAGGCAGGGAAAAATGCAGGCCGCCGCATATTATACGAAGAAATCCATGCAGTTTGACGATGCCAGGAGGAAGATGCTTCTGTACTATAATAAGGTGATGGCTGATGGAAAATGGGACGGCATCCTGAACCCGGAGGGCTTCCCGCCGCCGCGCGCCGCGCAGATGCCCGTCTGTACGCCGCCGCTTTCTATCGGAGAGCGGGGAATGCTGACGCATTTATGGAACGAGGAAACGGAGCCTGTGTTCAGGAAGCCCGGCGTAAAATGGCTGGAGCTGGGAAATGCGGGACAGGAAAGCTTTGATTTTACCATAACCGCGCCGGACTGGATGACTTTGTCTGAAAACAGCGGAAGCGTGCGGACGGAAAAAAGGATTCTGGTCAGGGTGGAGGACTGTACCGCCGCCAGGGAAGGGGAGATTCTTGTAAAGGATCTTTCGGACTGCAGCGAGGTGAGGATTCCGGTAAAAACAGAGCCTCCGGCACAGGTCTGTGAAAATACAGAGGAGGACGGCTGTATCTGCGTGCAGGCCGTTTCGGCGCAAAGTACGGTTTCTTCCCCTTACTTTCACGTCATAAAGCGGCTGGGCAGATGCCGGGGGAGCCTTATGGAGGCCGTCAGGGAGGACAGTGGTTTTTCGGCGCCTCTTTGTTATCAGGTGTATGCCGCCAGTGAGGGGGAATTCCTGCTGGAGCTTCACCGGTTCCCGTTGCTGGATTCCACCGGCCGGATCAGGATAGGTGTTTCCGTGGACGAAGGGCCGGTGCGGATACTGGAATCGTATTCCAATGACGAGTGGCGTGGAAACTGGAAGAAAAACGTGCTTAACAATGTGGATCGCCTGTATCTGTCCCTCCAGGCGATGAAGGCCGGCTTACACCGGATTTCCCTGTATGCGGTGGATAAATATTTTGCTTTTTCCGGATTCGTGATTTATACGAAGGAGAGAAAGGAAAACAATCTGGCGGGGATTACCGGAGCGCAGGAGCTTCCCTGGGACTGGGACGCGGACCGGTGGACGGAGGATTTTTACGGGAAGCTGACGCTTAAGCCCCGGCCGGTGGAATACGCCCCGGCGGAATGCGGGGATGACGGGCTGGCGGTGACAAGCAGGATCCTGTATCCGGAACGGTATGCCAAGACGGTGGAGCCAGGCTTCTTTTTACAGGAAGGGGAGCATCCGTTTGCGGAAAATAACGGCAGCATCCGGATTGATGCGGCGGCGGCCCTGGCGCAGAGCAGGTTTGCCCACGCGGACGGAGGGCTATGGCAGCACTGCGGCAGTGAATCCTATGGGCGCAGCGGGCTGGCCATGTATGTCAGGACACCGGGGCTGTCGTGGAAGGAGCCGTCCGAAGCGCCTTCCCTCAGTTATCAGCTGGAGTGTGAAGGCGGGGAATACACCGTCTGGATGCTGTCCAAATTCGATGTGATGGAAGAGGCTTATTTTGCCATGGGAGTGGACGGACATCCGTTAGCCAAAGAAGAATTGTACCGGGGCGGGGCGCTGCACCGTTATGAGGCGGAGCAGATTTACAGATGGGTCCCTGCGGCCAGATGCCTGTTAGAAAAAGGCAGCCATACGCTGCAGGTGTATTCCATGGCGTCAGGCATGCGGTTCGACCGGTTCTATCTGACCAGGGGGGAAGAGCTTCCTCCGTCTGATACGCAGTGGCCTGTATGAGGGGAGTAACAGGACAATAGTCTGAAATCACACAAAAAAAGCCGTTCCGTGCAGGTGAACCGGTTGGTCTGCCGCACGGAACGACTTTTTTGCAGCAGGAATGAACTGAAAAGATGTCCTGACGCAAGATCGTGTTTGAAAAATGCTTTCTGCCGGCTGCTGCCGCATAAGTCAGATGTTTTCCCGGATACGGATGTCCACCGTCGTATAATGGTATTCCTTTTCCGGCTTTTCCCCGGTGGTAAGGCAGGAGAACATCAGATCTAAAGGCCTGGTGCCCTGAATGAGGGGCTGCTGGCAGATGGTGGCGGCGATGACTCCCTGAAGCACCATATCCCTTGTGGTGGGAACCTTATCGCAGGAAATGATGGTAATGTCGCGCCGCCCGGAAGCGAGCACCGCCCGGCAGCCGCCGTATACGCCGCCCGCCGCAAAATAAAGGGCGTTAATTTCCGGATGCTCTCCAAGCAGCCGCAGCGTGCCGTCATAGCTTTCAAATTCATCGTCGCTGTTTTCAATCGTATCCACGATGTGGATGCCAGGATAATGTGACTGCACCCGGTCCCTGAAGCCCGCAATCCGGTCCGTATGGCAGAGTACCTTGGAGGAACCGCTGATAATTCCCGCGTAGACCTCCCCGTCCGACATCAGATGCATCAGTCCCGCGGCGGTTTCCCCGGAACGGTAGAAGTTGCAGCCTACGTAGGCCAGGCGGGCGGAGTTTTCAATATCCGTATTGGTGGTGATCACGGGGATGCCTTTTTCACTCAGCTCATTGATCTTGCCGGCAATGAGCGGATCGTTATAGGGGGAAAGCACGATGCCGTTCACGCCCTGGGCCGCCATCCTGTCCATGGCGTCCAGCTGGGCCTGCAGGTCGAAGCCCACGCGTGAAATGAGGACGGAGCAGTTATATCCGCCAAGCTCTTCCGCCTTTTTATTTACCCCTTCTATCACATCATTAAAAAACGGATTTCCCGTATCGAACAAAATTACCCCGATTTTCAGGTTCTTTTTCTGTGCGGCAAGCACGATGCCGGCCCTGTTCGGTTTATAATCAAGCGCCTGGGCTATTTCCAGTACCTTCCGGGCCGTCTTGGGATTTACCGCCCCGCGGTTATTCAGGACCCGGTCAACCGTTCCTCTGGAGACTCCGGCCAGCTCGGCAATTTCCTTAATCGTAGCCATGCCTGGTTCACCTCTGATTTCTTTTTTATTCCCGCGGGCAGAACCAAGCAGCCATGCTTGCATGGATATTTGGCGACTGCCGCGAGGGTCAAATGCCCCGCTGCTCTGCAGCGCTGCAAATTTGATACCCCATTGCTTACAGCGGGGACTTTGATTATTTCTGCTGGCGGCGGGTTAAACGGTGAATTCAAAGAAAAACGAATATTTTCCCGTCTGCCAGACAGGACGCCCGCGGCAGACGCCCGGCAGAAATGTTCCGGATTCTTATGGCAATGTAAATTCCGGTTATCCGATGGTTGTATGCAACCTTGCAGTTGTATGCAACTTTGCAGTTACACTTTCCATAACCGTAACATAATAAACGGTCAAAGTCAATTTTCAAAGGGTGAAAATCGTGTGCGTGCAACACGAAACAGCAGATTATACAAAAGAGGATGTCAAAAGGCCGCAAAAAACAAGGTGGATTGTATATTTTAACGAATTTGACAAACCCCATTGATTTTTGGGAGGAAATCATTTATTATGAAAGTAACGTGCACGAGCACGTAAGAACGGACAAAAAACAGGCGGCATGCGGGCAATTGCTTTTGGGGAAGCCGGAAGGCTGGCTGAGGCGCCGCATTGAAAGCCGCATTTAAGAAGGAAAGGACGGGAGGCGCGGTATGTTATACATAGGCGTAGATCTTGGGACATCGGCGGTCAAGCTTTTGCTGATGGACGAAAAGGGAGAGATTAAGAAGATTGTTTCAAAGGAATATCCTTTGTTTTTCCCTCATCCGGGCTGGTCTGAGCAGAAGCCGGAGGACTGGTTTGAGCAGACCATGGCAGGCCTGAAGGAGCTGGTTGCGGAATGTGACAAATCACAGGTGGCGGGCATCAGCTTTGGCGGACAGATGCACGGACTGGTAATTCTGGATAAGGAGGATCAGGTCATCCGCCCGGCCATTTTATGGAATGACGGAAGGACCGGTGAGGAGACGGATTATCTGAATCAGGTAATCGGCAAGGATAAGCTGTCCGAATATACGGCGAATATTGCTTTTGCAGGCTTTACCGCACCGAAGCTTCTCTGGGTGAAGAACAAAGAGCCTGAGAATTTTGCCAAAATAGAAAAAATTATGCTTCCCAAGGATTACCTTGCATATAAGCTTTCCGGCGTACACTGCACGGATGTATCCGATGCTTCCGGCATGCTGCTGCTGGATGTGAAGAACCGCTGCTGGTCGGATGAGATGTGCGAAATCTGCGGCATCCGTAAGGAACAGCTGGCGCAGATTTTTGAAAGCTATGAAGTGGTGGGAACACTGCTTCCCGAAATCGCACAGGAGCTGGGGCTGCCCGGGAATGTAAAGGTGATTGCAGGAGCCGGGGACAATGCGGCTGCGGCTGTGGGAACCGGAACCGTGGGCGACGGCATGTGCAATATTTCCCTGGGAACAAGCGGAACGATTTTTATTTCCTCCAGAAGCTTCTGCGTGGACAGCAACAATGCGCTGCACGCGTTTGCCCATGCGGACGGGAAATACCATCTGATGGGATGCATGCTCAGCGCGGCTTCCTGCAACAAGTGGTGGATGGATGATATCATCGGCACAGGCGATTATGCGGCGGAGCAGGCGGCCATTACAAAGCTGGGAGAAAACCATGTATTTTTCCTGCCTTATCTGATGGGAGAGCGTTCTCCCCATAATAACCCCAATGCAAGAGGAACCTTCATCGGCATGACCATGGATACCACCAGGGCTGATATGACGCAGGCTGTTCTGGAAGGCGTTGCTTTTGCACTGAGGGATTCCTTTGAGGTTGCCAGGTCTCTGGGAATACATATTGAAAGAACCAAGATCTGCGGCGGCGGAGCGAAGAGCCCTCTCTGGAAGAAGATCATGGCGAACGTGCTTGGCATTAAGGTTGATATGATTGAAAGCGAAGAAGGACCCGGCTACGGCGGAGCGATTCTGGCGGCTGTGGGCTGCGGAGAGTTCGCAAGCGTGGAGGAAGCCGCAGACAAGCTGGTGAAGGTTGTGGGAACCGTGGAGCCTGATCCGGAGCTGACTGCGAAATATGAGGAAAGATATCAGCAGTTCAGACAGATTTATCCTGCCTGCAAAGAACTGTTTGACAAGATTATTTAAAAAAGTTCCCGGCTGTGGGCAAAGCCGCGCAGGGATGTTCTCAATGCTGATAATGCCGGCTGATTCCGGCTGAATCTAAAAATGGACTGAACAAAAGAAAGGAGAAGAGGGATGGAAATTAAGAAAGTAACGGACGCCGCTTTCCGGAAATACGGAAGGGTAGTGGACAATGTGGATTTTACGGCTCTGGTTGCAGAACTGGAAAAGACACCCTGTACACAGGAAGTTGTTTATGAGCCAAGCGTGGAACAACTGGAGGCTCTTCCTGTATACAAGGAGCTTCAGGATACTGCCTATGGGGAAATGCCGATCCAGATCGGCTTCTGTAACGGCAATAATTACAAGCTGAACGCGCTGGAGTACCATAGATCCTCAGAGATCGACGTGGCGGCTTCCGATCTGATTCTGCTGCTTGGCTGGCAGCAGGATATCGAAGAGGGCTATACTTACGATACCTCTAAGGTGGAAGCTTTTCTGCTTCCTAAGGGTGTGGGCGTGGAGCTTTATGCAACAACACTTCACTATGCGCCCTGCAACAGCACGGAGGAAGGCTTCCGCTGTGCTATCGTTCTCCCCGACGGAACCAATCTGCCGCTGGATGAGAACCACTGTGCAGGCGGCGAGGATGCGCTGATCACTGCCAAGAACAAATGGCTCATCGGACATGCCGAGGGCGGCCTTCCCGAAGGATGCCATATCGGCCTGAAGGGCGAGAACATCTGTGTAAAATAAGCCGATTTTAATGCGGCCTATGGCCGCGAAAGGAGAGGATGGGACACCTTGTGTCCCACCGGAGAAGCAAAAGACGCTTCTCCCCTGATTTTAGTGCGGCCTATGGCCGCGAAAGGAGAGGAAAGAAATGAACAACATGCCGAAAGAAAAAATCGCTATCGTAGCGGTAAGCCGTGACTGCTTCCCTATGGATTTATCCGTATCCAGAAGAAAAGCAGTAGTTGCAGCTTACAAGGAAAAATATGGGGACGGTCTTTATGAGTGCCCTGTATGTATCGAAAATGAAATCGATATGAGAAAAGCACTGGCGGACGTGAAGGAAGCCGGCTGCAATGCAATCGTGGTTTACCTTGGAAACTTCGGACCTGAAACACCTGAAACCCTGTTAATCAAGGAATTTGACGGACCGGCTATGGTAGTGGCTGCTGCGGAAGAAACCGGAAACAATCTGGTAAGCGGCAGAGGCGACGCATACTGCGGCGTTCTGAATGCAAGCTATAACCTGAAGCTGCGCAACCTGAAAGCATATCTTCCCGAATATCCGGTGGGAACTGCTTCCGAATGCGCTGATATGATCGCTGAATTCGCACCTGTTGCCAGGGCAATCGTTGGTTTAAGAAACCTGAAGATCATTTCCTTCGGACCTCGTCCGAAAGACTTCATGGCCTGCAACGCACCGATTAAACAGCTGTTCAACCTGGGTGTGGAAATCGAAGAAAACTCCGAACTGGATCTGTTCGAAGCCTTCAACAACCATGCAGGAGATGAGAGAATCCCTGAAGTTGTAAAGGATATGGAAGAAGAACTGGGTGCAGGAAACAAGAAGCCCGAAATCTTAAACAAGCTGGCTCAGTACGAGCTGACCCTGCTTGACTGGATCGAAGAACATAAGGGAAGCCGTGAATTCGTAGCAGTTGCCGGAAAATGCTGGCCCGCATTCCAGACACAGTTTGGCTGCGTTCCCTGCTATGTAAACAGCCGCCTGACCAAGAGAGGCATCCCAGTATCCTGTGAAGTTGATATTTACGGCGCTCTGAGTGAGTTCATCGGAACCGTTGTCAGCAACGATGTGGTTACTCTGCTGGATATCAACAATACGGTTCCCGCAGATATGTTTGAATCCGACATCAAAGGAAAATATGACTATACCCAGAAAGATACCTTCATGGGCTTCCACTGCGGAAATACCGCATCCAGCAAGCTTTCCTTCTGCGAGATGAAATATCAGTTCATCATGGCAAGAAGCCTGCCTGAAGAAGTTACCCAGGGTACTCTGGAAGGAGATATCATCCCCGGGGACATTACCTTCTACCGTCTGCAGAGCACAGCGGATGCCAAGCTGCGCGCATACATCGCACAGGGCGAGGTTCTGCCTGTGGCAACCCGTTCCTTCGGCGGAATCGGCGTATTCGCCATTCCTGAAATGGGACGCTTCTACCGTCATGTCCTGGTTGAGAAGAACTATCCTCACCACGGTGCAGTTGCGTTCGGACATTTCGGAAAGGCTCTGTATGAAGTATTTAAATACATCGGTGTTGAAACGGATGAAATCAACTTCAACCAGCCTAAGGGCATGATGTATCCTACGGAAAATCCGTTCGCTTAAATAAAACATAATTCCGGTTCCGGCGCTGCCGGGTCCGGGTAAAAAAGAAAGAAAACCGCAGAAGCAGTGTTTACGTGGGGTGGCGTAAACCTCGTCTGCGGTTTTCAGAATAAAAACCTACAGAAAAATGCAGCCGGAGAGAAACCTGAGGCTGCATTTTTTCATAAGCTGTAACTGTTCAGTTCCTTCACAGTTACCATAGGTCATTCATTATTTAATTTCGAAGCTTCAATGCCAGAAGGATTAATTCATATATGATCTTCTGTTCTTTGGGAGTCAGTTCCATTACAAGAAACATGATTTTATCCGGAATATAATCCATGGCAGGAAAGTTGGCAGCAGTGACATTGGCAAAGAGCTGGTCTAAGGGAACCTGCAGTCCGTCGGATATCTTCATGACACTTTCTATTGTCGGGTTTTTCTCTCCGCGTTCCAGCTGCCCGATGTAAGTGGGATGAAGATTGCATTTTTCTGCCAGCTCCTCCTGGCTTAAATGCTTTTCCTTCCGAAATCCTCTGATTCTGGCCCCAACCAGTTTCGAGATGTTATCCATATTTTTTCCGACCTCCATATAAAAGACTATAAATACGGAAATTATCTTTCAATATACTAATAATATGTAATTCCTTGAATTTGATACTATAAATATTTCCCTGTGCGCCATGGATTACTGCTTTGCGCATGTTGACAAAGCACGGCGGATGAGGTAAATTCCTTGTAATTTATTTTTGAAGGGATTTATGGAGAGTGTATGCGTTTTAGCGGAGAAAGAGGGGAAGAAATGCCTGAATCTAAGCTGTTGATGGATATTGGGGACAGACTGCGGGCCCAGAGGGAGAAAATGGGGCTGACACAGAAGCAGACTGCAAAGCTGCTTGGAATTTCAGAAACGTATTACGGAGAGATAGAAAGAGGAAACAGGAAGCTTACCATAGAAAGGATTTTGCTGGTCAGGAAACATTTAGAGCTTGACCCTACCTACCTGATTACAGGGGAGCATAATTCCAACCAGCTGATTGAACGGCTGATGGAGGAATGCCCCAAAGGAAAAGAGGACCTGGTGATACAGCTTATGCATTATCTTGCGCTTCTGTACCGGTGATGCTGGCAGGTCCTTTTTGCCTGGGCTGCGGATTATCTGGCGGAATCTGTTTTTTTATCTGTGGCCTTACCGGCTCTTTCATCCCAGTAGTGACAGCTGCGCCCGATAACAGAAGAGGTAAAAGGCGTTCCGTCTTTCTTTTTAAAATGGGCGGTGGCGCGGAACACACATTTTGCTCCCAGATAGAGAAGGGGAATGTTGGCAAAAACGATCAGGATGTTGCCCAGATCGGAGATGGCCCAGAGATTTCCCAGTTCAATTCCGGCAAGGGAGCAGGCGATACCGAAGGCCGTGATGAAAATGCCAACAATGCGGACGGTATAAATCACCTTTTTGCTGGAGCTGATCCGGTTGGCTGCGATTTCGCTGAAGGAGATCATGCCCACCAGGCAGGTAAAGGCGAACAGACAGAAGCAGAAGGTGAGCAGGAAGGCCACTGCCGCGTTCATGGCCGCACCCGGGGTAAGCGCCTTTGCGGATTCCAGGAATTTAGGCAGACGATCCATGGCAAACCAGGCCTCAGCGCTGTTGCCGGTCCAGACATGCGCCATGACAACGACGAAGCCGGTAAGGGTGCAGATAACCATGGTATCGAGAAACACGCCGATGGATTGGACACAGCCCTGTTCGCAGGGATGATCCGTATTGGCGGCGCCGGCGGCCATGGTGATGGTGCCCTGTCCGGCTTCATTGGACATCAGCCCTCTTTTCACGCCCTGTACCAGAACCGTGCCGAAAATACCGCCGAATACTGCCTGGGGCGTAAATGCGCCTCCGAACACCGCGCCGAAGAAATAGGGGACGCTTCCCAGGTTCAGGAGAATGAGCAGGAAAACCACACCCACGTAGATCACAGCCATGACAGGAACCAGCCCGTCGGTGACCCTGGTGACCTTGCGGATGCCTCCGAAAGCGATATAGGCGGTAACGAGGATGAGAAGAACGGATACAATATAGTAAAAATAAGAAGCGCTGCCCATGGAAGCGCCGGTAACGATTTCAGCCATCTGGCCGATGGAACTTACCACGTTAAAGCCCTGGGCGGGAAGGCAGCACATGGCGTAGATGATGTACATCAGCGACAGGGCGACGCCTGCCCAGAGCTTGTTCCCCAGCAGCACCTTTCCATAAAAGGGAAGGCCTCCTACGAACTCATCTTTTTTCTTTTCTTTGAAAATCTGTGCCAGGACAGCTTCCGTATAAGCGGTTGCCATTCCGAAAAATGCGGATACCCACATCCAGAACAGCGCGCCCGGGCCTCCTGTTGCGATGGCGCCGGTAACGCCAAGAATATTGCCCGGGCCGACGCGCATGGCCGAGCTCAGGAAGAACGCCGCCAGGGAGGAAATGCCGATTTCATCGCTTTTTTTCTTTGCCAGGATGCGGATTCCCTTTCCAAAATGCGTCACCTGGATAAAACCTGTCCTGATGCTGAAATAGATGCCCGATCCGATGAGCAGCATTACCGCCAGTGAAAAATTCCCCAGGATGGGAATGGAGGCATACCAGCTGAAATTGGTGGGAAAGTCCCAGAAAAAGTCGGAAACGGGTATGACGAAGTTGAAGATATTGTTGATTGCCGAAAAGAGATGTTCCATAGCGCCCCTCCTTATGTGTTTGGTGCCCCGCTGCCTGTATTGGCAGCCTTTTTTATTATTATACGAAAGGCAGAATGCATTCACTACAGAAAAAACACTGATTATATTGTAAAAAGTGCTTCTTTTAACAACGTTATTGCCTGCTCACCGCCTGCGGGCAATAATATAAAAAAAGAACATATGTTTGATATTTCAGTTGCTGTTGCAGAGGGATACTGTTATAATGAAAGCAGCAAAAAGGAAAGAAGGATGATCGCATGGAGTATATCCTGGTTCGTACCCCGGAGGAAGGGGAACCTTTTCTGGAGCAGTTGAAAAAATCGCCTGTGCTGGCGGTGGATACGGAGACTACAGGGCTGGATGTGCACAGGGACAGGCTCAGACTCATACAGATAGGCGCTCCCGGTATGCCCGTGCTGCTGATAGACTGTTTTTCCTTTCTCGGCGGCGGGACGGAGGACAGGCGTGACAGGACGGCCGGGCCGGAAAAGGGAACCGCGTTCCTGCGGGAGGCGCTGGAGGGTGACAGTGTGAAAATTTTTCATAATACCAAGTTCGACCTGCAGTTTTTGAGAAAAGCAGGAGTGTGCGCGGCGCCGGTGTTCGATACCATGCTGGCGGCGGAGCTGCTGCGCCCCTGCGGCGGCCCGCGTAAGGTGAACCTGGCGGCTGTGTCGGAGCATTATCTGGGAGAGACGCTGGACAAGACAGAGCAGACCGGGGACTGGAGCGGTTCCCTGACCGCGTCCCAGCTTGAATATGCGGCGCTGGATTCCGGTGTTCTGCTGCGGCTGTGGGAATGCCTGGGAAAGCAGCTTCAGGATAACGGGCTGGAGAGGGTGGCACAGATTGAATTTGCATGTGCGCCGGCGCTGGCCTGGACGGAATATGATGGGATCTGTCTGGATCTGGAGCAGTGGGAGGTTTTGTGCGCGGATATCCAGGAGCAGTATGAGAAGTCGCTTAAGGCGTTATATGCCTTCAGCGGGGAACCGACCTTCCAGCTGACCTTGTGGGGAACGCAGGAAGCCGTGGATGTAAATTTTGACAGCAATGTCTATGTGCTCAGGCTGCTGCGGGATAACGGCATCCATGTGCCGAACACCTCCCGCTACAGCCTGGCGCCCTATCATAATCATCCTCTGGTAAAAGCGCTCACCGATTACCGGAGATATTCCAAGCTGCTTTCCGGCTTCCTGCATCCTCTTCCTGCGCAGATACATCCGGTTACGGGCCGGCTGCACCCTAAATATGGGCAGATCGGCGCATACAGCGGCAGAATGTGCTGCTGGGGGCCGAATATCCAGCAGATTCCCAGGGAAGCCCGTTTCCGCAGCTGTTTTATCGCCCCGGAGGGCAGAAAGCTGGTGCTGGCGGATTATTCCCAGATTGAACTCCGGGTGGCGGCGCAGATTTCGGGGGATGTGAGGATGAAGGGAGCATATGCCCGCGGGGAGGATCTGCACAGGCTGACCGCCTCCCTCATATCGGATATTCCGGCAGAACAGGTGACGTCCGCCCAGAGACAGGCGGCCAAGGCTGTGAATTTCGGCCTGATATTCGGAATGGGGGCGGCGGGGCTGCAGCAGTATGCAGCCCAGTCCTACGGCGTGGATATGACGCTGGAGGAGGCTAAGAAATTCCGGGACAGTTTTTTTAACGCTTATGCGGGAATCAGCTGGTGGCATCATGACCTGAAGGTGGGAACCTTCTGGGAGGGCAGGACGCTTACCGGAAGGAAATTCCTGTTTTCCCCAAGATCCGGCGTGGCCGACATGGCCAATACCCCCGTACAGGGTACGGCGGCCGATATCCTGAAAAGGGCTTTGGGCCTGCTGTTTGAGGAAATTGTGGGCAGGGACTGGAAGATCGTGGGGATTGTCCATGATGAAATCCTGATGGAGGTGCCGGAAACGGAAGCATTGGAGGCGGCGGCGCGTCTGAAGACGGTGATGGAAAGGGCGGGGAAGGACATCCTCAGGTCGGTGCCCTGTGTGGCGGAGGCCAAGACGGCGGACAGCTGGGCGGCGAAGTAGAGCACGGAATTTATTTGCTGTTCATATTTACCGTTTCTTTTATTTATAAAGGATGTTAATATAGAAAAGAGCGACTGTTGAATATTGCATCGGGGAAAGAGGCCCAAACCGCCATGAGTGAGTTGACACAGTACAAGGAACGGCTGCATGTAGCGCTGACCGCCGCAAAAATCTGTATTTTTGAGGTGGATATACAGAAGCAGCTGTATACTTATTTTGAAAATGCGGAAGTCATCTTTGGTGTTTCCGGAGAATCCATTTTGAAGGATGTCCAGCCCTACAGCAGACTGGATCCGGAGGCATACAGGCTGGCCGTAAGCAGGTATTTTTCACATCCGGAGGATGAGGCTGTGATTGAGAATGCCTTTTCAGATGTTCTGGCGGGGAAATCCACTGCCTATGAAGCCCGTATGAAGGCAGGGAATTCCGGCTATATATGGTGCAGGATTTTTGTAACCCCTGTCATGGAGAGTGGAGTACCGGCAAGAATGGTGGGGGTGATCACGGATATATCCGATATGAAGGAGCAGACGGACTGCCTGCGCCAGGCGGTAAAGCTTGATGCGTTTACAGGCCTTTATAATAAAGAACACACAATAAAACTGATTACTGAAAATCTGCGCAGGGAAAGCCACATGAGGCATGCCCTGATAATACTGGATATTGATAATTTTAAGAACTTTAATGATACCTTCGGCCATTTCGAAGGCGATAAGGTGATTAAAGCAGTTGCGGAGAAAATACGGAATACTTTCAGGAAAACGGATATTGCAGGCAGGTTCGGCGGGGATGAGTTTATTATCCTGGCCAGGGACATTGATAATGAACGGTGGCTGTGGGGCAAGCTGTCCGGCCTGACGCGTATTGAGACAGACGGCATTGCCTGCACGAACAGCATCGGTGTGTCGATCTGGCCCCGCGATGCGGCGGACTTTGGTGAATTATTCAAAAAAGCTGATACCGCCCTCTATCATGCAAAGGCGGAGAAAGAGAAGTTTCTATTCTGTACGGCCCAGGATGGCTGAGCCTGCCGGCTCTTTGCAGCAGGACGTAAGATAAAACAAAACCGGAGTACAATATGGAACCCTACTATTATATGCAGATGGACAAACAACAGCAGGCTGCTTACCGTGACATAAAAGCGGGCCTTCAGGCCCTTGCGCCCTCATTCCTGGTTACAAGGCTTGAAAACCGGGTACTGGAGGATATCTTTTTCCAGCTGCGTCTGGACTGCCCTGAGATTTTTTATGCCGTGGGCTTTCAATACCGTTTTTATCCGGATTCCACCAAAGTGGAGCTGGTTCCCGAGTATCTGTTTGAGAAGGCGAAGATCCGGGAACACCAGAAGGCAATGGAAGCAAGGATCGCCAAGCTGATCCGCCCGGCACAGGCGCTTACAGAGTGGGAAAAGGAGCTTTATATCCATGATTTTATCTGCCAGGGCGTTCGCTATGATAAACTGAAAAAGCCCTATTCCCATGAAATCATCGGCCCGCTGGGACAAGGCGTGGGCGTATGCGAGGGAATTGCCAAAACGGTAAAAATATTGTGCGACGCCCTTGGAATCTGGTGCATGATCGCCATTTCCGAGGCCAATCCGGAGAAAAACATTAAGTACAGACATGCCTGGAATATCATCAGGGCGGAAGGAAAGTACTGTCACCTGGATGCCACCTTTGACAATTCCCTGGGTACTGGGGACAATATCCGGTATGATTATTTTAACCTTTCAGACAGCGCCTTTTTCCGGGATCATGAGCCGGTTCTTTACAAAGCGCCTCCCTGCAGCGAAGGTAACCTGTTTTATTACCTGGTAAAAAAGCAGTCCTTCACCAAAATGGAGGATGTGGAAAAAAGAGCGCTGCAGGCAATCAAAAAAAAGAAAAACCTGACCTTCCACTGGCGCGGCGGATATCTGACAAGGGAAAAGCTGACTGAGCTGCTGCAGCTTCTGGAAGGAACGGCGCGCGGCCGGGGAAAATATGCGCAAGTCAGCCTGAACTGGCCGCAGGCCGTTCTGTCCGTCAGGTTTTTGGACGAACTTCCGGAAAATGAACTGGTGCTTGAAGAAGTAAAGGACACCTGAGTAATTCTATCCCGCTCTTTGCCGCGGTGTAGCTTTCCGTATTCGGCTGGCTCATGCGATCTCCTGAGGATGAAATATCGCCCACCTTAAGCGCGTAGTTGAATTCCTGCCAGGTACAGCTGTCAATTCCCTTCATTAATGGCAGCGCGTTGTTAATCAGATAGTCTATATGGCCATAGTCGGCAATTACCTGCGCCGCAAAGCGCTCCAGTGTTTTCTCGTCAGCCAGGTCACCGGTATAATAGACGCCGGGCTGCTTGTCAATCACACATACCTTCGCACCGTTTTTCTCAAATTCCCCGGCAATGGTCCTGCCGATCCCCTGCGCGCCGCCGTTTACCACAGCAATTTTTCCCTCAAACATATATTTTCCCCTTTCTTCTTTCCATACGTCCTGATTTATGGTGATACAATATCTTTATGATACCATTTTACGCAAAAGTATGCCAGGGAGCCGGAGTCATAAACGGCGCCGCTGTGTGGAAAGCGGAAAACCCGGATAAGCAGGGCGGAGAAGGAAAAATAAAACGTAACTGTGAGACGCACAGTTACAATAAAAAATGATAAAAAGGAAACCAATGCATGAGTACAGAAAATAAAAACACGACCGCGTCCCATGGCTTCGCCCAATACGGACTATCCCTGCCAATCCTGGAGGCCCTGGATATGCTTGGCTATCACCATCCCACCGCAATCCAGCAGGAGGTTATCCCCCTTGTCCTGGCGGGTAAGAATGTGGTGGCGCGTTCCCAGACGGGAACCGGAAAAACAGCAGCCTTTGCAGTTCCCCTCTGCGAAATGGCCGTATGGGAAGAAAATTCTCCCCGCGCGCTTGTGCTCGAGCCGAGCCGTGAGCTGGCGGTGCAGGTGAGCCGGGAGCTGTTTCAAATCGGAAGGAAGAAGCGGCTGAAGGTACCGGCCGTATTCGGCGGGTTTCCCATAGATAAACAGATGCAGACCCTGAAACAGAAATCCCATATCGTTGTGGGAACGCCGGGCCGTGTCATGGATCTTGTCCGCCGCGGCAGCCTGCAGCTGTCCGGCATCACCCATCTGGTCATTGATGAAGCGGATCTTATGCTGGACATGGGCTTTTTGGAAGAGGTGGGAGAGATCATTTCCCTGCTGCCGGAAAACAGGAAAATCCTGCTTTTTTCAGCAACTCTGGAAAAACAGGTGCAGACCCTGATCGACAATTATGCAGCCGACGCTGTTTTTGTGGCGCAGGATCAGGAGGATGGCCCGCCGCCTTCCATCGGACAGGCGGTTTATGAGGTCACCGTAAAGCTGGAAATCAGGTAAAAGGGGCTAATCCACATCCAGGGGGTTACAGTACTGTACCTCTGCGGGGATGGCGTATATTTTAATGCTGCCATCCTGCATTTTGCCGAACCAGATGGCGCCGGTGCCGAGCATGACGCCGTCCTGGTTCCAGAAAAGATCCTCGGTTTCCGAGCCTTCCACATCATAGATGACCTGCAGGTTCAGGATATCATTGTAGCTGGCAAGAAATTCCTCAGGAGATGAAATCAGGAGCTGTTCACCGTTTCTGATCAGGTTCAGCGGATAATTGATTTTTTGTGAAAGGGCTTTTCTGTTATCATTCAGAACGTCATTTTTTACAAGAAAGGCGAAGCTTTCGATTTCTCCTCTGGTCCAGCCGCCGCTGCCGAAATTACAGTAAACCGGCTCTTCCAGGATGGCGAGGATATTTTCAATGGTATATTCTCCGGGACGGGAGGCATCCAGGCTGTTGCCGATGGAAACGGACAGACCCTCTGCGAACAGGAATTCACTGCCCTGATTCAGGTAAATGCGCGTCATGCTGAAGGGCACCGCACCTCCCTCTCCGGCGCCGGTAATGTACTGCTCGCTTGTGATGACATCCTTTTGCCCGTCGCCGTTCACATCGCGGAAGGCGATGAAATTAACTTCGGAAGCAAACAGCCAGTAATCATAGGCGTCCGGGAAGGTGTATACGGCATCGCCGTCCGAGATAAGGGAATATTCCACACGGGTACGCCCGTTTTCCGTGATTTCGCAGGTGGTGAACTGCACATTTTCGTAATCGCCCAGGCTGACGCCGGAGAAGGTCTGGGACTCTATGACTTTAGCGTCTGCGCCGCCCTTCTGGCCTTCCAAAGAGGCTTCGGTGCCGTCGGAGGATGATGAGGCGGCCGGAGATGTTCCGGCGGAACTGATATTATCGGAAGAAGCGCCAGTTCCGGAAGGGCTTTTGCCGTCTGCCATATTTCCGGCATCTGCGGCAGCAGTATTGACGGCGGCCGGATTTTCGGTCTGTCCCTGGGAAGCGGGCGTGCTTTCCTGTACGCCCGAGGCATTATTTTTGCCGTTTGTTGCGCATCCTGTGAGGACAGAGGCTGTCAGAATGCAAAGGGCCGCTGTGAGCAGGATGTTAGTCATTTGTTTTTTTATCATAAGGTGTTGTCTCCTTTCGTGGGCAGGACGTATTCCTGAAAAAGAAATTTAACAGGAAAAGATGTTTATAGTTGAATATAGCATATACGGGAGGGATAGTCTACCCGCCCGTATTTTTTTGTTGGGGACGATTTGTGAAATATGCCGGGGGAAGCTGTGAATAAAAATGCTTTATAATATAAAATGAATATGATGGGGCGTTTTATTGACTTTTTTTTAACAAGAATGTATAATCTATGATAACAGTTCAGGTCGGCGGGAATATTGGTGCAAAGCAGGTGTTAAGCTGGCTTATAAGACTTTTTTTGCGCCAACATTTACATCGGATGGACTTCCGGTGCTTCTTGCATGGAAGAGCCATTCAAAAAGACGGCCGTCCGGAACAGTTAACATCTATTTATTATCAGCGCAACTGTTATGGTATTGGGGTTCAAAGAAAGGAAAGGTATTTTTATGAAAGGTTATGCAATGCTTAAAATCGGGGAATCCGGCTGGATCGAGAAGGAAAGACCGCAGTGCGGGCCCATGGATGCCATCTGTAAGCCGCTGGCTATAGCAATCTGTACGTCGGATGTACATACGCTCTGGGAAGGGGCGATCGGTGAAAGGCATAATATGATTCTCGGTCATGAGTGCTGTGCGCAGGTGGTTGAGGTCGGCTCTATGGTAAAGGATTTCAAGCCCGGCGACAGAGTGCTTGTACCGGCTATCACTCCGGACTGGAACTCCCTGGAAGCGCAGGCAGGCTATTCCATGCATTCGGGGGGAATGCTTGCGGGTTGGAAATTCTCCAATTTCAAGGATGGTGTATTTTCAGAATTCTTCC
This sequence comes from Eisenbergiella porci, assembly GCF_009696275.1. GTDB lineage: Bacteria > Bacillota > Clostridia > Lachnospirales > Lachnospiraceae > Eisenbergiella > Eisenbergiella porci. The sequence continues at coordinate 34,408 of NZ_VUMI01000033.1, forward strand.
ATGTAAATGATGCGGACGGGAACCTGGCGCTTCTGCCTTCCAATATCAGCCCTGTTGACGCCTGTATGCTTTCTGACATGGTTCCTACGGGCTTCCATGGCGTGGAACTGGCAGATGTACAGTTCGGCGATACGGTCCTTGTAATAGGAATCGGGCCGGTGGGCCTGATGTCGGTGGCCGGGGCGAATATGCGCGGCGCGTCCCGCATTATTGCGGTGGGCACCAGACCAAACTGCGTGGAGGCGGCCAGAGACTACGGCGCTTCTGATTTTATCAGCTATAAGGACGGGACCATTGAGGATCAGGTGCTGGCGCTGACGGACGGCAAGGGCGTGGATAAGGTAGTTGTAGCGGGCGGAGGCTGTGAAACCTTTGAATCCGCCGTGAAGTGCCTGAAGCCCGGCGGAAAAATCGGCAATGTTAATTATCTGGGCAGCGGCACCTATGTTAACATTCCCCGTGTGGAATGGGGCGTGGGCATGGGACATAAGCAGATTAACGGCGGCCTGATGCCCGGCGGACGTCTGCGTATGGAGAAGCTGGGCTCGCTGGTTTCCGCAGGCAAGCTGGATGTGCATCCTCTGGTTTCCCATGTATTTGAAGGCTGGGATCATGTGGAAGAGGCGCTGTTCTTAATGAGGGATAAGCCGAAGGATCTGATTAAGCCCGTAGTGAAGATTGAGGACTGATATCAGGGTATATTGAACTTCCTGACGGATACGGGATGCCAATAGCATACCTTGTCCGGCACGGCGGGAAATGTGTGCGTGCGGCCCGTTTGGACCGTACGCATTTTCCGGAAAGAGCTGCAGCATAGGGGATAATTTTATGAAGATACTGGTAATATCGGGATTCCTGGGAGCGGGAAAAACCACATTCATCAAGGCTCTGGCAGAAAAAACGGATAAGAAGTTTGTGGTCATGGAAAATGAATATGGTGAAGTGGGGATTGACGGCGTTTTTTTGGCATCGGGGACAGGGCAGGCGGAAATGAAGGTGTGGGAGCTGACGGAAGGGTGTATATGCTGTACGATGAAGGCAGATTTTGCTTCCTCCATTCTGACGATTTCCAATACGCTTGATCCGGAATACCTGGTGGTAGAGCCGACGGGGCTTGGGAAGCTGGGAAATATCCTTACCAATATCAGCCAGATCCAATATGAAAGAATAGTACTGCTGCAGCCGGTAACGGTGCTGGATGTGCCCGCTTTTGACAGGGATAAGGAAAAGTACCCGGAAATCTGCAGGGACCAGATTGAAAACGCAGCCACGGTTATTTTTACCAAAACAGGGGCACTGGACGCGGAGGAGCTTTGCAGGATTGCGTCAGAAGTGAGGGCAATGAATCCCCAGGGGGAGATTGTGACGGATTCCTGCGAGAAGAAAGAGGCTTCCTGGTGGAATGGGCTTTTTGAGAGATATCTGACGAAGGAAGGGGAGGAGAACGCGAAGAAAAGGGAGAGGGAAATGCTGCAGCCGGATTTGGAGAATGCAGGCTTTACCTCCATACACCTGGAGTCTGGTAACCAGCTGGTTCTGTTTCTGCAGGGAGTGGTGTCAGGCGTGTTCGGCGATATCAGGCGGGCCAAGGGGTATCTTCCGGCAGGGGGCGCCTGGCTCAGATTCGATGTGGTGGACAGGAATTACAGTATTACCGGCTACGAAGGCGGCGGGGATTCCCGTGCCGTATTTATCGGGAGAGGGATTCACCGGAGAGAACTGGAGGAGGTGCTTTGCCCGGAAGAGAAGAATTTGATGGGAAAGGCTGAGAAAATGCGGGAAGTACAGATGAGGCCGTTGCTGGCAGGAAAATAAAATGTGGAAAAAATGAGAAAATGGTAAAAATTTTTCTTGCCAAGCAGGGAAACATTTGATATGATATATCACGGATGGGGCATTAGCGCAGCTGGGAGCGCGCCACGCTGGCAGCGTGGAGGTCACGGGTTCGAGCCCCGTATGCTCCATTGGAAAAGTACCGTATTTGCGGTACTTTTTTTGATCGTGTTGCATTTTGTGTTACTTCGTTACAATTCGTATAAAAAAGGAAAATTAGATTGACAGAGCAATTTGAGTGTGATAACATCAGTCTAATTTAAAATAAAAAGGCCTTGACGAGAAATAGTAAGTATTAGGGATTTCGCAGAGAGAAGATGGTTGGTGTAAATCTTCATTGATCTAATATTGAAGCAGTCTCAGAGCTGTGAACCGAACGGATAAATCTCAGTAGGCTTCAACGGAATTCCACCGTTATTCAGGAAACAATATCGGAGATATCCCGTATTGATAGAGTGCAGAGAAATCTGAAATTAGGTGGTAACACGGACAGGAGAGTTCGCCCTAAGCTGACAATATAAATGTCAGCTTAGGGCTTTTTTGTTTTAAAAAACAAATTAAACGGAGGTATTAAGCATGGTAAAAATGACACCGGATGAGTTAAGGAAATCATATATTGATTTCATGAAAAGAAAAGGGGCCAGTCAAGTACCTTCCGCTGGCTTGCTGCCGGAAAATGATCCCTCAACATTGTTTACCGGAAGTGGGATGCAGCCTATGGTTCCATATTTGTTGGGGGAAAAACACCCAATAGGCAATGAAATAACAAATATTCAGAAATGCTTAAGAACAGTGGATATTGATGAAGTTGGAGATACCTCGCATTTAACTTTTTTTGAAATGCTGGGCCGATGGGAATTTAAAGCAAATGAAAATAACTATAAGAATAAGCAAATTGATGCCATTTGGAATTGGCAGATTAACGAATTGGGAATTGACCCCGGCAGGTTATATATCAGTGTGTTTAAGGGAAGTGATGATTGGAATATACAGAAAGATACAGAAACAATTCAAATCTGGTCAGAGAAATTCAAATCGGTAGGTATAGAGCCTGTCGTTGAGGATAATCCATATAAATATGGGTTATCCAGAGGAGGAAAAATATTTTTATATGATGAAAAAGAAAACTGGTGGAGCAGAGCTGGAAGTCCTTTAGATATGCCTGTTGGTGAACCAGGCGGGCCAGATAGTGAAATGTTCTATGATTTTGAACCAGATGGTAATTCACTGGATCATCCTGCTTCTGACAGCGAAAGGTTTTTAGAGATTGGGAACAATGTATTTATGTGTTACAAAAAAGAGGGCACCGGGTTTGTAAAAATGCAGAATCCCAATATTGATTATGGAGGCGGATTAGAAAGGGTCGCAGCAGCTCTTAATGATGATAGGGATGTTTTTAATACGGCATTCTTTTTTAATGCTAAGAAAAAACTAATGGAGTTAAGCGGAAAAGATTATGCTGACGATTTTAAGTCATTTCGAATCATACTGGATCATGTGAGAGCAGCAGTTTTTCTAATCAATGACGGTGCGGAGCCGGCAAATAGTGACGCAGGGTATATAACAAGAAGGTTATTAAGGAGGGCGATTCGTGCAGGTAAAAAATCGGTATACAAGGAAGTTTTATGGGTGAGTTGTCTGAAGTTTATATAGATGAAGCAACAGCTTATGAAGACTTGCACAGTAATAAAAAGAAAGTTATTGAGATAATAAACAAGGAAGAAAACCTTTTCTATAAAACATTGCAGCAAGGAGAACTTGAAATACAAAAGCATCTTAAAAATAAGGGCAAAGTTACAGGGGCAGATGCATTTTATTTTTATGAAACATATGGTTTCCCTCTGGAATTAACGGAAGAATTCCTGACTGAAAGTGGCTGTAGCATAGAGAACAGGGCTTCTTTTGCAGAGGCGGAAAAAAGACATGCAGAAAAGAGCAGAACAGCTTCCGCAGGTAAATTTAAAGGTGGATTAGCTGACCAATCAACGGAAACAACAGCATTACATTCTGCTGCTCATTTATTACTTGCTGGATTAAGGGAAGTTTTGGGTGATCATGTTCATCAAAGAGGAAGTAATATTACTTCAGAACGGTTGAGGTTTGACTTTAACCATGATGAAAAACTTACGCCGGAGCAGATTGCAAAGGTGGAAAAATATGTGAACGAAGCAATTTCATCAAAAGCGGTTGCAAAACGCAGGAGAGGCAGTCTCCGGCATAAATAACTCCTGCCCCTCAAGATGGAGAGGCAGGAGAGCTGCGGCGCCGGAAAGCTGCATTTATAACATTTTATGCCATCAACAGAACGGCAAAGCCATTTTTTTCAAGCATATGGGAAACCGAGCCCTTTAGAAGAAGAAGCTGGCCGCCGTTCATGAAGCGTTCGGCATCTGCGGGAGCTTCTCCCATGTGGATGATTACGCGTACCGTATGCGCGCCGTATCTTTCAAATACCACCAGTCTGTCGTCATGGCCGCCATAAACGCCTCTCCATTCATCCGTCGGGGCAATCCAGTCCCTGCGGATACGCAGGACTGTTTTCACAAAGTCTTCCGAATCGGCGTGGTTTTCATCCCAGGGCATTCCCTGTCTGTACTCTGTTTCCCGGATGCCGGTCACCTTTTTTTCATCTCCGTAAAAAACACTTGGCACTCCGGGAGCCATACAAAGGTACAGGAAAGCCGCCTGCCACCGGTCATAATCGCCTCCGCACAATCCCAGGAAACGCGCCACATCATGGCTGTCCAGCAGGTTCAGCTGTGCCGCCGTCACCTGGAAGGGATAACGCAGCTGCATGTCGGCCATCCTCCAGAGGAAATCATCCGCCCCTGTTTTTTCCAATGCAAAAAAATCTCTGCAGTGCTTTCGGAAATCATAGTTCATGACGGAATCAAACATGTCGCCCTTCAGCCAGTCCGCCGCGTTTTCCCAGACCTCTCCAATCAGCACAGCCTCTGGATTTGCTTTCCGCACAGCAGAACGGAAGCTGCGCCAGAAATTTTTATCCACCTCATTTGCCACGTCCAGACGCCAGCCGTCCACATGGAATTTCTCGATCCAATAGCGGCCCACTTCGGCAAAATATTCCTGCACTCCGGGATGGGCCGTATTCAGCTTCGGCATTTTAGGCTCATAGGCGAAGCAGGCATAACCGGGCGCTTCTCCCTCCTGAGGCCTTTTTACAGGAAAGGAGAGATCGTAAAACCAGTCTGCATAAGCGGAAGTATTCCCATGCTTCACCACATCGTCAAACGGGGGGAAATACCAGCTGCAATGGTTGAATACCCCATCAATGATGATGCGCATCCCTCTGTTATGGACGGCTTGCGTCAATTCCAGGAAATCCGCATCCGTGCCCATGCAGGGATCCACGTGGAAATAGTCCACAATATCATATTTGTGATATTCTCCGGCCTGAAAAACCGGATTCAGGTACAGGCAGGTAAATCCCAGCTCCTGAATGTAATCAAGATTTTCCATAATGCCCTTAATGGTACCCCCCAGACGGCTTTTGCTCACCGTGCCGTGAGGCGCCTTCAGCTCTTTTCCCATGCCGCAGAGCCGGGCCTTCCCGTCTGCAAAGCTGTCCGGGAAAATATTGTAGACAACGGCATTCAGAAACCATTCCGGCGCCCTGACGATTTCCGAACGCAGGATATAAGGATACTGGTAGTATTCACTCCGCCCCTCAACAACAAAGCCATCCTCCATCACCAGATCCGGCATATCCTCATGGAATTCATCCGCATAATACCAGACATATTCCCCTCCCTTTTCCAGCCTGAAAAAATAACAGATCCTGCGGGGACACGGTTGGATAGTCCCCTCATAAAAATCAAACAGCTCATCGCTGTAACGCCGCTGCATGGGGATGGACGCAAAGCTTACCGGTGAATCCGGACAGGCCCTGTCCCCATAAAAAAGCGTACACAAATCCAGATCCCCCTTCGCGGCCCGCAGACGGATGGTAAACGTATCCTCCGACCGGGCGAAAGCGTACTGGGACGCCGGTATGTGCGCAACCGCACTCCTATTCATTTCAAATCCTCCTAGTTTTGCGGAGCAAAATGCGAGTCCTCTGACGAGCAGAGGATTTTCCTCCTAGTTTTGCGGAGCAAAATGCGAGTCCTCTGACGAGCAGAGGATTTTCCTCCTAATTTTCCTCTTGGTTTTTAACCTTTTACACCGCCTGCGGTCAGCCCTGACACCATGTACTTCTGGATACAGAAGAAAATAATAAGGATAGGCACCGATACTAAAATGGCGGCCGCTGAAAACAGGGGCCAGCTGCGGCTGTAATCGTTTGCCTGAAGCTGATACAGGCCGCCGGCCAGCGTATAGCTTTCTTCCCGGAGCATAAAGGTAGTGGCAAAAAGGTATTCATTCCAGACAAATATCAATACCATGACGGCAGTTACAATAATGGCGGGACGTGCAAGCGGCAGGATGATTTTCGCTATCAGCGTCAGATTGCCTGCCCCGTCAATTTTGGATGCTTCTTCGATCTCAACGGGAATGGAATCGAAATAGCCCTTCATGTTCCAGATGGAAAAAATACACATGCTCCCGGAATAAATAAAAATCAGCCCTGCATGGGAATTCAGGAGATTCAGCAGCTTAAACAGTCTGAAGATAGCGAACATGGACAAAATCTGGGGAAAGGCGTTCAGCAGAAGAAGCAGCTGCATGACAGCCGTCCGGCCGGGGAAACGGAACCTGGAAAAAGCGTAGGAAGCCGTGATGCTCGTTCCCATGGCAAGCACCATTGTACCCGTGCTTAGGAGGACGGAATTGAAAAGCCATTTCAGGAAGGGCTTTTCCACAAGGATGCTGCGGTAATTATCCAGCGTGAATTTTTCCGGCAGGAGAGAAAGGCCTGTGGTAAGCGCCCCGCTTCCGCTGCTGACAGAAAGCAGGAAAGCATACAGTATCGGAATCAGTCCGGCCAGACATATGCTGATGAAAAACAGATTTAAAAAAGCCAGGCCAATCGTTCTTTTTACAGAGCGTTTCATACCGTTTCCTCCTTCTGTGCCCTGTTTGTCCAGAAGGAAAACAGGATAATAATAACGAAAATGATCATGGATACAGCAGAGGATAATCCATAATTATTGGATACAAATGCATTCTGATGGGCATAGGTAATGATGGTTGACACGGTAGCCCCGGTTACTGAGCCCTTCTGCATGGTAAGAAGGTAGATAATATCAAACTGCTTAAAGGTGATAAAGGTGGTCATGATCACCGCCGGGGCCATGATTTTTTTCAGGGAAGGGATGGTAATATACCGGTTCTTCTGCCACAGATTGGCTCCATCCAGCACCGCACTCTCGTACATGCTCTGGTCGATGCTCTGCAAAGCCCCGTCCATCATCAGAATCATATAAGGAAGTGACATCCAGAGATTTAAAACCATGCAGGATATAAAGGCGGGTACATTTCTGGACAGGAAATCCACTTTTTCCATCCCGAATGCCACAAGAAGCTTATTAAGCAGCCCGAACTCCGTATTGAACATTCCCACGCGCCACACCAGAATGGAGACATAAGCCGGCATCGCCCAGGGAAAAATAAGCAGGGTTTTGTACAGGCGCTTTGCCTTCAGCCCCTGTGTATTGAGGGCCACGGCAAGTACGTAGGCGATAGCCGTGTCCAGCACCATATTGACAGCCGTCCATAGTATGGTGGTGCCCAGGGCCGACAGGAAGCCTGAATCCACTTTCAGAAGCGCCCTCTTATAATTATCCGCACCGACCAGGGAATAGTCCGTCCAATGATAAAGATTCATATTAGTCAGAGAAATATAGCCGGTATAAAGGATTGGGAAGAGTACAATCATGGCAATCAATATCATGGCAGGGAGGCTGTAGCCCCAGGGACGGAGCTGCCTTCGGACCGGATGCTTCCGCTTCACCGGAATATCCGGCTTCCGGGGAGCGCTGTGCTTTACGTTCATCATTTTATTGTATTCCCTTCTGAATTGCCCCGGCCGGGTTTCACCGGCCGGGCTGTACAGGAAGCGCCGCATGCATTTTTTTTTGTCTGTCTGCAGCGATCCAGGCATAACCGGACTGCAAAAAATTACTTCATATCCTGTATGGCGGTCAAGGCTTCTTTTTGATATTTTTCAGCTGCTGTGTCCACATCCTCTCCGGATTTGTTGACTGCAGCAAGCAGGGATTCTGCCGGTCCCCACATAACACTCATTTCAGGGATGTTGGGCATGGGTATCGCTTTTTCTGCGCTTTGCTTCATGGCAAGGATCATTTCATTGGATGCAACCTCCTTGTCGTCATAGGCCTTGCTGTTGGCAGGGGCGCAGTTGAATCCCTTGGCCAGCGTGATTCCTGCTTCCTCCCCGGCGAGTACCTCCAGCACCTTTGTCACTGCTTCCTTTTTTGCTTCGGCAGCATATTTTAATACGCCGATACACTGAACACCGGAATACGGAATGAGGGAATTGCCGTTGGGAAGCGTAAAATCTGTCAGGGCTTTGACACCCAAATCAATGCCGGCTTCCTTAATTCCGGAAACCAGCCAGGGGCCGCCTATAATTGCCGCCGCTTTCCCTTCATTAAACAGGGCGGTTACCGTATTATAATCCCCGTCGGCCTGCAGCCTGGAAAACTTTTCATTGTATAGGATGGCGTCCTTTGTCGCCTGCGCATCCAGCCCCGGATTTCCATCCTTATCGATGACATAGCCTCCGAACCCGTTGATAAAGGGGGCCACATTATAAGTGTTGGAATGCTGGTTCACCAGCGCATAGGTTCCGGCTGCGGTATCCGTGTGAGCCGTCATATAGTCGTAAAGCTCCTCTGTGGTGGAAGGAATCTCGCCTTCCCACAGCGCCTTATTATACATAAACAGCACGGTTTCATAATAAACCGGCATAAGATACTGTTCTCCCTTGTAGGTTGCGGCTTCAACTGTCATGGGCAGCAGTTCAGCTTCCTTTTGGGCGCTTATCAGGTTCCCCACCGGCTCCAGAATACCCATTTCCGCGAAGCTGCCCAGCGAATCATGGGCAAACAGGTACATATCGGGACCATTTTCAGCATCCGTGCCGTACAGCTTGATCTGTCCGGTCACATCGCTTTTCTTTTCAAATTTCAGGGTGATATTTTCCCCCGCCAGCGCTTCATTCACCACATCCGCCAGCGCATTCATCATCGCTTCATCATTATCATGCCATGCGGTGAGTGTAACCGCCTCACCCGGCTCCTGCTGTACCGGAGCCTCCTGTTGTACCGGAGCTTCCGGCTGGGAGGAGGCCTCCGTCTGTACGGCTTCTTTTTCCTCCGGCGCTGTATTTTCCGTGCCGGTCTGCGCTTTCTGTCCGCAGCCTGCCAGCACTCCTGCCGCCATGACTCCGGTCAGAAGATAACACAATATCTTTTTCATTTCACGTCCTCCATTTCTGCGAAATCGCTTTCCTGATTAATCATGTCCTTTGCTTACCCAAAACAACTTTTATTTCTCAAATAAGGATGCGCACCATTTATTTAAGTCATTTATAGCATTTATCGGCTCCCTTTTCTATCGGTTTTTGCAAAATACGTTGACTTTGTTAGGAAACCGCTATACTATAATTTTAAACTTATCACTTTTTCACAAGGAGGTTCCCATGGCCGTAACAATAAGCGATGTGGCAAAGGAGGCCGGTGTTTCCACCTCCACCGTTTCCAAGGTACTCAACAACTGGAGCTCGATTTCCCCCGCAACCTGTGAACGGGTTCACGAAGCCATAAAAAAGCTGCATTATACGCCCAATGCCAGGGCTGTCAGCTTTGCAAAGGGCGCGTCCCATAATATTCTCTTTTTATCCAGCCTGAAAAAAGAGGAGGCCTACCGCAATCCACATATGTTTGACATTCTCTGCGGCGTCCGTCGGACTCTGGCGGAGCATGGATATACACTGATGCTGACGGACTTCCCGGATACGGCCGAACCGCAGGAATATCTCACCGGGCTTATCGGGAAAGGGCTGGCAGACGGTATTCTCATCCATGGTTCCTGTTCCTTCCCGCAGCTCTCCAGGCTGCTTACGGAAAGCCGGTTTCCCCATATCCATATCGGCCATCCCGGCCCCGGAAGCCGTATGTGCTGGATCGACACAAACAACGGCCTGGCAGGGCAGTTTGCCGCGCAGCATATGCTGGAATGCGGCTATGAAAAAGTCGCATTCATCGGCGAACGGCGCACGGATCATATATCCACCCAGCGGCTGAACGGTTTTCTGGGCGGTATGTATGACTATGGCTACAGGGTGCCTGACGAATACATCCGTTACACGGATTCCACCAGAGAGGATGCCTGCCGGCAGACACATGAGGTCCTTTCCCTGCCCGTACCTCCCCGGGCCTTCATCTGTGAAAATAATACGCTGGCGCTCGGCGTCGTCAAGGCTCTCCATGAAAGACAGCTGCATATTCCCGGCGAAGCCGCCTTCCTGACTTTCGACAGCTATCCCTATTCCTCCATTATTGATCCGGCACCCACTGTCATTGACATTGATGTTTATGATTTGGGCGTCCAGGCAGCACAAATGCTGCTGCGCAAGCTGGAAAACCCTACTTTGCTGGTACAGGCCTATACCACGCTGCCGGTGCTCAGGCAGGGGTTGTCTACCGTACCGGCTTTTTAGTGCAGTTTTTCCATGGGAACGATATAAAAAAGATTCGCGGATATAACTGCCCGCGAATCTTTTTCTATTATACTTATATAAGGAATGCTCTGCATTGATGGGTACAGCGTCAGCCGTCCAGCCTGCGTACCATTGCAACATAAGAGTCGAGAACCATAACGCTTTCTACCTTCTTTTCAGAAGATAAATAAATAGTGACCGTAACGCCGTCCTGGAATTCCATTTTGGGATCAAAGGTATCGGTTAATTCATATTTTCCGTTGTTATTTTTATAATAGGCGTTACCGTCTTTATCGTTGTAGACGGTAAAATCATATTTATCATAATTGGTATCACCCAATGATAATCCGTTTAACAGGGAAACAGTGGAATCACCGTTAAAAGAGATGTAGGATAACAAGCCATCTGTGTAGCCAAGAGTGATATAGCCATAATCATAGGTATTATTTACCAGTTTGTATTCCTCGTCCCCCATGATTTTCTCCACATCGGCGCGGCTCATGTACAGCTTAAGCTTATCTCCCGAGGGAAGCTTTACCCCGAACATTTTTTCCGCGGAGCTGCCTGAACAGGCGCCAAGGAGCACTCCCAGCAGCAGTGCGGTAACCAGGCACAGCATTTTCTTTTTCATAATTTAACCCTCCATAGTTTATGAATTTATGTATCTACAGTATATCATACCATTGTTTAAGGAGAAAGCCAACCACAGTTTTACCATACATTTATGGCAGGATTTCCCGTATTGTGACCAGGGGAGGCAGGACTGCGGGATTTTAACTCAGCGGGAGGTCTTAGCGGGAGAGCCTGTTAGAGGAACCATCCTTTACATTTTACCTTATTTCTTGAAATACATATGGAAAGCAGGTAAAATGAGTGCAATACAGGGGCGTAAATACAGTAATCAGATGCAGTCGGAGACTGCAAAACATGGATAGGAGGCATATATGGCCCACAGGATTTATTATATTGAGGATGATGCGGGGATAGCGGAGGGAGTGGCTTTTTTCCTGCGAAGAAAGGGCTTTGAGGTGATAACGGCCGCTACGGTTGCGGAGGGGAAGCAGCTGCTGGGCAAAGGTCTGCCCTCCGTGGTGCTAGTGGACTGGAATCTGCCGGATGGCAGCGGAGAGGGGCTGTGCAGGTGGATAAGGGAAAAGTGGCCCATGCTGCCGGTGATTTTTCTGACGGTCAGGGGCGATACCAGGGACATTGTGAACGGTTTTCAGAAAGGGGCGGATGATTATCTGGTCAAGCCTTTTGAACTGGAGGTGCTGTATTCCAGAATCTGTGCGCTTCTCAGACGGGCCGGGCAGGCCGGGGGAAGCTATCTGGTGTGCGGTCCGGTTTCCATGGATAAAAATCAGATGAAGGTGTTTCTTCATAAGGAAGAAATCAGTCTGGGCTCACTGGAATACCAGCTTCTTGCAGCGCTGCTGGAGCATAAAAACCATACGCTTACCAGGCAGAAGCTTCTGGAGCTTTTGTGGGATGCAAACGGAAATTTTGTAAATGACAATACCCTGACCGTTGCCATGAAAAGGCTGCGTGAGAAGCTGTCGAATCCGGCCTGTATCAAAACGGTGCGCGGTTTCGGATACCGTATGGAGGATGTGGAGGAATGAATAAGAAACAGTCGGTTATAGCGGCGGGGATACTGGCGATTCTGTGCTGCCTGTTTTGCAGCATGTGTGCGGGAGTGCTCCTGGCCCGGTATTTTGCGGCGAGCCAGAAGCGTATCCTTACGGAAGTCACGGCCGGCCTGGTGGAAGCATATCCGCAGGAGGAAAAGGAAATCATGCTTCTGGTAAAGAAGGGGCTGCAGCCGGCTGTGCGCGGGGAGGAAAAAACGGCGGACTATCTGTCGGCATATGGTTACCGGCTGTCGGATTTTGCTTCCGGTTATCTGAAGCGTTCCATAGGGACGGCCTTTGTGGGCACGGCGGTGGTTCTGCTCCTGCTGGCAGGGCTGTATGGGCATGTGCAAAAGAAGCGGCAAAAAAGGGTCGGGGAGCTGACCGGATATCTGGAAAAAATAAACCGGGAGGGGACAGCCTCCATACTGTCTGACGCAGAGGATATGCTGGCCCCGCTGCAGGATGAGATATACAAAACGGTGACTGCCCTGCGTTTGGCCAGGGAAGCGGCGGTGCAGGAGCGGAAGAATTTTGCGGATAATCTGGCGAATATAGCGCACCAGCTGAAAACGCCGGTAGCTTCCCTTTCCATTGTGGCGCAGCTGATGGAAACGGACGGACAGGGGGGAGAGCGGGCGGTTTCGCTGAGAAAACAGACGGCGCGGCTGGAACGGCTAATTGAAGCGCTGCTGACCCTGTCCAGAATTGATGCGGGCGTGTTGCAGCTGGAAAAAAAGGAAGTGGATATTTTTACTCTGCTGGAGCTTTCAGCGGAGGGCGTGGATGAGATAATCCGCGCACGGAAAATCCGGGTGGATATCCCCAACCATCCCGATATTACGTTTCAGGGGGATATGGAATGGAGCATGGAGGCTTTTTCCAATCTGATAAAAAACTGTGCGGAGCATACGCCTGAGGGCGGCCGGATTATGATGGATTATACCGGGAACCCGCTGTATACCCAGATTATGATCCGGGATACGGGGGCGGGATTTGCTCCGGAGGAGCTTCCGCATGTGTTTGAACGGTTTTACCGGGGAAAGGATGCGGGAGAAATCGGGATCGGCATCGGCCTGTCCCTGGCGAAATCCCTGATTGAGATGCAAAATGGTTTCCTTACGGCGCAGAACCTGCCGGAGGGAGGAGCCTGCTTTACGGTCCGGTTTTACCATCACTGAGGGGGGACGGCGGACAGTGGAGGGAAAATCGGACAGCGGCGTGGAAATCGGGCGCGTTGCTTTTGAAGGGAAGCGGCTTGTGAGGGCAGGGAAGAGGCTGAAACAGGGCAGGGAAGAGGCTGAAACAGGGCAGGGAAGAGGCTGAAACAGGACAGGAAAGAGGCTGAAACAGCGCCGGCAGCCTGCAGATTATGTCTGCGGCTGCCGGTTTTTTTATTTCAAGAGAAAGCTTTGCGGTTTATTGTTGGGGAGAAAGCGGAGGCCTTTACTGATTTTTTGTAAAGCGTCGGGGAGACAGTTATTTTGCTGCCGTCTGTGCATATTCCGTATTTACCAGGTCGGTATAGGGAACCCTCTGGGAAAGCTCGCCGGATTCCTCCAGGATATTCTGCAGCAGGGTGAAGGCGTCCTCATCAAAAACCAGATTGTCCTTCCAGGTATCCTGATCATAATATCTGGTGACGATGGTGGTGATGGTTTCCTTGTCGGTTTCTTCAAACTGCGGCTGGATGGCTGCGGCAATTTCTTCAGGAGTGTGGCTCTTTACATAATCCATGCCCTTCTGGAGGGCGTTGGTGAAGGACTGGATTACGTCGGGATGCGCCTCAATATAGCCCTTTTTCGCGGAAAAAGCGGTGTAAGGGACATATCCGGAATCCTCGCCCAGAGATGCTACCACGTAACCGTCGCCTTTGGCTTCCAGGGCGGTGGCATGTGGTTCAAATTCTACGGTAAAATCACCCTGTCCGCCGGAAAATGCGGCTGCGGTGGAACCGAAATCAATGCTCTGGTCAATTGTCAGGTCTGCCTGCGGATCGATGCCGTTCTTTTTCAGGATGTATTCGAAGACCATTTCCGGCATTCCTCCGGCCCTGCCGCCGAGAATGGTGGTGTTTTTCACCATATCCCAGGAGAAATTGTCAATCGGCTCCCTGGCTACCAGGAAGTTGCCCGCGCGCTGGGTCAGCTGTGCGAAGTTTACCACATAGTCCTCCGTGCCGCCCAGATAAGTATAAATGGAGGCTTCAGAGCCCATAAAGCCGATGTCGGCTTCGTCTGTAAGTACGGCGGTCATGGTTTTATCGGCTCCAAAGCCGGTAACCAGCGTGAGGTCGATGCCCTCCTGGGCAAAATAGCCTTCTTCGATGGCCACGTACATCGGCGCATAAAAAATGGAATGGGCTACCTCATTCAGCGTAACCTCCGTCATTGCTTTATCCGGCGTATCCTTGGCGGTTTCCTGCTTCTTACCACAGCCTGCAAAGGTAAAGACAGCCATGGCAAGAACCAAAGTAAATGCGAGAATTCTTTTTTTCATAAATCCCTCCATAGGTTTGATGGTATATTGTATGAAAAAAAGCGCGGAAGGTGCTTCTTTTTTGGCTGGTATGGCTGTACAGCCGCTGGAAAGCACCGGCTTGACAGCTAAGGAGGGTTTGGGGATAATAGTAGAAAAGAGCGGAAAAAGTCACTTGTGGATTGGGGCAAAAAGCTGCGAGGGGACTGGGCGGTTACGGAAAAAGGAAGCTGGGCGGGAAAATGGCAGGATTTGCAGATTGGCGGAAAAAAGCGGGCGGGATGTGTGAAAAAGCCATACAGGCCGCCGCAACGGTATATCTTCTGGTTGCGGCCTGTATGGTGCCGCTGTATATGCATGACGGATATTATGGGCTTGGGACGGCAAAATTCCAGCTTTACCGGAATGTGGGCTTCATGGCGCTGCCCTTGATGGTGATTTTTGCTGCGGTAAAAGCGGCGGGCGGCTGTAAAGGGGGACGCCGGAGGCTCTGGGGCAGGGAAAAAGGCGGGAATGGGACGCTGCCGGGCGTTTGGATTAAGGACAAGGCCGGAACCTGGCTGCCGGAGCTTTTTCTTCTGGCTTATGGCGCTGCGGTGATACTTTCTTTTTGTCTTTCTTCCTATAAAAAAGAGGGATTGTTTGGGGCGGAGGGCTGGAATATGGGGCTTTTTTCCCAGATGAGCTTTGTGGCGCTTTATTTTTATTATGCGTATGTCTGGAAGGCGGAAAAAGAAGCGGTTGGGGTGATTCTGGGAGTTTCCGGTGGGATTTGCCTGTTGGCGGTGCTGAACCGGTTCGGCTTTTGGCCGGTGGATTTCCGGGGAAGGTCGGATACGACGCTTTCCACTATTGGGAATGTGAACTGGCTGTGCGGGTATCTGTCGGTGCTGCTGCCTGTGGGGACCGCGGTGTTCTGGGGAAGCCGCAGGGAAGGGCAGAACGGCGGAAAATGCAGGGAAGGGCGGAAAGGCAGAAAATGGCTGCAGGCGGGAGCGGGCGTTTTCACGGCGGCGGCTTTTCTGTGTACGACTGTGCAGGGGAGTGACAGCGGTTTTCTGATCATAGGGACGGCGCTGTGGGTACTGTTCCTGATTGCCTGCAGGGACGGAGCGGAAATGTCCGCATTCCAGGATGTGTTTCTGACGGCTTCGGGCGCTGTTTTCGTGGGGCTGCTGGGATTGCGGGTATTTCGGGGGACTGTGGAAGCGGACAGCTGGATAACGGGGATCGTTTTGTATGGCGCGGGGGCGGTTACGGCGGCAGCGTTTGCGGGGCGGCTCTGGTGGAAGAAATGCGGCGGGACGGAGCGCGCTGGGGAGCGCTCTGGAATGAAAAAAGGCGGGACGGAGCGCATCGGAGTAAAAAAAGGCAGGACGGGGAACGACAAGTCTGCAGATGCCGTACAGCAGGGGAGGCGGCTTTCCCTTATGCGGAAAATGGGCGTGCTGCTGCCGGCGGCGGCAGCGGCGATTTGTGCGGGACTTCTGGCGGCTGGTACGCTGGGAGGGGAAGGAATGAAGGAAAGCCTGCCGTCCATTTTTATTTTCAGTGAGGAGTGGGGGAACGGACGGGGCGGTATCTGGAAGGAGTGCCTGGAAATATGGCGGGAACAGGACATTGCCAGGAAGGTGTTCGGCGTGGGGCCGGACTGCCTGAAGGCCTTCCTTTATGCGGAGCAGGGGGGCAGGCCGCTTCTGACACAGATTTATGCGGATGCGGTCCTGACCAACTGCCATAACGAGTGGATGACCTTGCTGATGGACACCGGGCTGCTGGGACTCATTGCCTATGCGGGCTTCCTGGTCAGCGCTGCGGTGCGTTTCCTGCATAAGGGCGGAACTGCAGGGGCGGCGGGAGCGCTGGCAATCATTACCTACACGGTTCATAATATGGTTAGTTTTCAGCAGATTACGAGCACACCCCTCCTTTTTCTTGCGATAGGACTGGCATGGAACAGTGGTTGTATAAAGCGGGAGAATAGAGTAAAATGAGGATAAAGAGTAAAAGACCTTCAATAGTGAGGATGGTGAACAGCTACAAAGATTTATGGAAAAAGAGGAGCGTCCGGCCGGTTGGCCCGGAGGCGTGCAACGGGAAAGGGTAAGGTGTTGCTATGGAAAAAGGAAAGAAATGGCTGATGTATTTTGCGGCAGCGGTGCTGCTCACAGTGGTGATTCCCATTACGGCCGGAGCCTCAGGCTCGGCTAGCGGCAATTCGGCCAGCGGGAATGCGCCGGCGCCCACAAAGCCCAATGTGGTGCAGATGAGTACCGGAATTAAGCTGAATTCCACGGTGCCTACCTATTTTTATGCGGATACGGTAAAAGGGGTCATCATCCTTTCGCCGGACGGTATGGTGAAAACGGCTGCCGGGCTGACGGATGCCCAGATAAAGAACGGTGCTGGCCTTTATTTTTCCGTAACGGAAGGAAAGACAGGGCCGCAGGCCAGACAGGCGGTGTTCCTCACTGCAGCCATGAACGGAAGAAACGTGATATCCATGCTGGATGTGCAGCTGACGAGCAATGCCGGCGGGAAGACTAACATCATAAGCCGGACGCTTGCTCCTGTGGTGCTGACCATCGGCGTGCCGGATCAGTTCCAGGCCTGGAATAATTTTCAGGTAATCAGCATTGCAAACGGCTCCATTGAGGTGCTGCCGGATCTGGATGTGGATCCGAGGACGGTGACGGTGGCCACAAGCAATTTTGGCGTGCTGGCGCTGGTTTATTAAGTACAGTTGGATGCCGTATATAGAGCGGTGTGCGGCGGGCAGGCTGCCGGGAGATGATTCCCGGCAGCTTTTTCCGGCTTTCCCAACCGGTTTGGCAGACTGGTTTTATAAAAAATTCCCCTTTTTTCTATCGACATCGAATGCATGTTCCGATATAATAGAGAGCATGGATTTACGGAAGAGGCGAGAATGGAGAAATAATATGAGCATTTATGATACTTTGAATGAAAGGCAGCAGGAGGCGGTCTACCACATGGACGGCCCGGTGCTGATACTTGCCGGTGCGGGAAGCGGGAAGACCCGCGTGCTGACCCACCGCATTGCTTATCTGATAGAACAAAAGAGGGTCAACCCCTGGAATATCCTGGCCATTACCTTTACCAATAAGGCGGCGGGGGAAATGCGCGACAGAGTGGACGATATTGTGGGCTTTGGCTCGGAGAGCATCTGGGTATCCACCTTCCATTCCACCTGTGTCCGTATTCTGCGCAGATACATAGAACGGCTGGGCTATGGGAATAATTTCACCATCTATGATACGGACGATACGAAAAATATCATGAAGGATATCTGCAAACGACTGCAGATAGACACCAAGACGCTGAAGGAGCGGACGCTGTTATCCGTCATTTCATCGGCAAAGGACAGCTTGATCTCCCCGGTGGAATATGAGCTGAAGGCCATGGGGGATTACACGAAGCAGAGGGCGGCGCAGGTTTATAAGGAATATCAGGAGGTTCTGCATAAGAATAATGCGCTGGATTTTGACGATTTGATCGTAAAGACAGTGGAGCTGTTTAAGACCTGCCCGGATGTGCTGGATTATTATCAGGAGCGTTTCCGTTATATCATGGTGGATGAGTACCAGGATACGAATACGGCCCAGTTTGAGCTGATACACCTGCTGGCGGGCAAGTACCGGAACCTGTGCGTGGTGGGCGATGACGATCAGTCCATCTACAAGTTCCGCGGGGCCAATATCAGCAATATCCTGGATTTTGAAAAGGTGTTTCCCGAAGCGGAGGTTATCAAGCTGGAGCAGAATTACCGTTCCACGCAGACCATCCTGGATGCAGCCAATGCGGTGATCCGCAATAACGTGGAGCGTAAGGAGAAGGCGCTGTGGACGGAAAAGGGAGAGGGCGACCAGATTCATTTCCGCCAGTTTGACACTGCCTATGAGGAAGCCGAATTCATTGCAGGTGAAATCGGAAAGAAGAAAAAATACGGGAAAGCGGAATTCAGGGACTGCGCGGTTCTTTACCGCACCAACGCACAGTCCCGCATTCTGGAAGAACGTTTTATTATGGAAGGCATTCCCTACGATGTGGTGGGCGGGGTTAATTTCTACTCCCGCCGGGAAATCAAGGACATGCTGGCATATCTTAAGACCATTGACAACGGGCGGGACGATCTGGCGGTAAAGCGCATCATCAACGTTCCCAGGCGGGGAATCGGCGCAACCACCATCCTGCGTGTGCAGGAATATGCGGACGCCAGGGGACTCAGCTTCTATGATGCGCTCCGGGAAGCCGATCAGATTCTGAGCATCGGAAAAAGCGCGGCAAAGCTGAAGCCCTTTGTAATGATGATCCAGTCCTTCCGCAGCAAGCTGGAATATTACAGCCTGCAAGAGCTGATGAACGATATCATCGAAACTACGGGCTATGTGAAGGAGCTTCAGGAATCGGACGAGGAGGATGCGGAGGATCGTATCCAGAATATCGACGAGCTGGTAAGTAAGGTAGTGGCTTATGAGGACAGCCATGACGACCCCTCCCTGAGCGAGTTTTTGGAAGAGGTGGCGCTGGTGGCTGATATTGACGGCGTGGATGCGGAGGATAACCGGGTGCTTCTCATGACCCTGCATTCCGCGAAGGGACTGGAGTTCCCCCATGTATATCTGGCCGGACTGGAGGACGGCGTGTTCCCCAGCTACATGACAATCACCTCCGACGACCCTTCGGCAGTGGAAGAGGAACGCCGCCTGGCCTATGTGGGAATCACCAGGGCCAAGGAGGATCTGACGATTACCTGTGCAAAACAGCGCATGCTGCGCGGCGAGACACAGTACAACCCGGTCAGCCGGTTTGTCCGGGAGGTCCCCGGGGAATTGCTGGATAACAAGCCTCAGATATTCAAGAAAAAAACGGATTTTGAGGAATACAGGGAGACGCCGGAAAGCCGCGCCAGATTCCAGACGGCCCCTTACGGCGGCAATTATGCGGGCGCGCCTTCCCAGGCGGCGGACTGGCGGCCGAAAGCTGTGGTAAAGCCCAAACGGACCGATCCGGAAAACAAGCCCTTCATTGCCCAGGGCATCGGAAGCCTGGCCGGAGTAGCAGGACTGAGCAAGGGGGCAGGAACCAAACAGGCCAGTTTGGAATACGGTATTGGTGACAGGGTGCGCCATATTAAATATGGAGAAGGAACCGTGCTCAACATTGTGGACGGACCGAGAGACTATCAGGTCACCGTTCTTTTTGATAAAGCGGGCCAGAAGATCATGTATGCCGCTTTTGCAAAGCTGAAGAAGATATAAGGGGAAGCCGTTTTTGGAGAACCGGTTTGTTGTGCCCTGACGGCCGGATTATATTTTTCCCGGGCATCGTAATGTATCGGTTCAGTAAACTGAACTGATATATGGATACGGCAAGTTCATATTTATTTCATGAAAAATTTATAGTAAAGCAATGTAAAAAGTGGTATGATAAGAACAGTATTTAAGCATACTAGTAGCAGGGAAGAAAGGATGGTTTGCATGGGAAAGCTGGATGAGGTATTAGAAATGATGAAAGTAAACGAACTCCTTGGCAAAAAAGTAGAAAAGAAAGACAATGGGAATACAGTTCTCTGGATTCTTGCAATTATCGGAGCCATTGCGGCGGTAGCAGGAATTGCATATGCGGTGTACCGTTATCTTACTCCTGATTATCTGGAAGATTTCGACGACGATTTTGATGATGATTTCGACGACGAATTTTTTGAAGATGAGGATGAAGAAGGCACCGATACAACAGAAGATACTGCCAAGGCAGATGATGCCGGGAATGATGAAGAAACAAGTGAAGAATAAGTAAAGTATCGACAGGAGACGGGATGCTGAGGCATCCCGTTTTTTAGGCGTTTTATTAATGTTTATGTAATTGTGATGTAATGGGACAGTTATGAAGTTTATTATACAGAATGGAAGAAGTGAGAGGGCGATATGAAAAAAGGTCAGGTCAGAGAAGGAATCGTACGGGACGTGAAGTTCCCCAATAAAGGAAATGTGGAATTGCTGCCTTTAAAAGACAGGGAGGAAGGAACGGCTCCGGGAATGTCCGCGACAGAAACATTTGCGGCGGAAGCGTCTGCAATGGGAACTTCCCCAACAAAAATGGCTTCTGCGGCTGAGTACTGCACGGTAAAAAATGTGCTTCCCGGACAAAAGCTTTCCGTGATGATAACAAAGGTACGCAAAGGAAAAGGGGAGGGGCGTGTGCTGGAAGTGCTGGAGCAGGCGCCCGATGAGGTGGAAGCGCCCTGCCCCCATTTCGGAAGCTGCGGCGGCTGTACATATCTGGCGCTTCCTTATGAAAAGCAGCTGGCGCTGAAGGAAAAGCAGGTAAAGGAGCTTTTGGACAGCGTGCTTTGCAGGCAGGAGGAGCCATGGGTTTGGGAACCGATAAAAGCAAGCCCGAGGCAGCTGGGCTACAGGAACAAGATGGAATTTTCCTTCGGGGATGAGGTAAAGGACGGGCCCCTGGCATTGGGAATGCATAAGAGGGGGAGTTTTTATGATATTGTATCTGTGAGGGACTGCAGGATTGTGGATGAGGACTACCGGAGGATTCTTAAGGGGACGCTGGATTATTTTACCGCGGAGAAGGCGGCCTTCTTCCACAGGCTGACACATCAGGGGTATCTGAGGCATCTGCTGGTGAGAAAGGCTTCCCATACCGGGGAGATATTGATTGCACTGGTTACTACAACGCAGGAAAACAGGGATCTGGCTGCATTCCGGGACATGCTTCTGGGACTGCCGCTGGAGGGAAAAATTGCGGGAATTCTTCATATTGAAAACGATTCCGTGGCCGATGTGGTTCAAAGCGACCGGACGGAAGTGCTTTATGGGCAGGATTATTTTTATGAGGAGCTGCTGGGGCTGAGGTTTAAGGTATCGGTATTCTCCTTTTTCCAGACAAACAGCTATGGCGCGGAGGTGCTCTACCGCACGGCCCGGGAGTACATCGGAGAACTGAAAAAGGAAGGCTGTGTGGTGTATGATCTTTACAGCGGTACCGGAACCATTGCGCAGCTGATGGCGCCGGTGGCGGAAAAGGTGATTGGCGTGGAAATCGTGGAGGAGGCTGTGGAGGCCGCGAAAAAGAACGCACAGCTGAACGGGCTTAATAACTGTGAGTTCATCGCCGGTGATGTGCTGAAGGTGCTGGATGAGATTGAAGAAAAACCGGATTTTATTATCCTGGATCCGCCCAGGGACGGGATTCATCCCGGGGCGCTGCAGAAGATTATCAGATATGGGGTGGAGAGGCTGGTGTATATATCCTGCAAGCCTACCAGTCTGGTACGGGATCTGGAGGTGTTTCTTGGGAACGGATATGCGGTTAGGAGAGCGGTTGCTTTGGATCAGTTTCCGTGGACTTCCGGAGTTGAGACTGTGATAATGATCGAACGTTGTGGTTTTTCTGGGAAAAATCAAAATAAACCATTAGCGCTAGAATAAAAAACAAGGGAAATATATAAAATCTTTGTTTACGATAATTCGCTTATTAAAAACTGCGGTGTATGAGGAAGAAGCAGCCATGTATAGTTAAATATATTGCTGCTTTTATGGCTTGAATTATGGCTAAGCTGCGAATGCTGCCTGAAGGAAGATTAGGGTCTTTGCTTAATTTTTGAAATTTATATTCAACGGTGCCGTGTGTTTTTTGAAAAAGTAAAGATAGTTATGAATCAGTACAGAAAATTTGTTAGACAAAAATGAGATATAAGAGATTAAGATAAGAAGCGGCTAAGTGAAATATTTCACATGGCCGTTTTCTTTAGTTAGTGTGTAAATGGGAACCAGAAAAGGAGGTGATGCCAACATTCGGAAGAAAAACTGGGAGCGTCTGCTATAGATATGGACATTCTCCCTGTTTTTGAAAGCCTTCCGGAAGATATTTACGACTTGCTAAGTGAGATAAAAGTAGGAGCATATATTGTTGAACAGGAGAATGAAATTTTACAGAGGAAGGGTATTGTTTTCGTTTTGAAGAGGGATGGGATGATGTTTATGATGAAAAAATACAGAACTTTAAAGAAGAAGCCAACTGTCCCATTTTGATATGTTTGGAAGTCGGAGAAAAAGACGGGTATCGGGAAGCTTGGATTGATCTTAGACGTAAAATGAGCAGGGGATCGAAAAACCATGTTTAATCAATGCTTCCAGGCTCTCTACTCCAGAAAAATCAGTGTTGAGAGTGATATAGAAGCAACTTTTTTATGATAATTATTTGAATTTTGCAGAAAACGCATCCAGAATTAGGACTTTTTATTTTCAACCAAAATAGAATGTTTTTTAAGATGATATCGGAAATTGCTTATAAATAGGCAGTAAAACATAAAATAGTTCAATAATAAAAGAAGATGAGTAATAAAAGGCAATCATATTGACGTTATGATCCTCTTTGATTAGAATGACAATATAAGACAAAATAAATAAAAAACAGGGAAAATATGACATAAATATGTGTGATATTCATAATTTTTATGCATTTTTTTCAGAAAGGATCTGAATATGCCGCTTAGATATCAGGAAGTAAAGCAGGAAATAAAAAAGATAATTTCTGGGTTGAAATCAGGCAGCAGAATACCTTCCCGGAATTTTTTGAGCAGAAAATATGAAGTGGCACGTAATACGGTGGATAAGGCAATTGCGGAACTGGAGGAAGAAGGATACCTTCGCTGTGTAAAAGGAAGCGGTACTTATGTATCCGGCATGAGAATGCAAAAAATGCTTAATGTAGGGGTAATCCTCCCTTCGATTATGGGGGATATTTATCCGCAGTTTATTTCAGGAATTGAGGAATATACATCTGCCCATAACATTAATGTGGTCCTTTCCAGCAGTGAAAATTTCCCTGAGAGACAGAAAAGTAATATACATCGGATGATGGACATGGAAGCAGACGGTTGCATTATTATTCCTATAATCAATTCAGAACTCAGTTTTGAGACCTTTTCGCAGTTGAAGAGGCATGGGATTCCTTTCGTTATCTGTAATCGGAGTATTGATGGGCTGGATGTTCCCTTTGTCGGTGTTAATAACCATCATGGAGCCTATATGGCGACTAAACATTTAATCGGACAGGGATGTACAAGATTAGCATATTTTTCACAACGTAAATACTCAACATCAATTGAACGGTATTATGGCTTTGAAACCGCGATTCGTGATGGCGGAAACTATTTAGAAAAAGAAAAGGTGATACTTGGTAATTATAATGATGATGAACTAAAGGAGCGGATCAGGGCTGTATTCGAAGATGAATTCTGGCCGGATGGAGTGCTCTGCTTTGATGACACGATGGCCACCGTGCTTTATTCCATATTACAGGAAAAAGGATTACAGCCTGGGAAAGATGTGAAGATAGTAGGGCATGACGACAGTAATTTATGTAATATACTGTCTGTTTCCCTCTCGTCGGTATCCCTCAGAGCAATGGAAATGGGAAAGGAGGCGATAACCATGCTGATGGGATTAATTGATGGAAGCGCAGATGCAGACAGCTTCCGTCTGATACATCCTCAGTTGGTCATAAGAAACAGTACAGATGGAACAACAAACTAATAACAGGAGAGAGAAAATGGAGCTAAAAGGAATTGTACCCGCTCTGGTTACACCATTTGACAGAGACGGAAGTGTTAACATTGAAGAATTGAAAAAACTTGTAAAGCTGCTGCTTTCAGAAGGTGCAGATGGGTTTTATGTGACCGGAAGTACGGGAGAGTGTTTTCTGCTGACTGATGAAGAAAGAACTCGTATAACTGCAGCGGTTGTAGAAGCATCGGAGGGAAAAGTGCCTGTTGTGGCACATGTAGGAAAAATCGGAGCAGCGCAGGCTGCAAAATTGGCAAAAGAGGCTCAAAGTGTGGGAGCCGCCGCAGTTTCAAGCGTGCCGCCCTTTTATTACGATTTCAAGTTCGACGAAATTGTTAAGTATTATGAGGTAATTTCCGATGCTGTTGATTTGCCTCTTGTAGTCTACAATTTCCCCCAATACTCAGGTGTATCTATTAATGCTTCTAATCTTGGATTAATCATGAAGAACTGCAGAATCGGAGGTTTAAAATATACGGACGCAAACCTTTATGAGCTTGAAAGAATAAGGATGCAGTATCCGGAACTTCGTATTATGTTTGGACAGGATGAGGCTTTTCTTTATGCGCTTCCTGTGGGTGTAGATGGAGCAATCGGCAGTACTTACAACTTTATGTTGAAGAAATTTAAAAGGATTTGGAATGCATATCAGTTAGGAAATATGCAAGAGGCGGAGCAAGTTCAGCATGAGGCATGCAGGATAATTGATAAATTGCTTTGTGTGCGGGATATTACAGCGGTAAAGTACCTGCTGGGGAGAAAAGGAATCGAATGCGGCAGCTGCAGATTACCTTTTAATCCAATAACGGAACAGGAAAAACAACTTTTAGATAAGATAGGGGATTTGGATTGAAGCTGATAGAAACAACAGTAGTTGAAGCATTTGGAAAGGGCGCCTATCAGGAATATCGGATTCCTGCGATCGTAGTGACTGAAAAAAAGACACTGCTGGTTGCCTATGAGTCCCGGATGGAAGCGGGTAATGACTGGGCAGAGGTGGATTTGACAGTAAGGAGAAGCCTGGATGGAGGGAAGCGCTTTGAACCGGCAATTTATCCGGCTAAAAAAATAAACTGCGGCCCCAAAGGCGATAAAGTTACATGGAGCAATCCTGTGCTTATTGCAGATCATGAGCTGATACATCTTCTGTTTCACCTGAATTATGAAAGAGCCTGGTATTGTTACAGTCTGGATGAAGGAAAGACATTCAGCGAACCTGTTGAGATCACGGATACCTTCCGGAATTTACCATGGGAGTGGAATGTCTGCGCATCAGGACCGGGCCATGGGATTGTTTCCTGTACGGGAAAGCTTGTAGTACCGGTCTGGCTTGCGCTTGGCAAAGTCCATAACGATAAGGAAAAGACGGGAAGGATAAAGGATCATTTTCCCTCTGCTGCCGGCTGTATTTACAGTGATGACAGAGGGAAACACTGGCAGGCAGGATTTATGACTCAGGGTATTGAGAATGCAAACGAAACTACGGTAGTAGAGCGAAGAGATGGAAGCTTTTTGTTTAATTTCAGAAATGAAAGATATGAAAAATGTCGGGTTCTGGGTATTGCTGATCCATATTTGTCCGGTCTGCGCAGGGTGTGGTCAGAAACTAAACTACCGGATCCCACCTGCTTTGGCAGTATGGTAAGAGCTGGTAAGTTTATTTGTTTTGTCAATTGCGCCAATGCGGATCCGGAATATCTTTATGCATCCAGGATTCATTTGACAGTATATCTGAGCCGGGATGAAGGGCTTACATGGGAGAGAGTAGAACTGGTGGATGAAAACGGCGGGTATGCCGATATAACAGCTGATGAAAATGGGCTGTATGTATTTTATGAAAAGGGGATTTCCGGAAAAGTCGATTCGTTGCAGTTGAAGAAATTTTTATGGTAGAAAACAAATTGGAGGAGGTACTGAAAATGAAGAAGAGAAGTATTTTGGCATTGCTGATGACTGTAGCTATGACTACGGGGGTATTGACAGGCTGTGGACAAAAAGCGCCGGAAGTACGGCAGGAAACTCAAAAGCAGGAAGAAAACATGCAGCAGTCTGCTAAAACAGATTCTACAGCGGCGGAAGAAAACAATGAGGGTGCGCCAACGATCGTAATATATAATAATTCGGGCGCATTTTCTGTGGCCGGGGCGGAAGCCGGAAGCGACACATCTGTTTATAAAGAGATGCAGGATTATATACTTGATCAGACTGGTGTTAAGGTAGAAATAATTATGCCGCCTTCCGATGGCGCGGCAGCAACGGAAAAACTGAATCTTCTGCTGGCCGGGGGCGATCAGATTGATGCATGGTGGGGCAGTTGGAACGATTATGCAAAGGATGGTATTATTTTGCCGTTGACGGATTATGTAAAAGCTCCGGAAGCCAAGGATTTATATGATTTGTGGGAACCCTGGGGAGCCTGGAGCGGTGTGACGGATAAAGACGGTACAATATGGGCAATCCCCAGAATGACGGATACAACGCCATATCAGGTATTTGTGCGTAATGACTGGCTGGATCTGGCAGGTATGGATATGCCGAAGACCTTTGATGAGTTGAATGCGTATTTATATAAAATTAAGGAGCTTGATCCTTATGGAAATGGAGAAACAATACCGTTGATCGTAGAAAAAGGAGGCTCTACGGATGTTCTTGATCGTGTGGAATCCGTCTTTTTAGGCGGTTATGTTAAAACCGGAAACGGCAAATGGCTGGATGAAACCGATAATAAGGTAAAACCTGAATGGATTGCAGACGGATATGTGGATTTTCTGAAGCAACTCAATCAATGGTATAAAGACGGCATTATCCATAAGGAAGGCTTTACAATGGACGTAGATACCATCAAACAACAGATTGCTAAGGGGGCGGTGGGAGCGTCCGCAATCTGGTATTCAAGAATAATGGTGAACGAACCTATTCTTCGAGAAAATCTGAAGGATTTTGACAGGAACAAACACAACTATGTATTCGGCATTAATGAATCCGGTATTACAGGACCTAACGGTAATCTGATCCAGACAAAGGCTCTGGGCGGTACCAGCGGCATGCTAATTAGTAGCAAATGCAAGTATCCTGAAGCAGTAATGAAGTTTGTGGAATGGTCTTTTGAATGGGAAAATTACACAAATGAAATGTATGGTCTGGAAGGAAAGTACTGGAAGTATAATCCGGAGGTAAAGGATGCTGAAAAAAATAAGGCTGTGCTCCCGATTGAAGGCGGTCCTACCTATGCCCGTGATTTCCTTGTTTCTCTTGGATTGCCGCTTGAGATTCAGACAACGGAATATGACGGGGATGGAATCCAGACAATGCAAAATCTTTGGCTGCAGGAACATCTGGATGATTTTGATGCGACAATAAATCCTGGTATTGAGAGCGGTATCAACTGGGATACGGTTGCCCTGGCTGAAAATATCCCCACCCTGAACGATCTGAATACCTTCAAGGACGAGGAACTTGTAAAATTCATAAATGGAACAAGAACCTTTGATACCTGGGATAAATTTATTGAAGAATGCTATCAGATGGGCCTTGAGGATTATATAAACGAATATACCAGACAGTTCAATGAATTGCACGGAAACTAATCTATGAAAACCTCTCTCTGTTAAGGGAAGCTTTTAACTAATAAAGCAGGCAGCTGGAAAACCGGCTGCCTGTATACGAGGAAGAATGCGTATGAAACATAATAAGAAACCCATATGGTATTATTTGAAGCGGGACCGGTTTATTTATCTGCTGATACTGCCGGGGCTGCTATGGTATATCATTTTCTGTTATCTGCCAATGTTTGGTATTGTTATTGCGTTTGAAGATTATAAGCCATTCTGGGGACTTGAAGGAATTTTTACCTCAGACTGGGTAGGACTGAAGCATTTCATTAAATTTTTTAAATCGGCATATTGTTTGAGATTAATAAAAAATACATTGCTGTTAAGTATCTATTCTCTGGTGTGGAGTTTTCCGCTATCAATTATTCTCGCTTTGCTTATCAATGAACTAAAGGGCAAATATTTTAAGAAAACAGTACAGACAGTATCCTATCTGCCGCATTTCCTGTCTGCCGTTATTGTCTGCGGCATGATACGAACCCTGACCACTGTGGACGGGGGATTGGTAAATGCAATTGTTGCGGCGTTTGGAGGGGAAGCAATTCCTTTTTTGGGACAGCCGGAATGGTTTAGAACAATTTACACGGTATCGGAGGTATGGCAGAGCATCGGATGGGAAAGTATTGTGTTTATTGCGGCAATGACCGGCATTGATAAGGAATTGTATGAAGCGGCAATGGTAGATGGCGCTGGCGTTATGCGACGTATGTGGAATATTACAATTCCGGGAATTATGCCGGTTATTACAATTATGCTGATTCTCAGAGTAGGCAGTATACTGAATCTTGGTTATGAGAAAGTTCTGCTTCTTTATTCACCTCAGGTTTATTCTACTGCAGATATCATTAGTACATATGTATATCGGGAAGGCGTGGTGAATCAAAATTATTCTTTTGCTGCCGCAGTCAATCTGTTTACTTCGTTGATCTCTCTTGTTCTTGTATTAGGAACAAATAAAATTACGAAGAAAATGGGACAGGAGGGGATCTGGTAATGAAAAAGAAATTTTCCGGAGAACATATTTTTCAGGCGGTAGATATAATTTTAATGTGTATTTTTATGTTTCTGATAATTATCCCTGTATTTACTGTCGTCATGACATCCTTTGTCAGTGAAGCGGAAATTGCCAGAAGGGGAACCTTTATCATTATTCCTGAGGATTTCGATTTCTCCGCCTATAAAATGCTGTTTGCCAGCGGAAAAAATATCCTGAGGGCATATGGCAATACATTATTTCGTGTTATTGTCGGAACTGCCCTGAATCTGCTGATTACGATATCTTTAGCATACGGTTTATCACGGAATAATTTAAAGGGACGTACCTTTCTGACCGCTTATGTGTTTTTCACAATGTTATTTTCAGGAGGCCTGATACCTACCTTCATTTTAGTAAAAGGGCTGGGGCTGATTGATTCCAGATGGGCAATGGTACTGCCTTGTATGGTAAATACGTGGAATTTACTTATTATGAGAAATTTCTTTTGTGCAATTCCTAAAAGTCTGGAGGAAGCGGCAGTAATCGACGGGGCCAACGATTTACAGATTTTGAGCAGGGTGGTGCTTCCCTTATCAAAGGCATCGATTGCTACAATAGGTCTTTTTTACGCGGTTAGTCATTGGAATGCATGGTTTGATGCAATGCTTTATATCAATAAGCAGCGCCGAAAGGCGCTGGCAGGTTGTAAATAATCCTCTCGATACTTTTATACTTAAATATTTATTTTCCACATCGCTACGCCCTTTTCATGTTTTTATCCACACCCTTTAGGCATTCGTAGCCTT
>NZ_VUMI01000034.1 GCF_009696275.1 Eisenbergiella porci
GAAGGCTACGAATGCCTAAAGGGTGTGGATAAAAACATGAAAAGGGCGTAGCGATGTGGAAAATGAATATTTAAGTATAAAAGTATCGAGAGGATTATTTACAACCTGCCAGCGCCTTTCGGCGCTGTGTGCTTTCAGAAAAGGTTGAATCTACGCAATATTAGTGATAAAATAAACGCAAGCATAAATTTCTAACAAATCTTGGCTACATGTGCCGTCTAATTTCCATTCTCAATTCAGAAACTCTATGCTTACTATCCAACAAAGAAAGCAGGAGCGTCTGATTGGGAAGGCTGCTCCGCACACAAACAGAAAGGAGCAGCTTATGGCAGAAAAACTGCACGTAGTAAGGAATCAGAAGGATACGGTTTTCCGTATGCTATTTCGGGAAAAGAAGGAACTATTGGAGTTGTATAATGCACTCAATGATTCCGCGTATAACAGCCCTGAGGACCTGACAATCTGTACCCTGGAAAATGCAATTTATATGAATTTTAAGAATGACATCTCATTCCTGCTGGATTCCGAGATGAATCTGTACGAGCACCAGGGTTCGTATAATCCCAATATGCCGCTGAGAGATCTGGTATACATTGCCAAGCAGCTGGAAAAATATACGCGGGATGAAACCATATATTCTTCCACGCTGGTGAAAATTCCGGTGCCACGGTTCGTGGTATTTTACAACGGCACAGACGGGCAGCCGGAAAGGCAGATCCTGCGGCTGTCGGATGCTTTTGAAAAAGAGACGGCAGAACCGGAGCTGGAACTGAAGGTGCTCATGCTGAATATCAATTTCGGACACAATAAAGAGCTGATGGATAAATGCCGGACATTGAGGGAATACAGCCAGTATGTGGACCGGGTCAGAAAATATGCAAAGAGAATGCGGATTGAGGAAGCGGTTGAGCGGGCGGTAACGGAATGTACCAGAGAAGGCATTCTGGCAGATTTCCTGTCGTCACAGAGAGCGGAGGTGATAGCAGTGTCAATCTTTGAGTATAATGAAGAAAAGGAAATGAGAAAAATCCGCGCAAGCGAGTATAAGAACGGAAAAGTGGACGGAATAGAAGAAGGAATCATAGAAACCTGTAAAGATTTAGGTCTGAGCTTTGAGCAGACTGTTGAAAAACTGAAACTTCGGTTTAATATCAGCGAACAGGAGGCCCGTGAAAAGGTACGGCGCCTTTGGGACTCCAAATAAAATTTCAGGGCAGAACCGAGTTCCCCCGGTTCTGCCCTGCTTTTATACCATTATGTATTCCCACGCTTTTCTGCCGCTTATTTTCCGGCCAGCTTCAAAGCCAGGCAGTTCGTATATTCCGTAGGCAGCTTCTCCGGAAGCTTTACGGTCAGCACGCCGAAGCTCTGCACAAACTCCACTTCTCCGGCTCCCAGCAGCCGTACGCTCTCCACTTTTTCCTCCGGACATAAGGATTTGATGACCGCCGCCCTGTTATCCGGCGCCTGCATCATGAAGGCATACACCGTATCGTCCTTCCTGGTAAAACGGAAATCTGAAGAATTCCACTCCGCTCTTTCCTCACGGAAACCGTCAATCACCACGCGGGTGTCTCCTTCGCCAAATACGCGGAAAGGTCTTGTTCCATACACACCCTCTGCACATACTGCGAACCATTTTGCCAGCTCCTCCAGAACGAAACGCGCCTCCTCGTCGATGGTTCCGTCCGGACGCTGAAGTATATTCAAAAGCATAACGCCGTTCTTTGAAATGATATCCACAAGCATTTCAATAATCTGCGCAGGCCTTTTATAGACCTGTTTTGCATCATAGAACCAGTTTCCGATACAGGTATCCGTCTGCCACGGGTAAGGCTGTACGCCGGGCAGCTGGCTCTTCTCAATATCCAGCGTTCCCACACGGTATACGTCGGGCGTTCTGTTTTTCTGGGTGTATATTGCCTGGTTTTCACCATTCCTTGCGATGGAGTCATTATACAGATAAGACACTGCTTCCAGTCCCGGAGCATAGCCCTCTTCTTCGAAAGGCAGGCCGCTGTCCGAGTAAAGAAGCGCGGGATGGAATTTATCCACCAGTTCTTTCATGGTATCCAGCCAGTATTTCTGGAATTTCCGGTTCCCGGTCAGCCACTGGGCCATTTCTCCGGTATTCCCGGGCTGGATATGTTCCTGGTTTGCATGGTAAAAATCCTGATACTCCGGATCGTTACCATCATAAGGAACTCCTTTATAAGGGCCGTAGCTGTCAGAGCATTTATTTACATACCACCAGGAAAAGGAAGCTCCCAGATGCTCCGTCAGTCCGAAGGGCATCTGATATTTATCAGCCGCCGCCTTCCACAGGGAGCAGATATCCTTTCCCGGCCCGATATTGACGGAGTTAAAGCGATTAACCTGTGATTCATAATTGAAAAAATTATCATGGTGCATGGCCTGGGCCACAAAATACCTGGCGCCCGCCCGGTGATACAGCTCCATCAGCCCCTCCGGATCAAAGTTCTCCGCTTTCCAGAGTTTACAGATATCCTTGTATCCGAATTTGGACGGATGTCCGTAATGTCTGACATGATAATTATACTGCGGGCTCCCCTGGATATACATGTTTCTTGCATACCAGTCACCGCACATCGGCACGCTCTGCGGCCCCCAATGACTCCAGATACCGAATTTGGCATCCTGAAACCATTTCGGACATTCATGCGCCCTCAACGACTCAAATGTGGGCTGAAAATTTTCTGACATAATTAATCCTCCTCCTTGTTTTGCGGAGCAAAATGCGAGTCCCTCTGACGAGCAGAGGAGTTTCCTCCTTGTTTTTCAGAGGTATCTGTTTCGGAAAAGCCCTTTTCCCCTCCGAACCCCTCTCCCTCTGTATGTCTGTAATTATACCGTTATGCGCTATAATTTATTAGACAGGAAGATGACTATTTCAGTTACAAAATGTCGCAGTGCCGCAGTTTTTTGGCAGCATGCCGCACACATCCATCCTCCGAATCCCCTTTGCGGTTTTTCTTCGGATTTTGCCCTAAACCACTTTCCGGATCTCTTTGCAAAGCATCCTGGCTGCCGCAGGATTATTCATGATATACAGGCGGAGTTCTATGCTGTTTCTCCTGCTGTGCTGCTGTTTTCCAGTGTTTTTCCGGCGGACGCTTTCGCTCCTGTCCCCTTTGTAAAAAGAAGCGCTGCCGGAATCGCCGCAAAAGCGCCGGACAGCTTGGCAGCGAGCAGGGCCGGCAGCATTCCCGACGCTTCGCTCACCGTAAAGCCCAAATGGGCCGCCAGCATGGAGGCGGCGCTCACCAGGAAGGCCACATTGACTACTTTTCCTCTTTTATCCATATGTTTCAGCATCGTGATCGCCGGTATGGCGCTGACTATACCTACTAGAAAACCCGCCACGCTGATGCTGTTCATGCCGCATTTTTTACCCAGCCACAGGAGCGGCTGCTTCAGAAGCCTGGTCAATAGCTCCGCCATGGGAAGGCTTCCCAGCATTACGATGCCGATGGAAGCGACGACGGCCAGGGCATCCTCCAGAGGGGCCATGCCGGGTATGATGACAAGGCCCGTAAGGGAGGTCACCGCCGCAATCACCAGACCAATGGTAATAAGAATCTGAATCCCTGAGGCAAATATGGCGAAGCCCTTTATCATGGCGGCGGGCGCTTTTTTTAGTCCCAGCAGAAGGAGCAGGGAAAACACGAGCACAGGCAGGTTCTGATGGACAATCTCCAACAATGACAGGCCGCACACAAGGCCTCCCGCAACAAGGGAGACGGGCATGACCATCAGTCCGATCATGATTCCCTGCGCAAACAGCGGTTTGTCCTCTTTTTCCACAATTCCCATCCCCACCGGTATGGTAAACACAACGGTACAGCCAAAAACAGCGGCGATAACAATCCCCGCATACTGCCCCATCAGTGGATTTTGGGCTAAACTGCAGGCCAGCTGATAGCCGCCCATATCAATTGCCAGCAGGCCGCCAAACATAGCCGGGTCAACGCCCAGCAGGCCGAAGGCCGGTATGATGAGCCTGCCAAGCGTCTTCGCCAATACAGGCGCCAGGCAGATCATACCGGCCATGGAAAGGGCCATGGGCCCCAAAAAGAAAAAACCTTCCTCAAATTTCTTTCCGTAGCCCTTCGGGCTTCCGAAAATCCTGTCAATACCGCCGAGCACCACGCCCGCCGCCATGATCCACAGGATTACCTGGTTCATTGTGTTTCCTCCTCACTATGTACCTGTAATATACGCAGCTGTCCTTCCCTTACGATTGCATAAAGGCTTCAATTTCCACTACCGTTTTCGGAATATCGGCGGTAAGGACTTCGCAGCCGTCCTCCGTTACCAGGAGCGTATCTTCGATTCTGATGCCAATGCCCTCTTCCGGGAAATAGAGCCCGGGTTCCAGGGTAAACATCATATCCTTCTGCAGCAGGTTATCCGGATCCTCCCCTACATCATGGGTATACAGACCGATAAAATGCCCTGAGCCATGCAGATAATATTTGTCTATTTCCTCCGGTGCCGACAGGATGCCTGCCTTCACCAGTTCGTCAGCCATCACCCTTTTGCTGATCAGCTGCAGTTCATCCT
The DNA here is from genome assembly GCF_009696275.1 of Eisenbergiella porci. Taxonomy (GTDB): domain Bacteria; phylum Bacillota; class Clostridia; order Lachnospirales; family Lachnospiraceae; genus Eisenbergiella; species Eisenbergiella porci. The sequence continues at coordinate 4,585 of NZ_VUMI01000034.1, forward strand.
TGCGCTGTTCATATCTCCGTCCCGGGCCTGTCCTTTATATTGATAATAATGGATACAGAAATTATTTTTCCCGGCAGAAATAATGGAAGGGAAGGCCGGCCCCTGCGGCCCGTGCTGTCCCAGCGCGTAGTCAAATTCCGCTTTGTACTGGTATTCATACATTCCGGGGCGGGAAGCCTTCATCATGGCAACGATTCCGTCCCTTGTAATCTTCTCCGCTTCCCGCATGTCCTCTATTTCACAGGCCTGCTTTATCGTCCTTAAGCTGCGGATAAGGACGTTCGCATTTTCAATCCGTAAATAAGGATATTCCAATTTTACTTTTTTTGCAAGCAAATGTACTGTGCAATCCCCCTCACATAATCCTGCCGGAAGCTTCTGCCGTCCCGGTATACCATAACCTGCAGGCTTTCCACACAGGGAATTCACCGTCTGCATCCCTGCCCGGACCAAATCCCCCATCTGGCTGTACTCTGCATTGGTAACCGGTTTTCCCGCCAGTATTTTATTCAGCACCATTCTGTCGGCCTGAATATCCTCCGAAAGGGGGAGCCCTCTTCCATTATCTCTGATCCGCACCCTTCCATCCTGCAACAGCATTATTTCCACTCTGGTGCAGAAACCCTCCGCCGCTTCTTCCAGCGATTTTCTCGTGGATATGGCAGTCCACATAGGCCAATATTTTTTCCTATTCAGCTTGTTCCATTTTGCTCACCTCACACTTTTATGCTATCATTAATGACGGGAACGTTCTTGACTTCATATATCGTATTTATGCCTGTGTGCCTCCGGCATTAATCATGGTATAATGAGGCGGATGTAACATCCGGTTAGCCCCGCCGCATACAACGGGCCATCATACTTGTAATGCTTTGAAAACACAGGGGTGTCCGTTTGGCCGCTGCACGCGGGAATCAGGCCGTTTCAAGTTTATGCGAAATGAGGAGACAGAAATTATGATCATCAGGACTGCACAAATTACTGATTTACCAGAAATAATGGCGGTATATGCACAGGCCAGAAAATACATGGCGGAAAACGGAAATGCCGCGCAATGGGGCGCAGCCTATCCGTCGGAGGAGCTTGTAAAAGAGGATATCCGTCTGGGGCAATGCTTTGTTGGCACGGACGACAAGGAGAAAATCCACTTTGTTTTCGCTTTAATTATCGGAGAGGATCCCACTTATCTGCGGATTGAACAGGGCGCATGGCTCAACAACTCACCTTATGGGACAATCCACAGGCTGGGCAGCGACGGTACGCGCAAGGGCTGCTTTGCGGAATGCCTGACCTTCTGCCTGAACCGTATTCCCAATCTTTGTGCGGATACGCACCGGAATAATCTGACCATGCAGCATTTGCTGGAAAAATACGGTTTCCGCAGATGCGGGATTATTTATGTAAAGGATGGGAGCGAACGTCTTGCCTATCAAAGGGAGCCAGGAAACAACTTAAATTGATTATATCAGAGGACAGGAAAAAAGGCAGCAGGGATTTCCTCCTGACCAGCCATTTGGTATTGCCGCTGCCGTTACTGCTTTCCTCCTGCCCTGGTTTCCGCCGCTCAGCCTTATCACAGAAACCACAAGGAGCAATCGAAATGGAACATAAAATCATATTAATTGAAGACGATGAAGAAATCAGAACTATGGTAAAGGACTATTTATCCGGAGAATTTATTGTATTCCCTTTTTGTGACGGAAAAACAGCTTTTCACAGTATCACGGATTATAATGAATATGCGCTTGCTCTCATAGATCTCATGCTGCCGGACATGAACGGCATGGAAATTATCAAAGCCATCCGGAAAGTCAGTACCATCCCAATTATCATAATCACTGCAAAAGATAACGATACCGACAAATCACTGGGATTAAACCTGGGAGCTGATGACTATGTTGTAAAGCCCTTCTCTCTTATCGAGCTTGCCGCCAGAATTAAAGCCAATATCAGGCGGTCCAGAACCTACCAGCCTTTACCGTGTGATATGGCTGTTAAAATTAAGGATTTGGAGATAGACCCGGTAAGCCATACCGTCAGGCGTCAGGGGATTCCCATTGATTTGACGCCAACGGAATTTGAACTATTACATTTACTGGGAACCCATCCGGGACAGGCATTTTCAAAAGAACGTCTATATGAACTCATTTGGAAGGAACCTTATTTTGGAAATGAAAATGTATTGAATACCCATATCAACCGACTGCGTTTAAAGCTGAAAAGAAGCCCGGACGATACTGCAACCTATATTAAAACTTTATGGGGAATAGGCTACAAAATGGAGGATAACTAAATGTGGATTTGTTTTGCCATGTTTTCGGCCATATTGATGCTTGTATTGATTTGTCAGCGGATACAGTACAAAAATCTGCAGAAAGATATTGGTTATATCAGTAAACGGCTGGCGTTGCTTTCCATTGCATCTGAAAACGGCTTCGTGCTTTGTCCAACCGACAACCTTTGTATAAAGGAACTGGGGACTGCCATTAACACATTGCTTCAGGACTTCTATACAAATAAGTCAAGTTTTGAGCAGGCCCAAAAAGTGATGTCACAGGTTCTGACGAATATTTCTCACGACATCCGTACTCCTCTCACTGTGCTCAAAGGGAACAGCGAAATGCTGGCTGACGAAACAGACGATTCAGCAGTACCGGAAAGCATTCACAGAATGGCTGTTAAGATTGACCGTAAAGCGGATGATTTAATAACGACAATCAATGATTATTTTACAATGTCCAAAATTGCTTCCGGCGATTTTCCATTAAAGCTGCAAAAAGAAAATATTTCCGGAATATGCCAGGATACAATTTTAGATTATTACGATATGCTTGAAAAGCAACAATTTGAAGTAGAAATACAGATACCTGAGAAACCGGTCTTTGCTGATACAGACAGGGACACCCTGCAGCGTATTTTAAAAAACCTGATAGATAACGCAATCCGGCATGGAGGTGTGGGAAAGTATATTGCCTTGCGCCTCATTGTCTCTAAAGAAAAATGCATCATTGAAATAGAGGATCACGGAAAAGGGATGCCGCCACAGCAGCAAAAAAAGATCTTCACAAGGAATTATACGACTGCCCCAAAGTCCTCAGGCAATGGCCTGGGGCTTGCGATATCAAACAACCTTTCCGCAAAGATTGGGGCACAATTACAGGTCCACAGCATACCGAATGAGAAAACAGTTTTCTCAGTTATCTTAAAAAGTTAGAAAAAAGTTAGATTTCAGGCAGAGAAAAGAGAGGTCTGTTTTGTATAATGACACCCATAAAGGAGGCATACAAAATGGATTATATTATGGAAACAGCAAGACTGCGAAAATCCTATAAGGGAAACGTGGTTGCAGACAATGTTAATATCCACATCCCCAAAGGAGCCATTTATGGTTTTGTCGGGCCAAACGGCGCGGGAAAAAGCACGGTAATGAAAATGATCCTGAACCTTATCCGGCCGGAGGCAGGTGAAGTTCACCTTTTTGGTGAAAAGGTTACTGATTCCAGCTGCGAAATTTTCAAAAGAGTGGGTTCCATCATTGAAAACCCGTACTTTTACGAGAAAATGACAGCCCGTCAAAACCTGGAGCTTCATTGCGAGTATATGGGCTTCCCAAATAAAGAACGGATTGATGAGGTCCTGCAAATGACTGACTTACAGAATACAGAGGGCAAGCAAATCCGCCATTACTCTTTAGGCATGAAACAGCGGCTGGCAATCGCAAGAGCTATTCTGGCGCGGCCGGAATTTTTGATTCTGGACGAACCAATCAACGCATTAGATCCCGAGGGCATCCGTGAAATGCGGACATTGTTCCGGCGGTTAAATCAGGAAGACGGCACGACCATTTTTATTTCCAGCCATATCCTGTCCGAGGTTGATTTAATTGCCGATACGATTGGAATTATCCGGCGCGGGAAGCTTTTGGCAGAATTGCCTATTGAGGAAATCCACAGGCATCAGACAGAATACCTCAGCCTGCAGGTTGACGATGTGAACCACACAGCCGCATTGCTTGAAAAAATGGGCCTTACAGGCTTCAGTGTATTGGATAAAGAATTTATCCGTATTTACGATTCCGATATTTCAGGTAAAGCACTTTCAAAAGCTCTCATAGAAAATGGTATTGGCCTGGAAAGCATAGGACGTAAACATGATACATTGGAAGATTATTTCTTCCAGCTTACAGAGGAGGAAAAATGATATGGCGCACCTGCTTAAGTTAGAATTGAAAAAGTTTGGAGTGATGCGAAATATTATATTCACTTTCGCCGCAATCCTTTTCAGCATTTTTTTCCTTACAGTGTCTTTAGTGGACAGCATGACGGATCCGCAACAGACAAAGGATTCCTTTGACAGCACATTTCTTGTAACCGGCCTCTTAATCATGATGATTTTTTTAGTTTATGCTTCGGTATTAACCGCCCATACAGTGATAGCGGAGTATAATCAGAAAACGATTACTATCATGTTCTCTTATCCAGTTAACCGCAGACAGCTGATTGCCGCTAAACTAATCCTCATCATGGTATATACCGCACTCTCTATGGCTGCTGCGTATCTGTGCTGCTGCGGATATATTATTGCGGCGGATAAAGCCTTTGATATGCTTGACGGTACATTTCAGCCCGTATTTCTTCAAACCTGGATACCCTCCGCTGCTATCAGCATTATTATCTGTACGGTATTATCCTTGTGGCCGTTTATCATCGGGATGGTTCGTAAATCAGTCCCCGCGGCAATCATTACATCGCTTTTGACAATCTTTTTACGGCAGCTGATGATTTCAAAAAATTCAACCTACCAGGAATCGCTGCTTCAAGTTTGTCTGGTGACCGGGATTACCGCAGTATTTACTTTCCATGCGTTTAAAAAGAATGTTCCGCAAATCTACTGACAAAAATATGCGGATTGTATCTGCCATGCACAATTCCCCTCCCCGCCCAATACAATATAGAAACAGGAAAAATACAGGAGCAGGCTATGGCGATCACTTCTCTGGACATTCTCAACCTGTCCCATTCCCTGAAGGATGTATGTGAGGTAAACTGCAAAACCCCGGAATGTCTTTCGCAGACCCTGCAGGTTCTGCTGGAATACAACCTGATCCAGGCCAATCTGGAATTCAGCCGGCAGTTGGGCTGCCCCAATACACCGCAGGCCGCCCCATCCCCCGCTGCCCGGCAGGAGCTTCGCAGGGAAAGAAGCGTTGCGGAATTTACAGCCTTTGACTAAACTATATCAGTAGATCCCACGGATTCCCAGATCCGAATCCAGTGTGTTCATATTATAAAGAATCAGTACATCCGTAATGCCCGGGTGCTCTTTGATAAAGGCGGACGGACCCTGCTTGTAATACTGGTGTCAAACACATAGATTTTTTTATAATGATGGGCCAGAAACGGCACCATGGAATTGGCATAGCTGTCCTTGATCAGCGCCAGCTCCCGGTCTGAGCCCGCCGTTTCATTGGTCAGCCCCTCTTCGTTCGGCTCCGTTTCATCTCCCTCCGGGAAAATACGGGTACAGGAAATACTCAGCCGGTAGGTTTTAAATCCCATCTCGCCAAAGAGCCGGATGTCCTCCCGGAAGTGATGATACATGTCAACCGCTTCCGCCGCAGGATACCTGTGGGAGCCGTCCCTGGCAAGCATAATCTTTTGGAAATCCCATATCGCCACCTCCGCTCTCTTATTTTAACACCTTCAGCAGCACATCGCCCTGCGCCACATGCTCTGCGGCAGTTTCCACCACCTCAAGATAGTCGTCTGAATTAGTTATCAGCACGGGCGTTTCCAGGCAATATCCTTTTCCCTCGATAAACGCCATGTCAAAGCTCACCAGAAGCTGTCCTTTTTCACCCGGTCTCCCTGTGCAACCCTGGCCTGAAAACCTTCCCCATTCAGCTGGACGGTATCCAGACCGATATGGATCAGGAGCTCCACGCCCTCGTCCGTCGAAAAACCAATGGCATGCAGCGTCGGGAAAAGTACGGAAACCACGCCGTCAGCAGGCGCATACACATTCCCCTCCTCCGGCCAAATCCCAACACCTTTTCCCAGCACACCGGACGCAAAGGCATCATCCTTCAGCGTTTCCAGCTTCAGCACCCTTCCTCTGAGCGGACTGTAAAGCTGCGTCTGATGAAGCAGGGCGGCCCGTGTCTCCGCCTTTTCAGGTACTGTCTCAGATGCTCCCTCAGCTTCCACCGATCCGCCTTCCGCTTTACGATCTCCTGTCGCCGTTTCTTCTGCCGTTTTCTTATCATCCTTATAAAAAATCATAGTTGCCGCAAAAACAATCACCATAGTAATCGCCACACCTGCCAGGGCCACAATCAGATTTCCCATCCCGCCGTCAGGCTCAATCATGGCCGGGAATTCAAAAATCCCCATGCCGCCCATCATAAATTTACGGAAATTAAAGGCCCCATAAAAACCGCCGCCGATACAGCCGGCAATACAGCTGATAATAAACGGCTTTTTTAACGGAAGGAGAATTCCGTAAATGGCAGGCTCGGTCACCCCGAAAATACCGGAAATAAAATTAGGCAGCGCCATTTCCTTCAGCTGTCTGTTCTTTGTTTTGAAAAAGATTGCAAGAACCACCGCCGATGTAGCAAAGGTACATGCAAAAAAGGGCATCATTACATTGTCATAGCCGTTGGTCATAATGTTATTGATATACACCGGAATAACCCCCCAGTGAAGTCCGAAAATAACAAGAATCTGCCAGGTCAGCCCAACCAGCGCGCCGGCCAGCATCGGGCTGAAGTTACGCACCGTCATAACCCCCTGGGCAATCAGCGTGGAACCAAAGGTTGCCAGCGGCCCAATCAACAGGAAGCCTGCCGGAATGCTCACCAACAGCGTAAGCATCGGCACAAAGAAAAATTTTACCAGATCAGGAATAAATTTATTAAAGAATTTTTCACATTTGGAAGCAAAATAAACTACAAAAAGACGATAGAGGTATGGACATGATCAATCAGGGATATGTACAGCATGTCGCTGAGCTTTTTACCCAGCTGTTCCCTGGCACGGGAAATTATTTCTTCCCCGATGGCAATGTGTTCCATGGGAATATCCTGTACCAGCGCCTGAAATTTGCTGTTGGCCTCCGAACCGGAAAGGAAGAAGGTCTTATCGATTATTTCATCGGGAATCAGTTCACCAACCTTCTTTTTGAAGCAGATTCCTCTTCCCATTACGACTTTTTCCCGGCCATTTTCATCCAGCACCACCGCCACATTATTGTTGAGAATCTTGTATATCTGCATATCCCCATCCTCCTGACAGTTCTGAAGTTTTGAATACAAAAAAACCTACATACACAAATAAATCCGGAAACACCTGCTTCCAAACATATTTCTGTATATAGGTTTAGCATGCTTTCACAATCGCTATCCTGTTCTGAAATTCAGCTTAGCACGATAAAAAGCGGAAGTCAATCTCCTTTTGGGAAACGATTCCGCTTTCTCTTTTTTTTACAAAACAGAAGCAGTAATTTTGTTCATTTTCCCTATTAAATCAAACTACAGATACCGCTGTGAAATCAATCTTCCGCATATACTGCAGCACATTTGTGGCAGAAAACCATTTGCGCTGTCAGAAGTCTTTGCAGCGGTTATTCCTGTCCAATAAGAATTTCTGCTACCTGCAAATCAGTTCTGGCAGGAGCTTCTGTCAGCAGATCTGTAATCCTTTTTACATAAACCGGATCCAGCTCCATGACTTCCGCAATCTTTTGTACATCAAGTCCTTTTTCTGCCTTTTTCCGGATGATAGCTACTATTTCTGCTTTTCCTTCCGCCTTGCCTTCTGCCTTGCCTCTCTCAATCCCATCATTAAACAGCATCGTCCCTAACTTAGTCATCGCAATCCGCTCCTTTACTTTACTCAAATCTTCCACACCTAAAAACTTATCCGCAAGTGTATACAATACTGCATACATTTTTTCAAGTTCGGTTTCCGTCACGAAAGCTCTGGAACCTTGCAGCAGTTCAATGCTTCTGATAATCCTGTCCCCGATATTCAGCCGGCCTGACATGAGCGGGGTTAAAAGCAAAGGTACCAGGTCCTCTTTTCCCAACGGTTCCCCTTGCTTCTGTTTTTTCTCCAGCCCAGAAATTAAACTGTCTGCATTTTTATCCTTCAGACGTATAATATTTACCTGGTAAACATTGATTCCTTCCGCCAGTCTGTTCATTAATTTCCTGACATTTGAGGAACAGATTACATATGTAATCACTGCCACCTGGAATGTGCGGCTTGTAGCCGCTTCATATTCCCGGAAACGTCTCAGATCTTCCCTTGTGACGGAATCACTTTCAAACTCCAGATGTATCCACGTTCCTCCCGAAGTAATATAATTGAAATCCTGGTACATCTGCCTTGCCTCAAGCCTGATATTTTCGGTAGGCGCCGCATATCTTACCTCCGCCGTTATTCCCAATAAGGGCAGCAGTTCCTCTCCAAAGTACTGGGCGGCTGTTTTCAAAGCCAGGTCCTCGTGGTTGATTTCCTGTACCTCCGTCTGTTCCCGCGCCCTGGCCTTTGCTTTTCCCCCGGTTTGTTCCCTTTTTTCCGGGCTTTTCTTTGTCTCTGTCTGTTTACCTTTTTCTTTCTGTTCGTGTTTATCCACACGGCCTCCTGTTCCGTAAGCCATGTGCAGATGCCTGTCTTCCATACAATTATAGCTGAAAATCCGTCACCGGGCAACCGTATCTTACTATCTGATGTATCTTATTATCTGATTCATAATGCTTAACTAAAAATTAGTTGAAAGTGTTGTCCGATCCGGACAGATTATATGAGATATTTTATGAATTGGTAAATGAAAACTAATTGCGGCTGACAGACTCTTACACATGCCCGGCCGCCGGTGTTTTTAAATAATACCATATATGCCGTTTTATTTAAAGCGGTTTTCAGATATATTATTAGACGGGATTATATTCCACATGGGTGTAAATAATTGTTTCGTTTATCTCCCTTGCCATAGTAGTTTCTATCCATTCCGCATAGGGAGGTAAAATCACGATTCAAGCTTAGGAAGTGTGGCAATACTTCAAAAAAATGACTTATTGGGAAGTATCCTCAAACTCTTTTTTACAAATAATTATTTATGGATTTGCAAATAATTTGAAAAGTAAACAACAGGATTTATCAAAGTCTGTTGATTTTCTCCTTGAAAATGCGGGAGATGTAATTAAATATCGGCTTCATAAAGAAATTTTAAAAGATTTAAGCAAAACAGAGGAAGAAAACCTGTTTGAAAAGGTAATGCAAACAACTAATTTCAAACTTGTTAAAAGTTATGTAAAACCAAATGGATATATTGGCATAGGTATGCATACCGGAAACAATAAAGAATTACAGCTAAAAGAAGGTGAAGCAGCAGCAAGATTGTTGTCAAGCTATGCTTGGATATGGTGACGATACAGAAGTTAAAAAATATCAGAATGCAGCTTTACAAGCATTCGCTGATGTTTTAAAAATAGAGAAGCTATCCGACATCACAAAAACCAATCAAAGAAAAGGGAAATATTGCTATCCATACATAGAAGAAAGCACATTTTTACCCTCTGTCTATCATTTAGTCGGGCTTGCTTATACGCAAAACTGGAGAACGCCCGGGAATATTGAATTGTTAGCTGCTGCAATAAACCATCGAGACAGTATTCTGCCTGCAGATAACAATTTGCAGGTAAAAGTTAAAAATAATTACTATTCCGTCGGATTGCTTTTTAGACCAATTAAAATATTTTCCATTGATAATATTGACTTTATTCTTTATCGCAGAGTTTTAACCGAAATTGCTATGCTGGGTGTTGGTACAAAAGTGAAAGGGATACGGGAGAGTATGAATAATTTAGAAGAAACGCTTTCAAAAGATGGCATTTTGAAATGGGAACTATCTTCTTATCAGAAACAACAATTAAGAACTTACCGGATTCCATCGGCATATTGCGATATTGGGCTTGAAGAAGATTATAATAAACCACATGCGTTGGAGTGTGATTTAACATTTTGGGCTTTGCAATTTTTACACATTATCAATCATACAAAATGAGCATAACCTGCGTGTAAAACAGCAGAGTAACCAGAATTCGTATTATGATGATATGTTTCTCATTGAGTACGAATTTGATAAAATTCTAAATTCAGAAGAAATGGAAATTATATATTTAATATATGTTTTGGAATATTCTTCTGATATAGCAAAAAATCAACATAAAACCAGACAGGCAATTAATCAGAAAAAACATGCATTAAATAAATTACGAGAATCTATGCACAAAACTCTTTATCTATAACTTAAATTTTTCACTTGAATAAGTGCCTGTGCACCCTGAAAATTTAATAATAACTGACATAAAAAACATAGCTACAATTCTACCCATATTCTACTTCCGGGGGATATTATTATTTCTGTTATAAGGTTACAATTATAGTAATTCTTCAGCAGGCCAGTTTGTAAATGCCGGCAGCGGCTGCAGGAGTTCACAGCATGTAGCAATCAATTTTCATTCGTGGTGATATCTGCGTAGGCAGACATATCCGTTTGGATAGACTTTACCAGCCGTACAGGAATTAATCAATTACAAATTACGCCATCAATACACGGAGGTAACACAATGGACCAGTCAGCTATCGGAAAATATATCTATCAAAAAAGGAAAGCGAAAAACCTGACACAAACACAGCTTGCGGAAAAGCTTGGCGTTTCCAACAAGACCATCTCCAAATGGGAAAATGGCAAATGCATGCCGGATTACAGCATTATAGAAAATTTATGCAACACGCTGGGAATTACGATATCCGAATTCATAGATGCCGAAGACGCTGCTGATGACAGTATTCGTATGTACGATGAAAAGCAAATTACGGATCTGCTCAGAAGAACTCAGGAGCTTGAGAATCAAAAAGCGACCATGTACGGCATGTTCCTTATCGTAATTGGTATCGCCATGCTGCTGATGTCCCACACTGTCGGCGGTTCCAATATGAAAGATTTTATGTCAGGCGTTCTTTTTGGGATTTCTGTCGGTGAAATACTGGTTGGCGTATATTGTATCGGCAGAAGCTTTCTCAGAAAATGAAGTTCTGGAAATACCGCTGTCCAAAAATTTTCCAACAGCAACGCCAGACAATTTGACCGGCCGGAACAATTATAATAAGGTTCCGGCAGGTCAGATACCGCCAGTCAGTCAGATAAAACCTGCCGCTGTTGTCATTAACGGCATATACATTGATATACATAGGGAGGATATACATTGGAGCCTGTTAAAAAGCCATCTCCCTGAAAGTCCCCGCCATCCCGGCCACCAGATCCCACTGGCGCTCCATATACGATTTCAGCCCCGCAGCACTTTCCCTGTAAACGTCACAGACACCCCGGGGATCCTCAAAATGCGCCGCAACCGCATTTGCCGCCAGGAATCCGCTTTCCATTCCGGCCGAGATCCCTTCTCCCATGGGATTGAGGAAGCCTGCCGCCTCTCCGGCAAACAGCACACGCCCCATGCCAAAATCAATCCGGCAGCCGGGCCGGACATGGGGCATCAGCCACTTTTCTTCCTTCGTCTGCCTGTTGATCCGCAGGTTATGCCGTTCCCGCATGTAACCAAGAAACCGGTCATAAAACAAGGGAATGCGCGCCGGATCCTTCACCGATACACCCAAGACAAGAAGATTGTCCTTCACATTAAACCACGCATCATATTCTGACAGCTCCGGCTGCAGATAAGCATAGAAATAATGAGGATCAAGTTCAATTGTGCCTTCATTGAAGGTCTGGTAGGTGGTTATATATTCCAGTGTTTCCTTTCGCAGCCTGCGCCAGACCGCCCCCACAACACCTTCACAGTCCAGCACATAAGCTGCTTTCTCCACGAAGGTTTCCTTCCCCTGCAGGGTAACCTCCACAAAACCATCCTTCTCTTCACAGGCAACCACCGTAGTGCAGTCTCTCACCTGCGCGCCGCTTTCCCCTGCCTTTTCCGCCAGCCAGTTATCAAAGGAGCTGCGCCACACATTCAGCCCCTCCTGTGCAAACCGGTACTCCCTGCCGCAGTCATTCGTAAAAATCATTCCTCTGTTCTCCGCCGGCTCACAAGTCACCGACAGGGGTGCGTCTTCTCCAAAATAAAGCTTCACCAAATCCATGGATTTTTTAATCAATACACCGGAACAGGATTTATATCTGGGCAGCGCGCATTTTTCCGCAAGCAAAACCCGAAGGCCCCTGTCCGCCAGGATTTTAGCAGCCGTGCTGCCCGCCGGCCCTGCCCCAATAACCAATACGTCATACATAATCATTCTCCCTTGTAACTGCTCATTGCCTTTACAGTTACCTTCCTTTTTCTTTTTTTCTTTTGTTCTTTTTTTGTTCTTCTTTTCCGCATCTTTCCCCGCCCCGCCATCCAAATCGCCAATGCCTCCTCCACTGTAAACCGTTTCTTCCTGTCCTGTCAATAACCGATTCCAAAACATTGCAATATCCATTTGACAGGCCTGCTCCCCAGATATTAAGATAGAAGCAAATCAGCCTCCATCACCGCCGGAAGGCAGAAAGAAAACAGGTGCTTCTTTATGAATGCTAAAATCCTACTGGCAGATGACGAAAAGGATATTCTTGATCTTCTTGAAAATGTACTGCGAAAGGACGGTTTCCAGTCCATACAGAGGGCGGAAACCGGAATGGGCGCGCTGAAGGCCTGCCGGGAATTCCAGCCGGATGTGGTCATTCTGTACATCATGCTGCCGGATATTGACGGCCTGGAGGTGTGCAGGAAAATCCGTGAATTTTCCTACTGCTCCATTCTCTTTTTATCCTCCAGAAATGATGATATCGATAAAATCCTCGGTCTTTCCTGCGGCGGTGACGATTATATTACAAAGCCCTTCAGCCCCCGGGAGGTCGTATTCCGTGTCAAGGCGCAGCTGCGGAGGCAGCAGTACCAGAAAACATCGCCGGACGGAAATGCCCCCCTGCTGAAAGCCGGCTCTCTCACCCTGGATCCGGAAAGCGGACGGGCCTATAAAAACGGGAAAGAAATCAGCCTGACCGGACGGGAATTCCTGCTGCTGTCCTATCTGATGGAAAATACGGATAAAATCATCAGCAAGGAACACCTTTACGAACAGGTTTGGGGCGAATACAGCAGCATCTGTGATAACACCATCATGGTACACATCCGCCATCTTCGGGAAAAAATTGAGGATAATCCCTCCTCCCCCAGACAGCTCATTACCATAAAAGGGCTTGGCTATAAGCTGAAAAAAGAGGCTTGAATCATGAAAAAATCCGGTTACCGCACTGTCTTTCATATTTATCTGATTTTCCTCCTGGGCCTGCTTGGCGCCTTTCTTGCCTCTGCCTGTTTCTTTTTTCTGCTGATTACTGTCAGGAAGCCGGACGGTTCCCTTGCAAAAAGCGACTGGCCGAAGCTCATGACGGAAAGCTTCCGGGAAGAAATCCTTTTCCTTGACGGGAAGCCACAGCTGTCACAAACAGGCCGCGAGCTGCTCCAGATGGAAAAAACAGGCCTGCAGCTGCTGGATGCCTCCGGCCGCGAGCTGTTATCCTGGCAGAAGCCTGAAGAAGCCCAAACGGGCTACTCGGCTGCACAGCTCCTGCGCATCGTAAGCAGCGGACATCTGGAAGGCAGGCAGGAATCCTCCTTTGCCGCAGTTTTCACAAAGGATGGGCAGAAGTACACCTGCCTGCTTCATTTTCCGGTGAAAATCTCGGAAAATACCATGTATCTTAACGGCGAACGTTTCTCTGGCGGAAAAAATGTCCTTTTGCCCATTGCTGCCGTCCTGCTTGTTCTCATCTCCTTTTTTGCTATCCTGTATGGCTTCAGGCTTACCCGCACCGTAAAGCAGCTGGTTATTTCCGTTGATGAAATCGCCGGGCGCTGCTATCTGCCCGTCCGGAGCACCGGGGCTTTCCGCGACCTGTGCGAAAGCCTGAACCGGCTGGACGCTGAACTCCGGGAAGGGGATCAGCTGCGAAGGGATACGGACAGAATGCGGGAGGAGTGGATCACCAACATCACCCACGATCTCAAAACACCCCTCTCCCCTATCCGGGGCTATGCGGAGCTTCTTTTGGAAAATGGAGTCCCTGAGGAGGGCTCCTGCCGGCAGTATGCCGCTGTCATGCTGAAAAATACCGCCTATATGGAAACACTCATCGACGACCTGAAGCTCACCTATCAGCTGGATAACCGCATGCTTCCCATCCACCGCAGCAGGCAGGATATCGTCCGTTTCCTGAAGGAGCTTGCCATCGATATCCTGAACACACCGGAATACGAAAACCGCACGATCCATTTTCTAAGTGACGATGCGCCCATCCTGTTTCCGTTTGACCCTACCCTCTTAACAAGAGCCTTCCGTAACCTGATCATCAATGCTTTTGTCCATGGAAATGAAAACACCGAAGTCACAATACTGGCCGCCGTTACGGATTCCGTGCTCCAAATCGCCGTTGCCGACAACGGAAGGGGAATCCCTCCGGAGGATGCGGCACATCTCTTTGACCGCTATTACCGCGGCCAGGATACCGGCCGGAAACCGGAGGGTACCGGCCTTGGCCTGGCCATCGTAAAAGGTATTGCCGAGCTTCATGGAGGCAGTATCAGCGTTTTCTCCCTGCAGCACCAGACCTCCAGGCTCCTCTACGGTTCCCCCGGCGCCAAACCGGTTTTGCTCAACATCCCTGCGGACAGCAGAACCCTGTTCCAGATAGACTTTCCTTTAATTAAGGTTAATTAAGGTTCCCTGAAAATCCCCTTAAGGCTGACAGCGTATCATATACCTATGGTAGCTGCCAGCCTTATTTTGCATATGTGCAAGCAACGCAGTACCATAAAAATCAAATTCAGAGGAGGTATTTTGTGAAAATCATACTGAAGTACATCATCACCAACGTTAAGGAACGCAAGCTGCGAAGCGGTGTCATGCTGCTGTCCATTCTTATTTCCACCACGCTTCTGTTCATATCCTTTTCCATCGGCGCATCCTATGAAAGCGCCCAGAGGAAAATGGCGCGGGGGATGGCCGGGAGCGCAGCACTGTCCGTATCCTCACCGTCCGGCGCCGTCACTTCCCAGGACATTCCGGAGCTGCCAGCCATTGGAGCGGCGGTTGGCATATTGAAGGGATCTGCCCTTTACCATGAAAATGGTTATTATGAAACCATCGATCTCATTGCCGCCGATCTGCCTTCCCTTAACAAAATCAATCCGCCGCGCCTGACGGAAGGCGGGGAGCTTTCCGATTTTCGGGGAGACCGTATCCTGCTGCCGGATCGCTTTACATCAAAGTACGGCATTCAAACGGGGGATGATTTTTCCCTGTGGATAGAAGGGACTCCGGTAACCCTTAAGGTTGCCGCAATCGCAGCCTACGACACCGTTTTCCTGCGGCACACAAGAGGCGCCACCGCGCTTTTGCCTATGGAAACGCTGGCCTCTCTTACCGGGCAGACAGAAGGCTTCAGTGAAATCCTGATAGCGCCTGCAGACGGCGTTTCAGCAGCGGCGCTGAAGGAAGCGCTGGCCGTAGCGCTGGCAGACGGCCTTCAGGTCACCGAAACTGTGAAGGAAGCGCAGATTGCCGCGGACGCCAGACAAAAGTCCATGCCCTTTTTCCTCATAAGCTTCTTTTCTCTTACCATGAGCGTTTTCATTATTTACAGCAGTTATAAGGTGATTACGCTGGATCGTCTGCCGGTCATCGGAACCTTCCGCAGCATCGGCGCAACACAGAAAACAGTCACCCGGATTCTTCTGCTGGAAAGCATGCTGTATGGCATTATGGGTGGTCTGCTGGGCATCCCTGTGGGAATCGCATTGCTGCGGCTGATTTTACAGGGCATGGGACAATCCCTTTCCCAGGGAATCGAAATCCCTGTCATCGTTTCCCCGGCCGGCATCCTTCTCTCCTTTGCCGTGGCCGTTGTTGTCTCCCTGTTAAGCGCCTGGCTTCCCATACGGCGTGCAAGCCGTCTTCCCGTGAAGGAGGTGGTTCTTGGAACTGTGGATGAGGCACGATCTTCCCACCGTTTTATTGCCGTGGGCGGCGTGATCCTGTTTGCCATTTCCGCCCTTCTGCCCAGGGCTGTCACGAAAGACCTGCTTTATCCGGCCGGCGGTTTTTCCCTGCTGGGCCTCATTGCCTCAGCCATTCTGTTCGTACCTCTTTTTACCAATCTGGCCGCGCGGGGAATGGAGCGTCTGTATGGTGCGGTTTTCGGAAACGAGGGCAGGCTTGCCGCCCGGAATATGAGAGACAACAGGAATACCACGCAGAATATTACACTGCTCTTCATCAGTATTTCCGCTGTAATTGCCATTCAGGTGGTGGGCGATTTTGTGACCGCCTATGTGAGCGATGTCTTTAACGGCGCAGAGCTTCAGGGCTTTGCAGACGGCCATATGGATCCCGCTTTTGTGGAGCAGGTGCAAAATATGGAGGGAGTGGAAAAGCTTCTCCCCCTCTATGTCTTTGAAAACAGTATTCAGGCCGGAAAAACGGTCAGTCCTGATCAGGAAAACAATATAACCTTTACAAGGCTGGAAGGAACCGACAATCCTGACTGGTACTCCTCCATGTTTGCGCTTCATTATACAGAAGGCCAAAGGCCGGAGGCTTCCGTTTTTCAATCGGAAAGGACCCTACTTTTGAGTGAAAGCTGTATGGAACGCAGCGGCTTTTCCACAGGCGATATAATTACGCTGTCGGATGGAAACGCTTCCTATAATTATAAAATCGCCGGCAGCTTTAAATCCCGAGCCACCGACGTGGAGGCCGTCATTTCCTCCCGCTGGGCGGCAGATGACTTCGGCGCTTCCTCCTATGATTTTCTTGCCTATACCGCCGCCGATCCGGATGCCGTTATGGTGCAGATCCGGGATCTCTTCGGCAACACCTCCAACTGGAGCCGGACCGTAGAGGAGTTTAATACCGACGCCCTTTCCACAGTGGGAGCCTTTCTGCAGCCCATGCACAGCATGACCTATTTCATCCTGCTGCTGGCCGCTGTGGGCGTTATCAACAATCTGCTGATTAACTATATGCAGAAACGGCGCATCACGGCCATGTACAAATCCGTAGGGCTGAGCAACAGGCAGAACATGAAAATGACACTGATTGAAGGCTTTTCCTCCGGTTTGATCGGCGCGATCATCGCCATTGTTGTTTCTTACCTGGAGATACAGACCATTTTTCTTGTGGCAGGCCCGAAAATATCCATGTCGCCGCACCTGGAAATTTCCACCTTCCTGTCGGCCGGACTTATGGGAATCGGGGTAACGCTGCTCGGTTCAGCCGTCCCTATCCTGAAAAGCCGCCGGATGAAGCTGGTGGAGGAAATCAAGTTCGAATAACTGCCGGCCGCCAGGAAAGACAGGGAAAAAATAAAATTGTATACAGGGACACTATATTCCAGCATTTTAATATATTTTAGAATTTTCTTATATTTTAAACAGAAAGGAAAGCTTTTATGAAAACATCAACAGAACGCATTGCCGTGGAAGGTAAGCATATCAGAAAGGATTTTCAGCTGGGAGACAGTACCACAAGGGTGCTGAAGGACATTTCCCTGCAGGTCGCCCGGGGAGAATTCGTTTCCATCATGGGGCCGTCAGGCTCCGGAAAAAGCACGCTGCTCTATATTTTAGGAGGCCTGGACGCCCCCACGGCCGGCTCCGTCCTTCTGGACGGGATGGACATCTCCCATTTTACCGATGAAAAAATGAGCCGGCTGCGGCGTCAGAAAATCGGTTTTGTTTTTCAGTTTTATAATCTGATCCCCAATCTGAACGTGGAAGAAAACATTCTGCTCCCTCTGCTGCTGGATGGCAAAAAGGCAGTGGATTATCAGGACAGGCTGGCACAGCTGCTGGAAACCGTCGGTCTGTCCGACCGGCGCAGGCACACGCCCCGGGAACTCTCCGGCGGCCAGCAGCAGCGTGTGGCCATCGCCCGGGCGCTCATGGGCAGCCCTGAAATCCTCTTTGCCGACGAACCTACAGGGAACCTGGACAGCAAAACCGGAGAGGAAATCATGGCTCTGCTCAGTGAAATCAACAAGGAACAGCACCAGACAATCATCATGGTAACCCACTCTCCCAAAGCGGCTGAAAGCAGTACACGGATCATCACCGTGCAGGACGGAACGCTTCTGTGCTCCTGAGGATCTACAGCAGGAAATGCCCTGCAATACCGATAAGCGTGCCAAGCACAGCTGACATGATAAGCATGGGCGGAGCAGACTTCTTATCCTCCTCGGCCACCATGATAATGAT
This sequence comes from Eisenbergiella porci, assembly GCF_009696275.1. Classification (GTDB taxonomy): domain Bacteria; phylum Bacillota; class Clostridia; order Lachnospirales; family Lachnospiraceae; genus Eisenbergiella; species Eisenbergiella porci. The sequence goes on from NZ_VUMI01000034.1 coordinate 22,907, forward strand.
GGGCAGAGCCATAGCCAGTCCGGTCACTCCGCCCTTCAGCCACCAGGCCAGACCGAACAGGTCAATATCCAGGATGACAAAGGGAAGAATGAAATAAAATACGAAGGCCGAGGCAATGGAATGCCTGTCCAGCTTCATTTTAATCATGGGCAGAATATCTATGGCCCCGGCAATCATTCCGATGAGACAGGTAAGTAAAAAAGTTTTAGGTCCTGTGGATCGTTATGCAAAATACTGCTGTCCTTTTCCCCTATCCGCCAAATCAATTCCTGTAACAGCACAATAAATTCCTCATTTGCCTCCTGATACTCCTTCATGTGGGCATGATACCATTCCCGGTTGTTGTTTCCGGCCAGGCCGGTCAGATAATCCAGAATAATCCCTGTGTTCATAAACTTCCTCCTATGTTTTTATGTTTGTATAAGCTTCGGCTTTTGCAGGAGCTGCCCAGAAGATATGACAGGGCGGATTCTGCATCGGTTCCCGTGCTTATAATTTTTCCTCCTGTATTGTTAGACTGCGCGGCGGCGTCCGTGTGACAATAAATTTGTCTTTTTTAAAAATTAAGAAATTTGTGCAGTATTATTTAATTTTCCTGTGCGAAAATGAATTTAATAAGATTAATCTTGAATTTGATACGATTAATTTGGATGACTTTAAGGAAGTGACTTTAAGAAAGAAGGCCGGGATATGTTGAATTCTAAAAAATTGACACAGGGATTGCTGATTGTATATCTTGCTGCTTTGATTTGGATTATAATCTTTAAAATGCAGCTGTCTTTTCAGGGGCTGCCGCATCTGAGAAATATCAATTTAATTCCTTTTGCCGAATCGATGGTTACAAACGGGAAAACAAACTACAGCGAAATCATCAACAACGTAGCGGCATTTATCCCTTTTGGTATTTTCATGGGTATGTTGTTACAGGGCCAGGCTTTCTTTAAGAAAGTTGCGCCCGTATTTTTGACAAGCCTGGCCTTTGAGGTAATCCAGTTTGTCTTTTCCATCGGTGCAAGCGATATTACCGACCTGCTCGCAAATACTTTCGGCGGCCTTATTGGGATTGGGTTCTTTTTCCTTCTGGAAAAAATATTCAAAAGGAAAACGCTGAAAATTCTTAACCTAATCTGCCTGACCGGAGGAATTATTTTAGTTTCGTTTATTGGACTTTTGGTGCTTGTGAATCTATAATAAAAAATAACTACAATATATAATTACAGGAGGCAAAATATGCAGACTATTGTTATACTATTAGAATCCGGAAAACTCATAAATCCGGATTTGGACCTGCGTTACCTGATTCCCGATCGAATTGGGGAATTGACGGATGGATCCATTCAGGATAACGGATATGATTACATCGATTGCAAAGGTTCCGGCCCTCTTTTAGGAATCTGGCTTGAAACCGTGGACGCCGCCCAAAGCTGGCCGGCCATAGCAAAACTTTTTCATGAAGAGAAGTTTTCCGATAATGATCTTTCCCTTTCGGCAGAAATCTATATTAGCGAAAAGGAAGCGGCTGACGTGGAGGATTGTACATTAGTATATCCTTTATGAATATCCCCTGATTTCAGGCAATCCATCAACGCCCATTCTGAACCGACACAGATCTGCTGCACCTATATATATGAGCATATCTGCGACCGTCTGACGATGGAATTCCTGGCAAAGCAGACCGGCTACAGTCCGGAGAATCTCTCCAGAAAATTCTGGGAGGAATTGGGGGACTCGCTCAAGGCTTACATTCACACATCAAAATTTAACATGCCCAGCTGCTTCTGACACCACTATAATGCCTGTCAGCGATATTGCCCCCATTTTCCCCATTCCGTTATTCTTTGTCTTCTGCTTCTTCGTCCGCCCATACTTCCTTCGCCATCCTGAATGCCGCCCAGGCCTTGGGCCATCCGCTGTAGAAGGCCAGCTGTGTGAACACCTCCGCGATTTCCGTCCCTGTAATCCCATTTTCCTTCGCGGTTTCCAGATGATATTTAAAAGAAGAATCAATCATCCCGCTGGTCATCAGAGCGGTTACCGTAATCAGACTTCGGTCGCGCAGCGACAGCTTATCCTCACGACTCCACACCTCTCCAAATAATACATCATCATTCAACTGGGCAAACTTTGGTGCAAATTTCCCAAGAGCATCCCTACCTGCCGTCTGTTTTTCCATTGTTACTCCTATCTGCGCTCTTTAACGCGTATTTTCCCTTTTTCATCTCATATCTGAGAAAATCCATACGCTCCAGCTGCCTTTCGCGGAAATGGATTTCATCCAGGGCCTTGCTCCGCTTGGCATCAAGCATTTTCATCCTCTCGTTTTCCGTGGACTCTCCGGCAAGCATCAGTCTCATATAGCTCTCCACCTCTTCCGGGCTAAAACCGATATCATGCAGCGTCATAATCATTCCAAGGCGCTCCAGATCCTGGTCGTCATACTGCCAGTCACCCATTACCTGTCTTACCGCCCCGCACAAGCCCCAGCTTTCATATTCACTGAGGATTCCCGGCGGAATCCGGTAACGTTCGCAGACTTCCGATTTTGTCATATCCTCACGCCTCCTCTCCCATTGGTTCTTTTCTGATACATTTTTTCACATGCCTGATAAATGCCGCCGTTGCCGGCGAAAACACCTGGTTTTTCTTCCATGCCAGCACCGAACCGGTTTCCAGGCCGGGGGAAAGCGGTACAAAGCATAAATTGTCATAGCTGCTTTCCAGCCTCAGCGTCAGCGCCTCTCCCGCTCCTTTATCCACCATCATGGCCGTATTATAAAGAAGGTTATGGGTAGAAAAAATATCTATCTGATCCGCATATTCGCCAAACCAGTTTGCCAGCTCATTTTGCACCAGTCCCCGGCCCGATGCCATCAGCGGCCGGCCAATCAGATCCTCCGGCCGGACTTCCTTTTTTTGTGCCAGCGGGGAATCCTTCCGCACAAGAATCCCCCATTCCTCCTTTAATGGCATGCGGATAAACTCATATTTGCCGATATCCACAGGCTCCAGCAGCAGCCCCATATCAAGAAGTCCCTGCTCCATCCTGTCCTTGATATTGTCCGCGTTGCCGCTGAAAATATCGTATTGTATCATAGGATATTTTTCCCGGAAGGAGGAAAGAAGCTCCGCCAGGCAGCCGCTGCTTCTCAGTTCCCCGCTGCCGATGGCAATTTCACCGATAATGCTCTCCTCCTCGTGGGAAACCTCCCTTTTTGTTTTTTCCGCAAGCCGGAGCAGCTCCTGTGCCCGGCGCTTCAGCAGCATTCCTTCATCCGTCAGAATAATGCTGTGGCTGCTGCGTTCAAACAGCTTTACCCCCAGCTCCTCCTCCAACTGCATCAGTTGCCTGGAAAGCGTAGGCTGGGTCACGTGCAGAAGCGACGCGGCCCTGGTGATGTTTTCTTCCCTTGCAGCCATCAAAAAATAATTCAGTACCCGAAGCTCCATATCCGCCAATCCCTCCCGGACGAAAGCCTGTCCGTTCCCAATCGCCTTACTCTGTGACTGCCCTCAGGCATCGCATATCCTCCTTAACCCTGCAGCCGCGCGGCAAAATCCGCCATTGCCTCCGATATTTTTATCTGCTGGGGACAGACTGCCTCACAGCTTCTGCAGCCGATGCAGGCGCCGGGCTTTTTCTCTTCCGGCACCACCATCAGCGCCATCGGCGCAATAAAGCCTCCTCCTGTAAAGCAGTGCTCATTATACAGCTCCAGAAGGCCGGGAATATCCAGCCCCTTCGGGCAATGACTCACACAATAATGGCAGGCGGTGCAGGGCAGGGCAATCTTTTTTACCATACGGTCCGCCACTTCCAGCAGCGCAGCCATTTCCTTCTCATCCAGCGGCTTATCCTCTTCAAAGACAGCGATATTTTCCTGCATTTGCTGAAAATTGGACATTCCGGAAAGCACCATGGTCACCCCGGGGATTGACTGAAGGAACCGGAAGGCCCATGCGGGAATCCCCTCCTCCGGGCGAAGCCCCTTCAGGACAGCGGCATTCTCATCCTCCAGTGACGCCAGTTTTCCGCCGCGCAGAGGCTCCATGACCCAGACAGGGATATGATGCTCCTTCAGCAAATCGACCTTTGCCCTGGCATTCTGGAACGACCAGTCCAGATAATTGAGCTGGATCTGGCAGAATTCCATATGCTCGCCATAAGCGTCCAGGAATCGCTTCATAATATCATAGCTTCCATGGGCGGAAAATCCCAAATGACGGATACGCCCCTTTTTCTTCTGCTCCATCAGGTAGTCGAAAATACCGTATTTTTCATCCAGATAGGCATCAATATTCATTTCACATACGTTGTGGAACAGATAAAAATCAAAATAATCCACTCCGCATTTTTCCAGCTGTGTTTCAAAAATGCTTTCCACCTTGTCCATGTTGGATAAATCATAGCCCGGAAATTTGGTGGCCAGATAAAAGCTTTCCCTGGGATACCGGCTCAAAGCCTCCCCTATCACGGTTTCGGAATTACCGTCATGGTAGCCCCATGCGGTATCATAATAATTGATGCCATGCTCCATGGCATAAGCAACCATTTCAGCAGTTGCTTCCTTATCGATCTGCGCGTCATTTCCATCAATCACGGGCAGACGCATGGCCCCCATACCCAGGGCAGATAACTGTAAGTCCTGAAATTCGCGGTATACCATTTTTTCTTCCTCCTGTTTCTTTGCAGTTTCGCCGCCTGCTAATCAAATTGAATGCTTCCTTTTCTGTTTTTATTGTAAATTCACTTTATGCCAAAGGCAAATACTTAAAAATAATACATAGTTATACCTTTTACGAATATCTCCGCCAGCCAGCCTTTTCAAGCCAACGATCCAGCCATCCATTCTCCCGTAAATACCATGCAAAAAACGGTACCAGAGCCTGCTTAAACCCACAATACCGTTTTCGTTATTTTTGCATTACTGCTTCCCATACACTGCAATTTCCTGCTGCTGCCTGGAATCATACCCTGCCGCCGCTTCTTCCGCGCTCATTCCCCGGCAGACCTGCTGGCTCAAATCCCGCACCGTATCCCATACGTTAAAGTGCAGACGGAAATCCTGATTGGGAATCTGCCCGCCGCCGGCCACGCATGCAATAATCGAATCCGACTGGGGGATATCCGGTGCTGTGGCATTTTGGGAAGAGGATATCTTTCCAAGGCTTGCAGCAAAGGAATCCAGCGTTTCCGTCTGGCCCAACGCTTCAACGATGGCAATGGCCGCATCCAGATGCTCCGAACCCGGATTGACTGCAAGACGCTGATCCGCGCCGACCACGCAAATGGAACCGTTTTCCAGCACCGGCAGAGGCGTCATCTTTATTTCAAACGGATAGCCTTCAAAAGTGACGCCCCGATAAAGCGCGCATATGAAAGCACAGTTTTCTTCCGCAAAAAAAGCCTTTTCTTCATCACTCAGGGGCACGATGCCGAGCGTGCCTTCCGGATCCATATAGCCCCGATCGATCAGCAGCCGGAGAAAGCTGAAGCCTTTTTCCATATACTCGCTGATCGCCGTCTCCCCGTTTGACAGTGCCTCCAGCTTCTTTTTTGAATCAGCCTCCTGGTAAACATCATAAAGTCCTGCGCACATCACCGGCACCGTCAGGGCAAAATCCTTGTTCGCCCCATATGGAAGTATTCCGTTTTCCTTCAGAGTCTCACACACATTCAAAAATTCCTCCAGATTTTCCGGGACCTCCAGGCCGTACTCTTTCAGCATGTCCACATTCCAGACAAAACCGAAACAGGTATATGTAAGCGGAATGGAAAATACCTTTCCGTCATAGGTGCTCTGTATCAATGCATCATCTGACAGGTTCGACACACATTTCAGATCCGACATGTCGTAGATATACTCCTTATCATCAAACTCCAGCACATCCTCTGCCGGGATGAGGTATAAATCATCTGCGGTCCCTGAGGCCAGGCGCTTTAGAAGAAGCTCCCGGTATGACAACCCCTCTTCCGCATAATAGCCCGCAGAATCACTGTAAAGAGTTATGTTGGTGTTCCCGTCCCGGTTCAGCACCTTCCTGCAGCATTCTTCGATGGCCACAGAAACCGTTTCGTTTTGTGTAAACAGCTTCACAGGCGTTTCCGGAATGCTTTCGTCCAGATACACCTCCGGAGCGGATTGTTCCTTTCCGCAGCCTGCCCCCAGGAGAGCGGTTACCAATACAGCGCACAGAACACTTTTTCCCATCTTTTTCCCATTCATCACATTTCCCCTGATTTTCCCGTATTTAAAAACCGCCGGAGCGTGCTGTACAACTTGTCCAGCTCCACTGGTTTTCCTATATGTGCATTCATTCCCGCTTCCCTGCACTTGTTAATATCTTCCTTAAAAACATCCGCAGTCATGGCAATCACCGGAATCATGGCCGCATCCTCCCTGCCTGAATCCCTGATCGCTCTTACAGCCTCCAGTCCGTCCATTACCGGCATATTTACATCCATCAGTATGAGACGGTAATATCCGGGGCTGTTGTTCAGATAATAATCCAGCGCCTCTTTTCCATTTTGTGCGCTGTCTACCACAGCGCCGCTGTTTTCCAGGAGCTCCACAATGATTTCCCGGTTCAGCTCATTATCCTCCGCTGTCAGGATTCTTATCCCCTGCAGGTTCTTGTAGACCTGTTCCACCGCCGCAGGGCCATTATTAACCCAATTGGCGCGCACACCGCTTTCCTGGAGTATCAGGCCGATGCTTTCGCAGGCATCCCGATCATCATCCACGATAAGCGCCGAATAACCGGACAGCTCCGGGAATTCCTCCACCTGCTGCACCGGCAGCTTCAGCGGAATTTCCACCGTAAAACGTGCTCCCTCATGCTCCCTGCTTTCCACGCTTATCAGTCCGCCCATCAAATCCACAATACTCTTTGTGATCGCAAGCCCCAGTCCCGTGCCGGGGACCTGGTTCATCCTGCTGTCCTCCGCTCTTTCAAAAGGCAGGAAAATACGCTCCAGGAATGCAGGACTCATGCCAAAGCCGTTATCCTCTACCACAAAACGCATCCTTATGGTATCCGACTCCATCGGCAGCTCTGAAATCAGCAGGCGGATTTCACCACCCTCCTGCGTATACTTCACCGCATTGGACAACAGGTTGAGCAATATTTTCTGCAAATGCAGCGTATCGCTGATTACCGTGTCATGCTCCAGAATCCGTGACTGCATCCGCAGGCTCTGCCCCTTCTTATCCATATCAGGCTTGATAACGGACAGAAGGTTTCCAATCAGGCTGGGAAGATGCACATTTTCTTCCTTGAGGCTGATCCTTCCGCTCTCGATGCGGGACATGTCCAGTACTTCGTTAATCAGAGACAGCAAATGTCCTGATGCCGCCGTAATTTTGTTCAGACATGACTCTACCTTTTCCCTGGCATCCAGATTCTTTAAGGCGATATTCGTCATTCCTATAATTCCATTCATAGGAGTCCTGATGTCATGGGACATGGAGGAAAAAAGGCCGTTCTCGCGCGGTTGCTGTTCTGCGCCTGCGTCAGGGCATCCGCCAGCTGCTCCCGCATATCATGCTCGCTGGTCGTCTCATGAAATACCGCCAGATACTGTCCGTAATCCGCCGGTATCAGATGGACCGCAATCCAGCGTCTCACCTCATTTGGTCCGCTTCCTACCATGGACTCCCTTGTAATCTGCTCTCCAAGCGTCCCCTTCAGGAAGCCGTTCCTGGCCTCATCCTCCCGGGACATGCCGCTGGCATCAAACACCTGTCCGGGCCTTTCCATTACCTGCTGCGAGGTTATGCCAAGAAGCCCCGGCAGGTTATCCGACACCAGCTCCACCTTCTGCTGCTCCGGCGTATACAGCATAAATGCAAAATCAATATTCGCCGAAAGGTTCCCGAACAGCTTCTCCCGGTACTCCTTCTGCTTTACATCGGCCTTCATAGACTGTCTGCCCGCCAGCAGTGCTGAAATGGAAATTCCTCCGATAAGGAGCAGGCAGAACATACAGCACAGCATACAGATGATGGGCGTAGCCTCCTGCTGAAGGATCGAACGCGGTTTAACCGTGAGAAGATAACAGCCCTCTGGCGCTTCTACAGGAAGGAAACCCAGCAGGGACTTCTTATCTTTATATACGATGGTAAGCGTTCCGCTTTTTTCTTCCTCCATTACCTGACGGAGCGTCTCCCGGACGGCATCTCCATTCCCCTGTTCTCCCAGATAGCTGAAAATGTCTTTTTCCCCTCCCGTTCCCCGGGAGCTGATAATGAATTTCCCATCGCTGTCCACTACAAAGGCGGAACCCGCCCCATTATGGAAGGTAAACAGGGTAGGAAGGTTATAATCATTGACAATCCGATCCGCATATACGGCCCCTACCTGCTTTCCATCCCTGATTACAGGGGACTGGTAGGTGAGCTGAAGCCGCCCGCTGGAACCGTAATAGGGGGCTGAAATACCGTTCTTCCCCTGAGAAAGGGATATCTCATCAAACTGAAAATCCGAGGCATAAATGGTATTTCCCTTACTGTCTGTTCCCTTCCCATCCATATTTATATATGAAAATTGATAAAAATCCGTAAAATCCGTATATTTACACAGCGTCTTCCCAACCATGTCCTCTTCTTCAAGGGCAAGCAGGTCTGCAAGGGTGTTTAACATTTCCTGATCCAAAATATCCTTATGATTAATTATTACAAAAATAATAAAAAATCTGCGGCGCCTCCGGCCGCAGATTCTATTTTACCGTACTTTTACTCCTTATGCAGTTAATAAATATGTATCCGTCCCGCTGCTGTTTCAGCAATTTGATTCCATACGCGCTCTGATGCAGTTTTCCAGCATATCCACTGTTTTCTCAATTCCCAGCCTGCTGCTGTTGATGGAGAAATCATAATTTCTGGAATCTCCCCATTTGCCTTTGCAGTAATAATTATGGTAGGATTTCCTGTTCCAGTCCTCCCGCTTCATCATACGCCTGGCTTCCTCTTCGGATACGCCGTAGACCTTTCTGATACGCTCCGCCTTTACATCCGGATCTCCCAGGACAAATATGGTAACCAGGCCGTCGAAGCCCTTCAGAATCGTTTCAGAGCATCGGCCCACAATGACAAAGGATTCTCCTGCTGCGGCTTTCTTTTTCAGGTAATCAAACTGCATATTGGCAAGATTCTCCTGCATGGAATTGGAATATCCCCTTACCGTTCTGGAAAAAAGCCTGTTCTTCGGCCGTTCATCATACTTTTTCAGGCTTTCGTGAGAAATCTCCTTTTCCTCAGCAATGTGCTCCAGCAGGTTATTATCGTACAGCGGAAGCTCAAACCGTCTGGCCAGCTCCTCTGCAATCACATGGCCGCCGCTGCCGAATTCACGTCCTACGGAAATAATCAACTGTTTCCCCATAACACTTCCCCCAAGCTTAGTAGAATTCCGGCAGCCGAAAACTGCCGTTTCTTTTATTTTAGCATTTTTACGGTTAATGGCAAGTGCATTTCTAACTGCCGGCCTGAAAACTGTTAATGAGTGGCAGCCCTGATATATTCTTCAAGCATCGTCACCGTGCCGTCAATACCCAGCCTGCTGCTGTTGATGGAGAAATCATAATTTCTGGAATCTCCCCATTTTCCCCTGCAATAGTAATTATGATAGGTTTTCCGTTCCCAATCCTCCCGCTCCATCATATGCAGGGCCTCGTCCCTGGAAACGCCGTATACCTTCATCACACGCTCCGCCTTCTTTTCCTTATCCCCCAGGATAAAAAAGGAGATAAGGCCGGGAAAGCCCTTCAGCTTTGTTTCAGCACAGCGGCCTACCACCACAAAGGATTCTCCGCTCTCCGCCTTTTTTTTCAGATAATCGAACTGCATATACGCAATGTTTTCCTGCGCGGAGTTGGAGTAACCCCGGACCGTCCTGGAAAGCGGCCTGTTTTTAGGCTTCTCGTCATATTTTTTCAATTCTGTATGATCTATATTTTTCTCCTGCGCAATATGTTCCAGAAGATTGTTGTCATACAACGACAAGCCGAATCTTTTGGCAAGCGCTTCGGCAATTACATGGCCGCCGCTGCCGAACTCACGTCCCACGGAAATAATCATCTGTCCGTCCATCAGCCTCTCCTTCCTAGAAATATCTGACATAAATACACAGCATGGAGATCAGCACCACGAGAATGGTAGCCGGCGCCGCATATTTACAGTATTTTCCCCAGCCAATCATATGTCCTTCCTTGGCCGCCACGGAAATTCCCACAACATTGGCAGAAGCGCCGATGGGCGTTGCGCTGCCGCCGATATCGGTTCCCATAGCCAGCGTCCAGGCAAGCACGGAAAGATCCACGCCCTGTGCCGCCGCCAGGCTCCTGATAACCGGCACCATTGTAGCAGCAAAGGGGATGTTGTCCACAAAAGCGCTGGCAATGGCTGAAACCCACAGGACGATGGCGATCATGAGCATGGCGTTGTCACCGCTTATTTTTGCAATAAAGCCGGCGATCAGCTCCAGGATTCCGGTCTGTTCCAATCCGCCTACCACAATAAACAGGCCGATGAAAAACAGGAGTGTCTTATAATCAACCTTTTTCAACAGGATTACAGCCTCCCTGCCCGCCGTAAGAAGGGTCACCACGCCGATAAAAGCGCCTATGGCCGCCACAGTCAGCCCTGTCTGTGCATGTGTGATAAGGAGCGCCACCGCACAGGCAAAAATGATACAGCTGATGATGAAATCCTTCTTATTTTCGATGGCATCCCTGGGATCCGGATAGGATACCGTCCCTTTTCCCGCCGCGCTCTGCCCCAGCTCCTTCCGGAAGCAGAAGTAAAAATAAGCAATGGTAAACACCAGGGCGATCAGTGCAATATAACCTGTGTTTGTAATAAAATCACTGAAAGAATATCCCAGTGAGGTTCCCACAATAATATTTGGCGGATCCCCGCACATGGTGGCGGAGCCGCCCAGGTTGGCGCAGAAAATTTCCGAAATAATCATTGGAACCGGATTGAATTTCAGCAGACGGGCCAGCTCCACCGTGGCCGCCGCCAGAAATAAGATTACCGTAATACTGTCAATAAACATGGCCAGGATGCTGGACATTACCATAAAAGTAATAAAAAGCGGAATTGTCCGGTACTTTACAGCCTTTGCAATACGCAGGCACAGCCAACGGAAAAAGCCTGCCCTTCCCATGCCTTCCACCATAATCATCATTCCTGTAATAAAAAGAATCGTCGCCCAGTTAATTCCGGACGAGGATTCCGCCGCTTCCTTTGCCTGATACCAGAAGCCCGCCGTAAAAAAATCCCTCAGCGCCAGTGTGTTCCAGATTGCCGGCATGCTGTGCATGCTCAGGCCGAAAACCAGGACGATCATCAAAAGGCCGCATCCCAGGGATACAAGGTGCCGTTCAATTTTTTCCGACACAATCAATCCGAACATTGCCACAAAAATAACAACAGCTAATATCTGTGCTATAGTCATGTCCTATCTTCCTCCTCTTTGCATATTCTGTCTTTATAATTTTGCAAGCCGGGACGGAACCGCTCAGTTTCGTCCCGGCTTGTTATTATATTACAAAAAAACAAGGTTGGATATGGCAAAAACTTACAAGCTTTTTCTTCATTTTTCTACCGCAGACTGCATATAAAAATACCTTACACGCTTAAGAATCGTGATTTTGCGCTGTTTTTTGCGGATTCCTTCTTTTTTCAGGCAGTGTTAACATTTTGCTAAAAATTCTGCAAGTCTTAAACCGGGCTTTTATGTATATAATGAAAGAAAAACCGGAATCAGACACATGAACAAACTTGAAAAAATCAAAGGGCTGACGGGGGTGCTTTTTCTGTTTGTCCTGGCCTTCCTTGCAGGCCGTTTTCTGGCGAAGGCCGTGGACACCAGAAGCACAATGGCGCCGGCGGTCCTGCCTGCGGAAGGGAACTGGGGACTGAGCTTTCAGGAGGACGGAAAACCGCCGGTTGCCAATGCCACCTATGAGGAGCTGGCGAAATATGATGCCTTTTACGCGGAAAATACACAGGATAAGGTTCTTTATCTGACCTTTGACTGCGGCTATGAAAATGGGAACACGCCGGCAATCCTGGATGCGTTGAAAAAGCATAACGTAAAGGCAACCTTCTTTGTGGTGGGAAATTATCTGGAAACCAGCCCGGATCTGGTAAAACGGATGCTGGCAGAGGGGCACATCGTGGGGAATCACAGCTACCATCACCCGGACATGTCCCGGATGGACAAAGACGCTTTTGCCAAAGAACTGGGAGATTTGGAAGCGCTTTATGAACAGACCACAGGGCAGCCGATGATGAAGTTCTACCGGCCGCCCCAGGGAAAATACAGTGAAAATAATCTACAGATCGCAAAAGATTTGGGCTATAAAACCTTCTTCTGGAGCCTGGCTTATGTGGACTGGGATCAGGATAAGCAGCCGACCCACGAAGAAGCCTTCGATAAACTGCTCAAAAGGGTACATCCCGGCGCCATCGTGCTGCTTCATAATACCTCAAAAACAAATGGTGAAATACTTGATGAGCTGCTCACAAAATGGGAAGGGATGGGTTACAGCTTCCGTGCCCTGACAGAGCTGCCCGGGGTGGGAAACAGCTGATGGACGGCAAAAGGCCCGCTTCTTTTCTTACAGGTCTGGCTTCCTGCCTGAAAAGAAGCGGGTTTTCCACCATCCATTTTTGCTTTGATGCTTTTCGGTGCTATTCCTGTGAAGCACTATCCTCCACACGCACAATCCTTACATCGTACTTTGCAAGCATATCTCCCGCCTTTACCGTCTCCCCGGTCAGCATATCCATATGGCCTGCGAGAGCGGGAGGAACCGGCAGCGCCTTATCCTGGAAATTTATCACAAAATAGAAGCTGCATCCATCTTTTTTCCTGCAAACCGCCTCGAGTCCGTCCGTTCCTTCAAGCACTGGTTTTACCTGTGAATCCGAAACGGCGCTTTCCAGGATCTTTTCAAGCCCTTCTTCCATTCTTGTTCCTATATAATAGGTTGTACCGTCACCATACCTGTTTTTTGTCACAGCAGGCATATCCCTGTAAAAATCCTGACCATATCTGGCAAGACATTCGGCGCCTTCCAGATGCATAAGCTCACATAACAGTCCGCAGGAGGCTTTTGTGCCGTCCTGGAAAATCACCTCATTTGACTGCTTCGGTGAAAGCGCATCTATTTCCTCCACCCACACGCCGGCAAGGGTTCTCAACGGCCCGGGATAGCCTCCCAGGTAAACATTATCCGATTGATCCACAATACCGCTCATATAGGTGGTGACGAGCACGCCGCCCTGCTCCACGTATCTCTCAAGCGCTTCCTTTACCCCTTCCTTTACCATATAAAGCACAGGGGCAACCACCATCTTATATCTGCCGAAATCCGCATCACAGGGGATCATATGTACCGCAATATTTCTGTCATAGAAGAACTGGTAATACTGCTGAATCTGATCCACATAGGTCAAATCCTCGGACGGCCCGCTTGTATATTCCAGCGCCCAGTAATTATCCCAGTCAAAAACAATTCCCACCTCTGCTTCATTTACGGCTCCCAACGTGGCATTGCCCAGCTTCTCCAGCTCTGTCCCCAGCTGCTTTACCTCCCGGAATACCCTGGTATCCTCCGTCCCCGCATGAACAATGACCGCGCCATGGAATTTTTCACAGGCCCCTTTGCTGCGGCGCAGCTGGAAAAACTGTATGGTATCCGCTCCCCGCGCCAGCGTCTGATAGCTCTGCGCCCGCATCTGACCCGGACGTTTCAGGGAATTGTATTGCTGCCAGTTCTGCTGGCTGGGCGTCTGCTCCATAAGCATGAAGGGAGCATCCTTCAGCCCGCGCATCAGATCGTTCCTTAATGCCGTATAGCTCCAGGGCGTATCATAACGGGGATAATTGTCCCAGGAAACGATATCCATCTCCTTCGCCCATTTAAAATAATCCAGCCCTTTATAGGTTCCCATCAGATTCGTCGTGATCGGCGTTTCCTTATCATAACGGCGGATGGCATCTCTTTCCATAGTAAAATTGGCCAGTATGCTGTCCGACATAAAACGACGGTAATCAATGGAAATTCCTGCAAATGCGGTTTTGCCAGTGCCTATCCCCTCGCTCAGTGCATTAGGCAGCACGATTTCATCCCAATCATAAACGGTGTGTCCCCAGAATTCCATGTTCCATGCCGCGTTGAGCGCTTCCAGCGTTCCGTATTTCTTGCGCAGCCAGACACGGAAAGCCTTTTCGCAGTGTTCACAGTAGCATTCCCCGCCATATTCATTATTCACATGCCAGCAGGTGACGTGAGGATTGCTTCCATAACGTTCGGCCAGTCTGGATGCCAGTGCCTCTGCGTATTTCCGGTAGATTGGAGAGTTGGGGCAGGCGTTGTGTCTCTGGCCGAATTTATGCTGTCTTCCTTCATAATCCGTCCTTGCCACCTCCGGATAGTTCTTTACCATCCATGCCGGAAGCGACGCTGTGGATGTGGCAAGCACTATATCATCATCCTCACGGCTGAGCATGTCCACAATATCATCCAGCTGTTCAAAATCATAGGTCTCCTCCGAAGGCTGAAGCCTTGCCCAGGAAAACACATTCACTGTAGCGCTGTTAATCCGCGCATCCCTGAAAATCCGCATATCCTCATCCCAGATTTCCCTGGGCCACTGGTTCGGATTATAATCCCCTCCGTATAAAATTCTCTTAAATTTTCCTTCCATCCTGTCTTTCCCTCTCTTTACACAAATTTACATTGCCGCAGGACTCTTCCCCCGGCTTTACTGACATTATATTATGGATGGACAACGGGATGTGTAACATGTTAAACTAAAAAATATAACATTTCGAAACAGGAGAAAAACCATGCCGATCATTTTCAGGAGCGCGCCTGTCAGCGAGCCTTTCACTTTTGATTCCGTAGGCAACCACTGGAGCCAGGAAAGCGTACGGCGCCCCAAAGGCTATCCGCTCTACCATTATCTGCAGACGGGAAAGGGCTGCGGGCGAATTGAAATCCAGGGAAGAAAATATCTTCTGAATGAAGGGGAGGGCGTTCTTATCGCCCCTTTTACAGCGCATGCCTATTCCGGCAAAACAGACAGCTGGTTTACCCTTTTTGCCACCTTTGCCGGGACAATAGAAAGCAGTATTGTCACAATGTTGGGAAACAGATCCGTCATTTTTATTGAAAAAGATCAGGGCGCGCAAATCGCTGCCCTGATCCGGGATGTGATGGAAAAATATGAAAATCCTCCGGTAGATGAAAAATCCCTTTCCGCCGACTGTTACCGGCTGCTGATGTATTTCGTGGACGGCGTATATACCCGTGACCTGATTAAAGACCCTCTCTATGAGAAATATTTGGCTCCTGTGGTAAAAGAGATCGAAACAAATTACGGGCAGGAGCTGACAGTGCTGGATTTAAGCCGTCAGGTTTTTATCACCCCTCAGTACCTCTCCCGTCTGTTCGGCCGCTTCCTTGGTTGTTCAGCCTATGAATACCTGACCGTTTACCGGATCAATAAGGCAAAGGAATTCCTCCTGACCTTTCCGCGAATGAGCGTACAGGATATCGCACAGAGAGTGGGCTTTACCGATGCCAGCCATTTCATAGCCAGCTTTAAAAAAATGACCGGGCTTACGCCGCTGGAATTCCGGAAGCTGAATTAATTCCGTCCGTTTTCCCGGAACCACGGCAGCCCCATTACAAATGCTTACCAGCTGCGAACCCCTATAATATGCAGGAAACGCGACTTTTGGTAGATATACGTATCCAGCGGCCTCATATAGGCGTCATAGGTATGAGCCGCCACATAAATACGTCCTCCCTCCACGGCGACAATTACCGGGCTGTGATAGTACCCGTTCTGGTTTCCCAGCTGCACAATATCTCCGGGCACTGCGCCTGCGGCGTCGGTTGCCGCGGCATATGGCCCGACGGATTTATTACCTGTAAGAAAATTATAAAGATACTGCACTCCTGTCCAGCTTGGCGAGCGGTCCGAGCTGCTGTTATAGTACCAGCCCGTCACAGGCGTATAATTCATGACGCCGCTCCCCGCATAGATACACTGGGAGGCAAAATTGGTGCAGTCCCCTCCCAGCTCTTCAAAATTATAGTATCGTGGATTTCTTCCAAGCGCCCATTGCTTCGCATATTGCAGCGCCGCCTCTCTGCGGTATTCCATTTCCTTCAGCATGCATTTACCCTGTTTTTTTACTTTACAATATAATATACTGTTATGGTGCTGATGCTCCTGATCCGTAGAATCTGCCAGTGCTGTCCGTAAGATATTGATTCCGGAGTACCAGAAGAACAAATTATAAAATCAGCCGGATGTCCGTTTTATTGGCGGACCTGTAAACTATAAATCCAATCAGCGTTGCCGCCAAAATAACAATCGCCCGCAACAGGACATCCGCATTTGGGGCAAAAAGAAGCTTCTCCGCTTATCTCTGATCCACATTTTGAACATTTAATTAATGCCATAGAATTTATCTCCCTTATGTACTCTTATTATTTTTCTGTCTTCTTATACGTTATCCGGCTTCTTTTTTCGTCCTCCTCAGCAAAACCTTTCCGCAATAGGTACTCTTTTGAACCTTGCCGGAAATTTCCTGTCCGCACTCAGGTACCTTAATCATAACCATAAATAATTCCCCTTCATATGGCAACATGTACATCATAAACTGAATTATACCTATCCCTTTATACAAAGTCAATCAAATCAGACCCTGTTCCCCTTTGGTAAAATAAGGCTGAATCGCCTGCTGCTTTCTGCTTATTATTTCTCTGTATAATTGCGCTGTCATTATCATTAAAAATATTTAAAAAAATCCGTTGCCATAAACAATAATTACTTCTATACTCATAAAGGCAAAAGCATTTCAGTCAGATGATTTTCAGGAAAGGCAGAAACAATGGAAGATTTTCTTTTTTATAAAATGGACAGCACCTGCATGCCCGTAGTTAAATTTACAAATAAAGTGAGCGTAAAACCGCCTCACATCCATATAAAAAGACAAACAGAAGAATTCATACTTTATTTTGTGCTTTCTGGGGAAATGTATTTGAAGGAAGGGAGCCGCGAATATGCGCTGAAGCCCGGTGATATGCTCATCCTGGATCCTCATCTGGTACACTGCGGCACAAAGGCTTCCTCCTGTACGTATTTTTACATACACTTTTATCATGATCGGATGACAGAATGCTCCGGACCGGAGGAGCTGGTAAAAAACGAGCTTGTCAGCAGCCGTTTTGCCGCGCTTCAGACAGATGAATGCACCATCCGCAAGAATCCGGCTTCCCCCATTCTGCTGCCAAAGCACATGCATGTCGGCCAGCCAGGCGCTGTAATGCAGCTGACGGAACTGCTGGAACAGATCAAGGCTTCCCACTACAATCATCTGGAGCATTTCCAGTTGAACACCGGATGCCTGTTTCTGCAGTTTCTCATTCTTCTGTCACGGGAACTGACCGATTCCTGTCTGTATGAAGAAAACTCCGGGCTTACAGGCCGTTCCACACGGATTATCCATGATATCCTTACTTTCTTCCAGAGCAGCTATACGGAGGAAATTACCAGCGCCCTCATCGAACAGAAATACGGCTGTAATTATGATTATATCAACCGTTTATTCAAAAAAGCCACAGGGAAAACGATCCTTGCTTACCTGAATGAGCTTCGGATTTCCAAAGCCAGGCAGCTGCTGTCCGACGGCACCAGCAGGATTTCCGACGTGGCAGAAAAGTGCGGATTCAGGGATATTTATTATTTTTCCAGGGTATTCAAGAAATACACTGGCACTACGCCCGGCGCTTATTCCAGAAAATACGGCCTGTCCGGCAAAAAAATGCCGCTTGCCCGAAATATGTCCGTACCGCGGGAATAGGTATTATCCGGCGCTTATACATTATACGCACTTTCCCGCTTTCCGCTTTGGCTCTCCAAGCAATTCCCTGACTTCTTTATTGGTGATGCAGTACATTTTGGCAATCCTCTTCAGATCTCTGCCCTGCCTGTGTTCCTCTCTGATATCGGCAGCATTCCATTTGTGCCTGACCGGGGGATTCATAAACTTTTCCAATGTATTTACTCCTTTAA
Organism: Eisenbergiella porci; assembly: GCF_009696275.1. Lineage (GTDB taxonomy): Bacteria > Bacillota > Clostridia > Lachnospirales > Lachnospiraceae > Eisenbergiella > Eisenbergiella porci. The sequence continues at coordinate 41,011 of NZ_VUMI01000034.1, forward strand.
GGGTGTCTCTATTACTTAATGATATCGCTTGTATCTATAGTATATCTTATTGTATTAACAACACCAATACAACGTGAAACATTTTTTATTTTATTCGACACTGCGATAAACTGTCGAACCTTGTCGTCACGATTACTGATACCCTTATGTCAAGCCCACGACAAAAATAGTTCAACTAATAAAATCTGCCTTAATTACACAATGGCAGATTTTATTACATAGATTATTCTAAATTGAAAAACTCTTCTGGTTCAACTACCACTATATCAGCTGATAGATAATCCTTTTTATTTCTGGTTATAATATACGATACTTCTATATTTTGAGCCGTAAAATATTGTACTGCATCCTCAAAATCGTTCCAGCCAGATTTAAGCGCTGCCAAAATTTCTGTTTCTGACACTCCCGCTACAGAAACAATTTGTAATAGCCTTTCCAGCAAAGAACAAACTTTATTCTTATCTCTTATCGTTTTATTTGCAAGATAATATATATCGGTAATCGCAGATGCTGAAACATAGCCTTCTATAACTTTTGTAGCTGAAAGATCAATTACTCTGGCTGACATTTCACAAAATGGTTGTCTGTTCAATAATAAATCTAATATTATATTTGTATCAAATATTACTTTCATATTTTCTCAGACGCTCCTCTTTAATTTGCTCTATAGTAATATCAGAAATAGGAATACTCCCCATTAAAGATTGTGTAATTTCAGAAAGACCGGAAACATCCTTGCTTTCCTGAATCGAACCCTTCTGATTATCATCGACTGGCAAGACAATAATCTCTAATTTTCTATTCATTAATGTATCTGGCAGCTGCATAATTTTCATTAGGCTACTTGCATCAACAATTTTTCTTACAAATTCCATATGGTACCTCCTCAACTATTATAAAAGCTTCAGTATCATGACTATAGTATAATAAACTACTTCTATTTATGCAATCCCAAGTATTTTGTATTTCCAACAGCACATTTGGGAATATGTACGACATTTTTCGATACTGCTTTAATCGTATTCAAACGAGTTTCATCGAATTATGTCGTCATTACCTCCTCCACCCTTATGTCAAGACCACTAAAAAATTCTTAACTATTCTTTATCTATATTAAATTTAAAATTATCTAAAGTTGCGTTTGCATAGCTTCTAATATCAATTCCGGCAACTGTCCCTAACTTATACAATTCATCCAAAATAATATAGAAAAACGCTAAAACTGTTTCCTCACCAGAAGCATGCAATAGAGTGAAGAGCTGCCCTTCAATTTCAGTGTTGTTTTTTATATATCTGGCAAACAACTCATGTTCATGTCCTCCAACGGGAATAGATTCAAAAAGATCATATATCCTCGGATTATGTTGACGGAGGGAGGTGCAATATGGCATCTGATCAAAAGGTATGCATCCATAATTCAAATAGAGATTAGATAAGCCACCACATTGTTCGTTCCAAATCTGCCACTTAATAACTCTATTATTCATCTTGTGAAGTAGATACCGTAAAATATTTGTTCCGGGCTTTCCGCCAATAATTATATCTCGACATTTATCTAAGAGTTCACATATTTTCGTTGATTGAGCCCTTACAGTAATTTGAAGCTTAACGTAGTCGTAGTATTCCTGTTCATTACTTACAAGTTCTGTCAAAGACATTTTAACTGTAGAGAGAAAATGCATCAAATCCCTATACTCATTAGAACTGGCACTATATTTAACCCGCGGCCCAAAAATCTCAGATAAGTTTTCCCATTCGCAAGGACGGATGGATATCTCGTAGCCGATTTTCTAAAACATCCAGATTATATGTCCCTTTACACTCAATTTTGTTTTTAAGGTTATTCCTTATTATATCAAATATTGTTTTAAATGTCGTGTTTTATACCAAATATTTAGTAATATATTCGACATTATATTATTCTATTTTTTAATTGGATTCAGGCTTATTTTGTCGGATCTTGTCGTCGCAACCTCCGTCAAACACTTGCATCATAGACCAAAGCATATTGCTTACCCGGAACTGTATCATCTTCCCGCAGGGATTATCTCACATGGCGGCGGTGCGCAATGGGCGCTGAAAAGTTATAAAGCAATGGTAAACGACACGATAGCAAATGCGCTGGAAACAATTCAATGCAGGGTAATCCCCTTTGATTCCGAATGGAATACCGGCATTTCTCTTCCTATCTCCAAAATCGAGGAAACAGACAGCATCTTCCCGGTTCAGAAATACGACTGGAATTTCATAAGGCAGAAACTGGAGGAATACATTGAAATTGTCCTGCGGGAAGCACTGTAAGCGCTATGAAAAGCATCTTTCTAATTCATAAAATATCTTTACAAAAGCAGCTTTGGGAGGTAGCATAAGCCTAACACAGACATACTGCCTCCCGGAATGCGCCGGCAGCTGTTTCATTTCAGTGAAGGATAAGGAGAGTTTCTATGACAGAACGAGAAAAAATGCTGGCCGGAGAGCTGTATGACTGCAGGGACAGCGAATTGTTAAACCAATGGCACAAGGCCAAAAATCTCATGCGTGACTACAATCTCACCGATACCCGGGATGTGGAAGAAAAGGATAGGATTTTATCGGAACTGCTTGGCGGCCGCGGAAAAAACCTGTGGATCACCGCTCCTTTTTATGTGGATTACGGAAACAACATTTATTTTGGAAACAACTGCGAGGTGAATTTAAACTGCACCTTCCTGGACTCCAATAAAATTATCATCGGCGACAACGCCCTCATCGCGCCGAACGTCCAGATTTACACAGCCTTCCATCCAACCAGCGCCAGGGAAAGATTCGGCGAGCCAAAGGCTGACGGCTCCTTTGAATTCTGCAAGACCCGGACAGCGCCGGTTATCATTGGAAACAAACACACCAATGCTTCGGACGCCGTATAAAAATGCGGCGGCGTCATGCTCCATATTGCCCATACTGCAAAAAGAAACGGCATATTTCACGCCGTTTCTTTTTGTGTCCGCCATGCTGCTTTCGTCCTGCTTTTTTGCCCTGCTTCTTCCGGGACAATATTCATCTGTTCATCCCGAAAATATCTGCAACAGAACCTTATCTTTTTTCTCTATTGTCAGAAATACGTATCCACACTGCCAAACATTCTCTTAACCGTCTCATAAGCCAGCTTCGGCCGTCTGTATTCATCCACGATTCCCTTATTATTCATGGTTCTCGGCCGGCCGCCGAACCAGCTGTCACACACGTTGCAGTCACAGAACTGCCAGAGATAAACGCCGCTGCAGCCCTCCTGCCCGAAAACCGCCTCCAGCTGTTTTTCAATGGCATAAGCCTGGTATTCCTCAGACCATTTTACCCGCGAAGGTGTGCGGCAGCCATAGATGGCGCCCGCGCCCGTCTCCGTTATCAAAAACGGCTTTCCTGCGCCTTCCGATTCCTCCTGAACCCAGTCATAAAGGCCTTTCAGGTAATCCTGTACAGGCGTGTCATGATACCATAAGGGATAAATGTTATAGGATACCACCTCAGGCAGTCCGAAACAGATATCCGTTTTAAACTGACAGCTTGCAGAGGAGCGCGGCCGGCTCTGATCCAGCTGGCGGATCAGCTCATACTGCTTACGGTAGCATTCCTTTCCATACTCCGTATGGCTTGCGCATTCATTCAGAATCCCCCAGATATAAATGGAAGGATGGTTGTAATGCGCCTCAATCATTTCCCGGATACAGTCCTCGCATTGCCGTTCGAAGTTGGGATTTCGCATGTTTTCCTCTGAAAGCCCTCTCGCATGGTTCTCTTCCCATACAAGCATGCCTGTTTCATCGCACAGATCCAGGAAAATTTCATCATTGGGATAATGAGAGGTACGCACGGAATTGGCTCCCATATCCTTCATGAGCAGCAAATCCTGCTGCATGGCCGCAAAAGGAAGGGCGCAGCCAAACTGGGGATGATCCTCATGGCGGCAGAAGGCCTTAAACCTGAGCTTCCGTCCGTTCAGCAGGATATCCTTCCCCTCAATACGGACTTCGCGGAAGCCTGCCCGATCAATGAGATCGTCCGTTTCCCGGCCCTGCGCATCCAGCAGAACCGCATTCAGCAGATATAATACGGGATTTTCCGGACACCACTCCTGCGCCTGCGGGAAAAGTGTTTCCTCCGTCTCAAATCCGCATACGCCGTTTCCTTCTGCCCGCACGGCAGCCTCCGCCACCGTCTCTTCCCCAAGGGAAAGCAGGATCCTGCCCTCAAAAGGCGCCGCGGATAAATTTTTCACTTCTCCTTTTATCACGAAATACCACTGCCCGTCCCTGCGCAGGGGAGTAAAATGCAGCTTCGTAAGGTACGCATCCTTCAGCTCCTCCAGAACCACCGGACGGGTAATTCCTCCGTAGGTCTGGTAATCATTGGGCACATGCAGCGCCGAATCCGGGCCGAAGGAATTGTCAACGTAGACTCTCAGCGTATGTTCCCCCGCCGGAAGCTCCTTTACCACTGCCGAAAACGGGGTATAGGCATTGTAATGCTCCGCTATCCGCATATCATCAAGATATACCTGTGCCGTATGGCTGACCCCCTTAAATTCCAGGCGTATGTTGCCTTCGCAGGCAAACCTTCTTTCATAAACAGCCTTTCCCCGGTAGGTTAACGTATCCGGGCAGTTCTCCCAGCAGCCCGGAACTGCGGTTTTCATTTTAACCGGAGCCGTCCCCTTACCCGGGGCGGCCTCTTTCCCCCCGGCTGTCTCTCCAACCGTTCCTCCCTCTTCAGGCAGCGTTTCAAAATCCCACAGACAGGAGGACAGCTCCTGTGTTTTCCTGATTCTGTGTGTTGCAAATGTCCGTACCATCCGTACAGCCTCCTTTTCTTACTCTTTAACGTAACTGCAGAACTGTTATTTTTAAAGTAACTGCAGAACCGCTATTCTTTGACGGCCCCGATCATGACGCCCTTTACAAAATGCTTCTGGATGAACGGATACACGCAGAGTATGGGCACCGTGGAAACAATAATCGTCGCATATTTTATCGTCTGCCCCACATCCTCCACATCTGTCTGCCCGGTCATGGCTCCCAGCTGGCTTCTGGTGAGAATATCCCTGAGGAAAATCTGCAGCGGCATTTTGTCCGCATCCCGCAGATATATCATGGCATGGAACCAGGCATTCCAGTGTCCTACCGCATAATACAGCAGGATTACCATAATTGTGGGCTTGGCCAGCGGCATGATGATCCGAAACAGAATAGTCCAGTCCCCGGCTCCGTCAATGCGCGCCGATTCCTCCAGCGATTCCGGAATCCCCTCAAACCCCGTTATCATAATCATCAGGTTAAAGGTGCTGACAGCGCCGGGCAGAATCAGGGAAAGCCTGCTGTTTATCATTCCAAGATCCTTAATCAGCAGATAGCCGGGAATCAGCCCGCCGCTGAAATACATGGTAAAAATAAACATGATAGTAAGCACGCGGCGCAGCATAAACTGCTTTCTTGACAGCACATAGGCCGCCATGCAGGTCGCCAGGATATTAACCAGCGTTCCCACAGTCACATAAAAAACCGTATTCATGTAGCCGCTGTAAATCGAAGGATTTAAAAATACCTTCTTATAAGCGCCGAGCGAAAATCCCAGCGGCTTAAGCAGCAGGCTTGAATTGCCCATCAGCTTCAGAGGATCGCTGAAGGAAGCAAAAATGACATATAAAAAGGGATACAGCGTCACAAGCGAGACAAGCAGCAGCACAAGGCCGTTGCATATCTGGAATACCCCTTCACCCAGATTTCTTTTTTTCATATATATACTCCTACCATAAGCTATGTTCTGTCAACCTTTTACAGAGTTTATTTGCAATAAAAAGCAATGTAAGGTTGATGACAGAATTAAACAGTCCCACTGCTGTGGAAAAGCTGTAGCTTTGATCCACAAGCCCCTTCCGGTAAACATACGTGGAAATTACATCCGCAGTCTCATAAATTGAGGAATTATAAAGCAAAATGATCTTTTCAAAGCCAAGATTCATCATATTCCCCACTCTCAGGATAAACATGGTGATGATCGTGGGAAGGATGCCCGGCAGCGTCACATGTATCATCTGTTTCCACCGTCCCGCTCCATCCATTCTCGCCGCTTCATACAATTCCGAATTAATCCCCGCTATCGCTGCAATATATATGATGGAGCCCCAGCCGATCCCCTGCCATATATCGGAAATTACATAAATGGGCTGGAAAAAGGAAGGGTTCATCATCAGATTTTGTTTGGGATAGCCAAATAACGTCATCAGCTGTGTCAGGAAGCCGTCCGTAGCCGTAAACTGAAGAACCATTCCGGCAATTACCACCGTGGAAATAAAATGCGGCATATAGCTCACCGTCTGCACAAATTTTTTATATCCCTGGCTGCGCACTTCATTTAAAAGCAGCGCCAGCAGAATCGGCGCAGGGAAGCCGAAAAGAAGATTTTTCAGATTAATGCTCAGGGTATTGCGGATCAGACGTTCAAAATACACGCTTTTGAAAAATCCCGCAAAATGCTTCAGGCCGGCCCACGGGCTGTGAAGCACTCCCAGCTTGGGGGTATAGTCACGGAAAGCGATCTGCGCTCCGTACATGGGGTAATAGCAGAACACAAGGTAATAGGCCACAATCGGCAATATCATAAGATACAGTCCCTTATGTCTTTTTACATTCTGCCAGAGCCTGGCAGCATAACTGTCCTTTTTCATAAAGACTCCTTCTTTCAAACAGGCCCGCAGCTTTTCCCAAAGCCCGGGCCTGCCGGTATCAATTATCTTGCCAGGTATCTGTCATATTCCGCCTGTCTGATTTCTATCGCCCTTTCAATATTCATGTTCCTGATATTTTCCACAAATTCAGGGAAATTCTCCAGAGGCTCCGTGCCCAGGATGAATTTCAGCTTGAATTCATCCAGATAGGTCTGAATATCAGTCATGATGGAGTTATATTCCTGCAGCTCCGCATCCGTCATGGTTGCAGGGGGCATATCCTTCACTGTGGCATCGGGAGTTGCCCAGACTTCCAGGGATTTTTTCTGCACGTCATAAGCATATCCGCCCAGCATATAATCCTTTTCCACCAGGAAGGGCTTATTATTGCAGCCGGCATAAATAGAGAGCGCTTTTTCGATGGACAGTCCGTCCGGATTATGAAGGACAAAGTCCGTAAATACCGGTTTGCCGTCAACCATTTCATAGGTCACGCCTTCCTTGCCGTAATTGGCCAGCATATTTCCCTCTTCGCCATAGGTATAGTCAAGCACGCGGGCCGCAGCCTCCGGGTTGGAACAGGTTGCGGAAATCACACCGCCGATATTATTGATCCGGTAGCTGCTCTGGTCAACAATGAATTTATCTCCCTTATTTAATACAGGGTTGGGGGCGGGCTGATAATTCATTTCCTTGTTTTCTTCCTGCATGGTCTGTATCTTTCCAAGAGTTCCGCCGGTATAGCCCCATACAAGCCCTGTTCTTCCGCTGGAAATTTTGGCAAAAAAGGCGTCCGAATCCTGGGTAAAGGCATCAGGATCCAGGATTCCCATGTTCATCCAGCGGTTAAACAGAGTCAGGAAATCCAGATACTTATCCTCAATTGCCCCGAAATGCACTTTATTATCACCGTCTACATACATCCCTTCTCTGATTCCGAAGCTGTTGACCATAATGTTATAGTTTCCATAAATAAAGGAAAATGCGGAATCGCAGCCCTTCTGATCCTTGAAGGCAACCAGAACATCTTCCATTTCCTGAACAGTTTCCGGCATCTGCAGCCCCAGTTCATCCAGCCAGTCCTGCCTAATCATATTTCCATTGAAAACAAGCGGGGAATCCGGCTTCCTTATCATAGGTGTCCAGGCATACAGCCCTTCATTATTTTTACACAGCTTATCAACCTCCGGATCCGATTCCAGATATGCTTTGAAATTGGGCATGGAGCCGTTATCCATCAGATCGTTAAGCGGAATAATGGAACCGTCCAGCAGCAGCTTCTGCACCCCGCCGGGAAACGTTGTATCATATTCTATAATAATGTCAGGAAGATCGTCCGTCCCTGCAAGCAATGACAGGGCATCCTTTCCACCCGTACTGTCAACGAACTGGAGATCTACATTGCAGGCCTCCTCAACCGCCTTCCAATATTCCCAGTCCCCCTGGTCACTGTACAGATCTCCATTTGTCCAATAAGACCAGACTGTGAGCACAGGCGTCTCTTCTCCCGATGTCGCTGCGCTTCCGGTTTCTTCTTTATTGGAAACGGATGCATCCGCCTGAGTCTGTCCGCTGCTGCCGCAGCCTGTGAACAGAGACGAAAAAGTCAGCAGGGCTGCCAGCGCGGCAGTTCCTAATTTGCTTGGAAAATTCTTCTTCATAATTACTGTCCTTCCTTTTTATGAAATGATGTTTTATTGAAAATCACTCCGAACCGGCGCGCCTCGTTTCGGTTAATGTCAGTTACAGCATAGCCCGGAAAACCGGCTGCGTAAATCTTGGAAAAAGGAAATTCATATGTATCTGCCGCAATATTTCAGAAATATAATATTTGTTTAGAAAAATCATACTGGCTTTTATACAGCCTATGGTATACTTATTTTACAGTAATAATAACAAAAAGGATGATTGATTTATGAGGCGGCAAACGGATAATAAAAAGAAAAAAACAGGCTTATTCTGGAGAACACTTATTTCCTATGCAAGTGTTCTGCTGCTTCCCATAATTATCTGTTCCTTCTACTATTTTCACAGCTACAATGCATTAAAGGAACGCACCATTGACAGCCAGCATCTGATGCTGGAAAATTCCGGCGAGCAGATCAACTCCGTATTCCGTGATGCGATTACGCTTGGCTCCCATATTCAGCTGAATAAATATGTAGTCGCTCTTTCCAACAGCAAAAGCACGCCTGGATCCACGCCTGTCATGGACCGCTATTATCTGAAAAAGGATCTGGCGGCCATGCAGATATCCAATGCGCTCATCCAGCGAATCAACCTGTATTTTCCTGATTCCGGTTATATCGTAAACCCTGTTTCCACTTTTGAAAAGTCCCTGCTGCCTGCCATGGAAGCAAAAAGCAATACCATGACGGACGGCGACTGGGATGCGATCGGCAGCGCATTGCAGGAAAACCGTATCATATGCTATGCAAACAGGGAGAAAAACTTCATCGTTATAGCCCAGAACCTTCTGACGGATATCACAGGAAAGCCGCTGGCTGTGCTTTGCATCCAGATTGACAACAAAAGCCTGCTGACCCGGCTGCAAAGCCGGCTTCTTCTGGAATATTCCTGCGCCTTTGCTTTGGTGGATCAGGAACAGCTTCTGCTGGCCGCCGGCAGCAAAGACGACAGCCTTTCCGCCCTGCCCATAGCGGAAATCGCCTCTTACTTCACAGACCGGCCGGATGCGTCCTTTTATGAGACGAAAAACCAGGGAAAGGTAATTATAAATTATTATCCGTTACAGATTTCCGGTACGGCGCTCATATCCATTACGGAAAAGAAGGACTACCAGGCCCAGATGACCCGGCTGCTGGAAATCATGCTGCTTACGATTTTGATCTGTATTTTTACAGGCCTTGTGGTAATCATGTATTATTCCCGTAAAAATTATGAGCCGGTGTCCCAGATCCTGCAATTTATAGGGGATACGGACGAATCTGTGGGGCCGGCCCAAAACGAATATCATCTGATCATGAAAATACTTACCGAGAACCGGAATGAAATAGCCAGACAAAAAATGATGCTGAAAAATAATTATCTCCAGAAAATCTTTTCCGGAGAAATAGAATTCAGCCAGATACCGGAGCAGGTTGCCGAACAGTTTTCCTTTAACCTTTCCTTTCCCACGGTCTGCGTCGTGCTGCTTTCCGTGGAAGGGACAGGCAGCCTGAATGAACCGGAGGGGCTGGCGGGACTGACCGCCTTTACGATCGAAAATGTATTCCAGGAGCTTCTTTCCCCACAGTTTCCTGACAGCCATTTCGGTATCCGCAAAGGAAAGATTTCGGTCCTGATTCCGGTTTCCGGCCAGCTTGACCGTCCGCTTGTACAGATCGAACAGCTCACGGAAAGGCTGATAGAATTTTTGTCGGATACCTTCCAGCTTTCCCTGAAAGCCGGAATCAGCAGCCTGCAGTCCCAGGAAAAGATACCAGAAGCCTGCCTGCAGGCGGATACCGCGCTGGAATACCAGAGATTGTTTGAAACGGGCCGGATCTGTCTCTATGAGACGATTCCCCAGAAACAGATCATAGGCTCCATCCCGCTGAACACCAGCGAGTATATTGTAAATCTTGTCACCACGTGTAATCAGGCGCAGATAACCGAATATTTTAATGATATAGAAAAAAATCTTGAAAAATGTGAACTCTCCTGGGCCGACGCCAAGAGCTGCTATTATTTCTTTTATCAGGCCACTGTCAAGCTCCGGCTGTACTGCCAGACGCATTACGGCCTGCAGCCGGAGTCCTTAAGCTTCCTGGATGAGTCCTTCTTTTCCCAGTCTCTGCCCAAAGCGCTCTCCCAGACCTGCCGCGCTTATCTGGCTGCCTGCCGGGAGATTGCGGAAAACTGCAAAAATCCCTCCTATGGACAATGGGGAAAGGATATCTGCCGCTTTATAGACAATAACTATTTTGATGTTAACATCAATCTGAATACAATAGCCGAACATTTTCAGATTACCCCGTCCTACCTGTCACGGAAATTCAGGGAGCAGTATCAGAAAAGCGTTATCGACTACCTTTATGAAGTGCGGATTTCAAACGCCGTTTCCCTGTTGAATGAAACGGATTTAAAAATTGCGGACATCGCGCAGATGACCGGCTTTGTGGACAGCAACGCATTTATCCGCATATTTAAGAAGCTCAAGGGGACGACTCCCGGCAAATATAAGGAAGGTATCCTCCAGGGGAACTAATCGGCAGGACGGCGCTTCGCGCTGACCGTAAGGAAGTGATTCAGGAGTGCCAAAATCCATCGCCGCAGGCGATTTAGGATGGATTTTGGCAATAACTGTGAAGTAATGAACAGGTATCCTCCATGCATAAACAGACGCATGGGGGATACCCTGAATTTTGGCTGACATATCACTCTTTTACGGCTACTCTGCAAAGCTTTTTATAGAAAGCAATTCCATACAGAATAAAGGTATGATAGCCTTCCAGTTTCAGTTCAGCATCATATTGCCTGTCTTCGATCTGAGTCAATGCTTCTTTTGCTTTAGCTCCCAGCTCTGCATAGGTATCTGCGATTTTTATTTCAATTATAATCGCCTTCCCCTCATAGGGTGCGGAAAGCAGCAGCAGGTCACTTCTCCCCAGGCCGCTTTCCCGATTGGACTTTATTATATATCCGTCCATCATTTTCAACAGCCCGCCAAGAAAACCATGATAGTAATCTTCCTTATAGTCATAAAAACTAATGGTCTCCATCAGATTCCCGGACAGTTCTTTTTCCATAACCGCCGCATTTTTCCCAAGGACGGCCTGATACAAAGCCGAGAAATCCGTCTTTTTAATTCTTTCCTGAAACCAGTCCATTATCGTATTTCTGTAAATCAGCTTTACTTCTGTATTTGGAATCGCCAATTCCAGGTAAACAGTTTCACCGTCAAACCGTTCACCCTTTTTTTTCAGGTATCCTGTAAAAAACAGAAAATTCCACAGATTTTCTTCTGATTTATATACTTCATCATAGGTAATCTCTTCGTGAACCGGCTTTTCTATCACTTCTCCCTCAATCAATGCTTCCATTTCCTGCCTTACGCTGCCATCCGCACGTTCCACCAGTTCCCTGACAATACTGTTGGAGGAAGTATTCGCCCAGTATGGCTTCGGAAAAGCATTCTTATCAACAGCCGCCGTTTTCGTATAGTTCAGTACGCTCCACGGATTATATACTTCTGTCTTTCCAAATACATAGCCATCATACCAGCGCCTGACTTCATCTTTCTTGTTACTGATTCCATAGGCTTCCAGAAGCTGTTCCACTTCCGGCTGGGTAAAACCAAAATGCTCCGCATAATTTACATTAAGGATTGAAATCATTTCCGGATTGTTCAGGCCGGTAAATATACTCTCCTTTGTTATACGAAGACAGCCAGTGATTACGGCAAATTCCAGGCTGGAATTGGTTTTTAGCGCCGATTCAAAAAAGGAACGGATGAAATCTGTCATTTGTTTATAAAATCCGTTAAAATATGCATTTTCCAGTGGAACATCGTACTCGTCCAGAAGGATAATTACATTTCTTCTATAAACCTTTTTCAAACAACGGGTAAGAAATTCCATTGCCATCGCATAATCAATTCTGGCTGCTTTTTTTCCTCTGATCCGGCAAAAAAGTTCTTTTTCGTCCGGCAGCAGCCTTGCACTTTCAAGCACATCGTCATGGCGTTCGAATTCCTTTGCAATTTCATTCACCATTGCATCATAAGCCATATTCCAGTCCGGCTGCTTTGCAGACTTTAAGGAAAGGTTAACTACCGGATACCGACCTTTATGTTTCGTATATTTTTCACCGGCTTCCATAATCTTAAGCCCTTTGAACAAGTTATTATTATCTGTATTCGTATCGCTCACGGGCACCTGCTCAAAATAATATCTGAGCATACTTAAACTTAATGTCTTGCCAAAACGTCTCGGCCTCATAAACAGGCTTACTTCACTTCTGTTATCCAGCAGTTCCTTTATCAGCAATGATTTATCCACATAGTAAAAGTTGTTTTCTCTCAGTTTTTTAAAATCTTCGATTCCGATTGGCAATGGTCTGTCCATTTTATCCCCGCTTTCTGCCTTTCACTGACTGTCTTTCACTGACTCCTTTTACATAACTATCCTATGCTTTTACAGTTGCATTTCCCAGATGCATCTTTTCTCTGATTATACCCTGTTTGAAGTTTAACCGCAATGTATTCTCCAAATCAAAAGCTCTGCTTCTCCTGTTATCATAAGCGTTTATGCATTCCCGGGCTGGAGGGAAGGGCTGTAAATCATGCTTTTCCCGTCCATCTGTATCCACACGGAATGTCCCGGGATCCTTTTTGAAAAATGTTCGGCCACTCCGCCGGCGGGATTGTAATACTTTCCGATATAGTACTCACTGTCCCGGTTCTTTTTCATGTCATCGTCCATCCAGGAAAACTTCCTGGGTTGCAGGGTGGGATGGTGAATAATTGTCATAAATTTCCCCGGTTGCATCACAGTCAATAAACCAGGTTTGCCAAAAGCTCCGTCATCGCCGGGGAATGCTGTGTAAAAACAGATGGATCCCAGAAATCTTCCCTTTTCAGCAACTGGCTGAGATAACTGCATACTGTATTTTTCTGATATTCTGCTACATAATCCTGCTTTTTTATTTCTTCCAGCGCTGCTGTAAATTCCGGACCGTTTTCCTGGCTGCCGGCAAAGGATGACAGATACTCTGTCAGTGGAGAATCCGCCGCCTGCCGGAAAGCCTTCCAGTCAATATCATTAGGGGAAATAAGGAATTCTCCCCACAGATAAATGAACGGAGCGCCATAAAGCTTACGGATATCCGGATTGCTTTGCGCCTTCTGCTCCAGTGTCATAAAATCACCCTGTTCCATGCGGTAATTTCTGTAAAGCCTGGCTGCGCTTACCGGATCCGGGCCGGTCAGATAAATCCGGTAACTGCTGGATCTGTTTGTGTTTCTATCGATGAGTCTGTCGTTGTCCCATCGGCAATGCTCACCGGAGATTCCTTTCCGTCTTGCGCTGACTGATCCACAGATGGATCTTTTCCGGCACATCCGCCCAAAATCAACGCAATCGGCAGTATAAGGCAGACGGATTTTTTTAAAGCTTTACTGTTTTCATCTCTTTCTCTCCTATCAGTTTTCATAGCTGTTTTTGCGGCAGGCACAGTAAATGCGCCTGCTCAAATTTTTCAATGCAGCCGGAAACAATACTTCAAACAATATCCTTCCCTCCCCGATTTCACATCGGACAGAATAGCCGTACTGCTCTGCAATTCTTTTTACAATAGCAAGTCCCAGGCCGGTTCCGGTCAGTGCCCTGCTGCGGGAAGGCTCCCCTACATAAAATGGATCCCAAATCCGTTCCTGATCCAACGCGGCATTATTAAACCCGTTGGATATCCGGAACCGGCACCGTTCTCCCATCCTGCAAAGCGTCACCTCCACGGCGCCGGAAGAGGCATATTTTACCGCGTTTGACAGCAGGTTGGAAAACAGCAGGGCAACAAGCTCACTGTTTCTTCGCAGGCAAGCTCCTCCTGAAAAGACAGTCCCCGGGCATGCAGGGCCATTCTTTGTTCCTCCATGCATTTATGCAGTATCGTATCAAGGGCGATGGGCGAAAGCGGGTATTCCCTGCTTTCGATCCGGGACAGACTGAGCAGCCGTTCCACCAGACGGGAAATCCTGGCATTCTGTTCTTCAATTGTATCCAGGAAGGCGCCGTCATCCAGGCCGTCCTTTATGCAGGAGGCGTACACGGCATCATCCAGTCCAGAATCACAAGATCTACCTGATTCTCTGACAAAAAATCAATGGCGGCGCGGCCGTTGTCAACAATATTCACCTGACAGCCCTCCCGCTGGAGATAGAGCTTCAGGATTTTCTGCATATCCGGATCGTCTTCGGCAATCAGCAACTTCATATTTTCCTCCTTTTTATCGTAATTTTGGGGGATAAAGAATAGAAAACCACCGGTTTATGAGCCAGTGGTTTTCTGTTATTCCATATTATATCCGTTTTGGTTTTTCCTATAGAGGCAGACTTTTTCCCGGCAAACTCAGCCAGGGAAAAGCAGACGCCTCCCGCCAGATAGCAAAGCAGCTCCTACAGGATAATTTAAACGTTCGGCATCTTGGAAATGGGAGCCATCATCACCTTGCCGGTCCCGCGGTACACATTGACAAGTCCTTCGCCGGAAGCCGCCGAACCGATGAGGGATTTGCCGGAACGTTCCACCGTAAATTCCAGGCTTCCGCTCCAGGCAACCGCCATATTCCCATCGACCTTCAGCACATCATTCTGCAAGGTAATTTCCACCAGCTCCTCGCGCGGACAGTCCGCCTCAATACAGAACACGCCGCTTCCGTTCAGGCTTAAATTAAACAGGCCCTCGCCGCCGGCCACTGCGGAAGAAAGATTGGAACGCATAACTGCCTTGTGCTTCAGTCTGGAATCACAGGCCAGGAAAAGTCCGTCATCCAGTACAACAGAGCCTCCCCAGTCCGTCGCGTCCATTAAAATCAAATATTTATAGGTTGGCTCCAGCACCAGAAGCCCGTCCCCCGTATATTCCGGCTTAATTGCTGATTCTCCGGTAACCTTGCCGCGCACCGCTTTCCCGAACAGATCTCCCACGCCTTTGATGCCGGTTGTCGCATTTACGTTGCCAAGCATCCACTGCATGGCCCCTGCCTGAATCGTAACACTGGCTTTGCTCAGGTCGCATACCACCTGACGTTTTCTCACATTCATCTGGCTGCTGAAGTAGGCAACCGTTGCCGATGATGGCATAACGCTCAGATCCCGGATATATTCAATCACTGAAAACGGGCCGGCAGACGCAAGTGTTTTCACATCATCATTATCCATAAAATTCGAAATCTGGTACATAAGATACCTCCTCTGTTCTGTTTGTATACAGAAATTTTATCATTCCAGGCAGTGGCTGGCAAATTAAGAATCTCTTAAGGCCTGATGAAAGGCACAGCAATCATCCTTCGGTCATATCCCAAACAAGGCTTTCGCCCGCACCCAATGCAACCTTTTTCTGTTTTCCGTCCATACACAGAAGGAATGTCTTCTGCCGGTCCAGCAGATTGGTTAAAGAAATTTTCCAGCCCTTCCTTATTCCTTTCAAACCAGGCCCAGTCTTTGGAGGCCGCCACATAAAGCCATGCGGATTCTATAATTTCCACATTTCCGGTAATAAGGAACATTACCGCATTTCTTTGAGGAAGGCGCCAGAAGCCCCGCCCGGAGAACCTCCTCCACCATATGGACCGGGATTTCTTCCTCTTTATATTTTCGGATACTTCTTCTTTTAATGACCGCATCCAGCATGATATTCCTCCGTTGTCTTTTTTGCTTTATTATTTGCTCTTCCCGTTGTTTCATCATCCTTCACCCGCTCAATATGCATCGCCAGATACCCTGTTTCCACATCATCCAGTTTTCTGTTCAGGCTCCTGCCGATTTCTTCGCATATAACAGCCGCCGTTTCAAAGGCTTCGGGAAATTTTACCCGCATATAGTCATTCATATTCAGCTTGAGCCGTTCCCCGCTCAGAGCCCTTGCCACCATATAGCGCACATGGTTCATCAGCCGGTTGTAGGCCAGGGACATGACATCAATTTTCATCCCCGTCTGCTGCTCCACCAGAGTGACGCATTCCCGGACGGCGCGCGCAATCTGCATGGCCTGGGATACTTTTTCATCCTCAATGGCCGCATGGACATGAAGCGCTATATAACCGATTTCATGCTCGTCAATTTTCACCTTCATCCGCTCCCACAAAAGCGGCTGAACACTTTGGGCGACTTTATATTCCCGGTGGAACAGAAGTCTGATATCCTCTGTCAGGGGATTGCTGATCTGCTCCCTGTTTTTGATACGCCTGACCGCGTATTCCATATGGCCGGCCATAGGGAAAAGGATGAAACGGTCGATCCTGCCGAAAATTCTTTCCGCTTCATTGAGCACTTCGTTGGCAAGCTCCAGACAGACCGGGGAAACCGACTTTATGACCTCTTTCGCATCCCCTCTGTCCGTAAGCTGCTGCAGGCAGTAGGCGGTAGTCTCAGGCCCCGCCTCCACCCGCTCGCCCGTTTTCTTTCCGAATCCCACTCCCTTTCCCATGAGCAGATATTCGTTATCCTCCATCCCGATTACAATTGCCGCATTATGATTCAAAACTTTCCTGATTCTATACATATTCCCCTCCTGTACCGCCCGGAAAAAGCGGCTGCTGCGGCAATTTCCAGCGTTCCGGCGGACTGCCGTCTTATCCCTGTCATGATTCGTATATGTCTACCGCGAAAAGTGCCTCTGGTCTCATTGGTAAAAGAACTGCCGATTCCCAAAAGCAGTCCCGCCACAGGCAAAATGGCAATGGGAAGCATAAAACTCCGTCCGACACGCTGCAAAACACCAAAAATCTTGTCTTTCATTTTTCTTTCTCTCCTTTCACGGCCGCAGACCGCATGAAAATCAGGGGCGAAGCATTCCCGGCTTCGTTGGCAGGACGCGAAGCGTCCCCTCCCTGTTCTGTTTTTGTCCGGATGCATGGTATTTATGCGCTGAATTGCAGTGGATTTGCCGCAGAAATAAAAAAAGGGCATCAATACACATAACCATCCTAAGTGTCATGTATAGTGAATGCCTCGTAAGAGTTACATACTATATCAAGTTTTTTATTTTACTTTTTCCTACTTTTCTGCCGTTTACTCTTCTGCCGGCCCGCGCATATACTGCGCAGGCCGCACAAATATACACTATGGGCAGGCAGGCCGCCGCACAGCGATACCATCAGCCGGAAGTCTGCCGCAGTCCGGATGTCCGGGCTGTTACCGTGGATTCGTCATAAAGGAATCTGCTTCCCGCCTATGCCGCGCCCTTCTTTTTCCCTCCCCGCCGATCCTTACTGAGGATTTCTTCAAATTCCTTCAGCTTCTGCTTCGCTTCCGGGCTGAGATCCTGCGGAACCTGAACCTGCACTGTGACATAATGATCCCCATATACACCGGGGTTTTTCATAGAAACGATTCCTTTTCCCTTCAGCCGGATTTTAGTTCCCGGCTGAATTCCTTCCCTGATTCTGCACATAATTTTACCGGAAAGCGTCTGTACGGGAGCCTCTCCGCCAAATACAGCCGTGGTAAACGGAATGGTAATGGTGGAATACACATCCATTCCTTTCCGCTCAAAGCCCTGTTTTTCACCCACCTTGACCTTAAGCAGCAAATCTCCCGCCTCGCCGCCGTATCCCGGCATTCCTTTCCCGCGGATTCTTACCTTTTTGCCGTTTTCAATCCCTGCAGGGATATGGACCTGCAGGGACTGCGCCGGTCCGCCCATGCCATCCGCATTCTGCAGACTGATAAGCTTATCGCAGCCGAAGGCCGCTTCATCAAAGCTGACCTCTACCTCCGCCTGGAGATCCCTGCCCCTGCCGCGGAAGCTATCCTGCGAAAAACCTCCTCCGTAAAAACTGTCTTCAAATCCGCCATAGCCATTGCTTCCGTTATGAAAGCCTCCTGAAAAGCGGCTGCTGCGGGAACCGCCCTTTTTACCGCCTTTACTGTGGAACAAATCCCCGAAAATATCTCCGAAGATATCGTCCATATTTCCCTGTTCAAAATGATATTCCCGATATCCGCCGTTCTGCTGTCCCGTAAATGCACCCGAACCGGGCGCTGAACCGTCAAATGCGGCATGCCCGAACTGATCATACAGTTTTTTCTTCTCCGGATCACTTAATACGGAATAAGCCTCGGTTATCTCTTTAAACCGCTGCTCGGCATGGGTATTACCGGCATTTTCATCCGGATGGTACTTCTTCGCAAGCTTACGGTAAGCCTTTTTAATCGCATTTTCATCCGCTCCCTTTTCTATTCCGAGAATTTCATAATAATCTCTTTTTGCTACCATTCTATTCACCTTCATTCTTTTCTCAGGCGCGGCTGTCCGCCGCTTTTGGTTCCGGCCTGTCAGGCATTACAGCGGGTGCATTACATAAACTATGTATGCCGCCTGCTTCATCCCCGGCCTTCAAAATACATCACACAACGGTGAGGTCCGGACAGTTGCTTTCATAAATTTATATTATACTCTGCATTATTTGTTCTATATGTACTATAACATATGCCCGTGTTATTTTCAATACAAAAAATACTTTCTTTATAAAACTTTATAAAATTTGCGAGAGACTTTTCAGCCGATTAAAGCTTCCTGACGGTAAAAAAAGCAGCAATACCGATGCTCCGGGGGAGTATACCGTCCGGCATCCGCATTGCTGCTCCGTTATTTTATATTACTGTATTATCTGGTGGCCAGGATTTCATTCATCTGGCTTACAAGCCCGTCACAGTCAATTCCATGTACCATGCATGCTTCCTCCAGGCTTTCCCCCTGGGCAGACGGGCATCCCAGACAGTGCATTCCCGCGCGCATCAGCATCTGGGGAATTAATTCGTCCATATTGACCAACTGACCGATTAACATATCTTTACTTATCTGCATTCATTTTTCCTCCTTGGTATTATAAGCCGGATAATCCGGCTGTTCCTCTGCGGATATATTTATCTCTTTACTTCCGCTCCTGCTATCCGCTGCCGGAATTATTATATCACAGTTTCTCGCATTAAGCGAAATATTTTCCGGGAAAAAAGTGGAAAAAACGAAAGAAAAATAATATTTATTAATTGACTTTTTATCAAGCATAAAGTATCATCAAAGTAGTCTTACTATATTTCTGTGCATTCGCACATTCTGGCAGTTTCTGCCGCAAAATCACATTTTATTTAACGGCAGGAACCGCAGGCGTCAATTTTTCTTATACGCTCTGTTCTCCTGCCGCCAAAAGGAGGTACAATGAAGAAAAAGACGCTGATCGCAGAAGAACTTGACGCAGCCGGTATCAAAGTGCAGTATGACGAACATGTAAAGAGAATCCTGAGCAACAGACAGGTTCTGGCCCGTATCCTGCAGGGTGCTGCCGCTGAATACGCAGACTTCGATGTTGAGGAAATTGCGGAATGGATTGAACCGGGAATTGAGGTTGCCAGGGTGCCCTTAAAGCCCGGAGGAAAGAGAGGAAATGAGCTTTTAATTACAGGGAACAATACGGAAAGCGTGGTTCCCGGTGAGGGTCGCATCACATTTGATATCCGATTTTGTGCCATGCTTCCCGGACACAAAAATATGACCATGGTTAAGCTTTTGCTCAATGTGGAAGCACAGAAGAAATTTTATCAGAAATACCGGATTGTGACCAGAGGGATTTTCTATGGCGCAAGAATGCTGTCGGAACAGCTGGACAGGGAATTCAAGGATTCCGATTATGATTCGCTGAAAAAAGTATACAGTATCTGGATATATATGAACGCACCGAATCATATCGGAAATGCCATGTCTGAATACCGGATTTCCAAAAGGGATCTTATCGGAAGGATTCCCGAACGGAAGGCAAGCTATGACAAGCTGTCGGTAATTGTTATCTGCCTGAATGAAAAGGCGCCTGCCGGAAATTCCGGAAAGCTGCATGGCTTTCTGAATACCCTGCTGTCTCCGGATATGGATGCAGCTCAAAAAGAAAGGATTCTGGCAGAAAATTATGGCCTGGCAATGGAACAGGAATTAGAAAAGGAGCTGAAGCAGATGTGTAATTTAAGTGAAGCCATTGAAGAAAAGGCACTGGAAAAAGGATTAAAAAAGGGATTCTCCAGGGGAAAAGCTCAGGGCATTGCAAAGGGCAAGACACAGGGGATTCGTCTGACAAAGCGTGTATTACGCCTGGCCGGGGAAGGCCTGTCAGAGTCGGATATTGCCGCGGCCTGTGCAGTCACAATGCGTCAGGTGCATGAAATTCTGGCCGATTAATCTCAGGAATTCATACACGGCACAGAAAGCGGATAATTTTCAATCGTCATTTATATAGAAGAGGCAGGGTCAAAAATACGTTTTTTCCGCAGGCCCTGCCTCTTTTATTAAATAACGGTCAGATATCCATATTCCCCGAGAGCCTTCCAATCGTGCTTATTACCAGCTCATCCCCATATTCCCTGTTTTCAAAATAGGCATAATACCCACCGTAAATATTGTAGGTCAGCTTTACATTCTCCTTCGGATCCTCCCGGTATTCGGGACATACGGAAAAAACAAGCTCCTTTAGTGTTTTTCCAGCTTCTGCACAAGGATACCGCTGCGGCTGTCTGAAAAAAGAATACATATGAGAGCATTTTTTGCCGCATAGCCAAGGTACAGCTCCTTCGTAAATTCCTCCGGATTCTTCAGCAGGTTTTCCGGATGGTTGAGCGAGCCGATAATGGATTCCACCACCTCTGTTTTCAGCTTATCCGACAGATCATAAATGTCCTGATAGTGGGAGTAAAAGGTAGATTTGTTGATTTCAGCTTTTTCGCATACCTCCTTCACTGTTATCCTTTCCAGAGACTTCCTGGAGCGCAGTTCTATAAAAGCATTTTTTATACTTCTTTTCGTCTTTTCTATTCTGATATCCATTGCCCGTTTTTCCCTGACACTTTTCCCAAACCGTTGGATATCCAATCTTTCCGCAGGTTCGTTGGTAGTACTTCTTTGTCAAAATATATATAATCAATTATAGTTGGAAATCCAACTCGTGTCTATTATCTTTGTATTTTTTGAACCAAATCGCACATGCTGTGCAATAGCCTTTCTTATCTTTTCTCTGCACCGTTGCCACGGTGCTCTTTTTCTTTTACAATAGCCTTATCCTTATGAAAGGAAAAACCCTACGGATGAGTGCTT
>NZ_VUMI01000035.1 GCF_009696275.1 Eisenbergiella porci
ATGATAACACAAAAGGCACGGCATAAAGCAATCTGATGAAAAATCCATCAGAATAATTTATGCTGTGCCTCTTTTTAATTTGGTGGAGTGTGGCATGGTTTGGTGCCAGATAAAATGCGGGATAACACTTTTACCATCTACCAGATTAAGCGTGGCGAGGAATATCATTTCCATCGTTTTGAACCGCTGGAACGCTTGGAGCGATTTGGACTGTTCGTGGATTTCGATAATTATGAGAAAATCTATTCAGCTCCGCTGCCTGAGAACGGGACTACGGTTCAGAAGTTAAACCAGATTTATGATAAATTCAATTTCGATCATCCGGCAGACTTCCGTGGACACAGCCTTTCCGTATCGGACATCATTGTATTTCACGAAGCCGGGAAAGATACTGCCCATTATGTGGACAGCTTCGGGTTCAAAGAAGTCCCGGCCTTTTTCAAACAGGAGCCGGACAAATTCCGCTATTACATTACGCAGGAAGCCCTAAACATCGGCACTTATCCTTACATGGGGAGTTCTGATGTGAACCGACTTACCATTGCGCCACAGAAATTCGAGCAAGGTACAGTTACAGCCTTTGGCTATCTGGAATATCCAAAGTCCCTGACACCGAAACAGGTTCGGGAGTATGGCTTGCTGCCTTCCGCAAATAACCCCAGCCACATCGAAACTGTCGAAAAGACCCAGGAACAGAATTATAACCACATTGATGGCATCCTGAACAACCTGCCTGACCAGGAACAGGTCGGACTTTCCCTTGACGGCGGTTCCCGCTATATGGCTATCCAGACCAGTGATAATGGCTATGATTACACATTCTATAACGCTGATTTTGCGGAACTGGACGGCGGACAGCTTGACGATCCGAAACTTTCCATGGCACAGGCTATCTATGAACTGCTTTCTGATGAAGGCTGGCAGGATGCCAATCTGGAAGCGCTTGACTACGAGTTCCTGATGGAAAAGGCGGATACTGCGGAAAAAGAACGGCTGGCGGCTCTGGCAGCATTGAAGACCCAGGAAGCGCCCCTTCTGCGTGTGGTGCCGGTTGGCAGGTTTGAACGCTACATCGAACCCAGTGAGATTACCCAAGACCAGTACATCGTCAAAGGCGGTATCCTGCTTTCGCCCTGTGCTTCCAATCCGGATTATTATGAGTCCTCCAACCGTGCCCTGGACAGTCGCTATATTGACCCCCACATTTATGAGGTGGCACAGCGAAGCAAAAGCGGCAATCCTACCGCTTTCCGTGTGGTGGAGGATGCCCCGGTGGAGAACCCCTTTGAACCGGTTGGAAAAGAAATCGGGATTGCCCAGGCGGGCCAGATTACCTGCGGCCTTGTCTTTAAGCACCAGATGGAGGGCTTTAAGTTGACCGACCAGACTGTGCTGCTTCAGAAAGAACGTGATGCCCACGGCAACTACTATGGCGGTATCAGTCTGGACGGTATGATGCTTAAAACCCCGAAGATGTATACCGCTGTCAAAGATGAGCATGGACAGATTACCGCTTTCCGCCGTATGAGGGAGAAGGACTTTTCCAAACAGCAGCCCAAACAGGAAGCCCAGAAATCGGAAAAGAAACCCTCTATCCGGGAACAGCTTGCCAAAAAGCCGGAGCAGCCATCCTCCCCAAAACCACCGGCAAAGCGCAAGGATTTGCAGAGGTAACGCCTATGGGACTGACAAAATATGAACAGGAAACCATTATTCTCTACAATGAGAAGGAAGCCACCGCTTCGGTCTATACCCATAACACCGGTTTGCAGAATACCCTGCGGGGATTGTGTGAAAGCCATCCGGCGCAGGTCAGGCAGACAGATAACAACCGGCACGGCGGTCTTTCCTTTGAACTGCCCAAGAAGTGGATCAAGATCACGCCGCCCAGGGTGCTGTCCGAAGCACAGAAAAAGGTGCTGGAGGAAATGAACCGAAAGAACCAGCAACGTAGGCAATAAAAAAGCAGGCGGTATCTGCTTTTTTGATACCGTCTGCTACTTATCCGCATTTTTCATTCTCTCGATGAAACCAATCATCAGGCTGATGTCCTCGTCTGACATCGTGTATATATAATCAATCGCTTTCTGCTGGGTCAGCGTGGTGGACTTCTCCTCGTTGAAAAACTCCATTGGCGTAACACCCAAGTATTCACAAATATAGAGGAACTCGCTCATAGATGGGAGTGCCCTGCCAGATGTGATGCTGCGGATATAACTGGTGCTGTGGCCTAAGTCCAGGCTCATTTTTCGTTCGGAAACCTGCTTGTCCTCCCTCAGCCTGGAAATCCGGTCACGGATAAATTGTTCTTCCATGCTCATCCCTCCTTATGTGATAATCATAATTCATGCAACCGTCGAAACCGAGCGATTATAGCGCCTATTTGTGTTGAAACGAGCGTTATTTTCGCTTATAATTGAAAAGTCCGAGCGATTATATTTTTTACAAAGGAGGGATTTTTTATGAGCATGAGGAGAATATACCGTAAGGTGGCAAAGAAATACGGGGTAAGCGCCAAGGAGGTGCGCAAAGAGATACAGGCCACCATCACAGAAGCCTACACCAATCCTCTGAATCAAAATGAGATTACGAAAGCCTACCAGAACCGGGTGCCGTGCAAAGGGGAAATCCCTACACCAGAAGAAATGATTCGGTATCTGGCGAAACAGGCTAAGAAAGAAAACCAATAATTGAACCATAACCACACCCGGAACTTCGTATTTGCAGGTTCCGGGTGTTTTGCGTCTGAAAGGAGGTCACAATGGCAGACAGATGGTTCCTATATGTTTCAGATCTGGCCCAGAAAACCCAGCAGGAAGTCACAAGGTCGCCTGAAAACTGGCAGAAGTTCCTGACCACGGCTTCCCGCTTCTATAAAAGTTATGACTTTGACGACCAGCTCCTTATCTACGCCCAGCGCCCTAATGCTACCGCCTGTGCGGAAATCGGCGTCTGGAATAACAAGATGCACCGCTGGGTCAATGCCGGTTCCAATGCAATCGGCCTGATCCGCAAAGGCACAGGCGGAAAACCCTATATCCAGAATGTCCACGATGTTGCGGATACCCACAAGGTACGGGGCGGCAAAGACCCCTGGCTGTGGCAGATGAACGAGAGCTACCATGCTCCAATCATCAAGCGGCTTTCAGAGATATTCCATATCTCTGAGGGAAACGACCTGGGCGACAGTCTGATGGAAGCCGCTGCCCGTGTGGTGGAAGAAAATTACGGTGAATATCTCCGTGACTTGCACTATGAAGTGGCAGACAGTTTTCTGGAGGAACTGGACGACCAGAATATCGAAGTAATATTCCGGGACACCATTCGGGCCAGTGTCCAGTATGCGGTGCTGACCCGCTGCGGCTTTGACGCTTCCCGGTATATTGACGCTGACGATCTGCGTGGCATTACCAACTTCAATAATGTTGGCACCCTGGCCTGCCTGGGCACTGTTACTGCCGAAGCCAATTGCTCTATTTTGCTGGAGGTTGGCGAGGTTATCCGCAATATCCAGTTGGAGCAGGTCAAACAGGCGAAAAAAACACTTGCCAAACAGCAGGAAGTGTCCTATAATGAAAATGAGCAGTTTAACACTTTAAAGTGCGAAAGGAGCGGCAGAGATGAGCAAATTGACATACACCAACCGGAACGGCTATCTGATTCCGAACCTGATGATG
This sequence comes from Eisenbergiella porci, assembly GCF_009696275.1. Taxonomy (GTDB): domain Bacteria; phylum Bacillota; class Clostridia; order Lachnospirales; family Lachnospiraceae; genus Eisenbergiella; species Eisenbergiella porci. Next base: position 3,678 of record NZ_VUMI01000035.1, read on the forward strand.
GACAGCAAGCCGGAGGAACCGGAAACCCTGACCCGGTTCGGCAGAGCGAGGGAAAAATACCTGATGGAACACCGGAAAGGAACCTACACGGCGATGCTTCTGAAAGGAACCCTGTGGACGCACCTGACGGAGATCGACAGGACAGCCAACGAGCAGATAGACAGCCTGACCAGAGAACTGGCAGCCAGCGAGGGCGTGACGGAAGCCCTGAAAGCATCCAATCAGATGGAATGGGTGCAGAGAATGAACAACATCCGGCAGAGAGCCGAGGAAATCGTGACGGCAGACCTGATTTACAGCTAAATACAAGTGAAACGGCAGGCGGCGAGCCTGCCGTTCTTTCGTCTTTGGAGCTGGATGGGCCGTTTGCCGATACCAAAGCCACCTTTACCCAGCTATCTCTTTTCCCTACGGTAGAAGAACAAATTGAACAGATCGCACAGTCTAAAGCGGAGGCCAAGGCTCCTGCTTTTTCTGTGGGCATGGTTCCAGAGCAGGCAGTAGACAGGATTTTGTCTGCCGGAACCAATGAACCAGCTGGGGCGCTGCGTATCTATGCACGGTATCAGGCAGGCTTATCTCCCAATGAGATGGCGGCTTATCTGCGGCAGGAATACGGCACCGGTGGCCGTGGTTTTCACGTCAACGGTACTTCTTATGCGGTTTGGTTTGATGAAAACGGACTTGCTATTAACAGCGGAAACAGTGTCCGATACGACAAGGAAAGCCTGCGTCTATCCTGGACAGAGGTTGAACAGCGCACCCGAAATCTTGTGGAAAGTGGTCACTATCTTTCTGCGGAACGTGCCCGACAGACCCGTGATAACGAGATCTCCGAACTGGCTGCAAAACTCTGGTATTTGCGGCAGGACTTTAGCGATGCCGCCCATGAAGCAAACCTTCTTCCCCTTGTGAATGAGGTCTACAGGGAAAAAGACGGTTTTCCGGATGCCACCGCAAAACTGGCGCAGCTTCTGAACAACCCCGAAGAACGGGCCGTTATCCACAAGGAACTGCAAACCTTTTGTCAGGTCTATGACCAGAACCTGGGTGTGCTGCGGTTCCATTTCCATCGCCCCCACAACATTGAGAAGCGGCTGGAACAGCTTATGCTTCCTGCCAGAGAGTTCCCGCTTTCTGCGGATTTCAAAGAAGAACGCCCTTCCTTCATTACGGAGGACGAAATCAATGCTGTGCTGGCTCCTGGCGGCAGCTACTCCGACAGCAAGCTGGCGACTTACGTTTTCTTTGAAAACCACCCTGACCGCAAACAGCGGCAGGATCACCTGAAGGAGTCTTTCGGCACAGGTGGCGGCGGCAGCTCCATCCGGGACACCTGGCACGACGCCAAGGGCATGAAAATCAAGCGCAGTTACGGCAAACAATATGCCGAAACCTTCTTGAACTGGAACCAGGCAGAACGTCGTATCAGCCAGATGATGGAATCAGACCGCTATCTGACATCGGAGGATAGAGCCCGGTTTCCTGAGTATGAGCGACATATCCTTTCCCGTAATGTGGATACCTTTTTCTACTATATAGCCAAGGAACAGCGTCCATACCAGTCAGATATGTTTGACGGTTGGAAGCAGGTTCGGAAGATGCTTGATGATCCTGCCCAGATGGAAAAACTGCTTTCTCTTATGCGTGACGGCTTACAGTCCATGACTCCGGAAACCCGTGGTTATGATGCCTGTGTGAAAGCCTATGACCGCCTGAGTGCTTATAAAGACGGTACGTTCTCTTTGTTAGAAAAACAGACCCATACCGCCCAGCAGACAGCACCACCTAAAAAGACAGCAGAAAAACAGCCCAAAGATGCTGCGAAAGCTGCCTTGCAGAAACTGGTGCGAAACAGCAAAAAGCCTGCAAAGGCCAATGAGCCGGAACAGCTTTCCTTTGATTTTTCCGGCGGCACCGTGCAGACAGCACCAGAACCCCATCATTATTCCCGTGAAACTGGCAAGACCATTTATCTTGATGATGGGCACCCGTACCAGATCGAGCGTCAGACCGATTATGACGTTTATCTGAAAGACCTGGAACGTCCTTGGATTGGTCGTGTCGTTTCACAAAAAGACTATGATGCCGAACTGGAAAAAGACAGCCGTAATCATGGGCTGCGTCTGGATGCGGTACCGGCCGCGGACAATGTAACGGAACAGGCACAGCAGCCTGCCATTCCCGAACCTGAAAAGCGTACCATCCGTGACATCTATCACGATTTTCAGCCGGTCATCTTATCTCAGGTGTTGCAGAACGAAGCCTTTGTCAATGCACTCCGTAATGCTGACGAGCAGAATCTGAAGATTGAGGGCGATGCTGCCATCAAACGTGCGGTGTTGGCGGTCAATGTGCTGGAACTGACCAAAGCCTACTTTGATGTGCCGTCTTTCCATACCCGGCTCCATCAGGAAGTGCTGGCACAAGCCAAGGAACAGGTGCCCCTTACACCCCGGCAGCTCTATGAACAGGCATTGCCGGAACTGACGGAACTGGTGCGACAAAGCGAGATTTATCCATTCCTGCGTGACAGGGATACGGATGTGCTGGACGCAACGGAAGAACTGGCCGTAAAGGTAGATGAACTTCTGGAGGAAGCAAAGGACGGCAACCAGGCTCTCTATGAAGCCTATATTGCACAACCGGATTTCCGGGAATATCTGATTGAGGACATTCTGGAGAGAACTTATCAGGACGTTCTGACAGATAGCCGCACAGCCCCGCAGCGGCACGAAGCGGAACCAGATGCACCTGCCTGGGTTACAGATACTACACAGCCAGAACAGCCTGAGAACGAAGCCCGTGCGGGCGCACCAGAGCAGGCAGAAAGCCCCGAACCGGAACCTAACCTTACCCCTCTGACAGAGGAATATTTACGGCTGAAAGCAGAGCATCCGGGCTATGTGGCAGGTGTCCGTGTGGATGATCTTTACCTGTTTTATGGAAAAGACGCCGAAGCTGCGGCAAAAGCTCTGGGCACGAAGGTCATTACCAGAGAAATCCCAGGGCTTGGCGAAACCACTGTTACCGGCTCCGATGCAAGCTGGCAATATCTTGGCGAAAAACTGCGTCAGCATGGCAACAGTGCCTTGTTTGCCCACCCGGAAGGAGAAACCTACGAAGTCCTGACGGTACTTGATGTTGCCGATTATATCCCCATTGGGATGCAAATTGCGGATGACGGACGAACCTACACCATTGACAGCGTGGATTATGATTTCGGTTCTGTCAGCCTGCGGGACGATACCTTTTCCCAGGGCACTGGTTTCCCGATTTTCCGTAATGAGCCTGTTTCCTATGTGCGGGAACTGGTAAAGGAAGCGCAGGATCAGGAACTTGCTGACCTTGCGGCACAGGAAACCCCTCTTTCCATTCAGACAGAACTTACACCGGAACAGCCGCAGGAAACCAAACCACAGAATTTCCGCATTACCGACCCTGACCTGGGCGTTGGCGGCCCGAAAGCCAAATATCAGGCCAATGTGACCGCAATCCGGCTATTAAAGCAGTTGGAAGCCGATGGCCGCAGTGCCACCCCGGAAGAACAGGAAACCTTATCCCGTTACGTTGGCTGGGGCGGCATTCCCCAGGCGTTTGACAGTGCCAATGACAAGTGGGCATCGGAATTTGCTGAGTTAAAAGAACTGCTGACCCCGGCAGAGTATGACGCCGCCAGAGGTTCCACCCTGAATGCCCATTACACCGCACCGGTCATCATTGAAAGCATCTATCAGGCTGTGGAACAGATGGGTATGGAACCGAAAAACGTGCTGGAGCCTGCCATGGGCACCGGCAATTTCTTTGGTATGCTGCCGGAGTCCATGCAAAACGCCGACCTTTACGGTGTGGAGCTGGATTCCATCACAGGCCGTATCGCAAAGCAGCTCTATCCCCAGGCGCATATCACGGTGGACGGTTTTGAACGGGTCAACTTTGCTGACAACCGGTTTGACCTTGCCGTTGGCAACGTGCCTTTTGGCAACTATCAGCTTGCCGATGCCCGGTATGATAAGGAACATTTCTTTGTCCACGATTATTTTTTTGGAAAATCACTGGATAAGGTACGCCCTGGCGGTATCGTGGCCTTTGTCACTTCCAAGGGAACCCTGGATAAGCCAAACACGGCTGTCCGGGAGTATCTGGCACAGCGGGCTGACCTTTTGGGAGCCGTCCGACTTCCCAATAATGCGTTCCTAAAAAATGCCGGTACGGAAGTAACCAGCGACATCATCTTCCTGCAAAAACGGAAAAGTCCACCGGAGCAGATGTCCGACTGGGTACAGATTGGACAGACCGCAGACGGTGTACCCGTAAATAAATACTTTGAACAGCACCCGGAAATGGTCTTAGGTTCCATGGCATGGGAAACTGGCCCTTATGGGCAAGAAACCACCTGTAAACCTTTCGAGGGCGCTGACCTGAAGGAACAGCTTACCCAAGCAATCAGCCATCTGGACACTCCAGACCGCACCCTAATTACCCAGGCTGCGGATCAGCCAGAAATGGAAATGCCCGAAGTGCTGGACGCACCTGCTGAGATGCGTAATTTCAGCTATACCGAAGTGGGCGGCAAGTTGTTCTACAAGGAAAACGATAGCCTGAAACCTGTGGAAGTACCGGCAGCTACGGCAGAACGTATCCGTGGCATGATTGGCCTGCGTGACATTACCCGTAACCTGATCGAAGCCCAGTTAAATGGCTGTTCCGATGAACAGATTAGCCACCTGCAGGGGCAGCTTAATACCGCTTATGACCAGTTTATCGCCAAGAACGGACTGCTGAACAGTACCGGCAACAAGCGTGCCTTTGAACAGGACAGCTCTTATTGTCTGCTGTGTTCTCTGGAAGTTCTGGACGAGGACGGAAAGCTGGAGCACAAAGCGGATATGTTCACAAAGCGCACCATCAACCAGCAGAAAAGCGTTGACCATGTGGATACGCCTACGGAAGCACTGGCAGTTTCCATCGGAGAACGGGCCGGTATTGACCTGACCTTTATGGCCGGTCTGTTAGACCGGCCTGGGCAGGAAACCCAGATCGCAGAGGAACTTGCGGGCGTTATCTTCAAGAACCCGGAAAAGAGTTTTAATGACCCGCTGGCGGGCTGGGAAACCGCTGACCAGTACCTTTCCGGCAACGTCAGAAAGAAGCTGGCGGCGGCCAGGGATGCGGCTGAACGTGACCCTGCTTATGCCGTCAACGTGACTGCACTGGAACAGTCCCAGCCCAAAGACCTGTCTGCGGCAGAGATTGATGTGCGGATTGGCGCTACCTGGATTGAACCGAAGTATTTTACCCAGTTCATCTATGAGCTGCTAAAGACGCCGGGATACTTAAAAGGCGATACCATCGCCGCCCACTATTCCGCAGCCACCGGCGAGTGGAATGTCAGCGGAAAAACCAGGGACAGCGCAAACAATACGCTGGCCTATGTGACCTACGGCACCAAGCGCAAGAACGCCTACGCCATCATCGAGGACAGCCTGAACCTGCGTGACTGCCGGGTATATGACACCGTGCAGGATGCGGACGGCACGGAAAAACGTGTCCTGAACACAAAGGAAACCATGCTGGCACAGCAGAAGCAGGAAATGGTGCGTGAAGCCTTCAAGTCCTGGATTTGGAAAGACCCGGAGCGCCGTGAAGTCCTGTGCCAGAAATACAATGAGATCTTCAACAGCATCAAGCCCCGCGAGTATGACGGCAGCCATATCCGCTTTGCCGGTATGTCGCCGGAAATCAGCCTTAGACCCCACCAGAGAAATGCTGTTGCCCGTATGCTCTATGGCGGGAACAGCCTGCTTGCCCATTGTGTGGGCGCTGGCAAGACCTTTGAGATTGTGGCGGCTGCTATGGAAGGGCGACGGCTGGGGCTGTCCCGTAAAAACCTTGTGGTGGTGCCCAACCATCTGACAGAACAATGGGGCGCAGACTTCCTGCGGCTCTATCCCGGTGCCAATGTTCTGGTTGCCACAAAGAAAGACTTTGAACCCCAGAACCGCAAAAAGTTCTGTTCCCGTATCGCCACCGGTGACTATGATGCTATCGTGATCGGGCACTCCCAGTTTGAAAAAATCCCTCTTTCCCCGGAACGGCAGAAAGAATTTCTGCGGGAGCAGATCGACCAGATCATCGACGGTATTGAAGAAGCCAAACGGGAAAACGGAGAACGCTACACCATCAAACAGCTTGAGAAATCCCGGAAATCACTGGAAGCCAAGCTGTCCAAACTCAATGACCAGAGCCGCAAGGACGATGTAATCACTTTTGAGGAATTGGGCGTTGATAAGCTGTTTGTGGATGAAGCCCACGGATTTAAGAACCTTTTTTTAACAACCAAGATGCGCAATGTGGCGGGCATCGGCCAGTCCGAAGCCCAGAAGTCCAGCGATATGTTTGCTAAGTGCCGGTATCTGGACGACATTACGGGTGGCCGTGGCGTTGTTTTTGCGACTGGCACACCTGTCAGCAACAGCATGGTGGAACTCTACACCATGATGCGCTATCTCCAGTATGACCTGCTGAAAGAAACCGGCCTTGACCATTTTGATAGCTGGGCGGCTGCCTTTGGCGAAACTGTTACAGCGTTGGAGCTTGCCCCGGAGGGCGGCGGCTTCCGTGCCAAGACCAGATTTGCGAAGTTCTTTAACTTACCTGAATTGATGGCCATGTGGAAAGAGTCCGCAGACATTCAGACGGCAGAAATGCTCAATCTTCCCGTACCTCATGCGGAAAACATTACTGTGGTTACGAAGCCCAGCGAGTTCCAGAAAGAACTGGTCGCAGAGTTGGGAGAACGTGCGGAGGATGTGCGAAACCGGCTGGTAGAACCCAGAGAGGACAATATGCTCAAGATTACGTCGGATGGCCGTAAGCTGGCACTGGATCAGCGGCTGGCATTCCCGGAACTGCCCGACGACCCGGAAAGCAAAGTCAATGCCTGTGTTGGCAACGTCCTTCAGGTATGGCGTGATACGGAACCCCAGAAAGGTGCCCAGCTTGTTTTCAGCGACTTGTCTACGCCCCATGGGGACGGCTCCTTTAATGTGTACGATGACATCAAGCAGAAACTGATGGCCCAGGGCATCCCACCGGAGCAAATTGCTTTTATTCACGATGCTAAGACTGAAACCCAAAAGGCTGAACTGTTCTCCAAGGTTAGAAAAGGTCAGGTGCGTGTCCTCTTAGGCTCCACTTCTAAAATGGGAGCCGGTACGAACGTACAGACCAGACTGGCGGCGCTTCATCATCTGGATTGCCCGTGGCGGCCTGCTGACATTGAACAGCGTGAAGGTCGTATCCTACGCCAAGGCAATATGTTTGAAAGCGTCAAAATCTTCAAGTATGTAACAGAAGGTACATTCGATGCCTACAACTGGGGCCTGATCGAGAATAAGCAGAAGTTCATCGGCCAGTTGATGAGCGGAAAGAATCCTTCCCGTTCCTGTGAGGACGTGGATGAAGCAGCTCTTTCCTACGCAGAGGTCAAGGCTCTGGCATCTGGCGACCCTCGTATCATGGAAAAGACGGAACTGGATGGACAGGTGACGAAGCTGAAACTGCTGAAGGCCAACCACGAAAATCAGCGGTATTCTCTGGAAGATAAGCTGATTAAATTCTTTCCCCAGGCTATCAAACGGGAACAGGAATTGATTGCCGCCCTGGAAGCAGATATCAAGCATCTGGAAGCCCATACGCCGCCCGACAAGGAACACTTCTCCATGACGGTCATGGGTAAGACCTACACAGAGCGGAAAGAAGCTGGTCAGGCTATCATCAATGCCTTTGACAGCCTGAAGGATTTGAGTGACAAGGTGGAACTGGGCGAATACCGTGGTTTTCCGATGACCTTATGGATATCGGATACTGGCTTTTCCCAGAAACTCCAGATTACTTTAAAGAATGAACTGTCCCACAGTGTAGAACCCGGCAGCGACCCTTCCGGCAATATTACCCGTCTGGATAACGCTCTGGAAGCTATGAAGGATAATCTAGAAAAGTACAAAGCATCTTTAGAAAACCTGATCCAGCAGACAGAGGAAGCCAAGATTGAGGTCAAGCGTCCTTTCCCCCAGGAAGCGGAACTTGCCGAAAAGTCCGCACGATTGAATGCCCTGAATGTGGCACTGAACATCGGCGGCAAAGATAAACCGAAAGACCGGGAGCGGCAGGCCCGTGACGGCAAGACTTCCATCAAGCGGCTCCTGCGTCGTATGGGTGTGGAGTCCGCTGCCAGTGCCGCCGCCCCGAAGAAAGACAAAGAATTGGAGGTGGCGATTTAATGAACCCACGCAGCGGGCGCACCATACCCCTTTATTTCAAAGTATCGCCCGAAGAAAAAGCAATCATTGAGAAAAAAATGGAACAGCTTGGCACCCACAACCAGCGGGCATATCTCAGGAAAATGGCGGTGGACGGCTATGTTGTCCGGGTAGATATGACGGATGTAAAAGAACTGGCCGCCCTGCTGCGCACCTGTTCCAACAACCTGAACCAGATCGCCAAACGTGTGAACAGCACCAGTAATCTGTATGGCGAGGATATCGCAGACTTGAAAGCCCGCTATGGAGAGCTATGGGGAGCGTTCAGTTCCCTGCTCTCCAAGTTTGAGGATTTGTAACTTGTTCCACTTGACTTTATTGCTTTAAAGCAATATATTGAACTTGCGACAAGTATTATTCAAGGAGGTATCCGATATGCTGAAAATTTTGATAAAGCTGGCGCTGTTTCCCGTAACCCTGATCCTGACCCTGCTGGTGGCATTTGCCCAGTTCTTCTGCCTGTTTTCCGGTATGGTCTTGAATATCATTGCCGGAGCCGTCTTCCTGTTCGGTGTCCTGATGCTGTTCATCGGAGAGTGGCAGGGTTTCCTTGGTTTCAGTGTTCTGGCATGGGCAATCAGCCCTTACGGACTGCCGGGGGCGGCGGCTTGGCTGACCAATAAGGTAGACGATATAAACTGTATGCTGAAAGCAATTTAAGAGTGTTTCCCACATCGGGCACGGCGGTCTAAAAAGGCTACCGTGCCCTTTTATGACTGTACAAAAACGCAGATAATTAGTATAATTAAGTCAACGAGATACAATTTATAATGACTGCAATATGAAATCAACCCCACATGCATAGAAGGTGAAAAATATGGAATTATGCTTAAGAAATGATTTGGTTATTCAATGTAATATCTGCGGAAAAGTACATGTAATTGATAAAGATTCTTTGGATGTCAACACATATTCGTACGAAAGACAAATGGGCGCAGAAGTTGAATACGATTTCGATGGTGAATGCCAGTGCGATAATTGTAGAAACTGGTTAAGTTATTCTGTCAGAGGATATGAATATCCAGTAGGATGTCTTAATTATGATTCTTACGAGTGCCGTGGCGGACAATTTGTACAACCTCCGACAGTGGAGGTCAGATACTTTGAATTCGATTATGATGCGTATGAAGAAGATTATATCTATTCAGAAGTTTGTACTGCACGTTCCAATATTGAGAGAGTTTTAGATAATAATAAAAATATATATAATTTAACCTCAAGAGAGTTTGAAGAATTAGTAGCGGAGGTGTTTAAAAAACAAGGTTTTAATGTGACAATTACTCCTGCAACACGAGACGGAGGCTGTGATATTATTGCAACTCATAGTGTCGGAGGTTTATCTTATATGATTTTGATAGAATGCAAAAAATATGGAAAGAAGCATAAGGTAGGTGTTGAACTTGTGAGGAGTTTGTTAGGAGTGCAAACTGATCGAAAAGCAAATAAGGCTGTGCTGGTCACATCTTCAACATTTACACGAGATGCAAAAGAGTTTGCAGATCGGCAAAATCAGTTGATTACTTTGATAGATATTAACGATTTGCTTCGAATGATGAGATGCTGATAACAAGTAACATCAAATTTAAAGATGTAAAATAAAGCGTAGGCTAATATGGCCTGCGCTTTTCAATTATACGGAAAGGAGCCGCCGTATGGCAATCTCAAAAATCAAAACCCGTCATGCCAGCGAGGGACGCAGCATCGCTGCTGTGCTGAAAGACCGCCTTGACTACGACAAGAACCCAGAGAAAACAGACGGCGGCCTTCTTGTAACCGGCTACCAATGTGACCCGGAAACAGCATGGCAAGAATTTACCGTGTCCAAACAGATTTATACCGCCACCACTGGGCGCAGGCGTGCCCCTGATCAAGATGTGATTTCCTATCTGCTGATACAGTCCTTTGAGCCGGGAACCATTACACCAGAGAATGCCAACAAGCTGGGTTATAAGCTGGCGCTGGAGTTTACCGGTGGCCAACATCAATTCATTGTGGCCACTCATATAGACCGGCACCACATCCATAATCACATCGAGTTTAACAGCACCACCTTGGACTGCTCCCACAAGTTTAATAACGTGCGGAACAGCTTTATTCCTTTGCGGAAAGCCAATGACCGGATATGTCAGGAATTTGGACTGAGCATTATCGAAGAACCCAAAGAAAAAGGCAAGCACTATGCGGAGTGGAAAGCTACAAAAATGGGAAAAAGCTGGAAAGCCCAACTCCGGCAGACCATTGACCGGGTATTGCCAAAGGTAAAGACATTCGATGAATTTCTGGACGCAATGCGACAGGAAGGATATGAGATCGTCCAGAGCAAGAAATTTCTGAAATTCCGTGCCCAGGGTCAGGAACGCTTTACCCGTTCCAAGACGCTGGGGGCTGATTATACACTGGAAGCTCTGTGTGATCGTATCAGAAAAACCCAGTTGCCCAAGAAAAAGAAGGTCAATCTTCAGAAAGATACCCGTATCAATTTGCTCATGGACATTCAGGCCCGCCTGCAGGGGCGTGGCCCCGGTCTGGAGCGGTGGATGAAGATACACAACCTGAAGGAAGCCGCCAAGACCCTAAACTATCTTACCGAGCATGGCATTACAGAATACGATGTGCTGGCCGCCAGAGCGGAAGCTGCTGCGGCTGACTTTGATGCTGTTTCTACTTCCATCAAGCACATGGAGCATCGCATGGAACAGATCGCCGCTCTAAAGACACACATCATCAACTATGCCAAGACAAGGGACACCTATGCAACCTATCGCAGAACAAAGGCCGCTGACAAACCAGCGTTCCGAACTGCCCATGAAGCGGAGATCCTTTTGCACGAAGCCGCCAAACGAGCCTTTGATGCCCAGGGCGTAAAGAAATTGCCTACGGTCAAGATTTTACAAGCAGAGTACACAGAACTGCTGACAAAGAAAAAAGCCGCCTATGAAGATTACAAGCGGCTGCGCCAGGAGAACCAAGAGTTGCAGGCGGTCAAATCCAATGTAGACAGCCTTCTGCAAATCCAGCAGGAGGAAAAGAAAGAACAGAAAAAAGAACAAGAGAAAAACCGTTAAGGCACAGAGAAAGCCGGAGGCTGTGGCGATTGCCCAGCTTCCGGCCTTTTGTTATGCTCATTTTGAATACATACTTGAAGAAGATACACCACCGTCAACCGGGAACGCACCACCTGTAATATAGCATGCTTCATCACTCACAAGAAATGCCACCATGTTTGCAATATCCTCTGGCTGTCCAATTCTTTTAATAGGGATACGATTTGCACATCGCTCAGCGGCGCCCTCATCCAAAAAACTCTTTTGCAGCAGAGGGGTATCTATCGGCCCTGGTAACACACAGTTTACTCTAACTCCGCAATCTGCGTACTGCTGTGCAAGGCATTTCGTAAACATGATTAGTCCTGCTTTTGTTGTGCAGTATAGCGGGGAGGTCAATTCTGGGACAAGGCCAAGACATGAAGCGATTATGACGATATTGCCTTTGCTTTCCTTGACCTTTTGAAAAGCATTTCTTGTTATTAAATAAGTTCCCTTAATATTAACATCCACCATTTTATCAATCTCATCATTTGTAGTATCTTCAAGATACTTTTCAAAATAGATACCAGCATTGTTCACTAAAATGTCTATTTTGGGTATTTGCGATATTGCTGCTTTGATCTGTTCATCATTCCGAATATCTACATGATAAAACGGAAAATCATCAGGTGGATTTTGAATGTCAAAAATGACTACTTCCATTCCCATCTGTTTTAATTTTTTTGAGATGGCAAGTCCCATTCCAGAACTGCCACCTGTTACAATAGCAATTTTTTTATCCATAGTCAATCTCCCTTGAAAAATATACGCCAGTTACCGCAATGTCATCCTGAAAATTTCTACTGGCAGTTTCTTCCTAGTAGTCACAGCTTCCCGGCGTTCTGTGAAACGGAATCACGTCCCTGATGTTCTCCATGCCGGTCACATAAATCAACAGACGCTCGAAGCCCATACCGAATCCTGCATGGTCACAGCTACCGTATTTCCGCAGATTTAAATACCACCACATACTGTCTGCTGAAATACCAAGTTCATTCATTCTTGCCTTCAAACGCTCATAGCGCACCTCTCTCTGACTGCCGCCCATGAGCTCTCCTGCGCCCGGCACAAGCAAATCTACTGCTGCCACAGTTTTGCCGTCCTCATTCTGATACATGTAGAAAGCCTTGATATCCTTGGGCCAATCATAGACAAACACAGGAGCCTTGAAATGTTTTTCAGTGAGATATTTCTCGTGCTCCTTAGCAATGTCTTCGCCATACTTGGGCTCAAACTCAAAATCCTCGCCAGACTCCCTCAGGATACGAATTGCTTCCTCATGGCGCACTCTGATAATCTTGGAATCAATTACTGCCTGCATGCGCTCTCTCAAGGATAATTTAGAAAAGCCCTCAAGAAATACCAGTTCATCGTCACATCTCTCCATTATATAACCCAAAATACTCTTTAAGAAATCTTCCTCTACATCCATCAGACGGTCCAAATCACAGAACGCCATCTCCGGCTCAATCATCCAGAACTCTGCCGCATGTGTCTTGGTGTTAGAATTTTCTGCGCGGAATGTGGGTCCAAAGGTATATACTTCACCAAAAGCCATAGCGAAAACTTCCGCCTCCAACTGACCAGTTACCGCCAGGGAAGTGGGCATACCAAAGAAATCCTCTTTGAAGGCTTCTTCGACGCTCATTTCAGTATTAGATTTCGTCCCACCTACATCAAGGGTTGTTACCGTAAAAGTATTTCCTGCTCCTTCCGCATCATTAGCGGTAATCAACGGAGTATGCACATACAGGAATCCTCTGTCTGTAAAGTAGCTGTGGATAGCCTGTGCTGCTACACTTCTGATACGGAATACCGCCTGGAACAGTCGGGTTCTAGGACGTAGGTAAGCATTCTCACGCAAAAACTCAATGGAATGACGTTTGGGCTGCATGGGATAATCTTCCGGGCAATCTCCCAACAAAGTTACCTCCGCCACATTCAGCTCAATCAATTCGTTCTGGAATCCCTGTCGCACGGTTCCAGTTGCCTCTATACAGGAACCATTGTGTAGACTCTTCAATGTACCATCCACATCTTTTTCTGTAGTGTACACCAACTGCAAAGACTTAAAACAGCTTCCATCGTACAATTCGATAAAGCCCATGTTCTTCTGTTTGCGGTGGTTACGAATCCACCCCCGGACAGTTACCTCCTGCCCCATCTGTGTTGCCTGCTCGGCGAACAATGTTTTGATTTTGATACTTGTCTTGCTCATGTTTCATCCTTCCTTTTGAAATATATTTTGCATGGGACAAAAATTTGAGCACAAAAAAATCCGTCCCTGTTTCCAAGGACGGATTAAAAATCCGTGGTGCCACCTTAGTTCGCCTGTATCTCACAACATAGGCCTTGATAAGTACAGATACCTATGCGAACTCAAACAAAAAAGTACGGATAGCCATCGATACTCCTGCGCTGTAATGGGCGCTCCCATCATAGTCTCAGCACTGTCAAACAATGCAGTCGGTATGCAGCTCCGAGGCGTTATTCGATTCCTGTACGGGAACTTTGATTGCTCAAAATATCTTTCCTTGCATCCACTCTCAGCAAACGGGACTCTCTGTAACAATTCCGGATACCTACTGGTTCTCTTCATCGCTTTCTCTTATTGATTTTGAAGTATAACATACTTCTTCTCCAAATACAAGCTCAAACCTGTTATCTTTTACATTTTACGGCTACCACACGCCTACGCCAACCAGTTGTCCTCATGTTTCAATTAATCAACTGAAACGGGGCAGAAGTTTTAATATTTTGCCCCATTTCTTTTTCGTCAATATGCCATGCAATATCATGCTGATACTCGGTAAATAAAGCCGACAAATGATTTTGCTTTTATGTTTCTTTCGTCACGTCTTCCCAGTCGGACGGGTTCGGTATATCTTGCAATATCTTTCACACCAGCGATCTGTTTCCCAAAAAACTTTGGCGAAAATATACCCTTCAATGTATGGAGCGTTTAGAGAGCGAATCGAAGTTATCTGTGCATCTGGATAAGTAAGGAGAAAGGTATTTGCGCCATCATTTGCGCTTATATCTTGAACGAATTCGAGGTGTACGTTGTTGTGAGGAGCAAATTATAATAACCGCCGGCATTCAACAATCGTTAGATTATATCTGCAAAATACTATGGAAAAATCAGCCCACTATCTTAATGGAAGAACCCGGATATAATAAAGCTGCTGCGATATTTATCAGTAACGATTTGATTATTCAGACTGTGCCAGTAGATAAAAATGGCTTGATTGTTTCCAGGCTTCCAACAGTTCAAGGGATTGGTGCTGTATATTGTACTCCCTCACATCAATTTCCTACTGGAACCGTGCTTCCGATAGGCAGAAGATATGAGTTAACCTTAAATATCGACCACTTTATAAGTATTGAAAGATCCGGTAGCAACATTTTGATGTATTGCTACCGGTCTTTTCTTTTTCAAGCGCAGCGTAGCCACCACAAAACTTGTGGTGTTCGGCAGAGGTGTGTCAGCACTCTACTGGGGGGTTGGGGAACTCCCCAACAAGCAGAAAGGGATAAACTTTCGCCAGCCAGCACGAAGGGCTGGAGGGCAAAAGGATATCCCTTTCCATTGCTTGCAAAGATTATCCTGACTTCGGTTCTTTCCTTAGAAATTATGCTACTACTATATTTTTCATGGAATGAAATACTTTTGTTACTCTTGCAACAGTTTATTATCCCCATAAGGATTTATATAATCAGGCGGACAGAGATTTGTTTCACTCCACAACATCATCTGATTTAAGATTGGAACAAAGCTCTGCCCCATTTCTGTCAAAGAATACTCTACTTTTGGCGGTATCTCTTTATAAATTTCACGGTGCAAAAAGCCATCCTGTTCCAATTCACGAAGCTGCTTTGTCAGCGAAGATTGAGTAATACCATCCAAACGACGCATTAACTCGTTGAATCTTTGGACTTTATAAAAAGCAATGTACCACAAAATCAATATTTTCCATTTTCCACCTAATACAGCTTGAAGGCTACTCATTGGTACACATCTGGTCATCATATCAGGATTCATAAATTTATTTTCTGCCATATCGCTATACACCTCCATTAACAGTATAGCATATACAGAACAGAACTTCAATGTACACAATATTTTCACTATTAGTACAAAAAATGATACTACTACTAAAAAAATTGCGTACTTGAAAAAATCATTGCATAACAGTACCATTAAAGCAAGCAAAAAGAAAAGGAGTTGATCGCTTATGGAAAACAGACTTTTTACTTCGGAATCGGTTACAGAGGGACATCCTGATAAAGTATGCGACCAAGTTTCAGATGCTGTTCTTGATGCAATTTTAGCGATAGAACCTGAAGCACATGTGGCTTGTGAAGTATCTGCTACAACTGGAATGATTGTCCTGATGGGCGAGATTTCTGCGAATGCTCTGAATCATGTTGATGTGGAGCAGGTTGTCCGGGATACCGTCAGAGATATTGGTTATTCCGGTAATGATTTTGGTTTTAATGCCGATGGAATTGCAGTAATTTCTGCGCTACATGCTCAATCGCCGGATATTGCACAGGGCGTAAATAATGCGTTGGAAACACGCTACGGAAAAGATGCGGATATTGGCGCAGGCGATCAGGGTATGGTCTTCGGTTATGCGACGGATGAAACAGAAACATTCATGCCAACCCCTATTTATCTGGCGCATCGGCTTACACGAAAACTGGCAGAAGTTCGCAAAAGTGGCACAATCCCTTATTTGGGGCCGGATGGAAAGGCCCAAGTTTCCGTCGAATATGCAGGACGTAAAGCTGTGAGGGTAGATAGCGTGGTTTTGTCTACGCAACATTTACCGAATGTGTCCCATGAAATGATTGAGAAAGATGTTATTAACAAAGTAATTGTTCCTGTCATTCCAAAAGAATTGTTAGACAAGAATACTCGTTACCTTATCAACCCTACCGGACGTTTTGTTGTAGGTGGCCCGCAGGGAGATACTGGACTGACCGGACGAAAAATAATTGTAGATACCTATGGAGGCTTTGCCCGCCACGGTGGCGGTGCTTTTTCAGGAAAAGACCCGACCAAAGTTGACCGCAGTGCTGCTTATGCGGCTCGCTATATTGCAAAGAATCTGGTGGCCGCCGGTATCGCACACCAATGCGAGATTCAGATTGCCTATGCGATTGGGGTAGCAAAGCCTGTTTCTGTTTTCGTTGATACCTTTGGCACTGGCATTATACCGGACGAGCAAATATTAAAGTTGGTTATGGAACATTTCGATCTTCGCCCATCTGCCATTATGAAAGGGCTCAATCTTCGCAGACCGATTTACAAACCAACTGCTGCCTATGGTCACTTCGGCAGAGACGATTTATCTCTCCCGTGGGAACAGATAAATAAAGCCGAAATTTTACGGCAGGAAATACTTAAAAACGCATGACTTTGAAAGGAGATATAATTTATGCATTACGATGGAACGATTTGGCGACCGCCATATGAAGCCTATTCTTTATTGATTCAGGTTACAGCAGGATGTACACACCATTCCTGCAAATTCTGTACCTTGTATGAGGACTTACCTTTCAAATTCCGAATGTCCCCACTGTCGGAAGTGAAAGAAGATCTCGCAGAAGCAAGCCATTATGTGAGGAACGTTCCCCGGATTTTCTTTACTGGCGCAAACCCGTTTGTCCTGAGCACAGATAAGCTGAAAACACTGGCAAAGATGGTAAAGGAATATTATCCGAATTACAAGTCGATTGGGTGCTTTGGACGCATAACTGATGTGAAAAATAAAACGGTGGAAGAATTGAAAGAGCTCCGTGCTCTTGGCTATGATGGCATTACTTTTGGTGTGGAAACCGGAGATGATGAAGCTCTTGCTTTTATGAATAAAGGGTATCGGCGGGAAGATATTATTGAACAATGTAAGAAGATGGAGGAAGCGGGAATCAGCTACAATTTCTTCTATCTGACCGGAATTTCTGGTGCAGGCCGTGGAGAAATTGGAGCTAAGGCGACCGCAGAGGTTTTTAACCAGTGTCATCCCCAAATCATTGACGCCTCCATGCTGACAATTTACAACACTTCTGAATTGTATAAAGAAATTCAGAAAGGGAACTGGAAGGAAGAAAGCGAAATTGAAAAACTTGCTGAACTGAAAACCCTGATTGAAAATCTTACTGTAGAAGCCAGATTTGCTACTGATGGCGCATCCAATCTGATTCAGGTTCGCGGGAATCTTCCTACGGATCAGAAAAAGCTGGTCAAATATTTGGAACGATTGATTGCAACTGCTGATGAAGCAGCTTTGCGGGAATACAGAGTCAACTTGAAGCACTTATAAAGGACATAAGTATGATACAGGATAAATTGCTTTTCGTAACGACATGGTATTACTTGTTAATACCATGTCCGGAAAGCTCCAGATTCCGCAATTTTTGATTTTTGCAAGTATGAGTTGAAAGGCGGCACCTGCAAGATATTCAAGGATAAAAGCTGTTCCGGCAAAAATACCGATTATTTGATGCGGGAGTGAAATCCTTCTTTTAAATTGAACTACTTCCAAAAAAATGCCGATGTATAACAGTGCTAGCAATAAGAATTTTGTTTCGTGTGCTTAAGTACCGGGATAAAACTCTGTACCAACTCAGTTAGAGAATATTCTACACGGGGCGGTACTTCATGATAATCATAACGAGAAATGAAATCATCACTATCAAGCTCACGAAGCTGCTTTGTCAAGCTGGATTTAGTAATATCCCCCATATAACTGCGAAGTTCTCCAAAACGACGTACATATTGAAACGCTTCAGCGCCGATGTTTCCTAAAAAAGTCGGTTGTACTCGAAATGTACTAGTCAATATTGAAAGAAACTTCTGCAAAATAAACGTATTATAATGAGAAAACCAGTAGAAACAAGGAAATCTTGTTCCACTGGTTTTACTCGGAGTCTTGCGGCTGTGGCTGCGCCTGCCGGTATTTGATAATTTGCTCAACCATGCAATCCATGGTGCATAACAGGAACGCTCTTTCTTCCTCATTGCAGCTCATAAATTTGCCAAGGAAGTGTTTGATGTCCTCATCCTGTTTTGCCATATCGGGATTAAAGAGAATTTCGGCAGAGATGCCTAATCGTTTGATTAACGCATCCAGGACTTCAAAGGAAGGATTGATTCTCCCTTTTTCAATGTTTTGAATATGCCGAAGTCCTTTGCCAGTCTGATCCGCAAGCTCCTGCTGGGTTAGCCCGCATTCATTTCTCGCATTACGAATGCAGTTGCCCAGATGTTCAAGAGCATCTTTCGGCATGATAGTTCACCTCAACTATATTCTATCGTGCGCAAAGAAATTTTTACATTCCCCAATCAAGCGCATTGATATGTGTTTATAGTGCGTAATCAATAAACAACTATACATTTTTTGACCCTGTTGGGAAGCCAATAAAAAAAACGGCATCGCACGTCAGGGTCTATTTGCGTGACCGCTCGTGGCTGCCGTGAAAGGAGTAGCCAATGAGCGGTTATTTGTTTATACAGAACTTAGGCTTTTGGGTTTGCGATTTCCTAAAAAAAGCGTTGACATTCCTGTGCCGATTCCTGGCATAGTATACGCATTATCCAGCGTAAAAAGATGCTGTTTCGGAACCATTTATAGAACTGCGCAGAAAAGCGTCAGACAGTCATTTGAATTGTCTGGCGCTTTTTTTTGTCGTTTTTTCGGGAAATTCCCCGATGCAATCAAGTGTCGTGGCCCGCCCTTCATCAGTTTTTGCCTAAAAACTGATGAAAGGAGCAGACGACAATGACCGAAGAATATTGGGTAGCGGTCTTACAAGAGGAAGATCGTATCATAAGCAATTCAGACAGAAAGTATCGCTATCATTGCAAATCCCTGGAGAGCATGAGCGAGGAGCTGGCCTTTCAGGAGCGATGCTTATACATAGAAAGCGACTCCACTTCCCAGTGTGAAGTGAAAGACTTTATTGATACAATCCAGGACGAGCGGTTAGCAGAAGCCCTGCGTGATCTGACTGACCGGCAGCGGCAGGCAATTATGCTGCGGTTCTGGGAGGGATACCAGTGCAAAGAAATTGCAGTGATCCTAAATTGTAGTCCGGCAGCGGTAACACTCTTAATGCAGAGAGCCTTTAACCGGCTCCGTATATACCTGCTGGGTAAATAAAAGCAGCGGCAGCATCTCACTATGAGATGCTGCCATTGCTTTTGTCTATCCAATTTCAAAAAGTTTTTCAAAAAGTTTTCCGTACCCCTTAATTTTTGGCTGCTGCCATCTCCGATTGGTAGAGGGACAAGCCCTCAAAAAATTTCGGAGGTATAATAAATGGAAAAATTAGTTCGAGTAATCAAACTGCGCCCCGGTGAAGTGGTGGTTATCATGGCAGAGGACAAGCCAACCCCAGGCCCATTCTGTTCCGCCTGCATGATGCCGGAAAAACACAAAAAAGATGTTCCGACTTTTGATGGCATTGTGATTTGCCTGGATGATGTCGCATAAGGAGGGCCAGATGTGTAGTGTAACGATTATTGATGCAACTGGACTTCCAATTACGGTTGAAGTATCCCATGAAATCTATCAGGTATTCGTGGACTATGACAGAGAGATCGAGCGTCAGCGCAAGGCGGATTCCCGACACCGTGATGCACGCTCATGGGATACCTGCCTGATCTTTGAATTGTCCACAGAAACACTGGAACAAACTTATGAACGTATCCGTGTGCTGAGAGAAATTGATGCAGCGCTTGAAGAATTTACACCCAAACAGCGCAGACGGTTCCTGCTCCATTTTGCTTATGGATACACCTATCTGGACATAGCAAAAATGGAGGGAAGCAATAAATCCACTGTGATGCGTTCTGCAAAAACGGCACTGAAAAAAATTCAAAAAAAGCTAGCGGCCTGATAGCAACTTTTGCCCGTGTTTTGTCCTATAAGGTGAAAGGGAAAAATTCTTTTTCATTTCTGTTCTTTGACAAACAGCGGGCCAATCCGTTCATATCAGTATTCAAGTTTCTGAATGCTGTGTCGAGCATCACATAGCACAAACGCCAAGACCCCCTGCGGATGGTCAGAGCATCCGTCAATACGATGACATCAAAGGGGCCGAGCGGTTATTTGGTGGCTGATAACCGGCCTGTGGTGGGCTGGAAAGTGCCAGGACGCACAGCACAAGGAACCGTGCCCTTCACCAAAACTTACTGCGAATATGGTGCCAACCACCTACCGGCGGTATGCGGCGGATCAGCAGCCTTCTGGCTGATAACCCTGACCCGGCTTGAATATTCCCAGTATCGGGGGTGTGCTGATGGGCAGTCCCGCTGTCCAGATAATACGATACAGCAAATCAGGAACAATGAGGTGCTGTGTCAGTTTGTTCCGGCACAGCTTTTCTCTTACTATAAGGATGTGATTGCTATGGCCGAAAAGAAGCCTGCAACGGTTACGATGAAGAAGGTAAAAGGCACTACCTATGTTGTGTCTGCTTTCTACAATGAAGCCGCCAAAGAAACTATTTTTGATAAACTGCAACACATCGCAGAACGTGATGTGACTGCGGCAGTGCCTGTAACGAAAAATTAACGTTTTAAAGTGCTAAAGCACTTCCCAAGACGGACGAGATGCGGTATAATAAATCCATAAACCCGTGTCTTTTAAAGTTCGTCAGAACGGAGGTTATGATGTTACAGACGACTGTAAAAGACACAAATACAACTGAATATATTGCGATTTATTGCCGCACAGCTTGTGCTGACGAAAATGCCACCTTCTTGAAAGGGGGTGCAAAAGCATGAACGCTATCAACTTTGATGCTTTGTATTCCTGCCGGAATGTTCTTGCCTTAGACGCAATGACCGCTTTGTACTGCCGTTTGTCAGTTGACGATGCCAACGACGGCGACAGCAACAGTATCCAGAACCAGAAGAAAATCCTGCTGAACTACGCCAAAGAAAACGGCTACACGAATTATCAGTTTTTCGTGGACGATGGTTACTCCGGTACAACTTTTGAACGCCCTGACTTCAAAAAAATGATTGAGGGAATAAAAGCCGGAATTATCAAACGGGTAATCATCAAAGATATGTCCCGGTTCGGACGTGACTACCTTCAGGTAGGTATGTTCACCGAGATCATGTTTGCGGAATACGATATTCACTTTATTGCCGTAAATGATGGTGTTGACTCCCAGAAGGGCGAGAATGACTTAACCCCATTCCGTAATCTGTTCAATGAATGGTATGCCCGTGACTGCTCCAAGAAGCAGCGGGCAGTCAAGCGAATGAAGGGAATGGCTGGGGAACGAGTTGCTACGCAGGTGCCGTATGGTTATCTCAAAGGCGAAGATGGCCGGTTAGTCGTAGATGAAGAAACCGCTTGGGTGGTTAAGCTGATTTTTGACCTTTGTGTTCAGGGGTTAGGTATTGGGAAAATCGCCAGCGAATTGACACGGAGAAACATTCCTACTCCGGGCACAGTTGCTTTCTACCGCTATGGACATAAGCGAAACTATCATCCAGATAGTGAATGCCAATGGCACTCAAACTCTATTGCTAATATCCTTAGCCATAAAGAGTATCTGGGGCATACAGTCAATTTTAAAACGTTCTCCAAATCGTATAAGTTCAAGAAACGCTACGATACACCTGAAGATCAGCAAATGGTATTTGAAAATACCCATCCTGCTATCATCACACAGGAAACATGGGACACCGTTCAACGGATAAGGCAGCACAGACGGAGAAATCAGAAACAGGACGAGCCTGGGCTGTTCTCTGGAATGCTTTACTGTGCAGACTGTGGATCTTTGATGTATCTCGCAAGAGGTGTGACGGTTAGCCGGGAACAGGAACGGTATTGTTGCGGCAATTACAGGAAGCGCACCAATAGCTGCTCAATGCACTATATCCGGGCAGTGGTTTTGGAAGAATTGATACTTGAGAACCTTAGACAGACGGTTAAATTCGCTACGGAGCATGAAAACGAATTTGCCCAGCACATTATGAACCGAACCCTCGCCAAACAGCAGGAAGGAATTAAAATCCTCCAGAAGATGCTGTCAACCAAAGAACATCGGATTAAGGAATTAGATGGAATTATCAAAAAGCTGTATGAAGATAACTTCACTGGGAAGCTGTCAGATGAACGGTATATGATTTTCTCTAAAGACTATGAAGATGAACAGCATACCTTAAAAGCTGAGGTTGAGGATTTGAGAAGTCAGATTGAAGAACAAACTTCTAAGGTAGTCAATATCAACAGCTTCCTTACCGTGGCAAAGAAGTACACTTCCTTTGAAACGCTGACGCCAGGAATGCTCCATGAACTCATTGAGAAAATTGTGGTGCATGAGGGCGATAAAAGCAGCGGCCATCGCATTCAAAAAATTGACATTTATTATTCTTTCGTTGGCGACCTAGAGACCTCTCATGTGGTCGCCCAACGAAATCTCAAAACAAGAAAAGCAGCGTGACATATTTGCATACATCACACTGCCATTCTTTCAGGTCAAAAAAGGTTCCCTAAGCACCTTCCGCTTTGGCCGCAGGACTTTTTTTCTGCCTGCGTTGTCACTTTTTAATAGAAAACAGATACAACATTCCGAATAAAAGGAAACCGCTTCCGGTTGCCAAAAGTAGTCTGTGAGGGTATAATAAATGAGATTGGATGGGAGAGAAAACGGTATGATACAGGAAATATTCAGGCTGTATGCGGAACGCAGCTCATTTTTTGCGGAACTCATTTTACAGCATATCCGCATCGCGGGCATTTCGGTGACGGTATCCCTTGTTCTGGGGCTTGTCATCGGCGTCATCATCAGTGAATACAGAAAACCGGCGCAGATTATCATGAATGTGATCAATGTGCTGTACACTATCCCTTCGATTTCCATGCTGGGCTTTCTGATTCCTTTTACGGGAATCGGGGATAAGACGGCGATCATTGCACTCAGTATCTACGGACTGCTTCCGATTGTGCGTAATACCTATACCGGGATCAGCACCATCCAGCCCTTCCTGACGGAGGTGGCGACGGGAATGGGAAGCACAAGGGGACAGGTTCTGTTCCGGGTAAAGCTGCCGCTGGCCCTGCCGGTGATATTGGCCGGGGTACGGAGCATGGTGGTGATGACCATATCCTTAAGCGGTATTGCCTCCTATATCGGGGCCGGCGGCCTGGGAGTCGCCATATACCGGGGAATTACAACGAATAATGCGGCAATGACCTATGCGGGCAGTATTCTGATCGCGCTGGTCGCCCTGATATCCGACAGGCTGATTTATCTGCTGGAGAAGAAGATACCCTGGGGCGAGACGGCGAGGAAAAGAAGGGAGCAGGGCGCATGAGTGTGATATCGCTGAAGAACATTACGGCGGCTTACGGTAACAAGGATGTGCTGATGCATTTTAACCTGGAAATCGCCCGGGGGGAATTTGTCATGCTCATCGGCACCTCCGGCTGCGGCAAGACCACTGCGCTGAAGCTGATGAACGGCCTGCTCAGGCCAAAGGAAGGAAGCGTGGTGGTAAACGGAAACGATCTGTCGCGGATAGATTTGACAGCCCTGCGCAGGAATCTGGGATATGTGGTGCAGGAAACAGGAATGTTTCCCCATTTGACGATAGAGAAAAATATTTCCTATGTGGCCGATTTGTCACGTAAAAAGGACAGTAAAGCCATACAGAACAGGGTCACGCAGCTTCTGCAGCTGGTGGAGCTGCCGGAGGAAATACGCAGGCGTTATCCGGACGAGCTTTCCGGAGGGCAGAAGCAGCGAGTGGGGATTGCCAGGGCGCTTATGAATTCGCCGGAAATCCTGCTGATGGACGAACCCTTCGGCGCGGTGGATGAGATCACACGCCGCAGGCTTCAGGAGGAGATTGGGAAAATACACAGGCAGCAGGGGGAGACGATTGTATTTGTCACCCATGATATAGATGAGGCGCTTCGCCTGGGAACACGGATTGTTGTAATGGATGCGGGAAGGATTATCCAGGACGGCACGCCGGAGGAAATCAGAGAGCATCCGGCAACGGACTTTGTGAAAAAGCTGATGTCGGAGCGGTAGGAAGAGAGGAAGAAAATGAATATTAAAAACAAGAGGAGAACCATCGCGGTCATGCTGGCTGCAGTTCTGGCAGCAGGCGTCTTTGCAGGCTGCGGCAAATCAAAGGAACCCATTAAGATCGCCTCCAAGCCCATGACGGAGCAGTATATCCTGACAGAAATCCTGGGGCAGCTGATAGAGCACGATCTGGGAGTTAAGGTGGAAATCACCAAGGGAATCGGCGGCGGAACCACCAATATCCAGCCGGCCCTGCTGAAGGGTGATTTTGACCTGTATCCGGAATACACGGGAACCGCATGGCTGACGGTGCTGAAGCATGAAAAAGAGGATGATCCCGACGTTTTATATGAAAACCTGCAGAAGGAATATCAGGAGATGGGACTTCACTGGAGCGGCCTGTACGGCTTCCAGAATTCCTATGTGCTTGCGGTGAGAAAGGAAGCGGCCGAAGTATACGGGCTGGAAACCTTCAGCGATCTGGCCGCGGCTTCCGGGAACCTGATTTTCGGCGGCAACCCGGATTATATGGAAAGAGAGGACGGCTATCCCATGATCTGCGAAGCCTATGGCATGGAATTCAAGGGTACCGTGGATGTGGATATTGCCCTGAAATACCAGGCCATGGCCAATCAGGAAATCGACGTGACCAATGCCTTTACTACGGACGCCCAGCTGGCGGCTGCGGATGTATTGCTGCTGCAGGATGATAAAAGCCTGTTTGCCACCTACTATGCGGGCACCGTTGTGAGAAACGATACGCTGGAGAAATATCCGGGGCTTGCGGATACGCTGGAGAAGCTCACGAGCCAGATTTCCGATGATGAAATGCGGGAAATGAATTACCAGGTGGAAGTGGAAGGAAAGGACGAGAAGGATATCGCCAGGGATTTCCTGACACAGAAGGGACTTCTAAATTAAACAGGAGGGGAAGGAAACATGTACAGAGAGCATACCAGAGAAGTGAAAATAGGGGACAGGGTTATCGGCGGCGGTAATCCGATCCTGATTCAGTCCATGACCAATACAAGAACGGAGGATGTGGAAGCCACCGTTGCCCAGATACTGCGCCTGGAGGCGGCAGGCTGCGATATTATCCGCAGTACGGTGCCCAATATGGAGGCGGCCAGGGCAATCGGCGAGATTAAAAAGAGGATTCATATCCCTCTTGTGGCGGACATTCATTTTGACTATAAGATGGCGATTGCCGCCATGGAAAACGGCGCGGATAAAATCCGCATCAATCCCGGAAACATCGGCGGCCCGGAAAATGTGGCGGCTGTTGTAAAGGTGGCAAAGGAAAGGAATATCCCCATCCGTGTCGGCGTCAACAGCGGTTCCCTGGAAAAACAGCTGGTGGAAAAGTACGGCGGCGTTACGGCCGAAGGGATTGTGGAAAGCGCCCTTGACAAGGTGAAAATGATTGAGGATCTGGATTATCATAACCTGGTAATCAGCATTAAATCCTCGGACGTGCTCATGTGCGTCCGCGCGCACGAGGTACTGGCAAGCAAAACCGATTATCCGCTGCACGTGGGAATCACGGAAGCCGGTACTCTCTGGAGCGGTAATATCAAATCCTCCATCGGCATGGGAATTATCCTTTATGAAGGCATCGGGGATACCATCCGCGTATCCCTCACCGGGGACCCGGTGGAAGAGGTCCGCACCGCAAAGCTGCTGCTCCGCACGCTGGGGCTGAGAAAGGGCGGCATTGAGGTGGTGAGCTGCCCTACCTGCGGCAGGACCAAAATAGATCTGATAGGCCTTGCCAACCAGGTGGAAGCCATGGTGGCGGATATCCCCTTAGACGGCGTTAAGGTAGCCGTCATGGGCTGTGCGGTGAACGGCCCCGGAGAAGCAAAGGAAGCGGATATCGGAATCGCGGGCGGAATCGGGGAAGGCCTGCTGATTAAGAAGGGTGAAATTATACGTAAGGTACCGGAGGCGGAGCTTTTGAATGTTCTCCGTGAGGAGCTGCTGCATTGGGAGGAATAAATGGCTAAGGCTTTTTTTGATGTATTTCCCGGATTAAAACTGGATGGTAAGCTGAAAAGCCTGTTTGAGCAGACGCAGATTGAACGCGTCACAGCAACAAAACAGAAGGATTTTGTGCGCATTTATTTAAGCAGTGAGCGGCTGATACAGAAGGATGATATTTTTACGGTGGAAGGTGAAATTAAGAAGCAGCTGTTTGCCGGCTGCAATATCACCATAAAAATTCATGAAAAGTACCGCCTCTCTTCCCAGTATAACCCGGAAAAGCTCATGGAAATTTACCGGGACAGCATATTGCTTGAGCTGCAGGAATACAGCCATCTTCTTTACAGTATGTTTAAAAATGCGGAGCTTTCCTTCCCTGAGGAGGGCAGGCTCAACCTGCGTATAGAGGATACCGTGCTGGCGCGGACCAAAAGTGATGAGCTGACCCGCATCCTGGAGAAGGTTTTTTTCGAACGCTGCGGCCTGCCTGTCAATGTATTTGTGGAATACAGGGAGGCAAGAACCGGGAGGTTCAAGGAAGAGGACGATATTTTTATCGCCCGCAGGGTGGCGGAAATTACAGCCAGGTATACCGGAAATAAGGGCTATGAAAACGGCGGAGAGATGCCTGCGCCGCGGCAGGAAATGCAGGCCGGGCAAAGCGGGAATGCAGAGGGAGGAACACAGAAGCAGGCGGTTGATCCTGCATATGAAGCTTATCTTGCAGGCGCAGCAAAGGAAGCTGCAAAAGCGGAGTCAGGACAAAAGCCCAAAGATGGAGGCGCGCCCTTTGAAGGAGGGACAGTGCGTCCCGGCGCTGCGCTGGAGGGCAAAAAGTTTATGGGCAAAAAGTCCGGCGGCTTCGGCCGCGGGAAAGGCAAATTTAAGGGAGACGGCGATTTTTTCAAGTCCGCGAAGCGTTCCGATAATCCGGATGTGATCTATGGCCGGGATTTTGAAGACGAGGCCATGTCCATTGAGGATATTGTAGGTGAAATAGGAGAGGTGGCCATCCGCGGCAAAATCCTGAATCTGGACAAGCGGGAAATCAAGAATGAAAGAACCATCCTCATTTTTGATGTCACGGACTTTTCCGATACCATGACGATTAAGATGTTTGCCAAAAACGAACAGGTGGAGGAAATCTGTGAGGGCATCAAGCCCGGTGTATTCGTGAAAATCAAGGGAATTACCATGATAGATAAGTTCGACGGGGAGCTGACCATCGGTTCCATCGTCGGCGTGAAGAAAATCAGTGATTTTACCCACGGCCGTATGGATCACAGCGTCCGCAAGCGTGTGGAGCTGCACTGCCATACCAAAATGAGCGATATGGACGGGGTATCCGAAGCCAAGGATATCGTGAAACGGGCGTATCAGTGGGGCCATCCCGCCATTGCCATTACGGATCACGGCGTGGTGCAGTCCTTCCCGGACGCCAACCACTTAATTGATGATTTATGGAAGACGGAGAAGGGAAAAAGGAAGGACGCGGGGGATCCCAATCCGGACAAGAATGATTTCTTTAAGGTAATTTATGGCGTGGAGGCCTATCTGGTGGATGATTTAAAAGAAATCGTCACCTACGGAAAGGGGCAGCCCCTGGAGGGCAGCTATGTGGTATTCGATATTGAGACCACGGGCTTTTCCCCCATCAAAAACCGGATCATTGAAATCGGCGCGGTAAAGGTGATCAATGGAGAGATTACGGACCGTTTTTCCTCCTTTGTCAATCCCCAGGTGCCCATCCCCTTTGAAATAGAGAAGCTTACCAGAATCAATGATGAAATGGTGATGGATGCGCCGGTCATTGAAAAGGTGCTGCCGGAGTTTTTAAGCTTCTGCGAGGGCACCGTGCTGGTGGCGCACAATGCCAGCTTTGATATCAGCTTTATCAGGGAAAATGCCCAGAGGCAGCAGCTTCCCTTTGATTTCACTTATGTGGATACCGTGGGAATTGCCAGGGTGCTGCTGCCCCATCAGGCCAAGCATACGCTGGACGCGGTATCCAAAACGCTGGGGATTTCCCTGGAAAACCATCATCGCGCCGTAGATGACGCGGAGGCAACCGCCCAGATTTTTGTTAAGTTTACGGATATGCTGCTTAAGGACGGGAAGGATACCTTGGAAAAGGTGAATGCCCTGGGAGACTCCAACCCTGATATCGTAAAAAGGCTGCCTACCTATCATGCGATCATCCTGGCCAAAAACAATACGGGGAGGGTGAACCTGTACAAACTGATTTCGGAATCCCATCTTACCTATTATGCCAAAAGGCCCAGAATCCCAAAGAGCCTGCTGCTTGCACACAGAGAGGGGCTGATACTGGGAAGCGCCTGTGAAGCTGGCGAACTGTACCGTGCGCTTCTGGACGACAGGAGCGATGCGGATATTGCCAGGATCGTGAATTTCTATGATTATCTGGAAATCCAGCCCACCGGCAACAACAAGTTCATGATTAACGAGGAAAAGATACGGAATATCAATTCCATTGAGGACATCCAGGATGTGAACAAACGGATTGTGGCGCTGGGAGAGCAGTATAATAAGCCGGTGGTAGCTACCTGCGACGTGCATTTCCTGGATCCCGGAGATGAGGTCTACCGCCGGATTATCATGGCGGGTAAGGGCTTTAAGGATTCCGACGAACAGGCGCCGCTTTATCTGCGCACGACTGAGGAAATGCTGGAGGAGTTCCAGTATCTGGGAAGTGATAAGGCGGAGGAGGTGGTCATTACCAACACCAACCTGATTGCGGATCAGATAGAGACCATATCTCCGGTGCGCCCGGATAAATGTCCTCCGGTCATTGCGGACAGTGATAAGACGCTGACGGAAATCTGTTATAACAAAGCGCATGAAATGTATGGGGAAAAGCTTCCTCCCATCGTAGAACAGAGGCTGGAAAAGGAGCTGAATTCCATTATCAAGAACGGCTTCGCGGTTATGTATATCATCGCCCAGAAGCTGGTATGGAAATCTGTGGAGGACGGCTATCTGGTAGGGTCGCGTGGTTCCGTAGGTTCCTCCTTTGTGGCGAACATGGCGGGAATTACGGAGGTAAACGCCCTGAGTCCCCATTATTACTGCATGAAATGCCATTACAATGATTTTGACTCCCCGGATGTGAAGGCCTACACAGGCAAGGCGGGCTGCGATATGCCGGACAAATACTGTCCGGTATGCGGCGAACCCCTGAAAAAAGACGGATTCGACATCCCCTTTGAAACCTTCCTTGGCTTTAAGGGTGACAAGGAGCCGGATATCGACCTGAACTTCTCCGGTGAGTACCAGAGTAAGGCGCATAAATATACCGAAGTTATTTTCGGCGCGGGCCAGACCTTCCGTGCGGGCACTATCGGCACCCTGGCGGATAAGACGGCCTTTGGTTATGTAAAGAATTATTATGAAGAGAGAGGAAGCAAGAAGCGTACCTGTGAAATCAACCGTATTGTGGCAGGCTGTACGGGAATCCGCAGAAGTACGGGACAGCATCCCGGCGGTATTATCGTGCTTCCTTTGGGGGAGGAGATCAACTCCTTCACGCCGGTGCAGCATCCGGCCAATGATATGACGACGGATACGGTAACCACACATTTTGATTACCATTCCATTGACCATAACCTGCTGAAGCTGGATATTCTGGGACACGATGATCCTACCATGATCCGTATGCTTCAGGATTTAACGGGCATCGATCCTACCAAGATCCCGCTGGACGATCCCCAGGTAATGAGCCTGTTCCAGAATACCAATGCACTGGGGGTGACCCCGGAAGAGATAGACGGCTGTCCGCTGGGCGCGCTGGGAATCCCTGAGTTCGGTACGGAATTCGCCATGCAGATGCTTCTGGATACACATCCCACCTCCTTTTCGGATCTGGTGCGTATCGCAGGGCTGGCGCATGGTACGGACGTATGGCTGGGCAATGCCCAGACCCTTATCAAGGAGGGAAAGGCAACCATTTCCACCGCTATCTGCACCCGTGACGATATCATGCTCTACCTCATTGAAATGGGCGTGGAAAGCAGTCTGGCGTTCACCATCATGGAGAGCGTCCGTAAGGGCAAGGGCCTGAAGCCGGAAATGGAAGAAGCCATGCTGGCGGCAAATGTGCCCGACTGGTACATATGGTCCTGTAAAAAAATCAAGTACATGTTCCCCAAGGCCCATGCGGCGGCCTACGTTATGATGGCATGGCGTATCGCCTATTGTAAGGTAAATTATCCGCTGGCTTATTATGCCGCCTTTTTCAGCATCCGCGCATCCGCTTTTTCCTATGAGCTGATGTGCCAGGGGCAGAAGCATCTGGAATCAATGATGGCTGACTATAAGAGAAGGGCGGACACCCTTTCCAAGAAGGAGCAGGATGCGGCCAGGGATATGAAGGTGGTGCAGGAAATGTACGCAAGAGGCTTTGAATTCGTGCCGATTGATATTTTTTCCGCCCAGTCCCGCAGCTTCCAGGTGGTGGGGGATAAGATAATGCCCTCCTTAAGCAGCATTGACGGCCTGGGTGAAAAAGCCGCGGATGCCATTGTGGAAGCGGCCAAGGACGGCCCGTTCCTTTCCAAGGATGATTTCAGGCAGAGGACGAAGGTTTCCAAGACCGTGGTGGATTTGATGGATACCCTGAACCTACTGGGGAACCTGCCGGAGTCCAACCAGATCAGCCTGTTTGATTTTGCCATATAGAGCTGTCAGGGATGCGTAATGCATCCCTTTTCTTTTATGGAATTTATAAAAAAAGGTCAGGATCCTTAAATAAAAGGTCAGGAAACAGAAGGAAATAACAGTACAAAATCAATATAATGTATTTATATCCCGCCGGTGACCGCCTGCTGCTCAGGGCGGCGGGAAAGACGGAAATGCAGGAACCGGAAAACTGGTTAAAAGGAGGAGCTATGATTAAGGTAATCGACAACAAAATATACCGCAGACAGGACAAGGAGCTTCTTGTCATAGAGCCGTGGGGGCCGGACAGTCTCCGTGTGCGCGCCACGCAGAACCATACCTTTAATAAGGACGAAGAAACCTCAGCCCTTCTTCCGGCGCTGGCCTCGGCGCCGGAAATTACAACGGACGGGAAAAGCGCAGTCATCACCAACGGTAAAATCCGCTGTGAGCTGATGGTGACGGGCAAGCTGAAGTTTTTCAACCAGAAGGGTGAGCTGCTTCTGGAGGAATATGACAGGAACCGTTTCCGTGAAAATGTGGAAGGGGAATTCAACAGCGCGCTGGAAATCAGCCCCCGTACCTTCACACCCATTATGGGAACGGAAAACTTTAAATTAGCCGTTCGCTTTGAACCGAATGACGGAGAGAAAATATACGGTATGGGCCAGTATCAGCAGCCGTATATGGATATGAAGGGCTGTGTGGTTGAGCTTGCCCACAGGAATTCCCAGGCCAGCGTTCCCTTTGCCCTTTCCAATAAAGGCTACGGCCTGCTCTGGAACAATCCTGCCATCGGAAGCGTGACCTTCGGAAAGAACCTGACGGAATGGACGGCGCTTTCCACAAGACAGATGGATTACTGGATTACAGCCGGGGATACGCCGGCAGAAATAGAAGAAGCCTATGCGGACGCCACGGGCAAGGTGCCCATGATGCCGGATTACGGCTGCGGCTTCTGGCAGTGCAAGCTGCGTTATCAGACGCAGGAGGAGCTGCTGGAGGTGGCAAGGGAATATAAGAGAAGAGGGCTGCCAATCTCTGTCATTGTAGCCGATTATTTCCACTGGCCTCATCAGGGGGACTGGAAATTCGACAAGGATTACTGGCCGGATCTGAAGGCTATGGTGGACGAGCTGGAAGGCATGGGCATCAAGCTGATGGTTTCCATCTGGCCCACGGTGGAGGAAGGCAGCGAGAACTTTAAGGAAATGGAGGAGCTGGGCTATCTGAGCCGGAATGACTACGGAAAAAGGATGCACCAGCTGGGCAATGCGGCCATCATGGATCCCACCAATCCGGATGCCAGAAAATATGTGTGGAGCAAGATTAAAAAGAATTATTATGACGACGGCGTACGCATTTTCTGGCTGGATGAGGCGGAACCGGAATTCACCAACTATGAATACGGCAACCATCGTTTTTACCTGGGCTCAGATCTGGAAATCGGCAATATTTTCCCCAGGGAATACGCGAGAATGGCCTATGAAGGCATGGAAGGGGAAGGCCAGGCCAACATTGTGAACCTTCTTCGCTGCGCATGGGCAGGCAGCCAGAAATACGGCGCCCTTGTATGGTCCGGAGATATTGACTCAAGCTTTCGCTCCTTAAGAAGCCAGCTGGCTGCAGGGCTGAATATGGGCCTTGCGGGGATTCCCTGGTGGACGACGGATATCGGCGGCTTCCACGGCGGAAATATATATGATGAGGATTTCAAGGAGGTTCTGGTCAGATGGTTTGAGTTCGGGGCATTCTGCCCGGTATTCCGTCTGCACGGCTTCCGCGAGCCCTTCAAGGAGCCTCTGGGAACCACAGGCGGCGGAACGGCTATCAGCGGCGCGGAAAATGAAGTATGGAGCTACGGCGAAGAGGTATATGAAATCTGTAAAAAGTACCTGGAGCTGAGAGAAAGGATGCTGCCCTACGTAAAACGCCTGATGGCGCAGGCGCATGAAAAAGGGACGCCGGTAATGCGTCCGCTGTTCTATGATTTCCCGGAGGACGGAAAATGCTGGGAGATCGAGGACGAGTATATGTTCGGGCCGGAAATTCTTGTGGCGCCCATCCTTTATGAAAAACAGAGGGAAAGAAAGCTGTATCTTCCTGCGGGAGAGTGGCGCAGCCTGAATGACGGAAAAGTATATGCGGGCGGGGCGGATATTGTATGTGAGGCTCCCATTGACGCCATTCCTGTTTTTGTGAAAAACGGGTGTCTGGAGGAACTGAAATTTTAACGGCAGGCTGCCGTTTACTATGTAAACAGTATAGAAGAAAACAGTCCCGGGACGAGAAGGATGCCCCGGGACTGTTATTGTTGGAAAAAATGCGGCAGTTCAGGACTGCCATCTTCTTGAATGACCCGCCGTTCTGAACTGTTACGAGGAAATAAGGAGCGCTGATTATGGATTTTGTTAAGGTGAATGGAAAAGAATTTTATTACAGGGGAAAGCCCATCCTGTTTTCCGGGCTGGGCGTGGGCTCCTGGCTGAATATGGAGCATTTTATGCTGGGGCTTCCGGGAACGGACAAACAGGTCAGGGAAACCTTTGCCCGGGTGCTGGGGAAGGAGGACGCGGCCAGTTTTTTTGATTCCTTTATTTTGAATTTCCTTACGGAGGAGGATTTCCTTTTCCTGAAGGAATCCGGGGTGAATCTGCTTCGCGTGCCTTTCAGCTACAGGCTTTTTATTGATGATGAGAATCCGGGGGTATATAAGGAAGAGGGCTTTGGCTACATGGACAGGCTGCTTGCCCTTTGCAGCAAGTATGAGATCTTCCTGATGCCGGATCTGCATACGGTGCCGGGGGGACAGAACCCGGACTGGCACTCGGATAACACCACGGGAATCCCGCAGTTCTGGCATTTCCGTATTTTCCAGGAACAGATTGTGAAGCTGTGGCAGGACATAGCACAACGATACCGGGACGAGCCTTTCCTGTTAGGCTACGATCTGCTCAATGAGCCTTTTCTTATGCCTAAAAAGGAGGGCGTGCTGAATGCCTTCTTTGAAGAAGTGACAAAGGCAGTGCGAAAGGTGGATAAGAATCATATTATTTTTATTGAGGGCGATTTTTTCTCCATGGATTTTTCGGATATCAAGCTGCCTGCGGATGAACAGACGGCGCTGACCTTCCATTTTTATCCTACTGTATGGGATAAGAATCTGTGTGATAAGGATTATGACGCCAGGGAGAGAGTGCGAAAGATGGATGAGCAGCTTGCCGGATTCGCGGCTCTGCGGGATAAATTCGGCCGTCCTGCCCTCTGTGGGGAAGCCGGGGTGGATATTAAGAAGGACGATCTTCCGTTTACGATGCAGCTTCTGGATGAAACACTGGGGCTGTTTCAAAAGCATGGCCTTTCCTGGACGCTTTGGAGCTATAAGGACGCGCAGTGGATGGGCCTGGCCTACCCGAAGGATGGCGCCGGCTGGATGAAGCTGGCCGGCAGGATCAGGGAACACTGGTCGCATTACGGGCAGATGGACGCTGCGGATGAAATCATGGAGGATATGGGAAAAAGATATACGGCGGATTTGGCAAAGGAACTTAAATACGAGCTGCAGTTCCAGCTGAGGGGCGTGCTGTACCGCCTGGAAGAGGAATATATCCTGAAGCCGGTCCTGGAGGAATTCCCCAAAGAGGAAATCATGTCCATGCCGGAATCCTTCCGGTTTGAAAACTGTGCCTTCTATGAAGATTACAGGGCGCTTCTGAAGAAGTATACCTGGCGGCAGGCATAAACTGTGCCGGGCCGGCGGCTAAAATTAATTATGAGGAAAACTGCAAGGCGGCAGGAAAAAAGGAAACAGGAGGGAGACGCCCGACAGGCAGCAAAAATAATCCCTCCGAAGCTCTGCCGCCCCTTAAAAAGCAGCTTTTGCGCAGGCTTTTTGCGAAACAATATTGCGTTAAAATAAAAGCAAAATAAAAAATAGAAAAATTTCAAAAAAAGTACTTGCATTTCCTGGCAACTTGTATTATTATATACAAGTGTCACGCGGGAAGTTATCGCGGACAACACCAGATGGCTCGTTGGTCAAGCGGTTAAGACGCCGCCCTCTCACGGCGGAATCAGGGGTTCGATTCCCCTACGAGCTGTTGACTATTTTGAAAAGAATAGCCCAACCCGAAAGAAGTGCTGCAGGCCTTGTGTCTACAGTTCTTTTTTATGTTTTTTTATTTGAGGTTCAGCTCTTCAAGCAGGCGCGCACAGTCTTTCATTCCCTGCTTATATGCCAGTTCTATCAGCTTCCCGCAGCAGCTGCTATGACATTCCATCAGCGACTCCACCAGATCATGGTATTCTTCAGGCAGCTCGCGGTAACAGCTGACGGCAGCCTCCTTTTCCGTTTCGCTCAGCTTACGGTAATCCCCATCCTTCAGGAATATTTCCTGAAGCCTTCCTGATACCGCACAGTCAGTGATTTCATCCAACATTTTCTTATCCTCCGGGCCACTCCGATTTTTTCACCCAAAGAGCGGCTCCTTCCATATCAAAATTCCGACACATCACTATATACAGACTACCACAGAACGGTAATATAGTCTACATTAATGTAGTAATATTTGCAATAGTCCATAACAGACCGGATAGAGCGAATCCGTTGCATAATTCAGGGCATGAAAAATAAAAGAAGATGCAGGAGTTGACAAAATCAAATAATGCCCATAAAATAGTTGCATATGCAATAATTGTAAATACTTGAATTTGGAGGCAGTATGAGACGTTTACTTTCTTACATGAAGAAATACAGGACAGCAACGGTTCTGGCAGTGTTCTGTATTGTTTTGGAGACCTTTCTGGAGCTGATTATTCCCCTCATCATGGCGGATATGGTGGATGTGGGAATTGCCAACGCGGATAAGGCCTATATTTTTGAAAAAGGCCTGCTCATGGCGGGCTGTGCGGTTGTTTCCATGGTGCTGGGAGCGGGAAGCGCCAGATTTGCCGCCGTCTGCGGACAGGGCATCGGCGCGGAAATCCGAAAGGATGAATACCGGAAGCTCCAGCAGTTTTCCTTTGCCAATACGGATCATTTCCGGACCTCATCCCTTGTCACAAGGCTGACGGGAGATGTGACCAATATCCAGAATTCCATTTCCGGCGGCATGCGTCCGACCTGCCGCGCGCCGGTGATGATGATTACCGCCATTGCCGTTTCCTTTTATATCAACAAAGAGCTGGCAGTGGTTTTTCTGATAGCTGCGCCTGTTCTGGGCGTTCTTTTATTCCTCATTATTTCCCATGTCCGGCCGCTGTATTCCAAAATGCAGAAAGCAGTGGATCTGGTTAACCGCATTATCCAGGAAAACCTGACGGCAATCCGGGTGGTGAAGTCTTATGTCAGAGGCGATTATGAGCTGGCGAAATTCGAAGAGGTGAATACCGGGCTTTTGACCACCTCGGAGAGGGCTTTTAGGGTCGCTTCCCTGAATATGTCTGCCATGCAGCTTGTCATGTACACTACCATTCTGTGCATCCTCTGGTTTGGCGGCAGGCTGATTTTGGTGGGAGGCATGCAGGTGGGCGAGCTGACCGGTTTTTTAAGCTATGTGCTCCAGGTACTTAATTCCCTGATGATGATATCCAATGTATTTATGATGTTCACCCGATCCCTCACCTCCTGGAAGCGTATCACGGAAGTAATGGACGAGAAAATCGACATCACCGAGGAACGGTCAAAGGACATTTTTGTTGAAAAAGGAGAAATTGATTTTGACCATGTATACTTTAAATACAGCAAAGATGCGCAGGAATATGTGCTTTCGGACATTACGCTTCATATGAAGGCCGGCCAGACAATCGGCATCATCGGAAGAACCGGCGCCGCCAAATCCACGCTGGTGCAGCTGATTCCCCGTCTGTATGATGTGACGGAGGGAGAGATCCGCATCGACGGGCATCCGGTGCAGGAATATCCGCTGAGGCATCTGCGGGATGCCATAGCCATGGTGCTTCAGAAAAACACGCTTTTTTCCGGAACCGTCAGGGATAACCTGCGGTGGGGGAAGGAGGACGCCACGGAGGAAGAGATAGAAGAGGCATGCAGAATCGCCTGCGTGGATGAATTTATCGAAAGGCTGGAAAACGGCTATGACACCGACCTGGGCCAGGGCGGCGTAAATGTATCCGGCGGGCAAAAACAGAGGCTCTGCATTGCCAGGGCCTTGCTGAAGAAGCCCAGGGTGCTGATTCTGGACGATTCCACAAGCGCCGTGGACACGGCAACGGAAGCGAAGATACGGGAAGGGATGGAACGCAGCCTGCCGGGCACCACCAAAATCATCATTGCCCAGCGGATCACCTCCGTCGTCCATGCGGATGAAATCATCATCCTTGAGGACGGCAGGGTCCATGCCGTGGGCACCCATGAGGAGCTTCTGAAGAATAATGAAATTTATCAGGAAATCTATCAATCCCAGCAGGAAGGAGCTGATCTGTAATGGCGAAATATACCGGATATGCAAGACCGAAGGATAAAAAGAAAACCATGAAAAAGATGCTCCACTATATGGGAATCTATAAATGGTCCATGGTGCTGGTGGGGATACTGGTGTGTATCAGCAGCCTTGCCAACATTCTGGGAACCTATATGCTCAAGCCGGTTATCAACCGGTACATTCTGCCGGGAAATATCCCGGGGCTTATCCGTATCCTGATTCTGATGGCCGTCATGTACGGCTTCGGGGCGCTGGCCACGCTGGGCTACAATCAGCTGATGGTGCACACCTGCCAGAAAATCGTGGGACGCATCAGAAGGGATTTGTTTGAACATACCCAGGACCTTCCGCTTTCCTATTTCGACGCGCATACTCACGGCGAGCTGATGAGCAGGTTCACCAATGATGTGGATACCCTGACCGAGGCGCTGAACAACAGCTTTACCCTTCTGATACAGAGCTTTATCGTGGTAACGGGCACCATTACCATGCTGATTATCCTGAATTTCAGGCTTTCCCTGATTGTCATCGGCTTTTTGCTGCTGATGTTCCTCTTCATCCAGTTTAACGGAAAGCGGAGTAAAAAATATTATCTGGCCCAGCAGAAGCATCTGGGAAGCATCAACGGCTTTGTGGAAGAAATGGTGGGCGGCCAGAAGGTGGAAAAGGTTTTTAACCACGAGGATAAGGACTTCGAAGAGTTCTGCCGGAGAAATGAAGCGCTGCGGGAGGCATCTACAAAGGCGTTGTCCTATTCGGGCATGATGGTGCCGACAATCGTCAGCCTTTCCTATTTTAACTATGCGGTTTCCGCCTGCGTGGGCGGCATGTTTGTGCTGTCCGGGCTGATGGATCTTGGAAGCCTGGCCTCTTATCTGGTCTATGTAAGACAGAGCGCCATGCCCATGAACCAGTTTACCCAGCAGATCAATTTCCTGCTGGCGGCGCTTTCCGGTGCGGAGCGTATCTTTGAGATGATGGAAGAGGAGCCGGAAACAGACGAAGGGAAAATCACGCTCTGCCATGTACGGGAAAAAGACGGACATCTGGAAGAAAACGGCAGCGAGGGCAGGGATTACGCCTGGAAGGTGCCGGGAGAGGACGGCGGCAGCCATCTGGTGCCTTTGAAGGGCGATGTGCGGTTTACCGATGTGGTGTTTGGCTATACTTCCGAAAAGAAGATATTAAACGGCATCAGCCTTTATGCAAAGCCCGGCCAGAAAATAGCCTTTGTAGGCTCCACAGGCGCGGGAAAGACGACGATCATCAACCTGGTCAACCGTTTTTATGAGATCCAGGGCGGCACCATCACCTACGACGGCCTGGACATCCGGGATATCCGCAAAAAGGATCTGCGCCGTTCCCTGTCCATGGTAATCCAGGATACCCACCTGTTTACCGGGACCATTGCCGATAATATCCGCTATGGCAGACTGAAGGCATCGGATGAGGAAGTAAAGGAAGCGGCCCGCATCGCCAACGCGGATTCCTTTATCCGAAGGCTTCCCGAGGGTTATCAGACCATGCTTTACAGCGACGGCTCCAATCTTTCCCAGGGACAGAGACAGCTGCTTGCCATTGCCAGAGCGGCAATTTCCAACCCGCCCGTGTTGATTTTGGATGAAGCCACCAGCTCCATCGATACCCGGACGGAAAAGCTTATCGAAAAAGGCATGGATGCCCTGATGGAGGGACGGACCGTATTTGTCATAGCCCACAGACTTTCCACTGTGCGTAATTCCAAGGCGATTATGGTGCTGGAAAAAGGAGAGATCATAGAACGGGGCGATCACGAGGAGCTTTTAGAGCAGAAAGGCCGCTATTATCAGCTGTATACTGGACAATTCGAACTGGAATGACCCGTCAAACCATGCTACAATAAAAAGGAAGCCTGTACCCCGCAAAGGTTCCTCCCCGGCCTCATACCCGAAGCTGAGGAAGAACCCTGGCGGCAGGATGCCGCCGGAATGAAAGTCAGGAGAGTGATAACAGAATGGAAAAATGGGAAATCAGAGATGCTATGGTGGAAATGGAAATTGCCAGGAAAAGAATCCTCCAGCCG
This sequence comes from Eisenbergiella porci, assembly GCF_009696275.1. GTDB lineage: Bacteria > Bacillota > Clostridia > Lachnospirales > Lachnospiraceae > Eisenbergiella > Eisenbergiella porci. The sequence goes on from NZ_VUMI01000035.1 coordinate 43,315, forward strand.
TATTTTCAGAAGCTGGGACTGTCACCGGGACAGCCGAGGATTCTGAATAAATTATATGAAAAAGACCATGTGACCCAGCGGGAACTGGCCGACCGGTGCTGTATGGATGTGGCAACCATGTCCCGCACCCTCGACCGTCTGGAGGAAGCCGGATACCTGACCCGGGAAAAGCATCCCGACTGCCGCCGTTCCTTCCTTATAGTCCTCACTGAGGAAGGCCGCAGCAGGGCCGCCCAGGTGCATGAGGACTTCCGGAATATTGACGAACAAATCTGGCAGGGCTTCCATGAACAGGAAATGGAAGAGTTCCTTGCCTGTGCGAAGAAGATCATTGCCAACCTGAAAAGCGGCGGAAAATAGGACGGTAGAGGATGTCCTGGTTCCTGCCCTTCGCCTGTGAAAACAGCCTGCGGTTCCCAGCGCCCCATGCGCTGCCGCCCGCTGAATACGCTCTGAACGCTGGGATGAATTATCATAAAGCCGGAAAAAACGCAGTCCGTTGCTTTTTTGATATCATCTCCGGCGTTTTTAAGTTTACATTACCGCCCCCTTCTTTATCAACAGCTTCTGAAGCCGCCTTTATTACCGCATCTGTCAAAATCTCCATTTTTTTCTCCAAAAAACTCCTTTCATACGCCAAACCGGCTTTCATATTACACAAACCTAATCACAGAATAATTATAAAAAGATTTTATAGGTATTGACCCTCACGTATGGTGATAGCCTAAAGTAATACCTGAGGGAAGGAAAGAAGGTGAAAATATATGATGACAGTAAAACAGGTGGCAAACCTGACAGGAGTCAGCGTGCGCACCCTCCAGTTCTACGATGAAATCGGACTGCTCAAGCCGGCGGGACTGACGGAGGCCGGATACCGCCTCTACGATGAAAATACGCTGGAAACTCTCCAGCAGATCCTTTTTTTCAAGGAACTGGACTTCACGCTGAAGGAAGTTAAAACCATTATGGAAAACCCGCAGTTTGATAAAATGAACGCATTCATAAAACAGCGCGAACTTATACAGCTCAAACGCGACCGCCTGAATGTCCTGATCGAACTGCTGGACAAACTGATTAAAGGAGAAAAATGCATGGACTTCAAAAAATTTGATATGACGGATTACTTTAACGCACTGAATGAATACAGACAAAATAATTCCGAAGAAATTGTAAAACAATTTGGAAGCCTGGAAAGCTTTGATGAAATGCTTACAATGATGCGCTCCAGAGAAGATGAGATTGGCGAAATGGCAGTAAAACAATATGGCAGCATTGAAAATTACACAAAGGCAGCCAAAAAGAACCTGGCCCGGTTTCTTGCGGACGGCCCGGCATTTTCCCGGACGGAAGCCCTTTCCCTTGCCGCTTTCCACCCTCCGTTCCCCTCCGGCCTGCGGTCAGCAGTCAGCCGAACCATCCCGCAGAACACATCCTGCAAAACTAAAAAAGACAGCCGGAAATGAGAAACACATCCACGTTTCCCATTTCCGGCTGCCCTGCTCTGGCAAACCGCCTGAAACCGACCCAACTGCCCTTACAGGCTAATCCATCCAAACGTATTGGCGATAGAACTGATAAGAATCAAAAAGATCAGAATCGGAGCCACATATTTCACAAGAACCACATAAAGCTTTTCATCCTTAAACGGAGCGGAAAGCTTCACCTCATCCGTAACCACCTTCGGCTTCACGACAAAACCCACAAAAATACAGGTAAATATCGCCACCACGGGCATAAGCACACTGTTGCTCAGGAAATCAAAGAAATCCAGGATGGAAAGCCCCAGAGGAGCCACCCAGGAAAGTACGCCAAAGCCCAGAGAAGAAGGAATTCCCATCACCAGGGCAAAAACCATGACCTCAAGACACGCCGTCTTCCTTTTCATATGGAATTTGTCCTGAACAATAGACACCACCGTTTCCATTAAAGAAATGGAAGAAGTCAGGGCCGCAAATAAAACAAGCAGGAAAAATACCAGCCCCAGAATCGCACCGGCCCGCATGCTGGCGAAAACCTTGGGAAGCGTAATAAACATCAGGCTCGGCCCCGAAGAAAGAATATCCTTGTTCCCGCCGGAAAAAACGAACACCGAAGGAATAATAATCATACCTGAAATAAAAGCAATTCCCGTATCAAAAAGCTCAATACTGCGCACCGACGACTCAATGTTTTCCGACTTCGGCATATAAGAACCATACGTAATCATAATACCCATGGCAAGAGACATGGAATAAAAAAGCTGCCCCATCGCCGCAAGCACACAATTCACCGAAAACTCCGAGAAATCAGGCTTGATATAATAAATCAGCCCGTCCACAGCCCCCGGCCGCGTCACCACATAAACCGCAATCCCCAGGGAAAGAAGGACAAGAATCGGCATCAATATTTTGCTCGCCTTCTCAATCCCCTTTTCCACGCCAAGCATAACAATAAAAGCAGTAGCCGCAATAAAAAGGAAAAGCCAGAACAAAGGCTGCCCAACCTCACCGATAAAACCCGTAAAAAAGCTGTCCTCCGTAGCCGCCAGCCCCTGCCCTGTCACATACACAAACAGATACTTGGCCACCCATCCCCCGATTACACAATAATAAGGAAAGATAATAATGGGAACAATACTGGAAAGCACGCCCAGGAAAGAAAACTTCTTATTCAGGGACGTAAAAGCATACAACGTACTCTTTCCCGTTTTCCGCCCCAAAGCAATCTCCGTCAGCATCAGGGCGAAACCAAACGTCACCGCCAGTATCAGATAAATCAGCAGAAAAGTCCCTCCGCCGTACTTCGCCGCCAGATAAGGAAACCGCCAGATATTCCCCAGCCCCACAGCAGACCCTGCCGCCGCCAATATAAAACCGATCCGGCCGGAAAACGAATTCTTTTGTTCTTTCATAAGGAAAAACCCCCTAAAATAATATGAATTACAGCACTGCACTGCCGCTTCAAAACAATGCCGCTGTGACAATATATTCTATCACACTAAAAACCAAGAGAAAAGTCCCAAATACAAAAAGAGTGGGGGAGGGGCGGCCCCAGTCTCAAAAACGGGGTGTTTCTAACTGCGCCGGAAGGCCGGGATTGTGCCAAAGCGGCTGAAACTCCTCCGCAGCGACCCCTGTGTGCGGTGGCTGTATCTTAGTTGCTGTGGTCGTCTGCGTTCGTCAGACAAGCCGCAAAGGACGGCAAAATCCCGGCCTTCCGGCGCAGTAAGAAACATCACCGTTTTTTCCAATGGAGCCGCTCCCTTCCCCCCACCTCCCCGCCCTGCCGCAGCCCTCCCAACCTCCCGCCGCCCCGTGAAACAGAAGAAAGGAACCGGGCCGGATGCGCTTATCCCTGAATACAGCGGCATTTGTTGAAAAAAGAATAATGAAACAAGTTAAAACTCCATAAAATAAAATTACCTCCCTCCAGTCCTTTTTCTTTTTCTTCTATATAAAATACGGAAGCGTGCGGCGTCCTTTTCGTTACCTGCCGGCCCGGAGTATTTCCGGCGGTGTCTGGGGGAGGGGTTCCGGGGTGCGGGGCGGGCTGTGTTACAGGTGAGTCCCGAAAAAATGGAGATATTTCTTATCGCCCCGTTTTTTCATGCTTCGCTCCGTTCCTAATGGCGCTGTTTGACGAACGAAGTGAGGAGTTTGCGCCATGTTGGAAGAAGCATGGAAAAACGGGACGATTAGAAATATCCCATTTTTGAGGCCGAACCAGTAACACAGCCCGCCCCGCACCCCGGAACCCCTCCCCCAGACACCGCCGGAAATGCTCCGGGCTTATCCACCCTCCCGAGAGGCCACCATACCCTCCGCATTTTGCACTTGCGTTTTGTATACAATGGTGTTATACTACTGTAAGGTTAATAAGATTACTAGAGTAGAGTGGACTTCCGGTCCACTCTTCTTTATTGATTAGGCAACTTACAACTGAATAAAGAAAGGAACTGGTGAACGAATGTCAAAAGGCAGAACGATTGAAACCCGTACCGAAGAAGTGCTTGCACCCATTGCAGAAGCAAACGGCGTGGAGATTTACGACGTTGAGTACGCGAAGGAAGGCAGCGACTGGTATTTGAGGGCTTATATCGACAAGCCGGAGGGTGTGAATATTCTCGACTGTGAGAATGTGAGCAGAGCGCTTTCCGACAAGTTGGATGAAGAGGATTTTATTGATGATGCTTATATTCTGGAGGTCAGCAGCCCGGGACTGGGCAGGACGCTGAAGAAGGATAAGCATTTGGAAAAGAGCCTTGGAGAGGAAGTGGAGCTGCGGCTCTACAAGCCTAAGGATAAACAGAAGGAATTTGCGGGCATTCTGAAAGCATTTGATGAAAACAGCGTCACAATTGAAACACAAGAGGAAGAAAAAGTTTTTGCAAGGTCTGAAATCGCCCTGATAAGGCTTACATTTGATTTTTAAATATTTTTGGAGGTTAAAGCAATGAATAAGGAATTAATGGAAGCGCTGGATATTCTGGAAAAAGAAAAAGAAATCAGCAAGGAGACACTTTTTGAGGCGATTGAGAATTCCCTGCTTACGGCGTGCAAAAACCATTTCGGCAAAGCGGATAACGTGAAGGTGGAAATTGACCGGAAAACCTGCGATTTTCTCGTGTATGCGGAAAAGGAAGTGGTGGAGACAGAGGATGACGTGGAGGATGACTGCCTGCAGATCGCCCTGGAGGATGCCCAGGAGATTTCCAAGAGAGCCAAGGTGGGAGATGTCATTCATGTGGAAATCAAGTCCAAGGAATTCGGGCGTATTGCCACACAGAATGCCAAGAACGTGATACTGCAGAAGATCAGGGAAGAAGAAAGAAGCGTAATTTACAATCAGTATTTTGAAAAAGAAAAAGATGTGGTTACCGGCGTTGTCCAGAGATATGTGGGTAAGAACATAAGCATTAATTTAGGAAAGGCCGATGCCCTCCTGAATGAAAGCGAGCAGGTAAAGGGCGAGGTATTCAAGCCCACCGAGAGAATCAAGGTCTATATCCTGGAGGTGAAGAACACACCCAAGGGACCGCGTATCCTTGTGAGCCGCACCCATCCGGAGCTGGTTAAGAGGCTGTTTGAATCCGAGGTTACCGAAATAAAGGACGGAACGGTAGAAATCAAAAGCATCGCCAGAGAAGCGGGAAGCCGTACAAAAATGGCTGTCTGGTCCAACAATCCCAACGTTGACGCGGTGGGCGCCTGCGTAGGTATGAACGGCGCCAGGGTAAACGCCATTGTGGATGAGCTGCGCGGCGAGAAGATCGATATCGTCAACTGGGATGAGAACCCCGGAAACCTGATTCAGAATGCACTTTCCCCTGCCAAGATTGTTGCCGTATTTGCGGATCCTGATGAAAAAACCGCAAAGGTTGTTGTTCCTGATTACCAGCTTTCCCTGGCAATCGGCAAGGAAGGACAGAACGCCAGACTGGCGGCAAGGCTGACAGGTTACAAGATAGATATCAAGAGCGAGACACAGGCCAAGGATGCACCCGGCTTCCGTTATGAGGATTATCTGGATGATGATTACGATGAGGAAGACGGCGAATACGAGGAAGAGTACGACGGCGATTATGAGGAGTCTGAGGATTCCGGGGAATATGCCGGAGAGGAAGCCTATGAGGAAGCTCCTCTTGAAGAAACCTTCGACGAGAACCTGGATGAAGCTTCACAGGAAGAACTGACAGAGGATGACGGAGAGAACTATGAATAAGAAAGTTCCCATGAGACAATGCGTAGGCTGCGGCGAAATGAAGGGCAAAAAAGAAATGATGCGCGTCCTGAAGACTGCAGAAGGAGACATTGTACTGGATGTGACCGGTAAAAAAAATGGAAGAGGCGCTTATCTTTGCAAATCCATGGAATGCCTGAAAAAGGCAAGGAAAGGCAAAGGCCTGGAGCGCTCCTTCAAGATGAATATTCCAAATGAAGTATATGACAGTCTGGAGAGGGAGTTTGAGGAGTTTGAAGCAGAATAAGATTTTATCCCTGCTGGGTCTTGCCACCAGGGCTTCATCAGTGGTCAGCGGTGAGTTCATGACGGAAAAGTGTGTGAAGTCCGGTGCTGCAAGGCTGGTGATCGTAGGAAATGATGCCTCTGACAATACAAAGAAAAACTTCCGGAACATGTGCGAGTACTACCGCGTACCCTTTTACCTCTATGATACCAAGGAGGGGCTGGGACACGCGATGGGAAAGGAAATGAGGGCATCCCTGGCGGTAACAGATGACGGGTTTGCCAAAAGCCTGATCGGACATTTGGAAGAAGCCAAGTAGACGGAGGTAGCAGCATGGCTAAAACGAAAGTATTTGAACTTGCAAAAGAGTTAGGTATACACAGTAAAGACGTAATCACATTTCTTCAGGGAAAAGGGGTGGAGGCGAAAGCCGCCCAAAGCTCCATTGAAGACGATGCGACAGCGATGGTAAAGAAACATTTTGGTAAAAGCGAAGGAGAAAAACGCGTAGTGGAAGAAGCATCCATGAAGACGACGGGCGTTACGCCGGAAAAGAAAACAGAGAATACGCAGAATGAAAATCACGGAAAGCAGGAACAGGTCCAGACTGCGGCAGCGCAGCCTTCTGCAGCGGCACAGCCTGCCGCTGAGCACCGTGAAGGCGGCGCAGCCGATGCGCCGGTGAAAAAGAAGAAAAACATTATTTTTGTGAGCAATCCGCACAACAGCAAAATGCAGTCCGGCGGACAGCGTCAGTCCTCAGCCGGGAATAAACCCGGTGTGTCTGGAAATAATGGAGACAGAAGGGGCAGCAACAACGGAAATAATGGAAACAACGGCGGCAGAAATAATTCCGGCCGCGGTAACAATTCCGGCGGGCAGGGAAGAAACGGCCAGAACCGTCAGAATAATAACCAGAACCGTTCTTCAGGAAGAATCGGTTTTGAACAGCCCAAGCTGATCAAGCCCCTTACCAAGCCTTCACAGCCCCAGATGCCCGATGAGAGGCTGGAAGAACAGCGCAGGCGTGCGGAAGCTGCGGAAAGAGCAGCCAGAGAACAGAAAGCAAGAGAAGAAAAAGCTGCCGCGGAGAAAGCGGCAAGGGCCGAGAGAAGTGATAACAGGAATGAAGGAAGAACGGATAACAGAAGCGACAGGCCGCAGAACAGCCGCCCGGAGGGCAGCAGACCGCAGGGCAGCCGTCCGGACAGCGGCAGGACAGACAGGCCGCAGTCCAGAAATCCGAGAAACGACAGGCCGCAGGGCGGACGCACGGACACAAGGGCACCCAGAAGCGACAGGCCGCAGGGCAGACCTGGTGAAGGCCAGAGCCGTCCGGGCTTTGGCGGCGGCCAGAGGCCTGGCCAGGGCTTTAACCGTAATACAAATGGCGGCAGACCTGGCGGCAATAGTGACCGTCCTCAGGGAGACCGTACACAGGGCGCAGGCGGAAGGCCGGACGCTAAACGTGCCGCGGACAATAAATTCAGGAAGCCTGCGCCGGGCGGCAAGAGTTTTGTCCCCGAAAGCCCGATTAAAGAAGGCGAGAAGCACAGGGACGAAGAGAAGCGCCGCAGCAGCCAGGAGAGGGATAGACGCTCCAGGAAAGACCTCATTTACGAAGAGGACAATGCGGCAAAGAACAAACTGAAAAACAAGGCCGGCAGATTTATCAAGCCGGAGCCTAAGAAGGAAGAGACTCAGGAGGAGCAGATCAAGGTTATTACCGTAGGTGATACCATCACCATTAAGGAACTGGCCGATAAAATGAAGCTGCTGCCTGCCGCAATCATCAAGAAGCTGTTCCTGGAGGGCAAGGTTGTTACCCTGAATCAGGAAATTTCCTATGAAGATGCGGAAAATATCGCCATTGATTATGACATTATCTGCGAAAAAGAAATCAAGGTGGATGTCATTGAAGAACTGCTGAAGGAAGACGAAGAGAACGAAGAGGATATGATTTCCAGGCCTCCTGTTATCTGTGTTATGGGTCATGTTGATCATGGTAAAACCTCCCTTCTGGATGCTATCAGAAAGACAAATGTAACAGACCGTGAAGCGGGCGGAATCACCCAGCACATCGGCGCTTATACTGTACAGATTAACGGACAGAAAATCACCTTCCTGGATACTCCCGGACATGAGGCGTTTACAGCCATGCGTATGCGCGGCGCCAACTCCACGGATATCGCGGTCCTGGTGGTTGCGGCGGACGACGGCGTTATGCCCCAGACCGTGGAAGCGATCAACCATGCAAAGGCTGCAGGCATTGAAATCATCGTTGCCGTAAATAAGATGGATAAACCCAATGCCAATATCGACAGGGTGAAGCAGGAACTGGCAGAATATGAGCTTATTCCCGAAGAATGGGGCGGAAGCACCGTATTCGCACCGGTATCCGCAAAGACCGGCGATGGCATCAACCAGCTGCTGGAGATGATCCTGCTTACTTCGGAAATCCTGGAGCTGAAGGCCAACCCTAACAGACAGGCAAGAGGCCTTGTCATCGAAGCGGAGCTGGATAAGGGACGCGGACCCGTGGCAACCGTGCTGGTACAGAAGGGCACCCTTCACGTGGGCGACTTTATTTCTGCCGGTGCATGCCATGGCAAGGTTAGGGCAATGATAGACGATAAGGGCAGACGCGCCAAAGAAGCAGGACCTTCCACACCTGTGGAAATCCTGGGCCTTTCCGATGTTCCCAATGCCGGAGAGGTATTCCTGGCACATGAGAACGACAAAGAGGCGAGAGCCTATGCGGAAACCTTTATCGCACAGAATAAAGAGAAGAAGCTGGAAGAGACAAAGGCTAAAATGTCTCTGGATGATCTGTTCAGCCAGATTCAGGAAGGCAATCTGAAGGAACTGAACCTGATTATCAAGGCCGACGTACAGGGCAGCGTGGAAGCGGTAAAACAGAGCCTGCTTAAGCTGACCAATGAAGAAGTGGTTGTAAAATGCATCCACGGCGGCGTAGGCGCCATCAACGAATCCGATGTCACCCTGGCCGCAACCTCTAATGCCATCATTATCGGCTTCAATGTCCGTCCGGATGCAACGGCGAAGGCAACGGCCGAAAGAGAGGGCGTGGATATCCGTCTGTACAGAGTTATTTACCAGGCTATCGAGGATATCGAAGCCGCAATGAAGGGTATGCTGGATCCTGTATTTGAGGAGAAGGTTATCGGCCATGCGGAAGTGCGTCAGATTTTCAAAGCATCCGCAGTGGGCAACATTGCAGGTTCCTATGTGCTTGACGGTGAGTTCAAGAGAGACTGCAAGGTGAGAATTACCAGAGACAAGGATCAGATTTATGAAGGCACTCTGGCAAGTCTCAAGCGTTTTAAAGATGATGTGAAGGAAGTACGTTCCGGATATGAATGTGGTCTTGTCTTTGACGGCTTTGACCAGATTCAGGAGGGTGATATCGTGGAAGCCTACATTATGGTAGAGGTTCCAAGATAAGCTGCGGAAGTTTGCTGCCTCACAGGTAGGAGTAATATGAGAAAAAACAGTGTTAAAAATACCCGGATCAATACGGAGGTGCAGAAGGTGCTTGCCGAAACCATCCGGGGGGAAATAAAGGATCCCAGAATCGCTCCCCTTACTTCAGTGGTAGCGGTGGAGGTTTCTCCGGATCTGAAGACCTGCAAGGCATGGATCAGCGTGCTTGGGGATGAAAAAGCCCAGGCGGATACGCTGGCCGGCTTAAGAAGCGCCGCCGGCTTTATCAAAAGCAGGCTGGCGAAGGAAATCAATCTTCGTATTACGCCGGAGGTATGTTTTATCATGGATCAGTCCATTGCCTACGGAGTAAACATGTCACATAAGATTGATGAAGTTATGGGCAGCGCAGGGACGCAGGCGGAGACGGATGAGGAAGCCGGAGAAGAATAAGCCGGCAGATGCTTCCGCCTGGCGCATGTTTGACAGCAGGGAGGTCTGATATGAAGCTTTTGGAAGAATGTAAACAGGCAAAAAGGATAGGGATCAGCGGACATATCCGTCCGGACGGAGACTGTGTCGGTTCCTGTATGGGCCTTTACCTTTATTTGAAAAAGGTAAGGCCCGATGCGGACCTTCATATTTTCCTGGAAAAACCGGCTGATATTTTCAGCTGCATCAGCAGTGTGGAAGAAATTAACAGCGAATACGGCGAGCAGGAACGCTTTGATGTGTTTTTCGCCCTGGATACTGCGTCCGACCGCCTGGGAGGAGCAGAAGCGTATTTCAACAGCGCTGTGAAAAAGATAAATATTGACCACCATATCAGCAATAAGGGCTGCGGGGATGTGAATTATGTGGTTCCCACAGCCAGCTCTACGAGCGAGCTTATTTATGATCTGACGGAAAAGGAACAGCTGGACGAAGAGATTGCCAAAGCGCTTTATATCGGCATTATCCATGATACGGGCGTGTTCCAGTATTCCAATACGTCGCCGGAAACCCTTCGGGCGGCGGCAAAGCTGATTTCCTATGGCTTTGATTTCAGCCGTCTCATAGAAGAGACATTTTATGAAAAAACCTATCTGCAAACGCAGATACTCGGCCGCGCACTGCTGGAAAGCATCCTTTTCATGGACGGAAAATGCGTGGTCAGCGTCATTGACAGGAAAACCATGGATTTTTACGGCGCCTCGCCCCAGGATCTGGAGGGCATTGTAAGCCAGCTTCGCAGTATCAAGGGCGTGGAATGCGCCATATTCATGTATGAAACAGGCGTGCTGGAGTATAAGGTGAGCATGAGATCCGGCGGTCTCGTCAATGTATCGCAGATCGCTTCCTATTTCGGAGGAGGCGGGCATGTGCGCGCGGCGGGCTGTACCATGAACGGCACCTGCCATGATGTAATCAATAACCTTTCGTTACATATTGAAAAGCAGCTGTAACCACCCGGCCAGCGGGCATTTTTCTGCCCGCTAAGCCTGACCGGACGGCTGGAAACAGTTTATCAAGGAGCGGAATACATGATAAACGGCATTCTGAATGTCTATAAAGAAGCGGGCTTTACCTCCCATGATGTGGTGGCAAAGCTGCGCGGCATATGCAGGCAGAAAAAAATCGGCCATACAGGTACCCTGGATCCGGAAGCGGTCGGGGTACTTCCTGTTTGCCTGGGCAGCGGCACGAAGCTGTGTGATATGCTTACTGATAAAAGCAAGGAATATGAGGCTGTGCTTCTTCTGGGACAGGTGACGGATACCCAGGACGTGACCGGAACGGTATTGGAGGAGCATGAGGTGACGGCGGATGAAGAGCAGGCTGTGGAGGCCATCCGCTCCTTTGTGGGGGCTTATGAACAGATCCCGCCCATGTACTCTGCGCTGAAGGTGAACGGCAAAAGGCTGTATGAGCTGGCCAGGGCGGGGAAGGAAGTGGAGAGGAAGGGCAGGAGGGTGGAAATCCACAGCATCGAAATCCTTTCCGTCAGCCTGCCGGAAATCACCTTCCGCGTTGCCTGCTCCAAAGGAACCTATATCAGGACCTTATGCCATGATATCGGACAGAAGCTTGGCTGCGGCGGCACCATGAAAAGCCTGAAGCGCACAAGAGTGGGCATTTTTACCATTGACGGCACGCTGAAGCTTTCCCAGCTGGAAGAACTGGCGGCGCAGGGCAGGCTGGAAGAAAAGGTGATACCTGTGGAAGCGATGTTTACAGAGCTTCCTGTCCTTACGGTGAAGGACGCTTTTGTCAGGCTGATAGAAAATGGGAATGCCTTTTATCCCGGCCAGGCGGAGGAAAGCGTAAGGACTCCGGACGGCAGACAGGTGAGAGTGTATGATAGAAAAGGACGTTTTTACGGCATTTATGCCTTCTCGGAGGAGAAGGAAAGGTATCAGCCCGTAAAAATGTTCCTGTAATGTGACTGTGAAGGAACCAAACCCTTTAGATAAATATCCCGCAGAAATAACGGAAAGTACGGATACTGGAGTGATTCAATGCAGATAATTTCGGGTACGACAGAATTTGAATGTAAACACCATACGGCGGTGGCCATCGGAAAATTTGACGGCATTCATCAGGGCCACAGAATGCTTCTTTCCCAGATTCTGAAGGCAAAGGAGGATGGGCTGCAGTCGGCGGTTTTCACCTTTGATCCCCCTCCAGGGGTGTTTTTCTCAGGAAAGCCGCAGGCGGAGCTGACAACCAAGGAAGAAAAAAGACGGGTTTTTGACCGGATGGGAATCGATCTTCTGATTGAATTCCCCATGAATGCGGAAACCGCGGCCATGCCGCCGGAGACCTTTGTCCGGGAAGTGCTGCATGACAGGCTGCAGACAAGGTTTATTGCGGCAGGGACGGATCTTTCCTATGGAGACAAAGGAAAGGGGGACTGGCATCTTATGCAGGCCATGTCCGAACAGATGGGTTATCAGGTACAGGTTATCGACAAAATCATGTATAACGGCCGGGAGATCAGCTCCACCTTTGTGCGGGAAGAGGTGCAGAAGGGGAATATGGAGCTGGCGGAACGGCTTTTGGGCGCTCCCTACTGTGTGGCGGGGTCTGTCATGCATGGGAAAAGGCTGGGAAGGACACTGGGGATGCCCACGGTGAACCTTTTTCCTCCCAGGGACAAGCTCCTGCCCCCAAACGGCGTGTATCTTTCCCGGGTATCTGCCGGAAACAGACAGCTGAACGGCATTACAAATATCGGCTGCCGGCCTACGGTGAGCAACAGCGGCCAGATGAGCGTGGAAACATATCTTTATGATTTTAATGAGGAAATCTACGGGGAATATGTGGAGGTGAGCCTGTACTCCTTCTGCCGCCCGGAGATGAAGTTTTCAAGTGTGGAAGAATTAAAGCAGAATATGGCCCGGGACATAGAAGCGGGCAGGGAATATTGGAAAAACCGGAGGCTGTGACGTCTCCGGTTTTTCTGTGACCTGCAGATATACTGTTTCAGGTATTTGCTGATGCGGCTCAGGGCCTGCAGACCTTGCAGGCGCCATAACCGGCGGCGAGGGCGTCGGACAGGTCGATGGAAATTTTGCTTTTCTCCAGATAACGGCAGCTTGCTCTGTGATATTTATTGCCGGTAGCCGTGATGTAAACGGTTTTCTCCTGAGGCTTGTCCGCGGTTACCTGCGGCGCTTCCTGTTGCTGCGGCGCAGGAACAGTCTGTCCTGCCAGGGCTGCCGTAAATACAGGTGACGCCCAGTAGCGTGCACCGTCAAAGCCTATCAGCCCGGCGGCAATGCCATTCTGCAGCAGTGTCGCATCAGTGGGCGCATACAGCGTCCAGCCCGCGGCTTCAAAAACAGCGGCGATGGCGGCATCCGGTGCGGGAGCCGTCTGGGCGGGAGCGGGGACCGCCTGGGCCGGAGCTGTTTGGGAAGGCGCTGCAGGTGCAGGGTTGGCGGCTTCGGCATTGGGACCAACCGGGCTTCCCTCAGGGGTGGTGCATACGCCTGTTTCATCCAGGTAATACCAGAGCTCACCTACCTGAATCCAGCCTGTCTGCACGAAACCGGCGGCATCCAGATGATAGATGCCCGTCCCGGCCTGCACCCAGGTGTTGGCTGCAAAGCTTCCGTCATCGTTCTGGAACTTTACCCCTGACGTATCCTGGACAAAGCCTGCGGCCGAAACCGTGGACGAGAAGGCGAAGCTCAAAAGCAGGGCTGTGGTTAACAGAGTCACTATCCTTTTTTTCATTGCATATCCTCCTTATTCCCCAATAAAATCTTTTCCTTAGTATACCATTTTCTGGTTAAACAGCCAACAAAATTTATCTGTATATTGTAAGCGTCTGATACAAAAATCAACATTTTCCCCATTTCCTCTTGTAACTTTCTTAAGAATCCCTTAAAATATATGTAAAGTGTGCGTAAATAAAAAGTAAAATCGATGTATAATGCAAACCCTGGAGAAAAGGCCGAAAGGCCTTTTTCGCAGGTGGGAAGGAAAAAGACAAAAGATGAGTATAGGTGCGATGCTGTTGTCAATGGCCGGGGGCCTTGGATTGTTCCTGTTTGGCATGCGGCTGATGAGCGAGAGTATTGAGAAGGCGGCGGGTGCCAAGCTGAGGGGCATCCTGGAGATGTTTACCAAGAACCGCTTTGTTGGAATGCTGGTCGGTATTATTTTTACAGCGGTTATACAGTCCTCCTCGGCGTGTACGGTAATGGTGGTCAGCTTCGTCAACTCGGGGCTGATGAATCTGTATCAGGCGGCGGGTGTAATCTTTGGTGCCAATATCGGTACTACGGTGACCTCCCAGCTTGTTTCCTTTAACCTTTCTGAGATAGCCCCGATATTCCTTCTGGCAGGAATCCTGGGCATCATGTTCTGCAAGCGGCAGAACATTGTTAAAATCTGTCATATTATCCTTGGCTTCGGCGTTCTTTTCATGGGCCTGTCCGGGATGTCCAGCGCCATGTCGGGGATGCGGGACATGCCGGAGATAGTGCATATTCTTTCTTCCCTGACAAGCCCGATGCTTGCCATTCTTGTAGGGACGCTGCTGACAGCGGTAATCCAGAGCTCCTCTGTAACGGTAAGTATTGTGCTGCTGATGGCAAATCAGGGGCTGCTGGAGCTTCCCATCTGTCTGTTTATCATACTCGGCTGTAATATCGGCGCGTGTACCTCCGCGCTGCTGGCATCCCTGAGCGGGAAGAAGGATGCCAAGAGGGCTGCCATGATCCATTTCCTGTTCAATGTGATAGGAACGGTATTGATGTATATCATACTTAAGCTTGCCATGGGTCCGATTATCGATCTGCTTCATATTGTTTCCGGCTCCAACCCGGGACGTTTCGTGGCCAACGCCCATACTATTTTCAAGGTGTTCCAGGTACTGGCGCTTTTCCCGTTTGCCGGCCTGATCGTCAAAATGACCTATTTCTTCGTGCCTGGCGAAGACATGAAGATGGACGACCGCGACAATTTCACGCTGAAATATATCGGGGACAGGACCGTTTTCAATCCGGCTACGGCGGTGGTAGAGGTGGACAAGGAGCTGAAGCGTATGGCTGATCTTGCCTCCGACAACCTGAACCGCGCCATGAATGCGCTGATAACCCTGGATGAGGAAGATATTGAAACCGTTTATTCGGTGGAGAAGAATATCAACTTCCTCAATCATTCCATTACCAACTATCTGGTTAAAATCAACCAGACCACACTGCCCATTGAGGATCAGAAGAGCATCGGCGCCCTGTTCCATATTGTAAATGATATTGAAAGAATCGGCGATCATGCGGAAAATGTGGCTGATGCGGCAAGACAGAGAAAGGCCACCGGCGTAGGCTTCAGCAAGGAGGCGCAGCATGAACTGGGACAGATGCTGGATATGGTCAATACGATCATCCGTTTTTCGGTGGAAATGTTCTCCACAGGCTCTGATGAGCGTGCCGAGGATGTGGCGAATCTGGAGGATGCCATTGACGATAAGGAACGGGAAATCCAGAAATCCCACATAGAACGTATGACCAAGAACCTGTGTACGCCGGAGGCCAGTATGATTTTCTCCGATGTGGTGAGCGGACTGGAAAGAGTGGCGGATCATGCCACCAATATCGCATTTGCCATGAACAATACGGAATATGAAGTAAGTAAAGCCATGTAATAATAATGAAAATGCTCCCGCCGCCGTCTTTGGCCGGCAGGAGGCAGAAAAAGGTCCTTCCATCCAACGCTTCCTTTCTGAAACGGATGAAAGGACTTTTTCTTTGCGGCGGAAGGGTAACTGTGAAGTGACACAACGGTTATATTAGAAATAAATTCCAGGAAATAAGGGGAAATATGGATTGACAGGGAATTAAAATTTGAATATAATACGGTTGTAACAATATTGTAACATTTTGAAAGGAATCTGTAAAAATTCCCTCAGGAATGAAGCAGATGCAGGATAATTAACAGGAGAAATATTTTTATGTTAAAAGGAACAAAAGCAATTGGCGTGTTGGCGGCTGGATTTGTATTATATACCGGAATGACTGTAATGGCGGCCGGAAACGGCAGCGTTGTTGTGCCCTCGGCAGGCGTTGGAGAGATTCTGGAAGCGAACGTGGAGGAAGAAGAATACCTTGCGGCGGCGGAAGAAGCTAAAATAGAAAGAAAAGCGATCTACGGCTTCAGTAATCTGGGAATAGCCAATGTATCCAATTATCTGAACGTGCGTGAGAAACCCAGTGAGGACGGCAAGCTTGTTGGCAAGATGAGCAAGAACAGCGGCTGTGACGTGCTTGAAATCAAGGACGGCTGGGCGCATATCAAATCCGGCAAGGTTAACGGATACGTAAAAGCTGAGTTCCTGTTAACAGGTCAGGAAGCCAGGGACAGGGCGGACAAGGTTGCAACCGATATGGCGGTGTGCAATTCCGGCGGACTGTTTGTGCGGCAGGGCCCGGGAACGGACAACCCGGTAATCACACAGGTGGCGGAAGGCGAAGAGCTGGAAGTCGTGGAGAAGCTGGACGGATGGGTTAAGATCATGCTGGATGACGAGGAGGCTTATGTATCCGCCGATTATGTGGATATAGCCAAGAAGCTCGACAGAGCGGTGACCCAGACGGAACTGATCTATGGCAAGGGAGTTTCCAACGTCAGGGTGGATTTGGTCAACTATGCGAAGCAGTATCTGGGCAATCCTTATGTATGGGGAGGCACCAGCCTGACAAGTGGCGCGGACTGCTCCGGTTTCGTCCTGAGCGTATTTAAGAAGTACGGCGTATCCCTGCCCCATTCCTCAGCGGCACAGAGTACCATGGGATCGAAGGTGAGCCTTTCTGAGGCGCAGCCCGGCGATCTGATCTTCTATGCACAGAACGGAAGAGTCAACCACGTGGCTATTTATATCGGAAACGGCCAGGTTATCCATGCCAGCAATCCCAGAAGCGGCATTAAGATTTCAAATGCCACTTACCGTACGCCTTATGCCGTGAAGCGTGTGCTGAACCAGTAACGTTTAGTGCTTCATACGACATTTTCATACGATTGTATATTATTACAGCTCTGAAAGGCGAAAATTTCTCGCACAAAAATTACTGATAAGCACTGAAGATTTAGCCGATGCATGATAAAATAAAAAAAAGTTTTTCGCAAAGGAGAAAATTTATCGTGACAAGGGCTGAACA
>NZ_VUMI01000036.1 GCF_009696275.1 Eisenbergiella porci
TTGAATTACATTTTAAAATCCCATGGCAATGGGTTTATTAAGGTTACCCTTTTTTACATCAGCTGCTTGAAAAAAACTTTGTAAACATTTTTCATTTTACCTATTGACATTTCTTAGCTGGACTTCTTTATTCATCAAAATGGATTGTCACCCATTGATTTCACCCTTTAATAGAGCCAATCATGACGCCCTTTACAAAATACTTCTGCAGGAAAGGATATACACAGATAATAGGCAGCGTGGATACTACAATTACGCCGTATTTAATCACCTGCACCATGGTCTGCAGCTTGCGCGCCGCATCCGCATCTGTGGTCATGGAATTGGCGGCCCCGGTCGCCGCTGTCAGCAGGATCTCCCTCAGGTACAGCGCCAGCGGATATTTGCTTCTGTCGGTAAGGAATATCATGGGATTAAAATATGAATCCCAGTAGGTTACCGCAATATAAAGTACCAGTACCGCCATAATCGCCTTGGAAAGCGGCATTACAATTCTGAAAAAGAACCGTCCGTTTCCGCAGCCGTCCACTCTGGCCGCATCACGCAGTTCCTCTGGTATATTGCTTTCCATAAAGGAGCGGGTAATAATGATATTATAGACTGCCACTGCGCTGATAATTACCATCAGGGTTCTTGTATTGGTCAGCTGCAGCTTCTTTATTACCATATAAAAAGGAATCAGGCCGCCGCCGAAGTACATTGTAAACACAAAATAGCCCATCAAAGTATTACGGAAGGGCAGGTCCTTTCTGGACAGGGCATAGCCTGCCATCATGGTTACAAGCGTCCCCAGCGCCGTACCCCCGGCCGTATAAATCAGTGTGTTACCGTAACCGATCCAAATCCGGGCATCCTCGAACACCTTTTGATATCCCAAAAGCGTAAAGCCCTTCGGCCACAGCAACATACTCCCGTTATTGACATACGCCGGATCCGAAAAAGAAGCTACAAAAACGAAATAAATCGGATATGCCATAATAACTATTATCAACAGCAGCGCTGCCGCAACCACAATGTCAAAAACCGTATCCTGGGTAAACCGGAATTTTTTCTTTTTCTGGGAAAGGGCTCCCTGCGTCGTCATATCGTCTCCTCCTGTCTCCTGTTATTCCTACCACAGACTGGAACCGGATACCTTTTTCGATATCTTATTCACCACCACAAGCAGGAAAAAATTTATTGCGTTGTTAAACAGCCCTATGGCCGCCGAGTAGCTGTACTGCTGCTGTTTCAGACCGATTTTATAAACATAGGTGGAGATCACCTCCGCCGTGGTAAGATTCAGATCATTCTGCATCAGATATACTTTTTCATAGCCTACGCTCATAATGTTCCCTGCGTTCATGATAAGCAGTATTACCATCGTGGGCATAATGGCGGGCAAATCAATATGGATAATCCGCTTCAGCTTGTTCGCCCCGTCCACCATGGCCGCCTCATGCAGCTCCTGATCCACGCCGGCCAACGCTGCCAGATAAATTATGGAACTCCAGCCCATGTTCTGCCAGATCCCCGACCAGACATAAAGATGTGCAAAGGCTGAGGCGCTGCCCATATAATACAAGTCATCCGGTCCTCCCAGCATAGCAATCAGATGATTTAAAAAACCCGATCTGGGAGAGAGGAAAACCGACATCATACCGACCAGAATTACTGTGGAAATAAAGTGCGGCATATAGGTTATCGTCTGTGTCAGTTTTTTGAATCTGGTACTTTTTACACTGTTTATCATAAGCGCAAGCACTATGGGGATTGGGAAGCCCACCACCAGGGAATAGAGGCTCACCACCAGTGTATTCTTCACTATCTGCCAGAAACGGGGCAGATGGAAAAAGGTCTGGAACCATTTTAAACCCACCCAGTTGCTCCCCATTATCCCTTTCCCCGGCGAATAATCCTGAAAGGCCATAAGTACGCCATACATCGGCGCATAGCAGAATATTCCTATAAATACCACGGCGGGAACCAGAAACAGGTACAGACACCAGTTTCTCTTCATCAGTTTCCAGGTCTGGTTCTTTTTTCTGCTATTTATGGCAGCTACTGTCTTTTTCATTTTTATACCTCCCGCATACCGCAGGCTTTCCTGCGATATAGTATCCATCCATAGTTGGAAAGGACTTACAAACGTTTCCTCCCAGGCCTTTCCGCTTGTGCATACTATTATTTTAATGTGCCGGAGCCTTTTCTTCTTGTAATATTTTAGTGATTTCTGGTAATAAATTCACTTTTTGTGTTATAGTAAGGGAATATAGATATGGTTAGGGCCCGCATCAAAAAAGGAAAGGAAGTTTTTTTATGAAATTTTTGGACTATCCGGAGCAGCAAAGACATGGAAGCCAGGACTTCCCCTATTTTTTCTACCATGTTACTTATATTCATCCCCGCTACACCATGCCTTATCACTGGCATCCCCTCTGTGAAATCGTCCATGTTTTCTCCGGGCATTTCCGGCTGCAGCTGGAAGATTGTGAACTGCTGCTTTCTCCCGGAGACAGCGCTTTTATTTCCTCAGGCGTTACCCACGGCGGCGCGCCCCTGGAAGCGCAAAGCTGCTGTTATGAATGCCTGCTGATGGATCTGGATACTATTTTTCAGTCCGGCTCATCCACCAGAGTTTATGAACATAAAATCTTCGACCTCCTGAACCAGAAAATACTTATCCATAATTATTTTCCTGCAGCATGCACGCAAATCAACGATATTCTCTTCAGTATGCTGGATTTGCTGCGTTTCAAGCCGGAGGGCTATACGCTTCTTTTGCAGGGCTATACCTTCCTGCTGTTCGGTCAGCTTTTCCAGAACCATTTTTATTCCGAAGCACCCGCTCTCAGCACCCAGAAAAAAGTGCTGCATCTGAAGGATGTGCTTACCTTTATAGATGAGCACTATGCGGAAGATATCCGGCTTTCCGACCTTGCCGCCTGCGCAAATATGAACGGCAATTATTTCTGCCGCTATTTCCGGGAGCTGACCCACCGCACACCACTGGATTACCTGAATTATTACCGTGTGGAGGCCGCCTGCGAGCAGCTGTCTTATACGAATAAAACGATTACGGAAATCGCTTTTGACTGCGGTTTCCACGATGCCAGCTATTTTGTAAAGGTTTTCAAACGTTATAAAAATATCACGCCTTCCGAATACACACGGGCCGATTTTTAGGCGCAAAAAAGCTCCGGCGGGCCACAGCATCCCATGGCCTCCGGAGCATCCATACTCTGAAACAGTTTTTATCCCAATTTCCTCTATTTCACATCAACCGTACATTCCGTCCGGCTTTCCACCCCCAACACACCTATCCGCACCGTGCCGGTCTTCCCCACCGTCCTGATCCAGAAGGAGGATACGCCTCCGGTAAGGGGGAACCGCGCAGGGCCCAGCAGCCTGGCAGGGCCGTCCAGTTGGATTTCCACACATTCCTGGGTAAAGGGCAGCAGATTTCCCATATTGTCCACCGCCTTCACCGTAATACGGGTGGCGTCATAGGTATCGCCGTCTGCGTACAGGACGGAATCATCAGCCCTGGCGATGATTCCGGCGGCATACCGGCTTTCTCCCACTTCCCTTCTGCATACGATGCGGTCCCCAAGCCATCCCTCCAGCACCAGGTTGTTTTCCGTTTCTCCCCAGCCGCCTGCGGATTTGATCACCATGCCGATAAGCCCCGATATTTCCCTGTTGTAACGCGCCGCCAGCCCGGAAAGGAATATATAATCCTCCTGCTGCATGGCGGTAAGCGTCCCTTCAGTCACCTTTTTTTCCAGGAATGTGGTAAGTCCTCTTCTGTCTTCTTCGGAGAAATCAGCCAGCAGTTCTTCCTCCATCAAATGGAAAATCATGACGGGAGGGTGCTTCAGATGGGGAAATTCCTCCTTGCGGGGATAAAAATCCGACACTTTTTTCCCATTTTTATAAACCCTCACATAATCACAGTTGGTCAGGATATAAAAGGGCACCGTGCCTCCGCCGTCCTTTTCCCCACGGCTTACCAGCGTAACAGGCTCAAGCACCGGTTCCTTCTCCGGTTCCTTCTGTGACGCATAGGCAAAGGCCGCGTATTTGGGGTTCCTGAACATATCAAAAACGCCATGATAACAGATTTTATCCCCTGAACCGAAGCTGCCGTGGGTATTATAGTCAAAAGCGCACCAGCTGATGCCACCTGCCAGATCCTCACGGCCCAGGCTTTCGTTTATCACCCGCAGATGCCGCAGCGCATGTTCCGTCAGACGCGCCTCCTGGTCAAAACGCTTTGCGGGGTACATATGTCCGTTGCTCTCCGTCACAAGCAGAGGCACCGCCCTGTCCAGCCCTGTGGTTTCCTTCTGTGGCCGGAATACCGTTTTTCCCCCGTCGTGGGTAAAATCATTGTAGGTATACACATCCTCCAAAAGCTCGCTTCGCTGAATATACCTGGTCCCTCCGGTCTGCCGGCCAGGATCCATGGCGCGGGCCAGCGCATTGGTCCTTTCATAAAAGGAATGATCATCCTGGGATTCATTGATCCTTACGCCCCACAAAATAATGGAGGGCCGGTTATAATCCCGCGTGATCATAGCCTTCAGCTCCTCCAGGGAATGCTGCTTCCAATCCTCATCCCCGATGTGCTGCCAGCCCGGAATCTCCTCCATTACCAACAGTCCCAGCTCGTCGCAGGCATCCAGGAAATGCCTGGACTGGGGATAATGGCTGGTGCGCACCACATTGCAGCCCAGCTCCCGTCGCAGAAGCTGCGCATCCCGGCGCTGTATCCGCTCCGGCATGGCATAGCCCACATAGGGCCATGACTGATGGCGGTTCAGGCCGATGAGTTTGCATTTCACGCCGTTCAGGAAAAATCCTTCCGGTGTAAACCGGGCCTGCCTGAAGCCGAAACGGCTGCTGCTCAGGCTGACGCAGCTTCCGCTCTCCTTCTCCTTCAGCTTTGCCTCCGCCCGGTAAAGGACCGGATGCTGCGTATCCCATAAGGAAATATCCGTAAGCCCTTCAAGGGCCGCCGGGATTTTCTGTGTGCCGGGTTTCAGGGAAATCTTTCCCTCCCAATTCCCGGCCATGCTGTTCTCCGGGGAAAACAGCGTAAGCTCCAAAATTCCCTCCCAAGCATGGTCGCAAGTAATTTCACATGCGCAGCGTAAGGTCTTCACCTCCTCCAGCGGATCAGGGCAGTCCAGCCACAGGCGCTCCAGCCGCACCGGCCCTGCGGCGTACAGCCATACCTCCCGGTAAATGCCGCCGTAGGTCAGATAATCCACCACATTTCCAAAAGGAGGGATGCCTCCCAGCTCCCTGGAATCCACGCGGACGACAAGTATGTTTTCCTCCCCGAAGCGCACTGCCCCGGTAAGCTCCACGGTAAAAGGCGTATAGCCGCCCTCATGCCTTCCCGTCAAAATCCCGTTGCAGTAAACATCACAGGCCAGCATGACTCCCTCAAATTCCAGAAAAATGGATTTTTCCTGCCACTCCTCCGGGATTTCCAGCAGCTTCTTATAGCAGCTGACGAACTGATATTCAGTTTCACTGAAGTAATTCAGGGGAAGCATCTTATTGGTATGGGGCAGATCCACCGTCTCATACCCCGCGGCCTCCGGTGTGCATTTTATATCCTCCGGCACAAAATCCGGTTTGTAAAGCCAGTCATAGTTCAGCGGAATTTTCTGCTGCATTTTCCTCCTCCATTTCCGAAAGGCCGGCTTTGCTTCCGCCGCCGGCCTTTCTTACCTATACATTCCTATATGTAAACAATACCCTATTTTCAGTTATTTGTCCCGTTTTCCTTTTCCGCCCTGCGTTCCTTCAGCTCGGCTACGATCTTCGCATGGCGTTCCTCGGTCAGAGTATAGAAGAACATGGGAATCGCCCCAATCATCATAACGATGCCGGGCAGGAAGGATACCACAAAATGAAAGGCATTCATGGTATGCTCGGTCTGCTCTACATTGGGCACATAGCCTGTCATAGACAGAACCACGGCAACCGCCACGCCTACCAGCGCGGAAGCGATTTTGGTGATGAGGGTACGGGTGGAGGTGATAACGCCTTCGTTACGCTGGCCTGTTTTCCACTCGCCGTATTCGATGGTATCAGCCGTCATGGAACTGATAACCACAAAGGCCGCCCCCACGAACAGAATCTGCAGTGCGCCCATAACGAGCACCAGCGTGATGTTGTGATAGCCTACCAGATAAAAAACAGCGCTTACCGCAAGGTTGGCTATCATCAGGCCTAGCAGCGTCTTTTTCTTTCCCAGGGCTTTCGTCAGGAAGGGAGCCGCCACGGTCCCCAGCAGGATACTGGGCAGGGTGATCAGGCTCATTAAGCTCATCAGCTTCACATCCCCCAACGTATAGGTGGTGTAATAATAATTCAGTGTCATTTTCATAATAAAGGCAAGGTTGATTACCAGATTGGTAATCATAATGCAGAACAGCGGCTTATTGGTAAAAAGGGATTTAAAGGCAAGCGCAAAGCTGAATTTTTCCGTAGGCGCTTCCACATGCTCCCTTACCATGCCAAAGCAGGTCAGGTACAGCACACAGCCCACTACCGCGAAAATCAGCGCCGTCATAAAATAGGCATGGGCGCTTCCCGTACCGCCGAAGGCCACAAGCAGGATAGGGATAAGCATGTTGCCGACAGTATTTGCAAGGTTGGTCCCCAGGGTAGCCGTGGTAAAAATCTTGGTTCGCTCCTCCGGATCGCTGGTCATGGCCGCCGGAAGGCTCCAGTAGGGAATATCCACGCTGGTGAAGGCCATTCCCATAATGATATACGTGATTGCCGCATAAATAATATTTCCCGTAGGCCCGAAATTAGGTACGGTAAAGTTCAGCACAAGGCATGCCGCAACCACCGGCGGCATACGCAGAAGCCAGCAGCGGTAGCGCCCGAACCGGCTTTTTGAGCGGTCCGCGATAATTCCCATCATCGGATCATTGATGCCGTCCCAAATTCTGGCAAACAGGAAAATTCCTGCCATGATTGCCGGGTTCATGCCGAATACATCCGTATAAAAGGCGGTGATGAAGCCGCTCCAGAGCGCATAAACCGTATTTTGGCCCACGCCTCCCAGCGCATGTCCCAGAACCTCCTTGTTGGAAGCCATATTTTTCCGCCTGGCCGGCCTGGTATCAGCCATGCCGTTTTCATTTACTGCTGCAGTTTTTCCCATGAGTCATTCCTCCCTCTCTTTTGTTTAATGATATTCCGGCAGCCAGCTGCCATGAGCCTCTATCAGCTCATCCACCAGGCTGCGTATTTCGTCTATCGTCAGCTCCGCCGCCGTATGGGGATCCAGCATGGCCGCCTGATAAATGGCCTCCCTGCTGCCGGTGAGCGCTGCGTCCACTGTCAGCTGCTGCAGGCCGATATTGCTCATATTCAAGGCCGCCAGCTGATGGGGCAGGCTTCCCACATGGCACGGCTGGATGCCTCCCTGTCCGGCTGCGCAGGTAACCTCCACACAGCAGTCCTTCGGCAGGTTGTCAATCAGCCCTTCGTTCATCACATTCCCCGCAAAGGTAAACGGCCTGCCCGTTTCCAGCGCTTCCAGAATGTAGGACGGATATTCATGCGTGCGCTGGTGGATCAGGTTTTCATCATTCACCAGACTGTTTTTCAGTTGCTTCCAGTGTTCAATCTGGATGCGGCAGCGGCGCGGGTATTCATCCAGCGGAATCTGGTACTTTTCAATCAGCTCCGGATGAGCCTTCTTGATGAAATAAGGCATAAACTCCGCATTGTGCTCGCTGGATTCCGTCACATAGCAGCCAAACTGCTTCATGATTTCAAAGCGCACCAGATCATCGTGTCTGTCCGGGGTGAAATCATATTCCGGGTAAAGCAGCTGGGGATAATCCTTCAGCATTTCCCTGGTATACGGTTTGAGGATCGGCCCCTCTTCGGCCCTCTGTTTGATCTGCGGGTAATAATCCTCTCCGTTGCGCGTGATTTCCAGCAGCCATGCCATATGGTTGATTCCCGCAATTTT
Organism: Eisenbergiella porci; assembly: GCF_009696275.1. Lineage (GTDB taxonomy): Bacteria > Bacillota > Clostridia > Lachnospirales > Lachnospiraceae > Eisenbergiella > Eisenbergiella porci. The sequence goes on from NZ_VUMI01000036.1 coordinate 7,994, forward strand.
ATACTTCACATGATCCTGGGGCAGCCCCAGCCTGTATAGCAGCTGCGGCACACAGACCTGTACGGAATGGCAGATTCCCACCGTCTGTATGAAGGATGCCCTGCACATCGCCATGGTCAGTATTGCCATGGGATTGGTGTAGTTTAAAAACAGAGCCTCCGGGCAGACCTTTTCCATATCCCTGACAAAATCAAGCATCACCGGAATGGTGCGCAGCGCCCTGAAAATCCCGCCAATTCCCACCGTATCCCCGATGGTCTGACGCAGGCCGTATTTTTTCGGGATTTCAAAATCCGTCACCGTACAAGGCTCATAGCCGCCCACCTGGATGGCATTAATCACATATCTGGCTCCCCGCAGCGCTTCCATACGATCCATATATTTTACGATCCGCGCCCTGCCGCCGTTAGAGTTCCGGTTGATGTTGGACAGCATCTGCCAGGACTCCTCCAGACGCTGCATATCGATATCGTACAGCGCATATTCAAATTCCTGCAGCGGCCCTGTCAGCATACAGTCCCCCAGCACGTTTTTCGCAAAAACCGTGCTGCCGGCACCTAAAAAAGCAATCTTGTCCATAGTCCCCTCCTTTTTTGTTTTGTGCATTTCATACATACAATATAGCAGTCATTTTCCATTATTTCAGTAACATTAACAGATTCAAAAAGAAAGAGCGGTTACCATTTCAGACTTTCTGAATAGTATCCGCTCATTTTAATGGTATATGTTATTCAATTTTCCCATTCCTTCCGATAGGCTCCCGGCAGCATACCGTATTTTTCTCTGAACATCCGGTTAAAATGCCCCTTGTTGGAAAAACCCAGCTCCCTGATAATTTCATTCACGCTCTTATCCGTAGCCTTCAGCTGCTCCGCAGCCGCCTGCAGGCGCATAAAACGCAGATGGGAGGAATAATTTTCCCCGGTTTTCTGCAGCAGGAAACGGTTGAGGTAATCCGGGTTAAAATGGAAGAAGGCTGCCAGCTCCGTCCGGTTGACCGTATCCAGATGCTCCTGCATATAGTTCAGTATTTCCGCCAGAAGGTTTTCCTCGATTTCCTTCCGGCTCTGATAGTGGTAGGTATAGCCGTGGTTTTCCGCCAGAAGCCCGAACAGGCGGACCAGATAACCCTTGATCACCAGATGATGTCCGGGCAGCTTTCGTTCATCCTCCTCCACAATCTGTTCCAAAAGCCCCTCCACCGGGGAAAAATCCTCCCTGTGGAACAGAATATACTGCTGATCTGTGCGCCCGAACTGATTCTCCATAAACGCCGCGATCTCCGGATGCGGGGCAAAAAAGCGAGCCAGCTCCCCTTTCAGGAAGCCTGCGGACAGCCCCATAAACAGCACCCTGTCCTCCGGTCCTGATACCTCGTCCCTGTGGATCACATTGGGATTGAGCATACATACATCCCCCGCCTGATGCCGGTGCAGCACGCCGTTGATGGACTGGACATAGCTTCCCCGCAGCACAAAAATAAATTCCATATAATCATGTCTGTGATAGCTCAGCTGGTAGTGGGCCTCCCCCTCCCCGCCGAAGGAAGGCGTCGCGGGATTCAGAAAAAAATCCCGTTTGATGAAGTTCACCTTCTGCTCCTCCACTATCCCCCGTAAAAAATCCACGCTGCTAAAGCTCTGCATCGTATTTAGCCGAGAGATATACGCGGAGTTCTGGATCCGGCGCTCCAGTTCCACTTTTTCGTCCTCCTGCGCAATCCGGTACTGCCGGACCAGCCGCCCCATTTCAATGGCCGGCGCAAACCAGGTTTCCATATCCATAGCATTCCCCTCCCCGTCATCGATAGCTCCATTTTAGCCGACCAACGGTACATTTACAAGAGGGGCGACTGCACGCGATACTTCACACAGGATTTTTAAGCCGTTACTCAGCCGCCTTTTTTACTGTTTCAGCTTTTTTTATAAGCATCGTAGCTGCCGTACTGCCTCCACAGCTCCATCATCATTTCATACCGTTCCAGCGGCAGGCCTGTGTAAACGCAGTTTGAGGTGGAAAAAACATATCCCCTGCCCGCTTTCATCCCCGCTTTTTTCCAGGATCAGCTCCAGCAGCCACTGGATATTCTCAACGTCCCCGGGATTGGGATGGATAAAAATAGCGCTGTGGTCATATCTTTTTGCTGTATCGATATAAAGCTGGGCCATTTCATTCATATGAAAGCTGCGTTCCCGGTAACTCATCTGGTTCCACTGCTCATAAAAACGGTGGGAGGGATGCACCTTGCCGAAGGCCTCCATGGTCAGAAAAAAGACCAGCTCAAAGGTGGGCACCTGGCCGCCGATGGGCTCACATTTTAAAGTCCGTATAAATCTCTCTCTGTTCGTCATTTTATAATCCCCATTTAGTAGTAAAACGCTTGTAACTGTGAAGGAATCCAACAGTTACAAGCGCTTTTAAAAAAGCATTCCTTCCATATAACTTTCTTTGAAGAAAGCATCCGACGCCAGATCCACAGTCTGTGCCGCCGCTGCCAGCCGCTCCGCTTCCGGCAGCTTTTCCTTATCCAGCAGCAGCATGGCCGCTCCCATAAGCGCCGCATTTCCTGTCACCGTAATTTTTTCCAATTCCACCTCCGGCAAAAGGCCAATGGCAATCGCATTCTCCAGATGGATGAAGCTGCCGAAGCCCCCTGCAACCAACAGCTCCTGCAGCTCCGACGGCTGCATGCCCGCCCGGTGCAGCATGGTTTTGATTCCGGCACAGATAGCGCTTTTGGCAAGCTGGACCTTCCTTATGTCCTCCTGGAACAGGCGGACCTCCCCGGCAATCACCGCTTCCTCATGCTCCAGATAGCCGGTTTCATCCAGATCCTCCGTCTGCAGCAGGCAGCTCACCGCATCGATGACGCCGCTGCCGCAGATGCCTATCGGCTCTTTATCGCCTATCACCTCGGCCGCAAGCCCGTTCTCCGTCACCCGCACATGGGCAACCGCGCCGTCCGTTCCCTGCATTCCCATCTTCAGCCCCGCCCCTTCAAAGGCCGGCCCTGCCGCTGTGGAACAGCAGAAAATTCCTTCCTGTCTCCACAACACAATCTCCCCATTCGTTCCGATATCCACAAGAAGACGGTCATTTCCGGGCTTTTCCGTCCGTACGCTGAGCATGGCCGTGGTAATATCCGCTCCCACAAAAGCGGACACGCAGGGCGGCAGCCAGGCCCTCGCCTGTATCCCCGGCAGACCCAGCTGCTCCGCCGTCAGCCATTCCCCGGCCAGCCAGTCCGGGGCAAAGGGCGCATGGGAAAGGGCGAAAGGATCCCTTCCGGTAAAAAAATAAAGCATGGCCGTATTTCCGGTCAGCACCAAAGTATCAATATCTGTCAGGGAACAGCCGTCTTTATTTGCTAGCTCCTCCAAAAGGGACGTCAGCCCCGATTTGATGCACAGGGCCAGCGCTTCCCGCTCCCCTGCCATGCTTTTTTCCATCCGGGAAATCACATCCGCTCCGAAAACAGACTGGGGATTATCGGCCCCGGCCCTGGCCCGGAAGCCGTTTTTATCAAACAGCACCGCCGCCAGCGTCGTCGTACCGATATCCACCGCAGCGCCCAGCCCTTCAAACAAAGGCCTCACAGGCTGAAGCCCCAAAAGCGCTTCCTCCGGAGTCTGGCGTGTAGCCTCCTCTTCAAAGGACACCTCACATTCTCCCAGCACCCGGGTACGACAGGCAAGGCGGATGCCGTTTTCACGCTCCGCCCTGGTAAGCTTCTTTATTTCCGTTTCATCCGGTTCGCTGAGCAGCCCTGACGCCCGGACTCTGCATTTGCCGCAGATTCCCTTCCCTGCGCAGGGCATTTTCAGTCCTCCGGCTTCCCGGAGGACATCTGCCAGCACCGTTCCTTTTTCCGTCTGAAAAATCCGGCCGTTTACCGTTACCTTTTCCATGTCCTGCATCCTCATGCCATCCGCTTTTTTTCGTAGAATTCCTGCACCGCTTCAAAAAAGGCGTCGATATTTTCCCATTTGGACAGCGGCGGGATATCACAGCCGGAGGAAATGACAAAGTTAGGATATTTGCAGCAGGCCTCCATAATGGCCCAGGTTTCCTCCCTGATGCTTTCCGGCGTCCCGTTCCGGAACTGTCCCGCAGGATCAACATTTCCCATGGCTATGGTATATGGCGGGATATGGGTCATCATTTCCGCCATATTGATGGCGTTGCCGAAATGGTAGGCCGCGGCGCCCGTATCCAGGATGGAATCTATCATCTGGATGGTGCTGTTGCCGCAGTTATGATAAATAACAAGGAAATCATCCGTCTGAAGCGTTTCCACGATCCGTTTGACGTAAGGCGCAGAAAATTCTTCCGCAAGCGCCGGTGAGAGCAGGCCTGCCAGCGGTTCCGCCATCACGATGCCGTCCGCTCCCGCTTCCTTATATGCCTGTCCGTAGGCAATCAGGAATTCCGTCACCTTATCCAGAAGCTGCTGCACCATTTCCGGTTCATCATAACAATAAAACATGATTTCCGTCACATCTAAAAGCCGTCCCGCCAGGGAGTATGGTCCGATAATCCCGGCAAACACGGGTCTGTCTTCTATCATCTTCGCCGCTTTCTTAATGGCGTCAATGTAAATCTGCGTCCTTCCGGCGCCGATTTCCGGCACTGCAAGCGCTTCCACCTCTTCCGGCGTGGATACGACGCTGCTTTTTACCGTCGGCACCTCATCATCGCTTACGGAAATCGGCGCGCCGAAGCACTCCGCCTCCACCGAAAGATCCATCAGGCTCACCGCTGCCGCGGCGTCTGTCCTGTCCGCAACCAGCTTCATTCCCTGCGCCTGTCTGTCACTGTCGGAAATCAGTTCCCTTACGCTGATTCCCATCAGCTGCACAGCAGGAAAGGATAAAACGGGGAGCGCCTTTTTTTCCGGTATTTCCCTTAACTGCACAAGCCATTGCTTCATATTTCTACTCATGAACTCCATCCTCCCGGTTCCCGGCTTTATGAAAAGAACACGGCTCCGAAATAGGTTACCGTATCCTTGCCGTTGATATAGCGCATTCCGCACTGCGCAGCCAGCGTTGAAACATTGATTCCATAAGCCTCCAGGGAAGACATGGCCTGCTCCGGATGCCTGCATGGTTCGCCTGTCTTTTTACCGCAGACATCACACACCCTGCAGCCGCCGGCCCCAAGATGAAGCGCCTTCTCACAGTCAAGCTGTTCCGCCAGACGCCGCACCTGCTGCGCCAGGTCATTATGCCGTTTTCCGGCCTCCATCATTCCTTCAAAATCGTAGCTGTCCTCCAGCGTTCCCACTGTCTGGTAAACAAGGGCGAGACGATAATCCTTCAGTCTGCCCATGAGGGTTTCCACCTCTCCCACATCGGGCGGGCACATGTAACTCCTGCCGTAATTGCCGCAGGCGTTGGATTCGCACAGCTTGCGGAAGGAAGCATCCGCCTCGATCCGTTCCGTCTCAATAAATTCCGCCCGGTAAGCTCCCAGGCGCAGCACTTCTTCTCTCAATGCTTCTTTTTCCATAGTTCCCCCGCTGTCTGCCGTTTTCCTTAACCTGCCAGGCTCCTGCAGATTTCCACAGCAGCATCCGCAGCGCTTGCCGCATCGGCTGTGTATTTATCAGCGCCGATCTGTTCGCAGAAGGCTTCCGTTACAGGCGCGCCTCCCACCATAATTTTTACATGATCACGGATTCCGGCTTTTTCAGCTTCTTTTACCACATCGCTCATCACTGACATCGTAGTTGTCAGAAGCGCGGAGCAGCAGATGATCTGGCAGTTCTGGGAAACCGCTGTTTCCACATAGGTTTCAGGAGATACGTCCGTTCCCAGATCGATAACCTCCAGGCCTTTGCCTTCCATCATCATTTTTACCAGGTTCTTGCCGATGTCATGCAGGTCACCGCGTACGGTTCCGATGCAGACCCTGCCGGCCGAGGTGTTGTCCCCGTCAGCTAACAGAGGCTTAAGCAGGGAAGCTCCCATATTCATGGCGCGGGCCGCCACAAGCACCTCCGGTACAAAAACTTCGTTATTTTTGAATTTTTCCCCGATAATATCCATACCGGACAGAAGTCCCTTCTCCAGGATCTCCTTCGCAGGGATTCCTTCATCAATCGCCTGCTGTACCAGTTCCTTTACTATCTTCGCCTTGCCTCTCTGCAGATTCTGTGAAATTTCCTCCAAGACAGCCATAAAAAAAATCCTCCTTACTGAGTATGACTACATTATTTGCCCTGATTATAGCATCCTCCTTTTCTTTTTCCTTGTAGTTATTCGCCCGTTTTGGTAATTTTCCGACCTGTTTCCTTGACATACCAAAAATTCACGGGCATAATGCAGATAGAGCAATATTGCTGCTATGGATGGATCGAAGGATTACTTTGAATTTATAAAACGATCACTTAAATTTATAGAACAATTACACGGTATTTTACAAAGGAAGGCTTCTTTAATGGTGCAGGATACGTTTGATCACAAGCTGGCCCAGGAGTGCGCACGGGCTTTTTCGGTGTCCACAGGGCTTGGCTGTACGGTTTCGGATACGGCCGGACATATTTTTTATGAACATGGGAAGGGATGCGGAAGCTGTACGCTGTGCGAGGCGGCGGGGCTTCCCCATGAGAACTGTATCCGCGCCCATAACTATGGAATGACCGAGGCGGAGCGTTTCGGCGGGAAGTATATTTATTTCTGCCCCCTGGGACTGACCTGCTTTGTCTCCCCTATCATCGGCGAGGTGAAAAGTACCGCCAAGATCACCGTGGGGCCGTTTATGATGGTGGATTTCCAGGACTTTATCGACTGTGAACTCACCGACAATCTGCCGCTCACTCAGGAAGCGCGGACGGAGCTGATCCGGCTTCTTAAGGAGGTTCCGCAGATGCCGCCCACAAAGGTGCAGGAGCTGTCTGTTCTTCTTTTTATGGTCGTCGGCTTCATGAATAACGTCTCTGCTGAAAACAGGCTTCTGGAGGCCGAACGATCTGACCTTCTGCAGGGGCAGATCAGCGCCTATATCTCCGGCCTGAAAAACCAGGACGCCCCGCCCCGCTATCCCTTTGAAAAGGAACGCGCCCTGCTATTGTCAATCTCACACGGGGATCGGGAAAGCTCCCGAAAGCAGCTCAAGGAACTGCTTGCCGCCCTTCTGGCTTCCGGAGGCGGACGGCTGGACTGGATGAAATCCAGGGCTTCGGAGCTTATCGTCATGATTTCCCGGACCGCGGCGGAAAACGGGGCGGAGGAAGAAGAGACGATGCTCTTTAACCATATCTGCCAGAAAACCATCCCCTCCCTGGGCAGCTTCAGCGCCCTGAGCAACTGGCTGTACCATACGGTTGACCGTTTTATGGACAGTATCCAGTCCTACCCTGACGCCAAGCATGCCAATATCATACATAAATGCATCCAGCACATAGGCACCAACTATGCGGAGCACCTGACGCTGGAGGATACCGCCCGCACCGTTTCCCTGTCCCCCGATTATCTGAGCCGCATTTTCAAAGAGGAAACTGGAACCACCTTCAACCGGTATCTGAACAATGTGCGCATCACCAAAGCCAAGGAGCTGATCCGCCGCGGAGAATACCGCCTGACGGACATTTCCCAGATGGTTGGGTATGATGTTCAAAGCTATTTTACCAAGGTCTTCCGCCGCATTACCGGCCTTTCCCCAGGGGAATACGGGAAAAAAACGAGGAGGATCCAGGCTCCCGAGAAAGCCTGAATCCCCCTGCTATAATTACTTATCTGTTTTGCCGGAATCACTCATCCTTAGGAACTCTACCTGTCCTATTTCTTCATCATATCCTTCGCAATAACCTCTCCCTGAGGCTTTCCGGCAAGGGTTCCCTTCAACACCTTCAGAATCCATGTGCCGCATGATTACGGGGAATCCATTTCACTCATTATTTACCCACGGATTTTTTTACTGCCCATAGAATGGCTCTGCCGGTTGTCTCTCCTATTGGATTTCCAGCATAGTCTCCATACTCTTTTTCTATGGCAAAGCCAGCAGAATCCAGCCAGTCATGCAGCTGTTCCAACTGTATATAATGCTTCTTAGAAGGAATCTTCCTTTCTAATCTTCTTCCGTCCTTCAGTATCAAGTCAAAATTACGGACAAACGAAAGCATTCCTGTAGATTCCTCAAAGCTTTGTTCCGTCAGGAACATTTTCCCTGAATTGCCTTCGCTGTCGGTTCCCTCCCAGATTACCATTTCACCGGATGACCGGAACAACAGCTCGGGATGCATTGAAAACTGATAGTCGATATAAATATGGCCTCCCGGAGCCAGCGCTCCTGCAGCCCTCCGAATCATCTGACGCTGCGCCTGAGCATAGTCTGTCTCCGACATTATATTAAACAGAATATTTCCTGCAAGAACTACAACATCAAATCCGCTCCCCCAAGCATCTTTTACCGCATCAGCCTTATACCAGACAATATTATCAAGTTCTTCTGCCTTTGCCCCTATTTTTTCAAGAAGGCAATCGTCAATATCAAAACCTGTTACAGCATGTCCTGCCTGCGCCAGCGGTACAAGGATACGCCCGCCTCCACAGGCTGCCTCCAATACTCTCACAGGCTTTGAACCAATCACAGACAGCAGAAAGTCCACGTCATCTGTCTCTGTCTCATATTTTTCATACATTTCCGCATTCCATGCTGCAATTATTTTTTCTTCATTACACACAACTGCATCCTCCGAATACAAACAGAAGGCTCCGGAAATATCCGCCTTCCGCGCCCTAATTTCCCTGTACCATAATTTCCTCCAGCCTTCGGCCGCAGGAAACCCGAAACTCCTGAAAATTCTTCTCCAAATAAAGCCGCAGCTCCTGTGCGGTCCTGTCAGCCTGTGCAAACTGGCATTCCGTAATCACGCCCTGCTCCAGCGCCGCCTCAAGTTCATCCCTGTCCTCCTCCTTAACTTCACCCTCCGGCGATACCAGTAAATCAAGGAATAAATCACTGACGAAAAACATCCCGTCTTCATCAACACCTATACCGTCAATAATATCAATATACCAAAGCACCGGCCTGTATTCCTGATTCATATATACAGTTACAGCATATTTTTCGTTTTCCGGAATAATAATGAGCCATTTCATGCCGTCGTCACATACGGTCAGACTTTCCTTCCCCCAACTCCAGACCTGCTTTTCCTTCACCTTTTCGATATCAATCAGAGCCAGAAAGCCTGAAAAATCCGGGTTCTTTATCCTTTTCTGACGGTAGCTCTTTCTCTCTATGCATTTCCATTCATCATAAATTAATCTGACATGCTTTATTTCCAGCTTCTTCATGGCATTTCTCTTTCCTGTCAAAATACGTTCCTCTGCCGGCAAATACCAAAATGGCGGCGTCATTCCGCCGCCTGTATTCTCTTCACATACAATTCCATATATTCTTTCATCCTGCAAAACTGCTCTCTCGTCACAGGGTTCTCGGATTCGAAAGCCATCAGCTTCGAAAGATATCCCTGCTCCAGCACAATCCGCAGGCTCTCAGGGAAAACCAGCTCATACACCAGTGAAATATGACCGACCAGATGATCCGCCGCCGTCCTTTTCAGGGTACGCAGTATGGCATGCTCTTCAAAAAAAGCTGTCATCACAGCTTCAGAAACCGTACAGTTTTTCAGCTCCCTGGTGGAAACATTATAGATTTCCTCCGGGGGAAAATCCACGTTCACCTTCAGAATATCGATTTTATCCGCATCCCGCAGGATATGGCAAAACCTCTGCGTCCTTTCATCCAGCCCCTCCGGGATACGGTAAGCGCTGTGGACGCCGACCACGGTACGAAGGAGCCCATCCTCGCAGGAATCCTCCGTATAATCCCTGATTTTCCCATCATCAAAAAGAATCTGCGCCCCATACATCGCATGGTCAATGGATTCAGCATCTATAAAGGTTCCGTAATTTCTCAGCTGCTCAAACCGCCCCACGTCATGCAGCAGCCCGGTAAACCAGGCCAAATCCCGCTCGTCTTCCGCCATGCCCAGCGAAGCTGCTATTTTTTCACATAACACCGCCACGCGGAAGGTATGTTCTATCTTCAGCCTGACCTTATCATCCTGCGCATTATAGGCGCTCACATAATCCCGAAAGACTTTTTCCGCTTTAATTCTTTCAATTTTCATATTAATCGATCCTTTCCCTCACCTTTAGAAACAGGAGATTGCTGACCTTTTACGTAACCCGGATTTCATCAGCATTGATTTTCAGATTGTAGCCCATTATTGCATCGCTGTCAAATCTTGCGTCAATCTTCTTGTGCAACATCACGCTCAAATCCTGCCGCAATTTTCTTGTTCAATCCCCTCCAGGCTCAGGTGCATTTTTGTTTTTTGAGAAGCATATACCTCCCCCATACTGTATCAGATACTTTTCCTATTGTAAAAAGCAATTACACGGTTAAAACGCCGTCCTCTTCTGCGCGAAGCGAAACCGTCCGGATGCCTTTTTCCTGCAAATCTGCCAGCGCCTTCCCGATAAGACAGGATGCAAAGCCTCTGCAACGGTAATCCTTTAAAGTCGCAGCCATTTCCAATACAGCGGTATCACCATCTGAGATTGTCATGCAGGTGCTCACCGGCCTTCCCTCCGAAAAACCAAGATAAAAATTGGTATTATCAAGCCTCAGTACATCGCCAAACTGCTCTGTCGTAACAAGCTCCCCTTCAAAAAGGGCCTTATTTATAATATCCAGCCAGCTTTTCAGTTCAACCATCTTAGTTACCTCAGATATGGTGTACTGATTAATGAGATATCTATTTTCCTTAAAATTATCCAGATACAGCAACATGCAGGGAGGTTGTTCATTTATTATAAATCCTCTGTTTGCCAGTATTTCCGCCAGATTAGAGGGTCTTGTCATCGGAGTAATCAGTATGGAATCGGGAAGAATACCTGCCTTTATCAAAGATATCATCTTCGGTATTTCAAGCTCCTGATTTTCTTTCATATCCACCGAATAAATCCGCTCAAAGCCGCTGTCTCCTTCTGCCTTCAGATAACTGACAGGCCCCGTTATAAGTCTCTCCCCACGCATTCTTCCCCAGGTGGTCCAGGATATTTCTATCCCCTTTACGAGCATTTCCTTTTCAAACTCTGCCGTCCCGTCCACCTCATTATGCAGGTGATTTTTTTCTTCCATTCTGTAATAACTCCCCTTTTTCATTCAGTATAACAAACGGGCGTGACAACATTATGTCAGGTTTTAATATTTTTAAGGTTCCTCAGGAGTCATGAACGAATACGCCTGATATGTACAATCCAGACGGTATCCCATTTTTTCCGCCAGGCTGCGTGACGCCGGATTCTGTGCATCCCAGTGTACGTCAAGCCCTCTCGCCTTACAGTCCAGAAGCATTGCAGAGGCACAGGCAATTCCCACCCCCTTTCTCCTATGCTCTTTTGCAGATCCACCTGCTGCAAACCGAAGCCCTGCCGCCTGTCGCCTCTTTTACTGCTCACAAAGCGGGCTCCCTGCCGCCTTGCAGTTCCCTCCATGCCATTCATGATTGAAATGTACAGCTGATTCTGCAGGGTATCAATATAAATGCGGATAAAGCGATTTTCCTCCTCTTTTACCGCATCACAGGCCTCAATTGCATTATCCAGCAGATTTCCCACCAGAACACACAAATCCATATCCGATGTCTTCATCTGCTCAGACACATGGACCGTTACATCCGTATGGATGTTCCGGCTTTTCATTAAGCCCAGCTTGCTGTTTAAAATGGCATCCGCCATGAGATTTCCCGTCTTTATCACCTGATCCACCTGAGAAAGGCTTTCATCCAGCCGTCCCAGATAAACCATCAGCTCGTCATATTTTTCCAGCTGTGCATATGCCTTCATAGCCTGAATATAATTATGATAATCATGCCTCCAGCCGCGCATGGTACGGTACATACTCTCCACTTCGGCATAATGCTGGTCAACAAGATCGCTCTGAAAGCATTCTATTCTGCGATCCACATATCCTGGGATCCATAAAAAAAGAAGCGCGGCATTGCCTGCCAGAAGGCAAATGCAAATTCCTATTATCCATGCGGCCATTCATTTCCTCCTCTGCTGAAAAAACGGATACAGGCCATGGTACATCCTCCTGCTCACCGGTATCCTACCCCCATCGGCCAAAACCGCAGCATCCTTTTCGATGCCCGTCACCTGTGCAATATTTACCATGTAGGAACGGTGACAGCGAAACAGCGGCAGCCCAAGCTCCGCCAAACCGCCCCGCCGGATCGCATCTATGGCTCTCTCCCGTTCCACCTGACCGCTGCCTGCCACATATTCCCCCAACACGAAGGAAAATATCTGAAAATCCTGAAAAACCACAGAAAACAGCTGCATATATTCCTGATAATCATATTTTCTGATATCCACACTGTTCAGTAAAATACTTCCCTCCGTGGGGTCATAAAGTCTGCACAACAGCTTGATAAAGGTTGTCTTTCCGGAACCGTTCGGTCCTACAAGCGCCATACGTTCCCCGATCTCCAGCGTCACATTCATTCCCTTAAGTACATATTTTTCCGTACCCGGATAACGGAAGGAAACATTTCTGAACTCTATCAGGAATTTGCCGTCCCTTCTTTTTTCCACGGGAATGGTTCCCTTTTTCTTCACATCCTTCAGATCCAGGTATGCCAGATACTCCTCCATTACCGCCCGGTTTCTGTGCAGCCGCGTCCACGCGCTCATCAAATCGGTTAAAGCCTGGATGAGCTGCTGGATCGCACCGGCATATCTGACAACACTGCCCGCTGCAATTTCTCCCACATAGGCGCATATCGCGATGTAAAGATAGACTATCCCTCCGATACAGGCAGAAAGAAAGCCCTGGATACCATCCCATTTTGCGCCGTTGCCCGCCAGCTGTTTTGCTGCATTCCTCCATCCGGAGGTCATATTATCACCATATTCCTCCATAAGCTTTTCCTGATGGAAAATGCGGATATCCTTTCCCGCTTCTGTGGACAGCACCACTTTTTCCATCATATATTCATTCAGACGGTTCTTCTCAATTACGGACTGCGTTATGGCATATTTCTTTCTATCCTTCCGCCGGACCGCTTTCTGTATCAGAACAAAGCCCATGATAAGCAGCAGCCCTGTCAGTACCGTCATACGAAAAACAAAGGGTGTTTCCTGCCTCCTGTGCGCCGCTTGTGAAACAAACAGCGGCAGTATCGTTGCCATCGCAATCACCACCTTCAGAAAAGCCGTCAGAAGCTGTTGCATGAAACGGATAAAAACTTCAAAGGCACCGATATTTCTTTTCCTGTATTCCTCCTGCCGGCTTCTCATTGCACGCACTTCTTCATTTTCCGTAAGCTCATAGTCCATACCCATGGTTTTCATAAGCACCGGCTCCGCCATCCGGTACTGCAATCCCCACCACATGACATTTTTATGCTTGGCCGCCCAATGCCTGACGACATTGATAAAAAGCGCCGCACCCGCTCCTGCTGCCGCCCAGACGAGCATTTCCCGGATCGGCCGCTGCTCGTACAAGGCCTCCAGAAGCATGGAAGACAGATAAATCACAACAAATGGGGAAAGACTGTCCATCAGTATGGTGAGCCCCACAAGCGCCCATTCCCGGTTATAACAGAACAAAAGCTTCAACGCGCACAGATGACAGCTTAGAGGGAGAAATCCGGATAGACGGCAAGGCGATAGGCGATTATGAAAAAGAGAGCTATTATGGCCTGATATCTTCCGTGTTTCAGAATGTGCAGCTTCTGCCTTTGATAATTGCGGAAAATGTAAGCTCGGGTACGAAGGAAAATATGGATCGGGAAAAAGTCATAAACTGCCTGAAGCTGGCAGGACTGTGGGAAAAGATAGAAGATTTTACTGATAAAAAAATACCTCGCTTGGGAAAGGGATACAGAAAAATGCAGTCGGGCTTTCCGGTGGAGAGCAGCAAAAGCTTTGGATGGCCAGGGCTTTTTATAAGGAGGCGCCTTTGCTGATTCTGGATGAACCGACGGCTGCGCTGGATCCGCTGGCAGAGCAGGAGGTTTATGAGAAATATGTGCGTATGTCGGAGGGGAGAACATCGCTGTTTATTTCTCACAGGCTGTCAAGCACCCGGTTCTGTGACCGGATCCTTTTCATGGAAAACGGAAGTATTCTGGAGGAGGGCAGTCATGAACAGCTGCTTGCCTCCGGCGGGGCATACGCAAGGCTGTTTGGAATTCAAAGCAGATATTATCAGAAGGAATGTATGGGACAGGAGGTGCAAAGGGATGCATTGGCTGCAGAATAAACGGGAGGAAATGAGCAAAGACCGAATGGTTTTGAAGGCGCACGAATGGAAACCGCAACAAAAAATCTGCCCCCTAAGGCTTTTCACCTAAAAGGGCAGATAAAATACATTCATACTTAATTCAGGTTATCTATTGTTCTGAAATTACCAGCAGGCCACCTGTAGTCATATTATATTATTCCATACTCCTTATACAGTTTCTTTCGTTTCTTATCATTCCCACAGCATTCAAAAAATTCCTTCTCACGTCCATCCGCCTGCATCAGCCGGGCCAACTTGGATAATGCAGACTCACCCGCTGCGATTCCCTCTTCCCTAATATCCATCAACGCCGTACACATATTATATCCTCCATTCTCATTTCGGTAAGTTTCCCGCTCTCCTTTGCCCAGCTTCTTCATTCCAATGAATACCTCCAGCAAATCGCATTCTTCCTCCGTCAGATTTCCAAAATGCTCTGTATGTCCCTTTACGTAATCCTTTAATCCCTTCCTGTCTGCCGCCACAGGGAGAAGTTCAAAGACCGCCCGCAAGCCGGTCCGAAAATTTTCCGGGTTCACATTCCAGGCGTGAATCAGATTCATCCGGAAATCCGGACAGAACTGCTTCATATCCTCAAGTCCTTCCGGAAATTTTAAAATATCATGCAGACTGCTTCCCCCTTTCCACGGTTCTTCTCCATGATAGAAGGTTAGGAAGATTACCGGATGCAATCTGTCCTGTTTGGCAAACCCACTGAGATATTCACCGCCGGTTTTCAAGTTCTTTGCTTCTTTGTGCGCTTTTTCAATTGTTTTTTTCTGCTGCATGTAAGCAATTGCTGTATCAAACATATTACGCAACGGCATGGCATAATCCGTACAGTTCTGGTTTTCATCCATCAGTACAAGATAACCTTCCCCTGCTCCCGCCGCGTAAACCACATCCGGGATACGCTCATAGCTGCGGCATTCCCTTTCCGTTTGTTCCTCACTGTAATTGAGGATCTCAGGCATCCTTTGCAGCATTTCCGGATGCAGGCGCTGTTCGCCGCAAAACAGACCTCCGTTTATTAAATCACAAAAAATAACAGGTTTGCGAAGCTGCTGCTTTACCCTGATATCTAATCCTTTTTCCCTTTGCAAGATATGCTACCTCCGATGAGAACAGATCCCGTATCAGTCTATGTCTTTGGCTTTTTTAGCATTTGACTAATGTTCCTTGAAATTTAACAGACTGATTCTTACCGGCTCTGATAAAATGACATGCTGTCCTGCCGGATAAACCGGCTACTCACATTTTTTATGAGTGCAGCAACATAGGATTGCAGGCACCTAAGAAGAGGCACCGATTTACTTTTCATTCTGGCACTGCCAATTTCAGCTACAACGAATTCGTGTTTTTATATTAATCGCATAACATATTTAATTCAATAGGCAAAATGACGTTTTTTAGTTGCAATGTTTCTTAAAAAAAGCTGTAACCAGGCATAAATACTGCATTTACGGATGTCAAAAGGCACCTGGTAAAAAATAACTTTACCAAGTGCCCTCTTATTCAGCTGGATACCGGACATTTTCCGTCTCCATCTGAGTTATTCCTGTAACAATACAGATCATCCAATGGGCCGGAAGGCAAAGAATTCCGGATTCCCGTCCTCATTTCTGTAAAGCAGCTCTTCCACACAGGCCCCCTTTTTTTCATCAACCAGATAATCCATCCAACCGTTTTCCTCCTGACCCAGCCAGCAGATACTGTAGCGTTTTTCCACGGGATCAAGAATTACTGTTTTAATCGTACCAAAACCATCCTTATAGTAATGCGCAGTCATTCCCTCCGGATATTCTGCAAGCATAAATTTACGGATTTCTTCCTCCGAATACCGTTCCTTTTCTTCTGCAAACTTCTTCAATCTGTCATACCTTACAATAGAATTGTTCATACCGGCCGGTTCCAGATGCTTAAGCTGCTCTATTATGATATGATTGGTGCCGCACAGATACTGAGGGCCTTCTTTCGGACTGATTTGCTCATATGCTTTTTCTCCGTCCATGGTTTCGAATAAAATCCCTGTACCGGAAGGATCGGCCAGGTAAAGGTTGATATTATAGGCAATGGGCATTTGCATTACCTTTTCCAAAGCCTCCTGTGCATTGGCGCAGTTTTCAAGCAGGCTGCGGATAACCGCCCAGAACTGCAGCCCTTTTATCTTCGGCGCACGCATGCCGGGCATGTTGCTGACCGGGAAGCCGCAGGAGGACATGGATACCGCCAGCCCTTTTTCATTGATTCCCTCGCATCTGCCGAACTCCACGATCGTACCTGCGATATGGGCGTATTTTCCCGCGGGCGCGGTCCTGCAAAGCTTCAGATCCTCATCCTCAATGGTGAATTCATAATTGCGGGCGATTTTTGGATGCCCGTCCAGTGTTTTCTTTCCGGTAAGTATCAGGCCGGAGCAGCGGGGCACCAGCATGGTCATCCAGGTATAGGCAATGTCCTTAACCGGAATGCCGGCCGCTTCCGAAAATCCCTCCAGTTCCTCCCGGATGCCGGGACAGTACATATCGTAAAGCCCAAGCGCTTCCTCCAGCGCCTCCCTGGTAAAATATTCAGGGGCAGGAACATACCATTTTCCCGTATCCTCCTGTCCTGCTATCTGTCTTCCTATTTCCCGGTACGTCCCTTCCAGTTCATAATAGCTTACTTTCTGTTTTTCCATAGAATGCTTCATCCTTTCTTCCTGTCTGTGTTTTCGTCTGGCAACAGCTCAGATATCCTGGCTGTTACGGTGGATGAATCTATTCTATTCTCTGTTTGCTTATTAATCCTGTCTTTTTCTGCTGGGAAATGTCCTGCAGGCTGTCTGGAAACAAAGATTTTCTATGCTGGCTGCCGTCCGCATTCCGCTGCGCCACAGCCCCTTGCGCTCCTCTTCGCCGTTTCAGCTTCCGTTGCCCCCGTCAGACTGCAAACTGGCTGTTATACAATCCGGTATAGAAGCCGTTCTTTTCAAGCAGCTCTTCATGGCGGCCCTGTTCCACTATTTTCCCATCTCTCATCACCAGGATTACATCCGCCTCCCTGATTGTGGAAAGCCGGTGCGCCACAATAAAGCTCGTCCTGCCCTCCATCAGGCGGGCAAAGGCTTCCTGGATTTTCATTTCCGTCCTCGTATCAATGGAAGAGGTTGCTTCATCCAGAATGAGCATGGGCGGCAGGCACAGCATGACCCTGGTAATGCACAAAAGCTGCTTCTGTCCCTGGGAAAGGCTTCCCCCGTCCTCTGAAATCACTGTGTCATAGCCTTCCGGCAGACGTTTGATAAAGCTGTGGGCATGGGAGGCCCTGGCCGCCGCTATGATTTCCTCCTCCGTGGCATCGGGCTTTCCCATGGTAATATTTTCCCGGATAGTTCCCGCCTTCAGCCAGGTATCCTGCAGCACCATACCGTAACCGGCGCGCAGGCTCTTGCGTGTCATATCCCAGATATCCGTTCCCTCCACCCGGATTTGGCCGCTGTCCACATCATAAAAACGCATCAGCAGGTTGATCATGGTCGTCTTACCACAGCCTGTAGGGCCTACAATTGCCACTCTCTGTCCAGGCTTTACCTGCAGATTGAAGTCCTCAATCAGCTTCTGCTCCGGCGTATAGGAGAAGGCCACATGGGACAGCTCCACATTTCCCCGGATATTATTCAGGTGCATTGCCCCTTCTTTTTCCGGTGTCTGGGGTTCTTCCTCTATTAAATCAAAAATGCGTCCCGCGCAGGCCAGCGCGTTCTGCAGCTCCGTTACCACGCCGGATATTTCATTAAAGGGCTTGGTGTACTGGTTGGCATAGCTGAGCAGGCAGGACAAATCGCCCACGCTGATCCGGCCCGCCACCGCCGCCAGCGCGCCTACCAGTCCGACTCCTGTATAAACCACGTTATTGACAAAGCGGGTGGCAGGATTGGTGATGGAGGAATAAAATATAGCCTTCAGGGAGCATTTCTGCAGCCGCTCATTGATTTCATCAAACTGCTCCATCGCCTTTTCTTCATGGCTGAAGGCCTGCACCACCTTCTGGTTTCCCAGCATTTCATCAATCAAAGCGGTCTGCTCCCCTCTTGTTTCCGACTGAAGCCGGAACATGGTGAAGGTTTTTTTTGCGATAAAAGCCGCCACAAACAGGGACAACGGTGTGATAAGCACTACCACAAAGGTAATTCCCACATTGGTTGCAAGCATGAACAGGATAGTCCCCGCAATCGTCATTACGCCGGTAAAAAACTGGGTAAAGCCCATGAGCAGGCCGTCCGCAAACTGATCCACATCTGCAATGACCCGGCTGACAATCTCGCCGTAGGAGTGGCTGTCAATGTATTTTAGCGGAAGGATTTCTATCTTTCGGAAGGCTTCGTTCCTGATATCCCTGACGATGTGATATGTCATTTTATTATTGCAGATATTCATGATCCACTGAGCCAGGGCAGTAACGGCAATGGCTATGGCTATCTGTTTCAGGACGGCCAGAATTGCCGGGAAGTCCACCTGCCCCCTGGCAATAATATGGTCAATGGCCCGCCCAGTAAGCTTGGGCACATAAAGGGTGAGTGCCACGCTGACGGCGGCCAGTACCAGGGAAAGCCCCAGGTAAAACCAGTAAGGCTTCAGATACCGGAGCACCTTGACAAGGGTTGCCTTCTGTTTTGTCTTATCTTCTTTTGCTTTTGCCATGAGCTTACGCCTCCTTCCTTTTTTCAAACTGGGAATAATAAATTTCCTGGTAAGCCGGACAGTTTTCCAGCAGCTCCTCATGAGTGCCTATGCCTGCCACTTCCCCATCATCCATTACAATGATCTGATCCGCATAACGGATGGAGGAAGCCCGCTGGGATACAATAAATACAGTGGGTCCTTCTTCCATTTCCTTGATCGCCTTACGGAGCCTGGCATCGGTTGCGAAATCCAGCGCGGAGGCGCTGTCGTCCAGGATCAGGATTTCCGGATTTCTTACAAGGGCCCTGGCGATAGTAAGGCGCTGCTTCTGCCCGCCCGACAGGTTTTTCCCGCCCTGGGCCACAGGAGCATCCAGCCCGCCGTCCTTGTTATCCACAAACTCCCTTGCCTGAGAAATATCCAGCGCCCTTAAAAGCTCTTCCTCCGTAGCGTCCTCTTTTCCCCACCGGAGGTTTTCCCGGATGGTTCCCTTAAACAGAACCGCCTTCTGCAGCACCATTCCCACCTTCCGGCGCAGTTCCTCCAACGAATAATCCTTCACGTTTTTACCGCTCACAAGTACCTGTCCCTTTGTGGCATCATAAAAACGGGGAATCAGGTTCACCAGGGAAGATTTTCCGGAACCGGTTCCTCCGATGATTCCTATGGTTTCTCCCCTATAGGCCTTAAAACTAACATCCGTCAGAGACTCCGCCCCTGCATTTTTATAGGTCAGGCAGACATGATCGAACTCCACGGAAGGGAGCCTGTCCAAAGCCTTTTTTCCAACTGCGCCAGTGCCCTGGCCTGATACACCATCTCTGTGTCCATCATCCTGGCAGCCGTTCCCGTCCTTCATACTGGATTCTATTTCAAAAATACTCTGGATACGGTTTCCGCAGGCGATAGCCTTGGTAATTGTAATAATCAGATTTGCAAGCTTAATCAGCTCCACCAGAATCTGGGACATATAATTGACCAGCGCAACCACCGCGCCCTGCGTAATTATGCCATTTTCCACACGCCACGCACCGGTCCAGACCAGAACAATGATCGCGCCGTTAATAATCACATAGGTTACGGGATTCATCAACGCGGAAATTTTACCCACATGCTTCTGCATGGAGGTCAGCGTATTATTGCTTGTTTCAAACCTGTCGATTTCGTTCTCTTCCTTATTAAAAGCCCGAAGCACACGGACACCGGTCAGGTTTTCCCTGGTAATCCCCAGCACCCTGTCCAGCCCTCCCTGCACCTTTTTATAAAGAGGCATGGTCAGCATCATGATTCCGAATACCACAACGGAAAGCAGCGGAATGGTCACCACAAATACAAGAGCCGCCTTCACATCAATGGTAAAGGCCATAACCATAGCGCCGAATACGATAAACGGGGAACGAAGGAACAGACGCAGCACCATGTTCACCCCGTTCTGCACCTGATTGGAGTCACTGGTCATTCTCGTGATCAGCGTGGACGTCCCCACCGTATCCATTTCCGTAAACGACAGGCTCTGGATATGGGCAAACAGCGCATGCTTCATCTTCGCCGCAAATCCGACCGCCGCCTTCGCCGCAAAATACTGGGCCGTAATGGAACATACCAGCCCCACGACACCAAGCATGATCATGACAAAACACATTCTGCCGATATACCCTCTGTCGGCATTCCCAATCCCCTTATCAATAATCGCCGCCATAACAAGCGGCACCAACAGCTCAAAGGAAGCCTCCAGCAGCTTAAACAACGGCGCCAGAACCGTCTCCTTCTTATAATCCTTCAAGAAAACAAGTAACTTCTTCACACCCTCACTCCTTCAGTATATTTTAAAAATCCCAAATAACTGTTCAATCCACCTTCACAGCAATTGCCCTGATCTGCTGGTAACAGTTCAGCCTTCGGCCGAACTGTTACTGCATCCGCCCATGATAAGTCGCCTTCGGCGAGGGGCGGCTGCCTGCTGGCATCACGTTTTCTCACGGTTTGCGCAGTAAATGCGCAAACCTGCCTGAACTGTTACATTTGCTGTTCCACCTGCCAAACAGTTACTTGCCAAATTTCCTCGTCTATCGTATCATAAAATCAGGTATATTAAAATTATTATATTTATATATAATCCATACTTTTAACATATATTACTCAAATTCCACTCCCGGTTTATTACACCCCATACTCTTAGCAAATACATTACCCAAATTCTGCTCCGGGTTTTACAGTAACCCTCCGGCAGCAACCGAGGCATCCTGGGTCTGGTGTCCCCGACACTTTGGCATCCTGTCCCCCGGCCGGGCTTTCCTGCGGCGGCGTATGCTTTCCGCGGGACGGAGGTGTTTTTTGCGGGTGTATTTTATACCATGGAGAGGAGACCGAAAAACTGGAAGGTATCCTGACATTTTTTGTCCCGGGCTCATCGGAATGCCCGGTATAACCCGCACCCGCAAAAAAGCGCCTCCGCCCCGCGGAAAGCATACGCCACCGCAGGAAAGCCGGGCCAGGGGACAGGATGCCTCGGTTGCTTCACACTCAAAAACAATCACAGGAGAGGTAGATTCATGGAATTAAAACAGCTTTCACATTTTGTAACCGTGGTAAAGGAAGGTACCATCTCCGGCGCCGCCAGGAAACTGAATCTGTCGCAGCCGCCGCTGAGTACCCAGATGAAACAGCTGGAGGACGAGTTCGGCTGCGTCCTTTTTGAACGCGGTTCCCGAAAAATACAACTGACGGAGGCCGGGCAGCTGCTCTATGAAAGAGCCGTAACTATGCTGGAGCTTTCGGAAGCAACCCGCAGGGAGCTGCTGGACTATAACAGCGGTCTGACCGGGGCGCTGCGTCTGGGTGTGGTTTCCTCCGTGGGAAGCAGCCTGCTGCCGCTCTGGGCCGCCGCGTTCCATCAGGCCTACCCCGACATACGCTTTGAACTGTTTGAGGCAAATACCTATCAGCTCCTGGAACAGCTGCGCTCCAACCTGCTGGAACTGGCCATTGTGCGTACTCCTTTTCATGCTGAAGGCTTTGTTTGCACTTCCCTGTGCGAGGAACCGATGCTGGCGGTGGGAAGTGAAACCTTTTTCCCGGAAAAAACTGTGGTGCCTTCTGATTCCGGCTGTTTTGACGGCTGCATTACCCTGGAGGCCCTGAGCCGCCTGCCTCTGATCGTATACCGCAGATGGGAAACGCCCCTGCATGACGCTTTTACCCGGGAAGGACTTTCCCCCTCCTATTTCTGCCTCAATGACGATGCCAGGACCTCCGTCCGCTGGGCGGACGCCGGCCTGGGCGTGGGAATCGTACCTGCTTCCTCGCAGCCGCTGCTTCAAAATCCACATACAAAAGTATACAAAATAAGCGACAGCAGACTCTTTACCAGCATTTCCGTTATCCATAACAAAAATGCGTATCTGTCCACTATCGCCCGTATGTTCTTAAAACATTTAATCACCCAAATGCACTGACCTGCCGCACGGATCGCAGTCCGGATAACAGAACTGTCAGTCAAATACCCCGCCGAAAGCAACGGAGTAAAAACAATATCACTATTTTATCTTTTACAAAAAATCCTTCAATTCACGCAAATGTCTGATTTCCCGGTCAATCCGCAGTCCCGGGGTATTCTGCTTTCCTGCGGGATTGAACCAGCAGGCGGCAATCCCGGCATTGTTGCCGCCCTGGATATCCGACGTCAGGGAATCCCCGATAATCATGGTCTTTTCCCTTTGGAAATCCGGGATTCTCTGAAAGCAGTAGTCGAAAAATTCCGTCTGGGGCTTCTGGTAGCCCACCGCCTCCGACACAAAAATATCCTTCATAAAACGGTCCAGCCCGGACAGCTTCAGCCGGTTGCGCTGGGTGACCTCCACACCGTTGGTGACCACGTAAAGGTCATATCTTGGAAACAGCCAGTCCAGAACCTCCTGCGCCCCCTCAATGAGTTCATGCCCCTCTCCCAGCATCATCTGATACTCTTCTTCAAAAGCAACGCCGTCTCCATCGATCCCAAGCTGTTCAAACAGCCTGCCGAACCTGGTAAAAAGCAGCGTCGGCTTATCTATCTCGCCCCGTTCAAAGGCCTCCCACAGACTATGATTGATCCGGGAATAAATCCGGTAGCTTTCCTCGTCACACGGATAACCATGAGCCTCCATAGCGCGGTAAAAGGCAGAATGCTCCGCTGCTGAGAAATCAAGAAAGGTCCCGTCCATATCCAAAAGCAAGGTAGTATATTCCATGTTTCTTCCTCTCTGTTAAAAAAATAATATATCTTAATAATTCTTACAGTCTGCATAGTTAATATGCAGACTGTAAGAATATGCGGCGGCAGCAAACATCCGCTCCATCATAGAGCGCATTTAGCTGCCCCTGTTTATATAGGCATTGGATTATTGGTTAAGTAACATCTTAGCTATGTCCAGATCGCTTTTGGAAGAATCCTCCGTTATTAAATCGATTGCCTTTTGTACATAAGCATCTTCCAGCTCCAATGCTTCTGAAATTGCAGTAGCATTAAGCCCCTTTTTCAGTTTTCTTCTTATCATAAATACTAATTTTGCTTCTCCTTCGGCACGGCCTGTTTTTAACCCATCCTGTCTTCCTTTTTCAATACCAATCTCAAGAATATTCATCTTTACAGCCTCCCATTCTTCCGATTGCTTCACTTCATTTACGATTTCATCCAACGTAATAATCCGTTTATCCTTTATCTTGACCTCAGGATTATCAATCGTGGTATTTTTCATATACTGCAGCAGGCTTATCAGCTCAGGACATCTCCGTATTAAAACGGCGGTCAGATACATCCCGTGCCCAGGCATCCAGCCGGATAGCCCTTTTCCCGCTCTTGTTGAGCACTACCTGCTCCACCTCTACATCTGTCAGCTTCAAATCCGGCTCATCCAGAATAATGCTCAGCGTACTTTCATAAGCGGTTTTATTTCCGCGAGCAACGAGCCAAGTAGCCATGCTTGCATGGCTATTTGGCGACTGCCGCGAGAGTCAAATACCCCGTTGCTTGCAGCGGGGTATTTGACTCTTCATGACAGATAAGAATAAAGCAAAATCACTCAGATTAAACTGATAGTTTTGGGACAGCGCCTGCGTGGCAGCCGTTCCGGTTGTCTTAGAATTCATAGGCATTCCTCTCTTTCTTTTTTTGCAGAGAGAACCATGCCTTCTGTGGCTGCACAGATATCCGGCAGCCGCTTTGTCCTCCCTGCTTATTCATTTGTCAGCAAGGAGTTCATGCATTACCGTACACATGTAAAAAAGAAAACCTCCGTCAGGCAGAAGTCTGTACATATGTCGTCCATGCACACGCGAAGCTGCGTGCAGATACCGGTCTGTGGGCTGAATTGCCTTCACAGAGCGGCGCAGAATCTTAAAAGATAAAAAGATTTGTTGAAGTCATTGCTTATCCCGATTGTAGCATACAGATATAGTTTCTGCAACAATTCCTGATAGTATTTATTTGTATAACCGTAACAGTTCAGCCTTCGGCCGAACTGTTACTGCATCCTCCCATTATAAGTCGCCTTCGGCGAGGGGCGGATGCCTGCTGTCACCACGTTTTCTCACGGACTGTGCAATAAATGCGCAGTCCCATCTGAACTGTTACATAAAAATCAACAGTTCAGGCATAAAAAATCAGGCATCCCGCCGCCGACAATCTCTGTCCGCCTGGTTGGATGCCTGTCTTTTTCACTTATTCATATGTTCTGCGCAATCAAATACCCCGCGGCAACAGAATATCAAACTTGCAGGGCCGCTAAGCAGCGGGGTATTTGACCCTCGCGGCAGTCGCCAAATATCCATGCAAGCATGGTTACTTGGCTCACTGCTTGCGGGAGTAAACGGAAACCACTGCCAAAGCTGCCGCATCAGTCCACCGTAACCCGGAACACCACCGGCTTATCGGTATTGACGCCGTTCACCTTCACATGCAGCCCTTCCTCATCCCTGGACCAGCTGCACTCCGAATCAAAGCCGAGAATTTCAACGTTGCGGATGATTCCATGGAAGTTGGGCTTCTTGGAGGCATCCTGTTCACCCAGCGCGGGGAACAGATAGCTGCCCTCCGGGGAACATTTCAGGGCTGTGGCATAGATATGATCTCCCTTTACCGTGTAGCGCACATCCGCAGGGGTAAAATCCTTTTTGATTCCATCGGAGAACTGTCCTTCCACAATCTGTGTAGGGCCTTCTCCGTATTTTCTCCACACCCCTGTGTCGTAAATGGACTCCCCGTTATCTCTCAGCCAGTCGCCTATTTCTGTCAAAATCCGGGTGTCCTCCTCCGAAATGGTTCCGTCCGCCTTCGGGCCGATATTCAGAAGCAGGTTGCCGTTCTTGCTCACGATATCCACCAGATCACAGATGATATCCTTCGCAGGCCTGAAGTCATTATTTTCCGTATAGCACCAGGAATTCAGAGCAACCGCCGTATCGGTCTGCCAGTGGTACGGCTTCACATCCGCAAACTGCCCGCGTTCAATGTCCACCACCGCCGTGCCGAACATGAAAGCATCATGCTTGTAGTTGATGAGGACCTGCTCACCCCATTCCTCTGCACGGTTATAATAATAAGCGGCCAGCTTTTTCAGGTAAGGCTTAAAGGCGCTGTGCTGTATCCACCAGTCAAAATACAGAAG
Organism: Eisenbergiella porci; assembly: GCF_009696275.1. Taxonomy (GTDB): domain Bacteria; phylum Bacillota; class Clostridia; order Lachnospirales; family Lachnospiraceae; genus Eisenbergiella; species Eisenbergiella porci. Next base: position 33,606 of record NZ_VUMI01000036.1, read on the forward strand.
CTTCGGCTGGTATTTATCAATGATTTCGCAGGTTCTTACCAGCCAATCCTGAAGATATTCCTCCGAAGGCTCCGGTTTCCCGTACAGGTCCTGATGATCCGGCTCCGCCATGGACGGCCAGTACAGATCCCCTCTTTTCAGAGGCTCCTTAATGTCACTGTCGAATTCCTTTCCATGCCCCAGGAAAAACCAGTGCTCCGCCCGGTGGGAGGAGGCGCCGCCTATAAGCCCTCTTTTTGCAAAGGCTTCCGTCAGCTCTCCCAGCGTATCCCTCTTGGGTCCCATTTCCCCGGCATTCCAGTGGGAAATTTCACTCTTGTACATCTGGAAGCCGTCATGATGCTCCGCTACGGGCACCACGTATCTGGCTCCCGCCTTTTCAAACAGATCAGCCCATTCCTCCGGGTTGAATTTTTCCGCCTTAAACATAGGGATAAAATCCTTATAGCCGAATTCCTTATGCGGCCCGTAGGTTTTCACATGATGCTCAAATTCCGGCGTTCCCTGAATATACATGTTCCGGGGATACCACTCATTGGCAAAGGCCGGAACGCTGTAGGCGCCCCAATGGATAAAAATACCGAATTTTGCCTTCACGAACCAGTCAGGCATGGGATGGTTCCCCAGGCTCTCCCAGGTATCCTTATAGGGTCCCTGTGCGATTACTTTTTCTATTTTTTCCAGATATTCCTTCAGCTCCGCCATCAGTCCGTCACCACACCCTTCTGGAGCATGACATTGGCATAAAGCGCCGTCTCTCCTGTCGCTATGATTGCATACGCTTTTTTTGCTTCCTCGTAAAAAGCAAACCGTTCTATGTGGCCGATAGCCTCTCTGCCGCGGCTTTCATATTTTTCCTCGATCTGCGCATAGGTTTCCCAGATGGGCGTCTCCACCTTATCACCGGGCATTACCTCCATGAGGGAAAAGGGCTTTTCCATATAGCTGTCCAGCGGAAATACCTGCAGTATGGCATCCAGTATTTCAGAGACGCCGTGTCCGTCCATGCGGATTACCTTCGCATTTTTGCCCATGGATTCTGCGGGGAAGTTGCCGTCTGCTATGACAATGCGGTCGCTGTGGCCCATTTCACACAGAACCTTCAGAAGCTCGGGGGATAAAATTTTCGGAATTCCTTTTAACATGTGATTGTGCCCTCCATATCCCACAGGTCTTCCCAGCCCTTTGCCCCGGCCCACAGGAATACCTGTCCTTTGATCAGTCTGCAGTTTTTATCCGCCCTGCGGATGCTCTCCATCTCTTCTTCAGTAAGCGGATCCTCAGTTACGCAGACAAGGTTGCTTACATACTGGGGTTCCTTTACGGAAAAAGGAATGGGGATCTGGCCTCTCTGCGCAGCCCATTTCAGGCACACAAGGGCAGGATGGATGTTGTGTCTTTCAGCGATTTCCACGATTTCCGGCATCTGGGTATCAGCGATGTCCTCTGCGGTTCTGTCCCGTTCCGGACGGGAAGGGGAACCGATGGGACAGTAACCGATAGGCTGAATGCCGTGGGCTACGGCATAATCAAACAGCTCCGGCTGCTGAAATCCGGGATGCAGTTCCATTTCCAGTGCTGCCGGCTGGATTCTGCACAGCGGCAGCACTGCCTCCAGCTTGGGAACGGTCATATTGGACATGCCTATATAGCGTACCTTTCCTTCATCCACCAGCTGTTCGCACTGTCTCCAGGTGCTCATGAATTCTTCCACACTAAAGGGCCTGGAATCAGGATTCCGGGAATCTCCGTCACAGCCGGGCGCATGATAGTTGGGGAAGGGCCAGTGGACAAAATAAAGATCAATACAGGAAAGCTGCAGATCCTGCAGGCTTTTACGGCAGGATTCCAGTACCTTTCCTTCACCATGCATGTCGTTCCATACCTTGGAGGTTACGAACAGATCCTTTCTTTCCACGATGCCTTCCTGCATAACGCGTTTTAACACTTCTCCGATTCTGTCTTCGTTCTGATATACCGCTGCGCAGTCAATCAGGCGGTAGCCCGCCTTGATTCCTCCGTAAACGGCTTCCGCCACCTGTTCCGGGCCGTATTTGTCGGAACCGAAGGTGCCAAGCCCTACCGCCGGAATGGTCTCTCCTGTGTACAGGGCGCGGCGGGGGATTTTATTCTGATCTATGATTGCTGTCATATTCTCTCCTTTTTGCCGGCAGGAATTTACTTTGGAAATTCACGGCTGCCGTTTCACACAGCAGCCGCTTTTACCGCCGGCTTTCACCGGTTACTGTTTAGTCAAAAACAACTGCTACCTTGCCGCAGTTTCCGCCTGCCATAAGCGCATAGGCCTCTCCTGCTTTTTCCAGCGGGAATTCATCCGTAATCAGATCCTCCGGATGGATGCCCCAGCGGACAAGGCGCTCCACCAGTTCCTCCATTCTCCACAGCGAGGTTACCCAGGAGCCGTAAATGGTCTTCTGTCCATGGATGATGTCAGGGCTGGGATTAAAGGTGCAGGTGCCGCCTTCGCCGACGAATGCGATTTTGCCCCATTCCCTTGTGGCGCGGATGGCAAGCTGGCGTCCCGGATCGCTGGCGCTGGCGTCAATGGCGCGCTCCACGCCGTTTCCGTTCGTTACCTTCATAATGCCGTCCATGGCTTCGTCCGGTTTGAACACATAATCCACCAGTCCCAGTTTCTTTGCCAGGCCGATGCGGTAATCATTCATTTCCACGCCGATGAGCATGTTGGCTCCCATAGCCTTTGCAAGCATAAGAGCAGCCAGTCCCACCGGGCCCAGGCCGGTTACCAGCACTGCATCGTTGCCGCAGATTCCGATTTTTTCAATGGCTTCATATACCGTGCCGAAGCCGCAGGCTACCTGTGCGCCATCCTTGTAGGTCAGTTCGTCAGGCAGCGCGATCAGATCCTTTTCATCCGCCAGGATGTAGGGCGCCATGCCGCCGTTCCTCTGCCAGCCGTATGCCTGACGGAAACGGCTCTTGCAGGATATGTAATAGCCTCTGCGGCAGTCGTTGCATACGCCGCAGCCGGAAATATGGTAAACAATAACCCTGTCGCCCTTTTTAAAGCGTTTTAAGCCCTCTCCTTCTTCCACGATGACGCCGCAGGGCTCATGGCCTGCAACCATACCGGGAATGTAGCCCTCCGGACCTTTTCCCACATGTTCCCTGTAGATGCAGCGGATATCGCTTCCGCAGATCGTGGTAGCCTTGGTCTGGATCAGCACCTGGCCGTGACCGGGCTTGGGAATTTCAAATTCCTTCATTTCCACTGAGCTGTTGCCGGGCAGTGTCGCCCCTCTCATTCTCATTTTTTCCATTGTTTAACCCCTTTCTTTTCTAAAAAAGCAACCGTCAGGACAGTGAACGGCCTCTCTTCTTCAGCCTTCAGCCGCTTCACAGCAGCAGTGACTATGTCACAAATTGTGTGTTAACTGATATCCTTATTATAAAAGCTAATGGGAAAAAGTATTAGAGAAGGATTTGACAACTTGCTTCATTTTATGTCGCATCAGCGCAGGTTTCTTGACTTCCCGGCCAGGAAACGTTACATTAATATATAAGACAGAACGAAACAGGTCAGGCAGGCCCCGCATTACTGCGTTGGCCAAACGAATATACGGCAGCAGCCAGCCGCCGGCCCATCACACAGAGCTTTTAAACGGTTGGATGATATTTGAAAGGAAACAGAAGATATGCGCACGAATTTCAGCGATCTGAATATCCGCTTTACCATTGGGGATACGCGGTTTCAGGCACTTAATATTATCTATGAAAGATTTCTCCGCACGGTTCCCAGCCACAGCCATGGCAGCGGAAGCTATGAAATCCACTATATTCCCCGCGGCTACGGCCGTGCACGCATCAATGGGCGTTTTTATGACATTGTTCCCGGGACGCTTTATGTGACCGGGCCGCATGTGGAGCACGCGCAGACGCCGCACCTGGAGGATCCCATGTGTGAATACTGTATTTATCTGAAAACGGAAAAAAAGCGCCGCTCCCAGCCCTCCGCCGGGCCGCAGCCAGACGGCAGGGAACGGGCGTTGTCCCTGTTTGAAGGGACCACCTTCTGGTTCGGCCAGGATACCCAGAATGTGGCTTTTCTGATGGAAGAGCTTTTTTCCGAACTGGAAAACCGCTATACCGGTTTTCAGCTGCAGGTGGAGCTGCTGCTGCAGCAGCTTCTGGTCAGGCTGGTGCGCAATTATGAAGAAAAAAAAGAAACCGGGAGGGCTTCCGGCTTCTCTGCGGCGGCTGATAAAACCTCCGTGATCATTGAAGATTATTTTCTCTATGAATATCAGAGCCTGTCCTTAGAGGAGCTGGCCGGAAAGCTGGGGCTTGGCACAAGACAGACGGAACGGCTCCTGCAGAAGCATTACGGCAAGACCTTTCTGCAGAAAAAAACGGAGGCGCGCATGTCCGCCGCTGCCATCCTGCTTTCCGACAGCAACCGGAGCATCACCTCCGTGGCTGAAGCCCTGGGGTATTCCTCCATGGAGCATTTTTCCTCCGCATTTAAGAATTATTACCAGCTCAGTCCAAGGCAGTACCGGAAGGAAGGGGCTTATCACAGCTTTCCGGAGCCGTAGCCGCAATCAAATTCTACCACAGCTTTCCCGAAAGCAACGGCAGCGGTTCCAGAAAGCGTTCCAGAATTCCCTCCTCTGTGACGCCCGTATCCAGGCTTCCTATCGTATCGTTCCAAAGGCAGTAAACCGCCCCCGCCATCCGCCCGGAATAGGCAGGCAGCATTTCCGCCTGTGTCCCAGCGGCGAAAAGATTCGGCTCCCACTGCTTCAGTACTTCCAGATCCAGACGGTCGTAGCCGCCTCCCGGGATAATATACAGGCTGCTGTTGAGGGAGTTGATGATGGTAAAGCCTTCCTCATACATATCCTGCGGATCGGCCCATTCCATATTCCAGATCTGCATCTGCACATTTTCCGAAGCCACCTGCGTCCTGCCGGGCAGGCGGCTCAGGCTGCCCCACATACGCACGGTGCGGCCGCTTTCCTGAATCATGCTTATCATGTCATTGGCAAAGCTGCGGTAGTCCTCCCCGTCCGCAAAATATTCATCCATTCCGATATGGACCAGCCCCCCTGCTTCAAAAACGGGATCCTCCCCTTCCAGATATTCCTTCCAGAGCTTTTGCACCAGGTCAACTGTCCCTTTTTTACCCAAATCAAGCTGATCCACATTATCCGGCTCGTCCGCCAGGGCATATTCCGGGAAAATCCTTGTCAGCGCCAGGCTGTGGGCGGGCGTGTCAATTTCAGGTATCACCTGCACCCCTTTTTCTGCCGCAAAACGGGTGAGTTCCTTCCACTCCTCCCTGGTCAGGGAACCATCCTGGGAGGTAATTCCCTCTCCCCTGCTGTTTTTCAGCCCGGATTCCAGACGGAAGCCCGCATAAGCGGTAAACGCGTTGGAAATGGAATCGTTTTTTCCGCTGGTGGAAAGAATCTCATTGTCATTCAGATGCACACCCAGATTATTCATTTTGTGTTCACTCAGAGTCAGGACAATCTGTTTCAGGGTTTCCAGGGAAACCATCCTCCTGCCTATATCTATATGAAAACCTCGCACGGAATAGCGGGGATAATCCCGGATCGTGCCGCAGGGGATTCCCTCTCCGGCATTTTCAAGAAGATTAGCGGCCGTGACCGTTGCCCAGATAAGCCCCTGGAGCTTCTCTGCCCGGAGCACCATAGTGCCTGGCCGGATATCGAGCCAATAGCCTTCTTCCTTCAATCCCATCTCTTTTCCGGCAAAGCCCAGATAAATATCCCCCGTCTGCAGGGAAGCTTCCTCACCGGAAACCACCGTCAGCTCCTCACCGGACAACTTTTTCCAGCTTTCCTGTAAATCTAGGGCAGGCTGCCTAAGCTCCGCCTCCCTGCCAGCCTGCATCACAATGCGCTTCGCATCCCCTGGAAAGAAAAAACCGGCGCCTCCCTTCCATTCCGAGACCTCAGGCGATAGCCGCGGCCGGTCATTTACCACAGACGCTTCCGAATTATCCGCGGGCGATTCCGGATTGTCCGTAAAAACGGAGGGCGGAACCGTTACATAATAAGAAGGGGAATCCTCATATTTATCGCCCTGCGAAATCCGGTATCCCACGGTAACCGCTTTTTCCTCGAGCGTGGGATATACCGTGCCGTCCTCGTCAATGATTTCCTCATAATCCGATCCAAGCAGCCGGATTTCATATCCTGCGGGCGCTTCGGGAAGGGGCAGGAAACGGCTTCCGTCTTCCGCTGTCCTGATTTCCGGAACCTGAAGGCACCAGGATACCGGAGCCTGGGCGTACACTTCCATTTCCAGCAAAGAAACATTCTGATAATAAAGGTACTGGTTTTCCTCCGTATCGGAAACCGCCGTGGTTCTCAGGCGCAGGAACCTGCCCTGCGCCGGATTATCCAAAACCACTTGCTGCTCATTGGTTTCCGGCGTACCTTCCCACAGGGCGGCCTGTGTCCAGTGCTCCCCGTCCCGGGATACCTCGATTACAAATCCCAGCACGTTCAGACGTTCCCAGTAAAGGCTGACAAAGGCAAAACTCTGCTCCTGTGGAAAAGAAAACTGCAGCCAGTGCTCCGGCGCTCCCGCCTCATTGGCGCTGGACCAGCGGCCGGCGCCGGCATTTTTCTTTCCATCCGCCGCCAGCTGCGGCAGGAAGCTGTCATTCTCCACACTGTCCGCCGTCACCTCCACACCGGGCATCAGGGCCAGATTCTCATAATAAAAACCATGCTCACCAGCGCCGGCAGCCGCGTCTCCTCCACCCAGGCTCTCTCCCCCGTCCCCCTGAAGCAAGACGCACGCCAGCAGAAAAAGCAGCGCCAGCATTGCCAGACAGGCTGTTTTTATTCCTGGATAATATCTTTGAGTTTTGTCGTTATTCTTTGCCATATTACTCCTACCGCTGAATCGCTTTTACAGCTTCACAGCTGCGTATATTTTTCTTTTTCCTGCCAACAGTTCCTCAGCTGCCTGTTCTTCTGATCCACTCAGAATTCTATCCCTTTCCTGGCCATAATTCCTTTTTGGTTAGGATGGCGGACACAGCGCATTTCCGTAATATAGTCCGCAGCATCCGTCAAAAAAGCGGGGGCATCCCTTCCGGTGCATACCACCTCCACAGCCTCCGGCTTATGCAGCAGGAAATCCTTCAGCCTGCCGCCGTCCAGCAGCCCCCAGTTCACAGGGTAGGTCACCTCATCCATCACAAGGACATCGGCCTTTCCCTCCTGTGCCTGCAAAATCGCCTCCTCCAGAATCCGGTTATGAATTTCTGTCAGCTCCTCCTTCTGTTCCAGGGTCATAGAGGAAAAAAATCCGAAATCCTTTTCACTGCGCAGAATCCTGATTTCAGGGATACGTGCCAGGCTGTGAAGCTCCCCCGTATCCCTGCCCTTCATGAACTGTACAATCAGCACCTTTTTCCCCGATCCTGCCGCACGCAGGGCCAGTCCCATGGCTGCTGTGGTTTTTCCCTTTCCTTCTCCCGTATATAAATGAATCAGTCCTCTTTCCAGCTTCATCCCGACGTCCTCCCTTTCCTTTTCACATATCGCTGTCTTCCTGTTGGGACAGTCCTTATTTCCGCAGGAGGAACACAGCTCTGTACAGGCCGTGTCCCCCAGCCGTGCCTGGTACACCACGCTTTTTTTCGGTGAAAGTACGTAAAAGCGGTTGAAGGAAACCGTTGTCTGCCCGATTTGGGAAAACATCCCTTCCATGGCCTCCAGCGGAAACTCACTTCCCGGAAAAAGCATCTTTTCCACGAACAGTCCGTATTTTCCCCTTATTTTTTCATTCAGCTCCTCATAGGCTTTCCACAGAAGCTCCGTGCAGATACACTCCGCCATATAGCTTTCCGTGAGCATTCCCTTTGCCGCATACCCTTCCTGGAGCCGGTCCGGCCCGCTGCCAAGTGTCACGATCACCTGACAGAAGCCATGCTTCCCGCCGGGAAGCATTAAAGCCTCACCGGACGCGGTTATGTTGTCCTCCGCGCCGGCCACCCCGGCTTCTTCCCCAGCTTTTCTCCCGGTTTCTTTTTGTGCTTCTTTTTTGGCTTCTTCCCCGGCCGCCTTCCATATCCTGTTTCCGATTCTTTCCCTATCCGGCCCGGAATACACATAATAGCCTTCCGGATCCAGATATTTCCGCACTTCTTCATAAACCTGAAAAAACAGCGGTAAGTCGGTATCCTGATAATGATACCGACTTATTGCTGTTTGTATATCTTCCTGCGTAAATTGTGGATTAAGTTGTATTTTTTCCATACTCCGCTTTCCCGGTATATGCGCAGCCCTGGCCGAAACGCCGCACTTTATCACTCATCAGTCAATGCCCTTCACCTGCATGGCTCTCATGGCATTGAGGATGGCGATAACCGCCACACCCACATCGGCAAAAACCGCCAGCCACATGTTGGCAATTCCGAAAGCCGCCAGAATAAGAACTAGGATTTTTACTCCCAGGGCAAAAACGATATTCTGTTTTACAATCCCCAGCGTCTTGCGGGAAATCCTCATGGCTGCGGCAATCTTGGACGGTTCATCCGTCATGATTACCACATCCGCCGCTTCAATGGCTGCGTCGCTTCCCAGGCCGCCCATGGCGATTCCGATATCCGCCCTTGCCAGGACCGGCGCGTCGTTAATGCCATCTCCCACAAATACCAGCCTGCCCTTTGACGATTTGGATGCGATGATTTTCTCCACCTCATCCACCTTATCACCGGGAAGCAGCTCTGAGTGAACCTCCGTCAGGCCTATTTGCGAAGCCACATAATCCGCCGTTTCCTTCCGGTCCCCGGTGAGCATTATCACCCGGTTAACACCCTCGGCCTTCAGCCCGCGGATACATTCTGCGGCATCCTCCTTGATTTCATCAGCAATAAGGATATATCCCAGATACTGGTCATTCTTTGCTACATGAACAATTGTACCAATCTGCGCGGCATTGGTAAAGCTAATTTTCTGCTGGCGCATCAGTTTTTCGTTTCCGGCATAAATGTCAAATCCGTCAATGACCGCATGGACACCGTGCCCAGCCAGCTCTTCCGTGCTTTCCAGCCTGTTTTTATCCAGTTCCTTTCCATAGGCCTTCTGGATGGAAAGGGAAATAGGGTGGTTGGAATAGCTTTCCGCATAAGCAGTAAGCTCCAGCAGCTTCTCCCCGGAAATCACCTCAACACCGTTTTCAGAAGCAGGCTTCACCTCCGTCACCTTAAAGATTCCCTTTGTGAGCGTGCCTGTTTTATCCATAACAACAATTTCCGCTTCCGCAAGAGCTTCCAGATAATTGCTCCCCTTGATCAGGACACCCGCTTTGCTGGCGCCTCCCAGCCCGCCGAAAAAGCTCAGCGGCACACTGATAACCACGGCGCAGGGGCAGGAAACCACCAGGAATGTCAGCCCTCTGTAAATCCAAGTGGACCAGCCTCCTAAAAACAACGGCGGAATTACTGCCAGAACAGCGGCACAGAGCACCACAATGGGCGTATAATACCTGGCAAATTTGGTGATGAAATTTTCCGCTTCTGCCTTTTTGCTGCTGGCGTTCTCCACCAGATCCAGGATTTTGGACACTGTGGATTCACCGAAGGGCTTGCTGACCTGTACCTCAAGCGCACCCGTCAGATTGATGCATCCGCTGATTACCTCTTCGCCGCAGAGGACCTCTCTGGGCACGCTTTCACCGGTGAGCGCCATCGTATCCAGGCTGGAATTTCCTTTTGTAATCACGCCGTCCAGCGGGATTCTCTCGCCGGGCTTCACCACAATCGTCTCACCCACGGCCACTTCATCCGGGTCCACCTGCTCTTCCACGCCGTCCCTGCGCACATTGGCAAAATCCGGACGGATATCCATCAGCTCCGTTATGTTCTTTCTGGAACGGTTCACCGCGTAACTCTGGAACAGCTCACCTACCTGGTAAAACAGCATTACCGCCACCGCTTCCGGATACTCCCCTACAAAAAAGGCCCCCACCGTGGCAATGGTCATAAGAAAATTCTCATCAAAAACCTGGCCCTTGCCGATGTTGCCCACCGCTCTCTTCACCACGTCTCCGCCCACAATCACATAGGCTGTCAAAAATACGGCCAGCAATACATACCAGGGCAGCCCCGGCGCAAAATTCTCAATCAGTACAGCAGCCGCAAAAAAAGCGGCTCCGATGATAATCCGTTTCAGTCTTTTCTTTAATTTCCTGGTCATTATTCTTCATCCTCCTGAATATGATCAAGCCCCTGGCTCAAAATTGTCTTGATATGTCCGTCGGACAGCGAGTAAAAAATAGTCTTCCCATCCCTCCTGCTCTTCACTAAATCCATCTGCTTAAGCACCCTCAGCTGGTGGGAAATTGCCGACTGCGTCATATTCAGTATCTGCGCCAAATCGCAGACACACATTTCGGAACAAAGCAGCACATACAGCATTTTAATTCTTGTAGTATCCCCAAATATCTTAAAAAAGTCAGCCAGATCATCCAAATCATCCTCCGCCGGCATCTGCGCATTTACTTTTTCAACAATATCCTCATGGACATGAATATATTCACAGCTCTCCGCATGCTCATAATTTCTTTTCATAGAAGCTCCTCCAATCATAGGGTATCCTTTATTTATTTTTTCATTCAAACATATGAACAATCTTTCATATGTTTAATGCTATTATATTCACCTCATGTAAAAAAAGCAAGTACTTTTATAAAAAAATTTGGTAACTGTTCAGTATCCCTCACAGCTCATACATTTTATTCAGCCCTGCTGCTGTTAAAGTTCTGCCCTATTTGGCCTTTATCCATCATTCCCATGTTTTCCGGTTTCTGTGTCCGCCAGCCTGTTTATGCATAAAGAATGACCGCCCCAAGCACCAGGGCGGCCATCTTCATGAAGGGTATAATCAACCAATAAATGGAAGAAAGCGTAAGACGCTATTCTTCACCCACCTCAATTTCCAGGAATTCGGGTGAATCGAAAAACTCTTTTAATGTAATACCAAGTCCTCCGCACAGCTTGCAGATTGTAAAAATCCCCGGGTTCTGGGTAGAACAATCAATGATGTGCATCAGTGTCGTCATCGGAACTGCGGAACGGTAGGACAAAGTATAATAAGACATGTCCTTTGCCGAGCAAAGGGTCTTAATACGGTTTGCTAACTTCTCCTGCTCTGACATATCCGGCCTCCTCAGCTTATAAATACATTTTATCCCATTTTTTAACAAAATTGCTTCCATATACGGTAGTAAAATGGTAAATTTTTGTTAAAACATGTATTTATTCCCCAACAAAGCCGAACCATTACTACATTTTTATAGTTTCCTTATTCCGCCCTTCATTCATACCGTTCCAATATATTCCTGGGGAATTCCACGCGCGCCGTCATCAGCGGATCTACGATTTGACATACAGACATATGCGAAACCAGCGACATCAGCATCTCGGATTTCACTTCCTCCAGGCCGGTCACCCTTCTCACAAATTCTTCCATCAGCCTGGCGGCTGTCTTTCCCGCCTCAAACACGGTAGCCGCCGACCGAATGGTAATTACAGCATCCCGGGTTATCAAAAACGGCGTGGGGATGGGAATTTCCTTTAATACACTTACCCTTACGGTAACCGTTCCCGCAATTTCCAGCCCGCAGCCAAAAACCTCTCCGTCTCCCATCAGGGCATGGAGATCTCCCATGGAAAGCAATGCTCCCGGAACCGCAACAGGCAGATAAAGGACCGTTCCTGCCCCGATTTTTCTACAGTCCATGTTGCCGCCGTGGACTCCGGGAACAGATGTGGCTATCCCTTCTCCCACAGGCGCCGTTCCGATGACTCCTATCATGGGACAGCAGTCAAGCAGCAGCATATCATCAAAGCGTATCTTATCTCCCTCGATTTCATACATTACCGCCTTTGCTTCCGGCAGTCTGCCTGCAAAAATACCCCATGAAAAGGAAGCGCACATAACGCCCCGGGAATGCAGGCTGATATCCAGGATTTCTACTTTCAGCACATCCCCCGCATCCGCGCCGTTAATATACAAGGGTCCGGTTGCTGGATTTACCAGGACATCTTCCCTGTCTCCCAGAGGACGCTCTTCACTGGTTACACTGTCGTCATAGCAGTCCCTGGTTTCAAATATTACCGTTTCCCAACTTTCGCAAATGGCTGACGGAGGAATGTTTTTATCCAGTCTGTCATATACCTTATCCCTGCTGATTGTAAGCATCTTCGGCTCCTTTCATAGTTCGGACGCAATCTTTGCATCGTCCGGACCGGTCATTTTCGCATCGGCGGCATCCGCTGGTGTTTCGGCCGCCCGTTCCGCTTCTTCATCCCCGACCAGCCCCAGCCCCTTCAGAATTCCCCAGATATAGGGAGCGCCGAACATACTGAGCTTCTTCGGCCCGCGGATCGGCTCACTTGCCGCCCGCGCCTCCAGAATCTTTTTATAAGCCCGAAGCACGGTTGCCTCGGTAATGGATTTTTCCTTCCGGTCGCAGAAAAGCTCACGTCCTTTAATCCGGTAGGTAAAGGGAAGCTTTTTGCTCGTATAAAAGGTGGTTCCCTCATAGAGGCTTACCGCATGCCACAGACGGCCGCCCAGCAATGCTTCTTCGCCGCATTCCTTTACTGCCTGTACGGCTTTTTCACGTTCCCTGACAAAATTTTCGTCCATACTTTATCCTGTGTCTTTCCTGCTTTTCTATTTATCAGCATCTTCCCGGAAAAGCTGTGGGAGAAAATCATAGATACACTGTCTCCAGACATTCCAGTCATGCCCGCCTCTGTACTCCCTGCGCACACAGGGAATCCCGTTTTCTTCACAGAAAGCATCGTCCTCTGTAAAAAAATCCCAGAACTCATCCTGCCTTCCCATAGCCCGGAAAAACAGATGCTGCTTCTCCTGGAATTCCTTTTCTTTCATAATTTCCAGATAGCTGTTATCCAGGTTTTCTCCGATAAAATTGTGCATAAAACCACTGAACAGCCCCTCCCAGCCAAAAAGCTGCGAATAACGGCAGACCGTCATGCTTGTCTGCATGGATCCCATGGAAAGCCCGGCCATCGCCCGGTGATCCCTGTCCTTTTTCACCCGGTATTTCTTCTCAATGAAGGGAATGATATCCTGCACAAGCTCCTCCGGAAAAAGGCTGTGCCGGAGCACTGCCTCCCCATCCCCGTCTTCCTCCATGACCATACCGTTTGCCATAACGATAAGCATGGGCACGGCCTTTCCTTCCGCCAGCAGGTTATCCATGATATGATTCACCTTTCCCTGCCATATCCAGCCCCGTTCATTCTCCCCGAAGCCGTGCTGCAGGTAGAGTACCGGATATTCCAGCGTCCCCTCCTCATATCCCGGCGGCACATAGCAGATGCAGCTTTCCGTCCTTCCGGTAACAGCAGAGGGATAATACTCATGCCTGATATCCCCGTGCGGCACATCGTGCATCTGTAAAAATTCCGGCACCGGCCCGACCTCAATATAGTTCACCGGCCGTGAAAAGCCATAGCCAATGGGAAGGAACGGGCTGATTGCCAGACAGTTGTCCACGTAGAGATGCACATAATAAAATCCCGGCTCCAGAGGCAGATCCACCGTCCACACATCCTTTTCCGTCTCCAGGAACGGATACATGATATCGCCAATCTGCAGCTGGACATTCATCGCATTGGGAAAACGGAGCCTGACATAAGGCATGCCTTCTGCACGGTACAAAAGGCCTTCCCTGGAATTATGGGGAACCGGCTTACCATCCGGCGCCGTCATTACAGGCCGGCTGTACGCGCAGGATTGCTCCACTACCGCAGGATTATCCAGCCATTCCTTATCAGCATCGATTTGTCCGCGCACTTCTATGGTTAAATCCTCTGTAACAGCCTCCGCGGCCCTGAGCGTTTTCAAAACGCCGTCCAGATAGCTTCCCAGCCTTCTACGGCTCTTTGACAGCCCTTCTACTATAATATGTATTTTCCCGGAAGCTTCCGTAAGCACTGCGTAAATGTTGTCAAGATTTTCTCCCCTGGATTCCGGCAGATTCAGCTTTTCCTGCAGATATCTGTACAGTTCCTCCCTGGATCGGATCCCTGCAAAATTCAAATTTATCATACCCTTTTCCCTGTCCCTCATATTTTCATTCGTGCCTTCTTTATCCTTCATCTGCAGTTTTCCTCCCTTTAAAAGCACCGCAGCGTTTCAATCCGGCTCAGTCCCCGGAAATCGCCCTGCGAAGCTTTGCCTTAATCCTCTGAAGCGCATTGTCCGTACTTTTTCCATCCTTGCCCAGTACCCGGGCAATCTGGTTATAGCTCATCCCCGTAATGTAAAGATCCAGCACCTGCTTTTCAAAGCCGCTTAATTCCTTCTCAATCGCCTGCTCCAGCCCTTCCACATTTTCCCGGTCGATAAAAAGCTCCTCCGGACTCATTTCCAGCGCTGCAGGAATGGCGTTCATCAGACTGTTTTCCTCATTGCCATCCCCATCCGGCCCGATGTTTTTGCTGTACAGGGAAATATAGGTGTTAAGAGGCATGTGTTTCTTCCGGGAAGAGGCCTGCACTGCCGTATACATCTGTCTGGATACGCAAAGATCCGCAAAGGTGCTGAAGCTGGCATCCCTGCCGCTGTCATAATCCCGGATAGCTTTGAAAAGCCCAATCATGCCTTCCTGGATTAAATCATCGCTGTCCCCGCCTAAAAGGTACATGGACTTGGCTTTTGCCTTCACCATGCCCTTATATTTTTCCATAATGTAATCCGTGATATCATTTTCACCGTCCCGGAGAAGCACGATTAGCTCCTCGTCGGTATATTCCCGGTAGGAATCTTTCATTGGGAATCCGTTCCTTTCTTCTGCCTTAACTGCAGAATCCGTATCAAATCCGCCGCCACATGCTCTCCCAGAATCTCATAGCCCTCCGCGTTGGGATGTACGCCGTCCGGCATGAAATGCAGGACATTGTCTTTATCATGTCCGTCCAGAATATTGGAATTGTAAAGGTCAATCACTTCCATTCCATGTTCGTCCGCCAGCTCCTTGATGACATCCGCGAATTTATCCTGGGGAATCAGGTAGGGGTGTTGGATTTTCAGGTAATCCTGAAGGCTGTTGGGAAGAGGTGTCATGAAAATCACCTCCGCATTGGGATAGTCCGTCTTCAGCCCATCCATCAGTTCATCCAGGTCCCCCCAGAAGGTTCTCCTTTTACGCTCCGCGGAATTTCCGAATTCCACCAGGCTTGCACAGAACTCGTCATTTGTGCCGCCCATTACAAGAATGATATCGCTGTCCTCAGGGATTTTCTGATAGCGGTCTACAAAGGCGTCCGCCCAGTATCTCCCGATAGAAGAGCCTCCTATTCCCAGATTATATACTTTTCTGGCATCCAGCGTTTCCTGCAGGATATGAGGATAGGCAAGCTCCTGATAATTATCCAGATTATCCAGGTTTACGGCCTGGGTAATGCTGTCGCCCAGACAGGTTATTTTGATATCCGAAAAATCAATGTTGTTTCCCGATATCGTCTGTTTATCCAATTCATTGGCGAGAAGCGTTTCCTTATGGGAGCTGCGGACCTCCTGCCGTTGGGCCAGGGTGTAGTGTTTCCTGTCAAAAGGATCCTCCAGCTTTGCCGTATTCCTTCCCATATGAGCTATAATATCACTGTCGGAAACAGAATTGCCGGAGGCACTGCTGCCTGAAACGGTGTTGCCTGACGTACTGCTGCCTGAAACTGTGCTGTCGGAGGAACTGCCTCCCGATTCTTCTTTGCCGGATTCACTTCCGGAGGAGTTTTCCTTTTTTGAATCCTTATTTCCACCTGTGCTGTTTTGGGAAATGCTGTTTGCAGATATACTGTTGCCGGAAGTGCTGCCGGACAGGGAATTTCCTGAAATGTCATTTTCTGAAATACTACTGCCGGATACGCTTCCTCCGCATGGGCGGAGTAACTGCCTTGCGGGAATTCTGTTTCCTGAAATCTGATTCTCACCGCCGTCACTGCCGGGGCCGCCGTTGCCGGATATCTGGTTTCCGCTTACAGACGCCACACTGTTATTTCCTGATACCTGATTTTCACCGGCGGATTCCCCGTTGTCATTTCCGGATACCTGGCCTGCATCTCCGGATTCTGCTCTGCCATTTCCGGATACGAGACTTTCATCTCCGCCTTCTCCGCCATCATTTCCGGACACCTGGCCTGTGTCTTCGGCTTCCTCCCCGCCGCGGTCCATCGCCTGTCCTGCATCCGCTGTTCCATTTTCTGTTTTATCCACGGTTCCCACGCTCTGCAGCCCGCTGCTGTCCGCCTGCATGACCGGAGCGTCGGCCGCCCCGGACTGCCTGCTGCATGCCGCTGTAAAGGAAATCAGGAATACAGCCAGAAGACCGCATCCCGTAACCGCCAGAAAATTCAAATTTTTCATTTTTTCTTAATGCTCCTGCAATGAAGGAATGTTGCCTCTGTAGCTGTGAAGGGTTCAGGCAGTTACCTTCCTTCTACCTTTTTATATAAGTCTCTGTCTGACAATCTCATAAGCCAGCACGCCTGCCGCCACTGAGGCATTCAGGGAGTCAATGTTTCCCTTCATGGGGATGGACGCGACAAAGTCACAGTTTTCCTTCACCAGCCTTCCCACTCCTTCGCCTTCGTTACCAATAACAAGGCCGATTGCGCCGGTCAGGTTCAAATCATACATTCTGGTTCCGTCCATGTCCGCACACACAAACCACATTCCTTTTTTCTTTAACTCGTCCATGGTTTTTACCAGATTGGTCACCTTGGCCACCGGTGTGTAATTCAAGGCCCCGGCAGAGGTACGGGCCACGGTTGCGGTCAGGCCCACAGCCCTGTTTTTAGGAATAATGACACCGTGTGCGCCCGCCAGGTTGGCAGTACGGATGATCGCCCCCAGATTATGGGGATCTTCAATATTATCCAATAATATCAAAAAGGGCGGCTCCTGCCTTTCCTCAGCCAGCTTCAGCATATCTTCTACCTGCGCGTATTCATAGGCAGCGGCATAGGCAATAACCCCCTGATGTTTTCCTGTTTCAGACATCTGATCCAGACGTTCCCTGGAAACATATTTAATGAGACAATCCGTCTTTTTCGCTTCTCTTTTGATGGTCATAATCGGACCGTCCTGACAGTTGTCCAGAATAAAAACTCTGTCAATGGTTTTTCCCGAACGGAAGGCTTCTATAACCGCATTCCGCCCTTCTATGGTCAGTTCTTCGTATCTCATAACAACTCCTTCAGTTTCGCTCCGGCAGGTCACACCGGAACGGATTTTTCATACTCTTTTTATTCAGAGAGCAAGATCAAGCTCCCTGAGTGAAATTTTCACCAGCTCCATCAGCCGTTCCATCCGGCCGTCCAGATAAAGGTAGCCGTAAAGCGCCTCCAGTGCGGTGGCCTTCCGGTAATCCCCTACGGAAGCATTCTTGGCCGTGGTATAGGACTTGGCATTCCGCCCCCGCCTGTATACGGCAAGCTCCTCCTCCGTAAGATACTGCTGCAAAACAGTTCCCATCTCCGCCTGTGTCTGCGCCTTGACCAGATGGCTTTTTTCCTTATGCAGCCTGTTGGGGGACGCATTATGCCGCTCCACCACCACAGTCCTGATAATGAGATCGTAAATACAATCCCCCACGAAGGCAAGAGTCAGGGGGGAGTAGGTCCGAAGATCTACTTCCCCCAGGTTGAATTCTTTTTTAATCTGCGTAAGCAGGCTTAAGCTCTCTTCCATTTTACTCCCTCGCGGGTATCCTCCAGAATGATTCCCCTCTCAAGCAGCTCATCCCTGATTTCATCCGCTCTGGCAAAATTCTTTGCTTTCCTGGCTGCCTGACGCTCCGCGATCAGCGCTTCCACGTCCTCATCCAGCATTTCTTCCTTTTTCTCCACGATAAGCCCGCAGACATCGGCCAGCTCCTTGATTTCCTCCAGCAGCGCTTTTATATAAGCGGCGGAATTATCCGCGCCGGCATTGGTATTGGCAAATTTCACAAGCTCAAAAATAGCGGCAATGGCGTCCGCCGTATTAAAATCATCGTCCATAGCCTCGTCAAACTTCACTGCAAATCCGGCAGCCTCCTTAAGAAGCTTCTTCTCCTCTTCCGTGGCTTCGCCCGCGCCCGCTTTTTCCAGAAGGAAATTCAGGTTGGCTGCAGCGGTACGGATTCTGTCCAGACCGTTCTTGGCCGCTTCCATCAGCTCGTCGCTGAAGTTCAGCGGGCTTCTGTAATGAGCGGAAAGCATGAAGAAACGGACCACCTGCGGATCATATTTCGCCACAATATCACGCACGGTAAAAAAGTTTCCGGCAGATTTGCTCATTTTTTTATTATCAATATTTAAAAATGCGTTGTGCATCCAGTACCTGGCAAAGGTCTTGCCGTTTGCCGCCTCGGACTGGGCGATTTCGTTCTCATGATGAGGGAAAACCAAATCCTCCCCGCCTGCATGGATATCGATCTCTTCCCCCAGATATTTCTTGCTCATTACGGAGCATTCGATATGCCAGCCGGGACGGCCTTTGCACCAGGGAGACTCCCAGTAAGGCTCCCCATCTTTTTTCGGCTTCCAGAGTACGAAATCAAAGGGATCCTCCTTCTGAGCCTCGCCGGATACCAGCAGGGAACGCTTTCCGCCCTCCAAATCGTCCAGATTCTTATGGGAAAGCTTACCATATTCCTTAAAACTTCTGACACGGAAATATACCGTGCCGTCCTCCGCCGCATAGGCATGCCCTTTGTCAATCAGCTCCTGTATCATATCCAGCATGCCGCAGATTTCCTGGGTTGCCTGGGGATGGGTGGTGGCAGGCTTCACATTAAGGGATTCCATATCCTTTTTGCATTCCGCAATATAACGCTCGGAAATCACCGTGGAATCCACGCCCTCTTCAATCGCCTTCTTTATGATTTTATCATCCACATCAGTGAAGTTGCTCACATAATTTACTTTATAGCCCTTATGCTCAAAATAACGGCGCACCGTATCAAATACAATCATCGGACGGGCATTGCCGATATGGATCAGATTATATACAGTGGGGCCGCAGACATACATTTTAACCTCACCGGGGGTAATCGGCACAAATTCTTCTTTTCTCTTTGTCAGGGTGTTGTAAATTTTCATCTTGACTGGTTCTCCTTTTTCATATTCTCAAATAATTTTATCGTAACTGTTCAGGACGCTCAGTTTTCCGTCTGTTTCTCCCCGCATGACACGGGACAGCCCTCCTGCCCCTTCTGACAGCATTTTATCTTCTCGTGACACCGTTCCTTCTGCCGGCACACCTCACGATAAGCGCATTTTCCTTCCTCACAGCTTTTTTCCTCTGTTCTTTTAAGGTAACGCAATTCCGCCTCCAGGTCAAGCAGTCTGTTGATTAATTCACTGTTTGCATGCTGAAGATTGGAAATATCCTCTTTCACAGGGTCAGGCAGATTGACCTGATCCATGGTATCACGGGGAATCGGCTGATTTCCCCTTTTCACCACCCGGCCGGGCACCCCCACCACAGTGGAATTGGGCGGCACCTCCTCCAGCACCACGCTTCCCGCACCGATTTTGGAATTTTCCCCTATGGTAAAAGACCCCAGCACCTTGGCGCCGGCGCTTATCATAACATTATCCCCCACCGTAGGATGCCTTTTCCCATGCTCTTTCCCGGTTCCCCCCAGCGTTACTCCCTGATACAAAGTCACATTATCCCCGATAATCGCCGTTTCCCCGATAATCACACCATTTCCATGATCAATAAAAAACCCCCTGCCAATCTGCGCTCCCGGATGGATTTCAATCCCCGTTTTCCTTACGCCCCTCTGCGAAATCCACCTTGCCAGAAAAAAATGGCCCGATCGATACAGCTTATGAGCCAGCCTGTAATGAAGCATGACCTTAAAGCTGGGATAAAGAAATACCTCCATAGAAGAATGTATTGCAGGGTCACGCTCCCTGATAATCCTAATCTCCTCTTTTATGTTTCCTATAATACCCATTTACCTTCCTTCTTTCCAGGGCAACAAATAAACCGCGGTTCCTTCCCTTCTCTGCAACAGAGACGGTTGAAGCCGCGGTTCCACTCTAATTCAGGTTAATACCTGCACTCAAAACGCGTAACGTGCGTAAACGTACCCGGCTACAGGAAAACTCCCCTCACCCGATCAGCTCCCGGAGGCACTTTCAGCCATATCTGCCAGGAATGCTTCCAGCCGGTGACACTCCCTCTCTGCGGCAAACCAACAACCTACTCTTTCCGTTCATCGCCTTTTTCCTTCATTTGCTATCTATATACAGGATATGCAAAACTCCTTTTTTTGTCAACTTCTTTTTACGTATTCCCCCACCTAATCCCCTGTTAAATTATTCTAAGCTCTTTATCAGTCAATGCTAACTAGTACAACACAAAAATAATAAGTACCATATATCGTTTTTGCATAATGTATGGTAAAATATACTCATAAATGAAAGGATGATCGCCATGAAAAATACATTCCTTCCCTTAACAGATGAGGATAAAAAATACCTTAAATCATTATCAAAAACAAGAACAATTCAGGCGCAAGTAGTTGATCGTGCAAGAATTCTTTTATACAAAGCCGATGGTTTGTCATTTGATGAAATCGCTTGCAGATTGGCTGTCAGAGGCCTGTAAAATTAGGATATGCACAGGAACTTTGGACATTAGCAAAGCTTCATAAACACATTCAGAAACATGCAGAAGAAGCTGGCTTTCCAAGGCCTTCAACAGTTACAAAAACTTATATTCAAAATTTCTTAAGGATAATGATATCAAACCATTCAAAATCAAGTATTACTGTGAAAAACGTGATCCGGATTTTGAAGCAAAAATGCATGAAGTTCTGCTTGTATACAAACAGGTTGAGATGCAGTTCGACGCAAATGGTGAAATCATAGTATCGGATGATTATAAGCTTACAATAACTGTTTCTTATGATGAAAAGCCGGGAATCCAAGCAGTTTCAAATACTTCAGATGACCTGCGCCCAACAGAAAATAACGGTGAAGTCTATCGCGATTATGAATATAAACGCTTGGGAACAATTTCTCTGTTGGCAGGGATTGATCTGCTTACAGGAGATGTCCTCATATTTCAGCAGCACATCCAGCTTCTGCCTGCAACGGATGAAAGAAAGCATGTCGGGCAGACTGATAATCCTTCCCATAATTGCCGGCTGGCTGACAGTATCCGGCTCAAGCACAAGCTCCTCAAATTCCGGATAAATCAACGCCTCCTGTATCACCGGGCCCTTTTCCCGGCTGTAAAGGAAATAGCCCACAATCCGCTTATCATCCAGAAGCAGGAAACTGTCCCCCTGCTGGGCGTACATTTCCTTCAGCATCATTTCATAGTACTCCGCGGAGCGTTCCGTATATACCTGGAACCTGCGCTCCAGCAACGGAACCGCAAAACGCACCACCTCCGGGATATCCTCTTCCTCCATGGGCCTGACCTCCAGCATACCGTATCCCGGCTGTTCTTTTTTCTCCAGGACATAGACCTGATAAGGCGTCATGGAAACCATGGACAGCAGCTTTCCATCCTCCTCCAGTATCAGGGCGTTGTTTTTTTCCGCCTTATTATCAAAATAATAGTCGTTGAACAGCTTCGTGTCTTCTGCAAAAGCTTCTTCCCACAATTCCCTTAAACTACGGCAGCCGGCAGCCTCCAGCCGTCTGATCCGCTGCTTTTGTAATTCCATCCCTTTATCCAACCTTCTTCATTATTTATGCCTTCGGGCAGCCTCCACACCCGGCGCAGCCTCCGTTCACATCCTGGGAATACAGGCCGTAGGGTGTATTCAGAAGGCAGACGGCCTGGGAAGAAATGCCCTCTCCTGTCCCGGTAAAGCCAAGCCCTTCCTCTGTGGTTGCCTTTACATTCACCTGATCCACCTCAATTTGCAGCGCCTGCGCAATATTTTTACGCATTGTATCGATGTGGGGACGCATTTTAGGTGCCTGCGCAATAATGGTTGCGTCAATATTTTCAATCAGAAAGCTGTGTTCCTCCAGAAGTTCGCCCACCTTACGCAGAAGCTCCATACTGCTGATTCCTTTATACGCGGGATCGGTATCGGGGAAATGCTTTCCGATATCCCCAAGCGCCGCAGCGCCAAGCAGGGCATCCATGATGGCATGCAGAAGGACATCCGCATCCGAATGGCCGAGAAGCCCTTTTTCATAAGGGATTTCCACTCCGCCGATAATCAGCTTCCTGTCCTCCGTAAGGCGGTGTACGTCGTAGCCCATTCCTATTCTCATGTGTTACTCTCCTTAATAATCTGATCTTTTCAAAATGCATGTCGCAGCTTCAGCCTGCTCTGCAAGGGAACAGGCTGAAACCGGACTTTAATGAGAGTATACCACATTTTCCCTTTAAAAAAATCATTTTGAGGAGATTTTTTCGATTACATCAGCTGCTTTCTGCGCTCCTCCGGCTTTTCTGAAGCTTTCTCCGATTCCGCCCGCGGCCACACGAAACCGGGCATTCTTCAAAACCTGCAGGATACTTTCCCGGATTACGGAGGCTCCCCTTCCCGGCAAGGGGATTCCGGCCCCCACCTCCTGCACACGGCGGGCAACCGCGCCCTCCTCCGGCTGCTGGGGAAATAATACCATAGGCACGCCGAAATACAGGCTTTCGCTCACACTGTTCATGCCGCAGTGGGTAAGAAATACATCAGTCTCCTGAAGCACCTCCAGCTGATTGACCCTGGGTGTTACCTGAAAATTATCCGGAATAACTCCGAGTCCGGAAATATCTGTGCGCCCGCCTACTGACATAATGACATCCACAGCTTCTGTTTTCAGCGCTTTCATGCAGCTTATGTAGAAATCCTCCTGCCTGTTCAGCACGGTTCCCAGGGATATGTAAACCAGCGGCCTGCTTTTCTTATGTCCTGACGGCTTCGGAACCGCAATGGAAGGGCCGATGAAGGTAAATTTATCGGAAAAGGTTTCCGACATGGGCTGGAATTCTTTCGATGTATAAACAATGGTTTCCGTATCATTATCATTTTGTAACAGCTCGTAAAACTGCCGGATTTCATAACCATGGCGGCGCAGCTGCCTGAGCCTGGCATTGATTCGGGGCATCCCGGACAGCATACGCAGAAGCTCCGAAAGGCTCTGCTTCATAAGACGCGCCGTCTGCTGATTAAATGCAAAGGTGGTTGTGGAGCAGACGAAGGGAACATTCAGTATTTTCGCATACAGCTTTCCCCAGATACAGATGGAATCCGATACTATACAATCCGGCTTCCAGGCCCGCAGCTCACCCAGTACCTTATCTTCCATGGCAAGCGTTACATCCACAGTCATATCCACCAGGGAGGACAGATCCTTGCCTACTTTTTTGTCAATATCTTTTGGAGCGGGAGGCATAAAATCATCGCAGGGTATGCAGACGGCGCCTGTTTCTTCAATACGGGACCGGAACTCATAAAAGGAATAGTAATGAACCTGATTTCCCCTTTTTACCAGCTCACGGACGACCTCTATGGTAGGATTGGTATGCCCATAGGCAGGAATGCAGAAAAATACAATTTTACTCATGTCACAGTTTTCCTTTCTTTCACATATGCACTTTTGTATTAAAAGTATTACTTTTCTTACTTTTCACACTTTCACTATAGTTCATATAAGATCGGATGTCAATGAAAATAAATCAATTGTTCATTATTTAGCTTGACGGTTCATGTAATCTCTGATATCCTCAACACAAACCAACCGTCGGTTTATATGGAGGCATTATGGAAAGAAACAAATATCCTGAACAAACAGTTGAGAAAATCATAATTACAGCTGCCCGGCTTTTTTCAGAAAAGGGGTATGAGCAGACGAGTATCCAGGACATCCTAGACGCTCTGAAGCTGTCCAAAGGCGGGCTTTACCATCACTTCAAGTCAAAAGAAGAGATTCTGGAGGCTGTCATACAGAAGAGGGCACAGTATGTTTTTGACAGTTTCCATGAACTCATTCGTAATACTAAGGCTGAAAATGCAAAAGAGAAGCTGAAAAAAATTCTTTTACAGCTCGCGGATGACTCAGAAACCCATATGTTTGATAAAGTGTTATCATCGCAGGTCAATCCCTATTTCGTAGTCGGAAGCATGCAGTCAAGTATGCAGCAGGATGCGCCGACTCTCTGTGCACTGATTGAAGAAGGCATCAGGGACGGTTCCCTGCAGACGATGCAGCCCGCCCTTTGTTCAGAGGTTTTTCTGATACTTCTGAATTATTGGGCAAATCCTGCATTGTTCGGGCGTAACTGTGCGGAAACGAAGGAACGTCTGAATTACCTGCAGTTTGTTATGAGGCAGCTTGGCCTGGATATTCTTGACGATAATATAATTGCAATCCTTGCCGAGGCTTATGGCTGATATAATATATCTGATGATTTTATCTGGAAAGCTTGGAGCCGTTTTTTCTTGAAGGATGTAAAAATGACTGTTGCCATAGACGGTCGTTTTTTTTGACAATATAAAGACCGACGGTTGGTTTTTATATAAGATAATTAAATATCATATTCCAGGGGGAAAAGGAAATGGATCAGAACAGATTACAAGAAAGCACAATGAAGGCAGCAAAGAAAACAATGGAATTAACCCGTTCCGCAATGGAGCATACGCAAAAGACTTTGGAAAAAACCCAGGAGCTTAGCCGTTTTGCAGCGGAAAAATAAAAAAAGCTGCGTACACCGTCAGCAAAAGCCGACAGAATCGGAACTGCTGTGGGAGGGATTGCCGGGGTGAGCCTGCTGCTGGGAGGCACAGTTTGGATGTGTATCGGAAAGCCTGCGTATGCCGCCGGGGCATTAATAGCAGGCGCCGCTGCGCTGCTGTCTAACCGCATTCATTATTATCAGATGAAGAGGGAAAAATAGGGTTCTGGGATATCCAGGGAAATCTTTATAAAAGATGCTTTTGAGAATTGGTGCATCTATGGCAGAAGATTGGATTATTTCAAAACAGGACAGCTAAATAATTTGTGTTTTTAATTTCAAGAAGGTCGCGGCAGGGATATGGCATCACTGCCTTAAAGCCCTCCCGGCGGCCGATATCGTGCAGAAGCCCCATTACATACGCTCGTTCGCCGTCCATACCGTTGATTTTGACTGCAATCAGACCGGCATTTTCCGCTACAGAAATACTGTGCCACACCCAGAGGCCCGGCATTTTTTCTGTTGCCAAATCAAGCTCCCGTCTTGCCTCCTCTGGTGTTAACATATTCATTCCTCCTGATTTTTCCCGGGGAACATATCATCAAACATCTGTCCTGTGCTGTCATAAGGAAGGATGCCGATTCCCTGTTCTTCATCCGCAAGCAAAAGCAGCATGTCCCCCGGTTCGATCTGAAACATATCCCGTACCTCTTTTGGAACTATAATCTGTCCCTTCGGCCCTACCTTGACGGTAGCCACAAATTTACCTTTCGGCGGTTTAAGCTTTGCCATGACAATTCCTCCCTTTTATCTGATACAGGAAAGCAGGCCTTCGGCAAATGCCGCCGCTGCATACTGCCTTCCATTTTCTCATCAGACTGGCAGGCATGGAAAATTATTTTCCCCCTGCTTCCGGTCTTACTTGTAAGAAAAATCGTACCATCATTTACCTGGCGCGTCAACCCGAACCATTTTCTTTTTATCTTTCTTTTTGTCCTTCTCTTTCAGACCAGCCAAAACATTCAGCACAGGAATTCTGACAAACAGTTCCCCCAAAAGCACTGCCGCCGCCAGTGAAAAAACAAACGTCAGTATATAATTCATGATATATGGAAGAGCAAGCTTTTCCGAAAGAAACCATGCAGCATAAATCATAGGAACATAGTGAAAATAATAAATGCCGAAGCTGCGGGTGCTCATCCGGGACGTAAAGCAGGTGCTTCGGTTCCACCACCGGCCGGCGGCTCCCAGTATTGCCAGAATCATGAGCCAGGTATAAAGCATCACCAGCCAGTTATTAACCACAGCCTGATAAGGCTTCCCCCAGGAAACGTCCGTCTGCGCCACACCTGCTGCAAGCCCCGCCGCAAGCAGCAGAATACAGTGCTTTTGCAGGCTCCGCTGGACTCTGTCATGAGAAAATACATAATATCCCAAAAGGAACAGAAGCAAATACAGTCCGATACGGAAGGTATAGGCAATATACAGAAGCCGGGCCGCTCCCAGGACCGGCAGATAAAACGCCAGCAGTACAGGAATACTACAGCGTTCGCCCCACGCAGAAAGACGCCCCTTTTTATCGGCTTTCCGAAACAGCACTAATACCAAAGACAGTACAAAAAGCTGAAGAAGGAACCAGGAGGGGCCCATGCCATTAACGATCCGGATGCAGAAGTGCGACAAGAAGTCGCATAATGAATTGCTGATAATCAGCTACCCTATCCATTTGGGGTAATCCTACCACAATCTGCGTGAATGGTAACGTTCAGGTGGGAAGCTTGTGGGACAATATGGGAAATCTGACAGCCTAAGTCGGACGTACCGTTAGGATAAGAGTGCTATGACGAACGTAAAGTGAATCATCGTAAGAGTCGTTACAGGGAATAAGTGAAATAAGGCTGATACACTTACACCAAAAAGGTGCGGAGGTGGTCGCGGCGGCTT
>NZ_VUMI01000037.1 GCF_009696275.1 Eisenbergiella porci
GTTCAGCCCTTGTCACGATAAATTTTCTCCTTTGCGAAAAACTTTTTTTTATTTTATCATGCATCGGCTAAATCTTCAGTGCTTATCAGTAATTTTTGTGCGAGAAATTTTCGCCTTTCAGAGCTGTTTATTTTGCCGCAGGATTGCTAAGACGGGCGGCGGAAGGTATAATGGGAGGTAATATGGCGGCTGCGATGAAGCCGCAGTGAAGGGAACAGACTGTTGCGGCGGAAAAGCTTTCCGGTACGGCATTGACGGAAGGTAAGCTTACGGAGCGCAGGCCGAGGGCAGGCCGAGGGCCGGGAAAGGACATCACAGCTATGAATAAACCAAAGATGACAGCAAAAGAGATTTTTTCCATACCCAATCTGATGGGATATTTCCGTATCCTTCTGATTCCGGTTTTTTCCTGGATCTATGTGCATGCGGACGGGGTGTCGGATTATTATACGGCGGCGGTGCTGGTTGGGATCTCAGGGCTGACGGATATGTTTGACGGCAAGGTTGCCAGGAAATTCAATATGATTACAGAGCTTGGGAAGTTTATCGATCCGCTGGCGGACAAGCTGACGCAGGGAGCGCTGGTGCTCTGCTTCGCTGTGCGTTATCCGCTGATGCGGGCGGTGCTGGCGCTTTTTATCCTGAAAGAAGGATTTATGGGAATCATGGGGCTGCTGCTTCTTCCCAGGGGGAAGAAGCTGGACGGCGCCATGTGGTTCGGCAAGGTGTGCACCGCGGTGCTTTACGTGCTGCTGTTCATTCTGCTGCTGTTCCCCGGAATCAGCCTGACGGCCGCCAATCTGCTGATATTTGTCTGCGGCGCTGTCATGCTGTTCAGCCTCATCATGTACATTCCCGTTTTCCGGAAAATGTGGAAGGAAAGCGAGCCTTGCGGAAAATAACTGTCCTTAAGGCCGTAAGAAGGAAGGCCATAAGAAGAAAGGCTATAAAAAGAAAGAAATCTGCAGGAGCTGATCAGTGCCGGTTAACGGCATTTTTCAGCTCCTGATTCAGTCTGCGGACCGTTTCACCGTTCGGCTTCAGGATTTCCCGGTCATAGGTGTACAATCCGTTTACCTCCTCCTCCACATCGGACAGCTGGGTGTAGATGGTGGCGGAAATGCCCTGCTTTACCGCAGGAAGAATGGTGGAGGCCAGAAGGCGGCGGTAGCCCCGGGTGAGAGCCTGGCGGCTGTCATATTTTCCGTAGCCGTAGAGCTTCTCGCTGTAGCTGTGCCCCGGAATCTGCCAGGAATAGCCGCCGAACTCGGTAAGCGCCAGGGCGCGGACAGGCTCCGGCCGGAATTTCAGGGTAAAGAAATAATAGTGCAGGCTGCACAGGTCGCCGCCCTTCTGGTCAAACCAGCCGCTGGCGTGGTCTATCAGCCTTGTGGGATCCAGGCTGCGTACAAAATCCGCGGCCTTCAGGGAGTCGAACTGTCCCCAGCCCTCATTAAAAGGAACCCAGCAAACGATGGACGGATGGATGCGCAGGGCTTCTACCGTATCCCTTGTTTCACGGAAAAATTGCTTCCGCCCCTCCGCATCCCTGCGGGAAAGAAGGCTGCGGCTGTGCCTGCCGTCCTTAATGGTAACGTGCATGGCGTTAAAAAGGGTGGCAAGGTAGGTGACGAACCAGTGGCGGTAGGAGCTGCCGCCGCATACCATATCCTGCCACACCAGCATTCCCAGCCTGTCGCAGTGATAGTACCAGCGCTGCGGCTCTATTTTGATATGCTTGCGAAGCATATTGAAGCCCAGCTCCTTCATGGCCCTGATATCATAAATAAATGCCTCATCACAGGGCGCGGTGTAAAGGCCGTCCGGCCAGTAGCCCTGATCCAGGACGCCGGCCTGCATATAAGGCCGGTTATTCAGGAAGATACGGCGCAGGCCGTTGCCGTCGGTTTGGATATCGCATTTGCGCATGGCAAAATAGCATTCCACCCTGTCATCCCCCATTTCCAAGGCTGCGTGATAAAGGAAGGGATCTTCCGGGGTCCAGGCGTGGAAAGCAGGCAGGGGAAGTACCGCCTCTCGGTCAGGGGAAAGGGTCCGGACGCACACTGCGCCGGAGGGCTGTACGCCGGCTGCGGGCCGCGCCGGATCGTCCCGGTATTGTCTGTCCTCTTCCGTTTCCGGACGCACCGTACAGCGGATAGGACTTCCTGGTCTGCAGCCTCCGGCAGAAACCCGCACACGGCAGCAGGAGCCGTCATAATCCGGCGTAAAAAGGACGGACGCAATATAGGGATCGGGGACAAGCTCCAGCCACACGGTCTGCCAGATACCGCTCTGGGCGGTATAGAACATCCCTCCCTTATCAAGCTTCTGTTTTCCCCTGCTGTAATAGGAGGTATCACTGTAATCCCGCACGCGCACCAGCAGCTCATTGGAGGCTTCTTTGGCCATATCCGTAATATCCAGCGTGAAGGGGAGATAGCCGCCCGTGTGCTCCCCGGCTGGTTTCCCATTTATAAAGACGGCACATTCCTGATCCACGGCCCCGAAATGGAGCAGCACCCTTTGGCCCTCCTGCCGTTTGGGGAGGGCAAAGCTGCGGCGGTACCACAGGAATTCGTCCGGCGAAAGCCTTCGTCCCACGCCGGACAGCGGGGCTTCCGGAGAAAAGGGGACCGGTATCCTTCCCTCAAAACGGGCAGGAATGCCGGGGAAAGGGGTAAAACAGTAATCCCACATTCCGTTCAGATTGATATAGGATGCCCGTACCATAGCGGGACGGGGATATTCCTTCCATGCATTGCCGGAATCTATGCTGCGGGTCCACCGGGTGCTGCACAGAGCCGGTGCGCCGTTATCCTTCTTTTTTCCCATCGTATTCCACCTTTCTGCCTGACGGGCATGTATTCAAAAGCTTTGTGGGTAACTGGTTACAGTATAGCATTTTTTCGTCCGGAAAAATAGCAGGGAAAGGGTGCAAAGTACACAGGAATCATGTATAATGTAACGATACAGGTAATTATTACATATTAGTTCAGACAGTACTGCGCATTTACTGCGCAGTCCGTGAGAAAACGTGGCGGCAGCAGGCATCCGGCCACACGCGCGGCGATTTCCAGGTCGGATGCAGTAACGGTTCAGCCCGCCTGAACTGTTACACTAAATATTTTTGGGGAGGAAAGCGTGCCATGAGATTATTCAGAGGGAAGATGCCGGGGAAGGCAGAAACACGGACGGGAGGCATGAAAAAGGTGAGGCTGTCTGTTTTGCTTTGCCTGGCGGCGGCAGGAATGGCCCTGTTGGCCGGGTGCGGTAAGGAGAAGGGAAAGCTGGATCCGGACAACCCGGAGACGGTAACGGCATGGCATTATTATAACGGCGCCCAGCAGACCGCTTTCGACGCGCTTGTTAAGGAATTCAACGATACGGTGGGACTGAAAAGGGCATTTTTGTAAAAAGCGCCAGCAAAGGCGACGTGAACCAGTTGGAAGAGGTGGTAATGTCCGCCCTGAAGAAGGAGGTGGGCAGCGAGGACGCCCCGGATATGTTCTCCTGCTATGCGGATACGGCCTATGAAATCCAGCAGATGGGCTATCTGGCCGACATTTCCCCTTATATCACCCAGGAGGAGCTGAGCGAATATGTGGACTCCTACGTGGAAGAGGGCAGGATTGGGGAAGGCAGCCAGTTGTTTATTTTTCCCACGGCCAAATCCAGCGAAATCTTCATGCTGGATAAAACGGACTGGGATAAATTCTCCCAGGCTACCGGCGCCCAGCTGTCCTCCCTGTCAACGATGGAGGGGCTGACGGAAACAGCCGGGGAATATTATGAATGGACGGACAGATACCCAATGACGGCAAGGCTTTTTACGGCAGGGATGCGATGGCCAATCTGTTTATTATCGGCTCCATGCAGCTGGGAACCGAGATTTTCAAGGTGGAAAACCAACAGGTGACGCTTCAGGTGGATAAAGCTGTGATGAAGCGTATCTGGGATACCTGGTACGTTCCCTATGTGAAAGGATATTTCAGCGCTTACGGCAGGTTCCGCTCCGAGTAAAAATAGGCGAGCTTATTTCCTATACAGGTTCTACGACCTCCGCCATGTATTTCCCGGATGCGGTGGAGCTGGAGGAGGAGACCTACCCCATAGAATACATCATCCTTCCGGCGCCCGTGTTCGAAGGCGGTGAGAATTATGCGGTGCAGCAGGGCGCGGGCATGGTGGTGACCAAAACGGATGAGACGAAGGAGTATGCCTGCACGGAATTCCTGAAGTGGTTTACCCAGGCGGAGAACAACATTGAATTCGGCTGCTCTTCCGGCTATCTTCCGGTAAAAAAGGCTGCCAATGACAAGGCTGAGCTGGATAAGATCATTGAGGAAGCCGGACTTGAGGTGCCGGAGAAAACATACGATACGCTTGTGGCGGATTGAACCTCAGGCAAGGGAGAAAAATATTGAATTTACCCGGGAAATCGTGATTTTAGAGGAATGGGTGACGGGCGACAGCACCGATAAGAGCCTCCGGCAGGCCGGATGCCAGGACGGTCCCCATTGTAGCGATGAGCGCCAACGCCTTTGAAGAGGATGTGAAAAAATCCCTGGAAAGCGGGATGAACGCCCATCTGGCGAAGCCTTTTCAGATGGAAGACCTCATCCGGACGATGCGGCGGATTATCGGAAAAGAAAACCGGATGGAAAAGAACAGGCCCGGGGAATTAGATGTGATGTAATTGGGCACGCGGCCGTAAAAGCCGGCGGAGGGTGAAGAACCTCCGCCGGCTTTTTATGCGCCTGGCAGGCATATGCCCTGCTTCCAGCTTTCTCTGTCAGGAGGCAGGTAAGGCTTGTGTATGTTATATTTATTTTTCTCAGTGTCTGCCAATGACAGTTACATATAATGAATCTGCTCCTTATACTTTTCAAACAGAACATTATTGAATTCTTCTCCGCCGTCCACGTTGGCGCTGTGGAAAATCGGCGGTTCAATGCCCATTTCCTGCAGGTACTCCACGGTGCGGATCACGATCATATTGACGATGGTACAGCCTACCGCGCTGGAGGTGGGGCCGATTTTCTGGTTCATGCCGGGCAGCAGCATGCTGGAGTCTTCAAAATCACCGCAGTTGTCAATAACGATGTCGCAGACCTCGTACAGCTTTTTACCGCTTTTATGGCGGCTGCTCACCTGGCTGGTATATTCCATATTGGTGATTGCAATGGTGGATACCCCCATTTTCCGGGCCTCTATTGCCATTTCGATGGCGGCGGTGTTTCGTCCGGAAACGGAATGGAGCAGAAGCACATCGCCTTCATGAATGGGGGTATGCTTCAGGATGGCAGTTGGGTAGCCGTCCAGCTTTTCCATGGTGCTTGTCTGGGTGACGGGCCGGGTGTTAAGCATGAATTCCGAAGGCAGGATTGCGTTGAGGACTGCCAGCCCGCCGGTACGGTAGAACAGCTCCTGGGCCAGGATGCCGGCGTGGGATGCGCCGAAGGCAAAGACGGAATGGCCGCCGGCAATCGCCTCCGCCATCTTCCCTGCGCAGGCATCCATGGATTCCCACTGGGTATTTTTTAACCGTTCCAGAATCTCTTCCACATGTGTAAGATAGTCAAAGCTTTTACTGTTCATATGATTCCTCCCTTTCTTTTTCAAGAAGATATGCAAGCAGCTCCTTTCTGTCCCGGATGCCGTCCATTTCCCGGAGGATGCGGGGATTGCTCAGCAGATCCATCAGCCGCAGGACGTACTGGATTCTTTCGTCCTTTTCCTGGATGGCAAGGCAGATGCACCAGCGGACCGGATCGTGCAGGCGGTGGCCAAAGGGAACCGGTTTTTTCAGCCGGATCAGGGACAGGCCGAAGAAATGCACGCCGTCCCCGGGGCCTGCATGAGCCAGCGCCACGCCGGGGCAGTAAACAAAATAGGAACCGTTGGTTTCAAAGGACTGTATCATGGCATCGATATAACTGGTATCGATGCTGCCGCTCATCAGGAGCGGGCCGGCGGCTCTCTGTATTACCGACTTCCAGTCGCCGCAGGGCGTGTCCAGCAGGATGTTTTCCTCCCGGAGCACGGAACGGATGCCGGGCATGCTTTCACGGGGCCGGGGTTGTACGTTCATTCTTTTTTTATCCTTTTTGATATCCATGAAAAGCTTTTGCAGCCGCAGGATGTCCTCGTCCTCCAGCATGGGGGAAACCTTGACCCACAGCTCCTCCGGCTCCGACAGCGTGATGGTGGATATTATCAGATCAAAATCGTAGTTTTTCATGATATCCGGCAGCTTGTGGTTGGAGGTAACCGCCATGATTCTGATATTGAAATTGGTGCTCAGCCGCTCCGCAAGAAAATTGGCGGTGCCGATGCCCGTGTGGCATACCACGATCACCTTGGGCAGGATATCATTTTTAAAATGCCGTTCCACGGCTACTACAAGGTAGATGAGGATTACCGCGATGTCGTCCCTGGTATAGGTATAGCCGGTGGTGGCCTCCAGCGTGGGAAGATGATGGCAGATCAGCTGAAAATATTCCGGATATTCTGAAATCATCTGCTCCGTATAATCATTTTCCAGAGGAACGCCCTCGGCATGCGCCTTGTCAATATCGCGCAGATGGCTTTCCAACTGGTTGACGATTTTATTGTCCTCATACAGCGGGATATCCATTTCACCGCTTATTTTCATAAGGAAGCTGGTCAGCGCCATGTGCAGCTTTACGTCCTGGGCATTTTCTATGGGCGCCCGGCTGTAAAAACGGCAATAATACAGCTTGGAGGCCAGATACTGGATCTCAGCCTCGCTCACGGCCAGGTGATAACGACGGCCCAGCACCTCCAGGATATTTCCGGCAAGCTCGTAAACAAGAAGATTCTGAAAGGTTTTTTCCTCCAGCGTGCTTTCCCTGATGCAGGCGCCTCTTTCCAGACGGACGGTAATGATGGAGAGCATGAGCAGCAGCTCTTCAAAACACGCATCGGATACATCCAGCTCATACTGCTGTTCCACATCCAGAAGGAGCTGCTTGAGGAACGGAAAATAGTTTTCCAAATCCCACTCATCATAAAGGAAGCGTTCATATATATTCACTTCCCTGTGCAGGGAAAAAACCGCGCCCATGGCCGACTGGATTATCCGCATGATCATGTCCCTGCGCTGCCGTTCCGTGGGCCGGAGCAGATAACCTCTGTTCATGGCCGGATCGAAGCTGATGTTGTAGCGGGACAGAAAAACCTTCACCTGCTCCATATCCTTTAAGATGGTGGTGCGGCTGACATTGAATTTTTCCGACAGCGCAAAAATATTGCAGAAATCATCACTGATAAGCAAAGTCAGCAGGATGATATGGCTGCGTTCCTCCGGAGAGAGCCGGTACAGGTAAAAATCATTATCCACAGCGGCCTGCAGCAGGAGGCTGCTTTCCTCGGCTCCTCCGGTAAATGCAATTCCCCCTTCGGAAACCGACAGAACGGGCTGCAGGTTCTGATCCTCCAGGAATTCCAGGATGGATTGGACATAATTACGCATCGAGCGGGTACTGACATGAAAACGCGCCGCCAGCTCTTCATAATGAAAATACTGGCCGGGCGAATTAAGAAGTATGGTAAGCAGTTTGCTTGTCTGCCTGTTCATGCATTATCCCCCTTTCCGTATTGTATGCCTGTACACCTGAAATTTATGTATTCCCCTGCCTCTTCTCACAGTCTGCCGCGCTGTCTGCTTTACAGCTCCACCTTTTGGCCGGCCCGGGGAGTATATAAATTTCAGGTATCCAAACATAAAATTCCAATATAATTTCATTATAAGGGCGGGGAAGGGGAGAGAAAAGGCAAGGTTGTTTCCAAAGAATGTGAAAGAAAATGAACTAGGCATTGACCCTGAGAAATGTTATGCTAAATGCACAAAAAATGATAAAAGGAGGTCGTGTCTTTGGATAAAATACTCAATGAGAGTCATATACGAATCAAAGAAAAAGCGGCTGACTGGGAGGAGGCTGTGCGTAAGGCAGGGGCGGTTCTGGTGGAGGAAGGAAGCATCAGGCCCGCTTATGTGGAAAAAATGATTCAGTCTGTGAAGGAGCTGGGGCCTTATATCGTGATAATGCCCGGCTTTGCGCTGGCCCATGCAGCACCGTGTGAAGATGTGGTAAAAAGCGACATGGCGTTGATTACACTGGATACTCCGGTTGAGTTTGGCTCACCCAATGACCCGGTGTCCGTGCTTCTGTGCCTGGGATGTACGGACAGTACCTCACATCTGGACACTCTGTCCAGGGTCGCTGAAACACTGCTTGCGGAGGAGCGGATCGATATGATTGCCAAAGCGACCAGTGTGGAAGAGGTGGTCCGGATAATGGCCGGAAAGGAAATGCCTGCCTGAATCAGGCAGAGATTAAAGAGAAGGAGGTAAAATGGATGGGCACAATAAGAATTCAGACAGTGTGCGGCTTCGGATGCGGTTCTTCCCTTTTCCTGAAAATGAAAATAGAAGAAATCCTGAAGGAAAATAAGCTGGATGCGGAGGTATTCTGCGGAGATGTCGGCACATGCACTTCAACGCCCTGCGACGTGATTTTTACATCGGAGGAGCTTGCCGGACGTGTTCAGGAACGCAGTAAGGTTCCGGTAGTGACGATCGGCAGCTTCGTAAATAAGAAGGAAGTAACGCAGAAAACGCTGGAATACTTTGAAAGTTTGGAAAAATAGTGTTTCATAGGAGGGAGAGGGATTTATGGTTGTATTGAATTTTATCATTAATGAGATCTTCGGTCAGGGTGCTATTTTCCTGGCATTAATCGCTATGATTGGTCTTTTGCTGCAAAAGAAGCAGTTCAGCGAGGTGGTCCGCGGTACGATGATGACCGCAATCGGCTTCTTTGTTCTGTCCCAGGGTACCGGGATTATCACAGGCAATTCCATTGACGGCCTGGCGGCGGCTTTTAATACCATGATGCCTGCGGCCAACGGCAAGCCGGACATTGATATGTCCGTGTACGGCACACAGATCGGTATCGTAATGCTGATTGCATTCGCATTTAACCTTTTGTTTGCCCGCTTTACAAAATGGAAATCCGTATTCCTGACAGGACATATGCTGTATTGGTTCCCCTATGTATTTATTGCTGCGGGTGTTGACGCAGGGCTGACAGGCGGCAAGCTGATCGGTCTGGCCACCATTTTTACGGCAGCTTATATGGTAATATCCCCGAACCTGATGCGTCCGCTGGTTAAGGAAGTGACCGGGGACGACAGCTTCACCATCGGCCACCCCACCACCGTGCTTTCCCTGATTTCCGGTTATCTGGGCAAGGTCATCGGCAACAAGGAAAAATCCACGGAGGATATCAAGTTCCCCAAGAGTCTTGGCTTCCTGCGTGAGGTATCCATTACAGGATCTATTGTTATCTGTATTACATACATTGTAATGTTCTTTATTTTGAAGGCCAACGGCCTGGTTCCCGGAGAAGTCTGGGGCTATGCAGGCGGAAAGACCGGTATATTCACCTTTATTTTCACAAAGGCGATTTACTTCGGCGTGGGCGTTACCATCATGCTTCTCGGCGTCCGTATGCTGATTGCGGAAATCGTTCCCGCTTTCAAGGGAATTGCAGTAAAGGTGGTTCCGGGAGCTATCCCGGCGCTGGACTGCCCTGTTATTTTCAACTGTGCACCCAATGCGCTGATTATCGGCTTCATCGTAGCCATGATTACATCAACAATTACAATTATCCTCACGGCAGGAATGTTCCCTACGGTTATCATTCCGCTGACCTTTACCTGCTTCTTTGAAATCGGCTGTGCGTCCATCATCGGCAACGCCACCGGCGGTATCAGGGGCTGTATTGTAGGCGCGGCTCTCAGCGGTATTATTATGGTATTCCTGGTAGGCTTCGGTTCCTATTTCTTTGGAAATACCATCAACAACTGGATGCTTGTTTACGGCGGCCAGGACTTCTCGCTGTGGGGCATCGTGGAAGGGGCTATTGCAAGACTGCTCCATTAATTGCAGGTTTTCGTTATTTATGAAGGGTAATGGAAAATAGAGACAGTTTAGGATGACATAATAAAAAGAAAACCCCCTGCATCTGCGGGATGCCGGAATTTATCCGGCGGCGGATGCAGGGGGTTTTTAGAGTGAAGAGAGTCTGGCGGGTTTGGGGCGGAGCAGTTTGAAAGGGTTCCGGTTTGGAGCAAAATCCGCATAAAGGAGCTTCGTTTCAGAAGAGAGCATTTATATTTTTCATTAAATATGCTTCGAAATATGCAGAACGCACAGGCGATACTGTGCGGCCTTTCGGGAAGAAAATGTGGGAGGGCGCATTCGAAGAATGGGACAGACAGTGAACGAAAAACAGTTTTGATTTTATCCCCGGAAAAGTTGACATACAGGTTTCTATCCCCGCATACATTGTAAAAACAAGTTTTCCGGGGGAATTCCGTGAAAGATTATATCGAGGAGCGAGCAATCGATATTGCCAACTATATTATTGACTACAATGCCACTGTACGACAGACTGCGAAACAGTTCGGCATCAGCAAGTCAACCGTACATAAGGATGTTACGGAACGCCTGTCTCAGATTAATCCTGCATTAGCCAAGGAAGCCAGGAAAGTATTAGATGTAAATAAGTCGGAGCGCCACATCAGGGGCGGTCTTGCGACCAGAGAAAAGTATTTACATCAGTCACAAAACGGAATAAAATAAATAAGCAATTACTGTGTAAAGATAAGCTGATTGTAAAGAAACTGAAAAGCTAAAAATTATGCAGAGTACAAAAGAAAAATATAAGGGCAGGAAAACTCAAATGTTATATTCAAACAAGGACCTGAAAAAACTGATCACTCCCCTGGTCATCGAACAGACGCTGGCAATAGCTGTCGGCATGGCGGACACCATCATGATATCCGTTGTCGGGGAGGCGGCCGTATCAGGGGTATCCCTGGTGGATACGGTGAACATCCTGCTGATTAATGTTTTTTCAGCGCTTGCTACAGGCGGCGCGGTGGTGGCCGGACATTTTCTGGGGCAGAAGCACCCGGAGGAGGCGAGCAAAGCGGCCTGGCAGATCATCATGTTCGCCACCACGCTGGCGCTGGCCATATCCATTATTTTTATCGGTTTTCATGACAAGCTGCTGCTCCTGATGTTCGGCAAAATCGAGCCGGAGGTTATGCAGTCTGCCAAAACCTACCTTATTATTACGGCGCTTTCTTTTTCCGGGCTGGCGATTTATAATTCCTGCGCGGCAATATTCCGCTCCATGAATAACGCCAAGGTTACCATGTGGATTTCCCTGCTTATCAACGCGATCAACATCACCGGCAATGCGATATGTATTTTCGGACTGAAATGGGGTGTTGCGGGCGCTGCGATTCCCACCACGGTGTCCCGTTTCGTGGGGGCTATCGTAATTTTCTGCATGATGTTTAATCCTAAGCGGGAGATCAATTTCTGCGGACAGGTCAGGTTCCGTTTTAACGGGGATTTAATTAAGAAGATACTCTACATTGCAATACCCAACGGCATGGAAAATAGCATGTTTCAGCTGGGCAAAATTCTGGTGCTGAGCGTTGTAGCCACAATGGGG
Organism: Eisenbergiella porci; assembly: GCF_009696275.1. Lineage (GTDB taxonomy): Bacteria > Bacillota > Clostridia > Lachnospirales > Lachnospiraceae > Eisenbergiella > Eisenbergiella porci. The sequence continues at coordinate 11,559 of NZ_VUMI01000037.1, forward strand.
ACCTCAGCCATCGCGGCAAATGCCGTGTCAAATACACTGGCCTCCTGGAATATCCTTGCGGGCGGCGCAATCAACCTTGCGCTGGTTTCGGTTTCCGCCGTATGCGTGGGTGCGGGCGAATACAAACAGGCAAGATATTATACGAAAAAACTGATGAAGATAGCCATCGGCATCACCGCTGTAATTTCAGTTCTGATGTTTTTTGGAATGCCGCTGCTGATTAAAATGTACAACCTGGGGCCTGAAGCTGCAAAGATGGCCATAGAGGTGGTGCGCTTCCATAATATCATGGTGATCCTTTTCTGGGTGCCGTCCTTTACTCTGCCAAACACATTGCGTTCTGCAGGGGATGTCATCTGGACCATGGCAGTCGCTATCCTCTCTATGTGGGTGTTCCGCGTAGGCGCCTCCTACCTGTTTACTTATGAGTTCAATCTGGGACTTCTGGGCGTCTGGGCGGCTATGGTGGTGGACTGGATTTTCCGCGCGATCTGCTACACATGCAGGTACAGAGGACATAAATGGGAAATGGCGATGCACAGGCAGAGGGAACAGTAGGGATACGACCGGCGGAAATGCCAGGTGGAAAATGCTAACTGCGGCAGGATGCATGAGCCGAAGGCAGGCCCCTCCATGGCCGGATTGTGTAAAATGGGGAAAAATCAGCAAGAAAACCGGGGTAACAGTTCAGGCAGGTCAGCGCATTTACTGCGCAGACCGTAAGAAAACGTGGTGGCGGCAGGCATCCGCCCCTCGCCGAAAGCGACTTATAACGGGCGGATGCAGTAACAGTTCGGCCGAAGGCTGAACTGTTATAAACTGGGAAAATACGGACAAATTCGGAAAGAAAAGGTTTTGACAAACAGGCAGGGATTATTTTATAATGAAATGTATTTTTAATGGATACAATATTTACTGAAAAAAGTTGCCTGTGATTTTACCCGTAATATACGGTCGTGCCGCCCTGCGGCAGAATGGAGGAAAAAATGGAAAGAGAAATGGTTATTGTCCTGGACTTCGGCGGGCAGTACAATCAGCTGATTGCCAGAAGAGTCAGGGAATGCAATGTGTACTGCGAGGTTCACCCCCATACGATGAGTCTTGAGGAAATCCGGAAAATGAATCCCAAAGGCATTATTTTTACGGGCGGCCCCAACAGCGTATACGGCGACGATTCTCCTTCCTGTGATAAAGGTATTTTTGAACTGGGAATTCCGGTGCTGGGCATCTGCTACGGCGCGCAGCTGATGAACCACCTGTTGGGCGGCAGGGTTTCCACAGCGCCTGTGCGGGAATATGGCAAGACGGAGGTACATTTTGACACCACTGGAAAAATGTTCACCAACGTATCCGGGACTTCTGTCTGCTGGATGAGCCATACAGATTATATATCCCAGCCCGCCCCCGGATTTGAAATAAAGGCCTCCACGCCGGTCTGCCCTGTGGCTGCAGCCGAGAACGTGGAAAAAGGCCTGTATTGTGTGCAGTTCCATCCTGAGGTAATGCATACCCAGGAAGGAAAGAAAATGCTGGCGAATTTCCTGTTTGATATCTGTGGCTGCGCTGGAGACTGGAAGATGGACTCCTTTGTGGAGACAAGCATTCAGGCGCTGCGTGAAAGAATCGGAAACGGCAAGGTGCTGTGCGCACTTTCCGGCGGCGTGGATTCTTCCGTGGCTGCCGTGCTGCTGTCAAAAGCTGTGGGGAAACAGCTTACCTGTGTTTTTGTGGATCACGGCCTGCTTCGCAAAAACGAAGGGGACGAGGTGGAAGAGGTATTCGGACCCAATGGCCCTTATGATTTGAATTTTATCCGTGTGAACGCGCAGAAGCGTTTTTATGAAAAGCTTGCCGGCGCAGTGGAGCCGGAAGATAAAAGAAAGATAATCGGCGAGGAATTCATCCGCGTGTTTGAAGAAGAGGCGCAGAAAATTGGCGCTGTGGATTTCCTGGTGCAGGGAACCATTTATCCGGATGTGATTGAAAGCGGCCTGGGCAAATCCGCCGTGATCAAGAGCCACCATAATGTGGGCGGCCTGCCGGATTATGTGGATTTCAAGGAAATCGTGGAGCCGCTCCGCCTGCTCTTTAAGGATGAGGTGCGTGCGGCTGGCCGTGAGCTTGGCATTCCTGAAAAGCTGATCAGCCGTCAGCCCTTCCCCGGCCCGGGACTTGCTATCCGGATTATCGGAGAGGTGACGGAGGATAAGGTCCGGATGCTGCAGGATGCGGATGCGATTTACCGGGAAGAGATTGCAAAGGCTGATATTCCGAATAAGCCGGATCAGTATTTTGCAGCGCTTACCAATATGCGCTCCGTTGGGGTTATGGGGGATGAGCGGACTTATGATTATGCAGTCGCTCTGCGCGCCGTGACCACTACCGATTTCATGACTGCGGAATTCGCTGAGCTTCCCTGGGAGCTGATTGGGAGAGTGAGCAGCAGGATTGTGAATGAGGTGAAGAATGTGAACCGGGTGCTTTATGATTGTACGGGGAAGCCGCCGGCGACGATTGAGTGGGAATGATTTCAGAGGCCCGGAAAAGCCTGATTTTGCTGGGTTTTTGAGGGGTTAAGGCCCTTTGTGGCAACGATTTGGCAACATTTTTTCATTATTCATAAAAAGAGAGCTAACTGATTTTGATTAGTCAGTTAGCTCTCTTTTTCTTTTTATTATTATCCTGTGCAACAAACAGCCTCTCCCGTGGCCTACAAGTGAGAGGGTCAAAAGAAATCCTGGGGCGGCACCTTCACATAGGTTTGAGCTTTATCAAACTCCGGGTAATGGTAGCGCCACTTGTCGTAATCCTCTTTGGAGATTTCGCCCGCCTCCAGCATGGCAGCGGCCTGCTGCCAGGAACAGAGCATCTCGTGCAGTCGGGCGGCGTCCTTGTTCTTCCGCATATCAACCTTCAAGCAGACTTCTCCATCTATCTCGCTGATCTTGAGTCCGTAGTTATCCTCCAGGGTAAACAGGGTGTGCATGAGCCCCACATAGGAGTCTATGTCCGGGACGGAGAGGGCATGGGGAGAGACATCCAGTACCTTGGCTAAGGCGGCGGTAAGGTCTGCCTTTGGGGTCCTTGATCCTGTTTCGTACTGAGCAAGGCGCACATCGGCAGACTTCTCCGGGAAGCCCAGCGCCATGCCGAGATATTTCTGAGTCATCCCCCGCAGGAGACGGAAAAAGTGAATCCGTTCGCCAATCGCCATATCATCCACTCCAATCGTTGGTTGTTCTTAGGAAAAGCGTAGCAGAAATGCTTAGTAAAGTCAAGAGAATCCTAAACAATTTTATTTAATTTATTTTGCGTACTCCGATTGACACAAGCTATTTTGCTTAGTATAATGATAATGGACTAAGCATAATAGCTTAGAATCGATAAATAAAAAAGAACTGCCGCAATCCCTGGTTATACATCCGGGAAAAAATGGCGGACGAAAGTGAGGAGGCATTTATGGAACACAATATCCAGCCGCAGCAGCCATCAATGAGGAAAGGAAGGTATTTTCAATGCAGGCACAAAACTTTATACGCGTGGAGGAAGTGGCCCAGGAGCTGGGCATCTCCAAGTCCCACGCCTACAAGGTGATCCACAAGCTCAACGCCGAACTCCGTGAGAAGGGCTATCTGACCATCTCCGGGCGGGTCAATCGAAACTTTTTCATGGAGAAGTTTTGCTACGGCAAGACGGGAAAGAAGGGCTAATCATGGCAGTCTATAAGGAAGAAAAAACCAACACCTGGCGGGCGGTCTACCGCTATACTGACTGGAACGGCGAGCGCAAGCAGACCCAGAAGCGGGGTTTCAGGACCAAACGGGAGGCACAAGCCTGGGAGCGGGAACAGCTCAACAAGACCAGCGCCGACCTGGACATGACCTTTAAGAGCTTCGTGGACCTCTACACGGCAGATATGAAAACCCGGCTTAAGGAAAACACCTGGGCCACAAAGGAGCATATTATCCGCACCAAACTGCTCCCCTACTTCGGTAAGCTGAAGATGTGCAACATCACCGCCCAACAGATTATCACCTGGCAGAACGAGATGCTGAACCACAAGGACGAGAACGGCAAGCCCTACTCGCCGGTGTACCTGAAAACGGTTCACAATCAACTCAGCGCCATCTTCAACCACGCAGTACGGTATTACAACCTCCGGGATAACCCTTGTAAAAAGGCAGGCAGCATGGGAAAAAAGAAAAACCGGGAGATGATGTTCTGGACTAAGGAGCAGTATTTGAAATTTGCCGATGTGATGATGGACAAGCCGCTGTCCTTCTATGCTTTTGAGATGCTTTACTGGTGCGGTATCCGAGAGGGAGAACTTCTGGCTTTGACCCCGGCAGACTTTGATTTTGAGAAGTGCACTGTCACCATCAACAAATCCTACCAGCGGCTGAACGGCCAGGATCTGATTACCACCCCCAAGACGGAAAAGAGCAATCGCGTCATCACCATGCCGCAATTTTTAGCCGAGGAAATTCAGGATTACCTCAAAATGCTCTACGGCATTGGAGCAGATGACCGAATGTTTACCGTCACCAAAAGTTATCTCCATCGGGAGATGGATCGGGGTTCCAAAGAGGCCGGTGTGCCGCGCATCCGAATCCACGATATTCGTCACCCGTATGTCAAGCACACGACAAAAAATATAATTCTGAAAAGCAGAAAACCCAAGCTACCAAGATAGATTTGATAGCCTGGGTTTTCCGTTTTTGTATCTTCAATTATTCAAAGAGGTCATGGATTTTGTAAACAATCTCAATGCGGTTGTCGGGGAATACATACACCTTTTCAATCAGCAGATCGGTCAGCTCAGACGTCAGCACATCCGCTTCTACAATCGAGTGAACGATCTCTTGTCGGCTGCTTTGGCGGGCCTGTTCTTCTCGCTTCAGCTTTGCCTGGGCGGTGACAGCAGCATAGGCATTTTTGACTTTCAGTATTTCTGCGTCATAAACTGCTTTCTCCAATTTATAAGTGTCCAGCTCGATCTGCCCCAGGAGATACCGTTCAAAGAGAGATTGCTTCTGATCCCTCAAGGCTTCCAGCTGCTTCTCATACTCAGAGCATTTGGCAGCGGTAGCCTCCAGGTGAATGGTGCCGTCTTTATGTACGGGCAGCAGGATTTCCAGCTGCTTTTTCAAAGTGAGGAGGACGGCTTCTTCCAGCCCAGCAACATCTGCCCGGACATCGCGGCAGCGGCTGTTCACATCAGCGGTAGAATGGCGGCACATATAAAACGGTCTCTTTTGGGCGATGCGGGAGAGTGCATGATCGCAGCAGCCACAATAGACCTTGCCTTTTAGTGGGTACTCCCTGGTTTTCTTGGTCGGCAAGGAGAATCGGCGCTGCACAGCCTGCACCTTTTCAAATAGTTCTTTGTCAACGATTGCCGGATGATGGTCGGGAATAATGAACCATTTGTCCCGGTCCTTCTTGCGGCTTCTTGTGCCGCCCACTTCAATGACTGCACGACGCCCGATTACATAGGAGCCGATATAGCGTTCGTCCTCCAGGATACGGAGAACCGTAGAACTGCTCCAGCGTCCACGGGAGCGGGAGACATCGTGGTACTGCTGCCCATGCGCTGCTTTGTATTCTCCGGGGGTCGGTATGCCTCGCTTAAAGAGTTCCCTGGTAACGGCTGCCGCTCCAATTCCGGTTGCGGCAAGTTGGAAAATGAGCTGTACCACAGCAGCGGTTTCCGGGTTCGGTTCCATTCTGCCATTGGCGCTTTTGCGATACCCGTAAGGGCAAACTTTGCTCTGGTATTCGCCGCGCTGCATTTTGGCGTACTTGGCGCTTTTGGTCTTGATGGACATATCCCGGCTGTAATACTCGCTGATCAGATACTTGAAAGCCACATCCATACCGCCGGTATCGCCCTTGTGCTGATCGCTGTCAAAATCATCGTTGATAGAAATGAACCGAGTGTGAAACAGAGGGAACACACGCTCAATGAAATAGCCAGTCTCAATGCTGTTTCGTCCAAACCGGGAAAAGTCTTTTACGATGATGCAGTCGATCTTATTGGCCCGCACCATCTCAATCAGCTCCTGGACTTTGGGGCGTTCGAAGTTTGTCCCGCTATACCCGTTGTCGATAAACTCAAGGACTTCTGCATGAGTGGACTCCGGCATGGAAGAAACAAATTCGTTCAGCGCAAGGTGCTGGTTTTCAATGCTCATACTGTCGTATTTATAATCCTCCAGGGAAAGGCGGATATAAAGGGCAATCACATATTTCTGCACTGGCTCAGCACCTCCTCACAATGCTCAAATTCGCTCTGGAAGCGGAAACGAACCGTAATCCGCTTTTCTCTTGAGACCTCTACACGGTCAATCAGGCGGTCAATCAGAGCTGCCGTCAGCTGGCGATCTTCCTTGATATGCTGTGCATCCTGGGACGGCATTTTATACTGTTCCAGCTGCTTGGCGAGAATCGCAAGCCCTGCTTTCAGCTGCTCGATTTCTTTGCTGATGGCCTCAATTTTGGCTTCGTATTTTTCTTTGAAGGTAAAATACTCGTCTTTTGACAGATGGTTCTGGATCAGGCCCTCATACAATCCGCGCTGATAGGTTCGCAGCTGCTGGATTTCCTGTTTCCGGCTGGCGATTTTAGCCTGTATGTTTTTCTGTTCCTCGGCTTCTTTGGAGAGGTTTTCCAGACCAAGAGAGTATTGCCCCAGCGTGGTATCAAGCTGTTCCTGTATCATATCGGCCAAGGTATCCAGCAGCTCTTTTTCAAAGATAAATGCACCAGGACAAACGCCCTTTTTGATACGGTTGTTGCTGATACAGTGGTAGACATATACCTCCTGTGACTTTCTGCGGACGCATTTCTGTCGGTGAAGGCTGCGTCCGCAGTGGGCGCAGAAGATTTTGCCTTTCAAAAGATTGGGGGACCAGGAATGGATCTCCCTGTCTTTTGCCTGCTGTGCAGCCTGGTCCAACGCTTTCTGAACAGCGGCAAACAGCTCCCGGCTGATGATGGCTTCATGGGTGCCGCGTACCGTTGTCCATTCATCGGCGCTGGCTCTGACCTGCTTGTGGTCAATGATTTTAGATACCCCTTGCACCAGATCTCCGGTATAAACCTCTGCGCGAAGAATTTTGGCTACGGTGCGGGTTTGCCAATGCCCATTGCCTACCAGATTTTCATGGGTGATCTCTCCCAAAGTCCTCTTGTAGTGGCTGGGAGAGAGATACCCGGCCTCGTTCAATCGTACCGCTATGGTGTTTAATCCTGCGCCCTCGGCGGCCCATTGGAACATGGTTTTGACTACCTCGGCAGCCACAGGATCAACAATCAGCTGGTGGCAATCATCTGGAGCTTTCAAATATCCATAGGGTGTGCGCCCACCAACATACTTGCCGTCTTTCATAGCCTGTCGCTGCTGGGCTTTGATTTTCCTGGCAATATCCATCGCATAGGCTTCGTTAATCATGTTCCGCAGCGGGATGATGATACCATCGTGGGCATTATCCGGGGAAGAAGAATCGTAGCGGTCATTTACGGCAATAAAGCGGACTTTCTGCATGGGAAAGTAACGCTCGATATAGTAGCCTGTGTCTATGACATTTCGCCCCAGGCGGGAGAGGTCCTTTACAATGACGCAGTTGATAAGACCCGCTTCAATATCGGAGAGCATCTGCTGGAAGCCGGGGCGGTGGAAGTTCGTACCCGTTGCGCCATTGTCAATGTAGGTCTGTACCACAATAATCTCCGGGTTCTGCTCCAGATACCGGGCGATAATCAGCTGCTGGGTTTCGATAGAAACGGTGTGGGTATGCTTATCCTCAACGGAAAGCCGCACATAAATTCCAGCGCGGCAAGAGGGATCTATCTCCGGTGCAGGAAGCACCACAGTTTCCTTTCTGCTTTTTCTTGCCACAAATCATCCCACCTTTCTTTGGCTTGTTTGCTCTGCCAGCTGGATCAGCTGGATCGCTTTCTGGTATTCGTCCTGGTATGTAAAGGTGATCTCCAATTCCTTTTTTCCAATCACCTTGATACTCTGTATCATGTGAACCACAGCTTTGCGGTCCAGGGTCTCCATCGTAGAAAACTGTGTGAAGTGGGAAATCCAGCGGTTCCGTTCACTCCGGTTCTCCAGAACATCAGCCAGCTTTTCCTTTAAGACCCGAATACTCTCTTTCGCGTTTTCCGCAATCCTCGTGTATCTGGCCTTATAGTCGGTATATTCCTCTTTGCTGATGGTGCCGGTAATCAGGCTTTCATACAGTCGGGCCTTAAATTCAAGCGCCTGTTCCACCTGCTGCTCATTGGCGGCGATGTGGGAGGCGTATTCATTGGCAAGTGCTTGGTTGATGCTGCTCTGGTCGATACCGTCCAGGATGGCTTGCAGGCAGCTCACATTGTCGATGTAGCCTTTCAGACTGTCCTTGACGCACTCGACAAGATCGCTTTCCTTGAGCATTACCGGGTTGGTGCAGCCATGCTTTTTCCCGGTGGGGCAATAATAATAGTGATATTCCTTGCCCTTGACCCGGTTCGTTTTCCGCGTCATGCGGCTCCCACAGCACCCGCAGATTAAGACACCGGAAAACAGATACACCGTATCCTGCTTGGGAGAAGTCCGGGTATCCAGTCTGCGGATACGCTGGACAAGTTCAAAATCCTGCTTGGCAATCAGCGGTTCATGGGCATCAGGGACGCGAATCCATTCAGAGGACGGCCGCTGCTCCATCTGCTTGATTTTGTAGTGCGGGGAGCCTTGCTTCCCCTGTACCAATGTGCCGATATAGGTTTCATCCTGCAAAATGCGGATGATCGTTGTAGCAGACCACTTGCAATCCTCTTTGTCGGCATAGCCGTGTTTGGCATAAGGAAAACCATTGTTTTTCTTATAAGCAAGGGGGGAGAGGATGCCCATTTCATTCAGCACGGTGGCGATTCGCAGGGCGCTCGTCCCATCCAGGCGCATACGGAAGATGTCCTGGACAACGCGGGAAGCATACGGGTCAGGTACAAGCAGGTTTTTGTTTTCCTCAGACTTCATATAGCCGTAAACGGGAAAGGCTCCAACAAAATCTCCGTTACGGCGCTTTATATCCAAAGAGGTACGGGTCTTGATGGAAATATCCCGGCAGTAGGCTTCGTTCATAATGTTTTTGACGGATACGGTCAGATCGTCACCGCTGCCTTCATGGGCGGTGTCGATGTTATCCGTGATGGCAATAAAGCGGACCCCATAAGTTGGGAATACCCGGCGCAGGTAGCGTCCGGTTTCAATGTACTCTCGTCCCAGGCGGGAGAGGTCCTTTACAATGACACAGTTGATCTTGCCATCGGTGATGTCCTGCATCATTTCCTTAAACGCCGGACGGTCAAAAATGATACCGCTGTAACCATCGTCGATTTTTTCGGATACGATTTGGATGTCCGGGTTTCGTTCAATGAAGTTCTCAATCAGCTTCCGCTGGTTGGTAACGCTGTCGCTCTCGCTGGAGCGATCATCTGTGTAAGACAGACGAATGTAAGCTGTTGCCTGATATTTTGGCATGAAAAAGCACTCCTTTCCTCCCGGAAGCTCCCGCAAGAAAAGAGTGGATTTCGAGGTTTTCAGTTTTCATCCTTTTCCATACACATCGTAGCACGCTTTTGGAAAAAGAGCGAGGATGTCGATTACCTTAAAATCCCTTGCAGGCATTCCTCCAATGTGACCCCGTTGCTGGAAAATGCAGCGTTTACCACAAAATCGCCGCAGCGAAAGCGATAGGGGTTTTTGATCTGGTGAAGAAAGGCCGCGATCCGTTCCTCTTTGGGGAGGTCTTTATCTACCGTGACTTCACGGATGTCAACCAATTCATCGGTTGATGTTTGTGTTAGCTGGCTCATAAGTGTTCTCCTTTCTTTGAAGTCGGTTTCAAAATCACATGAATGAGCTGGCAACCAGAGCTGCCAGCTCATGGTATCTGACTTTGAAAAGAAAGGACTGCACCCAAATGATGCCTTGTTGTTGCTAACAGCAAATGGACGCAGCCTTTCAGATAATATCCGTTACTTTCGTCACATTTGCCACGCGCCCCTGACGATAGGGACATTCCTGGTCTCCGCTGGCGCGGCTGTCATAACTCCGCAGCGTCGTTTTACTCGTGCGCCGCAGGGTTCCCCCCAAGTCTTTAGGAGGCCGTGAGGAAGTATCTTTAAGCCCCCATGCAGTCACCGCGACCCGAAGTGCCACCTCCGGGTTTCAGGCTTGCGTTGATCGCTCAGGACAGCCGGTTCATCACCTCTTTGGCTTGTCCTTCTTGGCGGCGCGCCTGATTCGCTCGTACATGGGCTATGTACCAGAAATGCCGTCTATTCGGTTGTCAAAGAACAGAGAAGAAAAAACTCCTTCTTGACAACCATGACAAAAATAGGTGATTTGTCCTGTCTGGTAATGCGATTTTTTTGAAAATATTTTTGGTCTTGCCGCCTTACAAGGAGTTTAGTGAAGAGCAAGTACCCAGCAAGCAAAATAAAATAGGTACTATCGTACTTAAAAATACCTTTTATAAGGTTCTTCCGACAGAAAAATGGGCACGATAAAATATTATTAAGGAGACGATAGTACTTATGGAACTGTTAAAAGAATTGGGACGAAGGATACAAAAAGCGCGTAAGGAAAAAGGACTGACGCAACAGGAACTCGCAGATCAGAGCCATTTTTCGCTGAAGCACGTTCAAAGCTGTGAAAGAGGGGTAAAGAACCCTTCCTTTGAGGTTCTGCGTGCTTTTTGCAAAGTCTTGAATTTGTCCTTGGATTCCCTGATGAATCTCGATTTGCCAGAAGATGAGCAAGCCGCCAACGATATGCGGCAGCTTTACCTTTCGTGCCCTCCGGCTGCCAGAAAAGTGCTGTTAAACTCGACCCGCGCGTTGGCTGATGAGCTGAAAGAGATGGTAAAGACAGCTGGGGTTGATCCAGATGAACATTTAGAGGATAAGTAAGCTGGTGGAGGAATAACAATCCTCCACCAGCTATTTTTTTGCCACTATGCGGCGGTCATATTATCGGGCCGTTCCCAGCAGACGCGCCAGTTTCTTCAGTCCGCGCCGGATGCTATCCCACACGCGGCGGCGGTCCGCGCCCTCGATCCGGGCAATCTCGGCCACGGTCATGCCCAGGTAGAACCTGGCGTAGATACGTCGGGCCTGGATGGCAGGCAGCTGCATCAGCGCGGCGTACACTTCCTCCCGTAGCTGCTTCTGCTCCAAGATTTCCTCCGGAATGAGCGGCCGGTTGAGGGCATCGTTTTCAATGCCATCCTCCCGGTTCAGAGAGTAATGGGCCTTGTACCGGAACTTCCGGCGCTCGTAGGCAGCATCGTCCTTCTCCTGGCCCCGGATTGCCGCCAGCACTTCCTCGGCCACGTCCACAAAGACATCGGTTTTATACACATCGGGATACAGTTCCCGAAGATTGATCTTCTGCATTATGTACCTCCATTTCGATTCACAGGTTGATGAGTGAACCGAAATGAAGGCGGTGAGCGGCACCTTTCGGGGAAATTCCCGAAAAAACGACAAGCAAAAGCGCCAGCATCCGAAGAACGGCGGCTGGCGCTGCTAAAATAGGATTTATGACACTTATAGACCAGCCACGATAGTGCCTGTTTATAAGCAGATGGAGGTTGATTGACGGTCAGGCTTTTTTTGACAGGTAAATCCCTGCCGAATCATGTCGAAACAGTCTTTGTTTCACGGCGGCTCCCTCCTAAAGCCGCCGTGTCAGCGTATAGGCGTCACTCCTTTGTTGAGGGCATAAGGAACGGCGGCCTTGATGTACTCAAAACCGCCGCAGTCTTTGAAAATCCATTATGAGCGCACAAAGCTACCTGCCCTGCAACGGTTTTTTTCTTTCCCCGTCTGGCGGGGCAGGATAGCTTGGCATATTTAGTTTAGTCTTGCCCCTGTGCAGCTGCCTCCTTCAGCCGCGAAAAGCTCTCGTCGCTGATGATGTGTTCAATCCGGCAGGCGTCGGCCTCCGCAGTCTTGGGGTCAACGCCTGCGGCGATAAGCTGCTCAGTAAAGAAGCAGTGACGCTTATAGATTTTTTCAGCCATCTCGCGGCCCACATCGGTCAGATGGAGAAAGTGATCTTCGTCCATCGTAAGAAAGCCGCCGTCTTTCAAAGTGTTTACTGCCACACATACGCTTGGCTTTGACACTCCCATGTGCCGGGCCACATCTACGGAGCGCACCATACCCGTTTTCTTATGGAGAACAAGGATGGTTTCCAGATAGTCCTCCCCGGACGCATGAAGTTTCATGGAACATCTCCCTTCTAAAACAATTTACACAGCCCAACCAAGACTCTCCTGTTGGATATGGAACAGTTTATGGTACAATCCGTTCTTTTTCATCAATTCATCATGGGTACCGTGTTCCACCAGTCTACCGTTATCAAGAACGAGAATTTGGTCGGCATCCACAACGGTACGAAGCCGGTGAGCAATCATAATGACCGTCTTACCCTCCACCAGCTTTGCAATGGCCCGCTGGATTAAAACCTCGTTCTCCGGGTCAAGAGATGCTGTTGCTTCATCAAGAAGAATAATCGGGGCATCTTTCAGCAGAGCGCGGGCAATGGAGATTCGCTGACGTTCTCCGCCAGAAAGAGTGCTGCCGTTCTCCCCCAAGATAGTCTGATAACCATCCGGCAATCGCTGGATAAATTCGTTACAGTACGCTGCCTTTGCCGCTGCCATGACCTGCTCTTCGGTAGCGTTCATGTTGCCTACGCGGATGTTATTAAAAACAGTGTCGTTGAACAAGGTCACATCCTGAAATACAAAGGACATACAGCGCATCAGGTGTTCCGGTTCAATGGTGCGAACATCCATACCACCAATGGAAATCTGACCTTTTCTTACATCCCAAAAGCGGGCAATGAGTTTGGAAATTGTGCTTTTGCCGCTACCGGAAGGCCCTACCAGGGCTGTTACGCTGCCAGTTGGAATAGAAAAAGATACATCCTTGATAACATCGTCCTGATTGTATCCGAAAGTGACGCTTTTCAGTTCAATGTCATACTTGGATACATCCTTATCCTCGCCCTCCATAGCGGGCGTGGTTAGCAGGGTACGCATACGGTTGGTAACAGTCCCCAAATGAAACAGAGAGGTTAACTGCGAAAGGATGGCAAGGATTGGGCCGTAAATCTGCGTGGAGAACATGAACAGCACCAGCAAAGGGAGCAGTTCAATTTGACCGCCAGTTATCAGTACCGTCCCGATAAAAATGGTGATACCAAGACCTGCTTGCAGAACCAGGCTGGCTCCCTGAACCAGAATACCAGAGGCCAGTTCCACCCTGATGGCGATTTTTCTCATGGCTTGGAGTGCTTTATCCAGCGTAGAGAAACGGGAACCACCAAGACCACAGGCTTTGATAATCTTTATACCTTCCAAGTATTCCTGAATCTGGCTGGACGCCTCCAATTTCACATCCACCTGTTTGTCAAACAGACGGAGTTGCAGTTTGCGTCCGCACCAGATGATAAGAAATGTGATCGGCATCGTGCAGAAAATCGCAAGGGCCATTCTCCAGTCAAAAAATGCCAGACAAATACAGATCAGGGTGACAGAGATAATATTTGCGATCAGCGGCGGAATGGTACTGCTGAGCATGGATTCCATGCTGCTGCAATCCGCCATCATGTTTGTGGTAATATCAGATAAATCTTTTGTGTTAAAGAAGCTCATGGGGAGCTTGCGAAGATGTTCTGCGATCCGAAGTCTGGTCGTGCTGGCCTCTTTATAAGAAGCAATGTAGGTTTTTCTATAATCATTTTTTGCAGCCAGGAATACCAGAATAGCCGCAACCACTCCCAGTCCCAGCAGCTTCCACAGTGCGTCCCATGAAATTGCCTCTCCGGTGAACGGTTTCAGCAGTTCCCAAAAGAGTAGGCAGGCCACCATTGAAGGAAGCAGCAGCACAATATTGGTTATTGTGCAGGCTGTAATTGCTTTTTTTAGGTCGGAGTAGCCTTTCTCCGACAGCATTAACTTTTCTTTCAGCTTACTCATAGATCACACCGCCTTTCCCGTACTGATTTTCCAGTTGATCGACTCCGTATAGCTGCTCCACATCTGCGCGTATTTTCCACCCTTCTTCAGCAACTCGTCATGGGTGCCAGATTCAATCAGGTGTCCTTTTTCCATGACAAGGATCTGGCCAGCGTTGCGAATCGTAGACAGACGATGGGCAATCATTACAACCGTTTTATTCTGGATTAGCTTTTCAAAGGCTTTTTGAATCAGGTACTCATTTTCCGGGTCGCTGAATGCGGTTGCTTCGTCCAGTACGATGATAGGGGCATCCTTTACGATAGCCCTTGCAATGGCAATCCGTTGGCGTTCACCACCTGAGAGATGAACGCCGGTGCTTCCAATCACAGTCTGATAACCGTTTGGAAGTTGCTCGATAAATTCGTGGCATCTTGCCGCCTTTGCCGCCGCAATCACCTGTTCCTCCGTAGCATCTGAATTTCCCATGCGGATGTTATCCAGGATGCTCTGTTTGAACAGGAACGTATCCTGAAATACGAAGCTGACCTTATCCATCAGCGCATCCAGAGGAATATCCCGAATGTCAACGCCGCCGATCTGAATACTTCCGTCCGTCACATCATAAAACCGGGAGATTAGGCTGGCGATGGTACTTTTACCGCCACCGGAGGGGCCGACAATGGCTGTCACCTTGCCCTGATCCGCAAAGAAAGAAACATGAGACAGGGCCTTGACCTGGGAATCGGCTTCGTAGGAAAAGCTGACATCCCGGAAAGCAATCCCATAGTTTTCGATTGCTTGCGCCGTACTCTTTTCGGGCAGGGCCGGGATACGCAGGATTTCATCCATACGCTCCACGCTGCCGTCAATCTGCGTAAAGGACTCAGAGATATACATGATTTTATTCAGGACACCGGAAATCGCATGGACAATAATCAGGTAGAAAATAAATGTCAGCGAATACTCCCTGAAATCCGTAGTGTGCATCCCGATCAGAATGCCCACCGGAATCAAAAGCAGATAAATATTGTTGATGATCGTTGTAAAAGCAGGCATACAGTTCTGCCAGCCCAATGCGTACTCCAACACAAAAGAGGTATAGTCTGTAATGGATTTGCCCAACCGCTTAAAGGAATCGGCGGTCTGATTAAATGCTTTGATCTCCGACATACCACGTACATATTCCACAGAGGCGCTGTTCATGTTCTCCTGGGCGGTCTGAAAACGGTGCATTTTTTCCTTTGCTTCTCCGTTGAAGCCCGCAAACTGCACGATAAAGGCCAGAACAATACCGACCAGACAAACCACGCCATACCGCCAGTCAATTCCAAGAAGAATGATAACCAGAACAAGCGGCGCGACCAAAGAGGCCACAAAGTCCGGGAGCTGGTGAGCGATGAATTTCTCAACACTTTCAATGTTTTCGTCCATGATTTTTCTCAGTTTGCCGCTGCCCAAGGTCAGATGATACCCAAGCGGAATGTGCATAATGTGGTCGGCAAAGGCCACCTTCAATTCATAAAGCGTTCCAAACGCTGCAATGTGGGAACACAGTAAGGCAAAAAAGTAAAATACGATGTTCCCCAAAATACCAGCCAGGGCAAGCCAGCCCCAGGTTGAGATTGCAGAAACATTCAAGAGCGACATATCCGGGTAAACAAACAGGATTTCCCGAACGATGTAATAAATTGATAAATAAGGTGCAAAAGAACAAATTGCTGCCAGTGCAGCCAGAAACCCTGATAGAAACAAAAGCCATTTATGACCCGAAGCTAATTCCAGGCAACGCGCCAGTCCAGTCTTCGCCTTCGGCTGTTTCTCATTTTGCCGTGTCATTCCTAACCCTCCTTTTGGTCATACCCAATTTTTTCTAAAAGAAGCTCTGCTCCTCTGATTTGAAAATCATCAGTAATATATCCGTTTTCAAGGCGCATTGCCCGCTCGCAACAGGCAAGCGCACACTCTGCGTCATGGGTAATGACGATAATGGTGCGCCCCATTTTCGCCAGTTTGCGGATCATCCGGCTGACATTCCGCATATTCGTGCCATCCAGCCCACTTGTAGGTTCGTCAAGTATGATAATAGGTGCTTCGTGTATCAGAGCTACGCCAAGAGCCAGCCTCTGCTTTTGCCCTCCTGACAGCGTAGAGGGATGCTGTTTGATGAACGGCGTCAGTTCCAGGGCTTCCAGAATTTCTTCTGCCGCTTGCTTCCGCTCCAGGCTGGCCTCTGAGCCAGTAGTCAGTTCGTCCAGCAAATCCTCACCGAATAGCTGACTGTCTAAATCCTGGGGAATGTACCAGACCTTTCCCAAGCGGTCTTTGGGTCTGCAATGCTTTCCGAATAAAACGACTTCGCCGGATTTCTCTTTCAAAAGCCCTGCCAAGATTCGCCCTATGGTGCTTTTGCCCGTTCCGTTGGGGCCGATCAGGGCAATCACTTCTCCCTTACGGCATTGAAAGTCAATATCCTTAGCTACAATTGTTTCACCAAAAGAGTGGTTCAGTTTTTTCACTTCCAGAACAACCTCACTGGTTGCCGCAGACGGGATTTCCGTCTGCTCAATCTGATGCAGGTTAGGAGTGCGAAGCCCCAGCGCCTGGATTTCCTTATTAGTCAGAGCTTTCATCTGCTGTGCAGTAAATTCCCGCACAATTTTCCCTTTCTGGACACACAGGAAACGGTCTGTCAGATCCATCAGATAATAAAGCCGGTGTTCCGCTATAATGATGGTTTTTCCCTTCTTCTTCAAATCGTGAATAATATCTGCAAAGCGGTAGGTAGATGCAATATCCAGATTGGCAGACGGTTCATCCATGACATAGATTTCAGGATCAATCGCCTCTGCGGATGCAATCGCAACCTTCTGACGCATTCCATAGGACAGGCTGTGCAGGCTGTGATCCAAAATATCCTGAATCTTGATGTTCGCCGCTGCCCGGTGAACATGGTTCTGAATTTCCTCATGGGAATAACCGTAGTTCTCACAGCCAAAAGCAATCTCGCCTGCGACCTCATTGGCAAAAAACTGGCTCCTCGGGTCTTGAAATACATTTCCTGCGATTTTGCCGCGTTCCCAGGAAGGAATCTCTTTCAGCAGTTTTCCATCCACAAAAACCTCACCGCTTAATTCTCCCTCGTAAAAGTAGGGGATCAGGCCGTTAATTACTCTTGTCAAAGAGCTTTTCCCACTTCCCGATGGGCCGGTCATAACAATGACCTCCCCGGCGGCAATGTCTAATGATATATGTTCCAGTTGATTTCCGTTCCCGCCATAGGAAAAGGTCAGGTCACGGATCATAATTTCTTTTCCCATTCCATTCCTCCTATAAAAGACAGCAGCACACGGCAGCTCCCACGCTGACAACAATCAAAACGCAATCCAGCACAGCGATCCGGCTGACATAGTAGCTTTCTTTCTTGTAGGGGCTTTCAATTCCCCTGACTATGGAAGAAGCGGCTAACTCGTCCGCGATCTTTAAGGAGCGAAATACCATCGGGACAATGGCATATTCCAATGTGTCCATTGGGTGTTTCAAAACATTGCCAACCGATTTTAAGAAACCACGAATTTTCATGGCCTCCCTGACTTCTCCAAATTCATGTAGCACAGTCGGAGCAAAGCGGAGCATGACAATCAATACAAGCATGATACGGGTAGGAATCGGCATTTTTCGCAGGCAGGCTGTCAGTTTCCCGGACGGGATTTTAGCCAGAAGATAAGCTGGCATAGCGGGAAGCAACAGCTTGTAAATCATGCTGAGTAGTAGCGGAGAGGGGATGCTGATCTGATATTTTGTCTCGATCATCAGCCATACAATCGCCACTAAATAGACCGCAAAGCATCCCAGAGCCTGTTTATATAAGCCGAACCAGCAGAGGATTAAAAAGATCAAAAAGCTAAAACAACCATGCCCTAAAAAACTTGTTGTAAGAAAGGTCACGATGCAGGCGCACAGCGTAAGGAAAAGAACTGTGCGCCCATCGATCTGGTCAATGCGTTTTTGCTTTTTTTCTCCGGCCATCATCCTACAATACCTGCTTTTTGGAAATGCTTTCTAAGCAACCGCTGGCCGAACAATGTACCAAGAATTGCAAGAACCGCAGTAATGACAACACCCAGAAGCATCAGCTCCGGAGAAGTCACCATAGAGAGCTGCATATTCAAGGTATTTGCATCAAAACCGCTGCTTGCTGCCATTTCCTGATAGCTGTCCCAAGACCACCACAGCGGTACGGCACAGCCTACAAAATTTCCGATTGAGTTGACCATCCAGCCAATTCGGTTGCGAACTGCACTTCGGTATGTATTCTTGCCAACCATGCATAACTCGGCAATGAGGGCTACAATCAAGAAATAGGGAACCAAGAACATATAACCCATAACACCTTGGATTAGTCCATAAACCGTAGCCCAAGCAAACAACAATCCGTGTTTGTTAATGCGATTTGCCGCAACCAAATAAAATGTTGCTCCAATAAAGGCATCAATACCAGCAGAGCCGTATAAATATACTGCTGGGAAAGGCAATGTAACCGTACCAATCACCATTGCAATTGCGAAATTGATGACCATCATTGCGGCAATCGTCATAATATCGCGAACGCCAAGTTTTTTCTTTAACGTTTGTTCCATTCCAGAACCCTCCTTAAATATAATAGCGTTGTGGTTAGCCAAAACTAACCACAACGCTATTATACAGTAGTTCGCATCCGCTAACTACTCCAAATGAAAAGACAGTCGGCCCAAACAGCCCAAAAGTTAATTTGATTTTTTTACTTTACGATAATCCTTTGGAAGCATTCCAAACACTTCTTGAAAAGCCCTCGCAAACTTACTAATATTTGAATAACCAAGTTCACCAGCTATTTGAGTGATTGATTGATCTGTTTCCTGCAAATAAACAGCCGCAAGATTCATTTTATATTTTTTGATATGAGCATAGGGCGTATCACCATAAATCTGCTTGAAAATAGCTTGAAATGTGACCTTGCTCATTGGTTCTTTTCGCAGGAGTTCTTCTATGGATATTTTTTTGTCGAGGTTTTCTATAAGCTCTTGACGGATGCGTTTGATGATTTCAATTTGCTCTTTAGCATAATATGTTGCCTCATATTGATCTTCTATCCGCAGTTGTTTGATATGATAAAAGAGTTCCAATAATTTGATGCGGAAGTAATCTTGCCCTTCAACACCTTTTGCAGCGTACAATTCATCGAAGATATGTAACAACCGCTGTGGTGTCCGACATAAAAACCACTTTTTTTCTAATTCCAATTCTCGTCCGAGATTTAGAACATCAATGTTGTAGTACGAAAAAATCTGTTGTGTTTCCACATCGACAGAATCCTTATCAATCACACAGCTTAGTCCTACACTATATCCAAAGGGAAAGGAATAGGCCGCAGGAATATTAGCAAGGGCATTGATGCAAAATTCTCCCTCTTTCATGTGGAAAACTTTATTATTTCTTAGCTCAAACTCAACGCGTCCTTTTTGGTAATGACGGATTTCGATGATATTCTTATTAGGAATAGGCTCATGGAATGTATCTGAGCAGTTAAAATCCATAAAAATTAAGTCAATACCAGGGAAAAGAGTGTAGTCATAGAGACGACCTGTTCCATTACATTTATATTCGATTTGAACATAATCATTATGTTCATCAGTTAGCGTAGCATATTCACCGTACCATTCTGTTCCATGTGACTCTTTCACTCATATCTTCCTCCTTTTTGGTTAGCGGTAACTAATTATATGTTAAATTGTTTTTTTGCTCTCGTCAACCTCTGACGACATATTCTTTATATTTCATTTAGGATAAAAGTTCAAGGAAAAGATATGGCGGAATTGCAAAACAAACAGAGGCCGCAAGTAGCAGCCTCCGCTTGCAAAATTATTGATAAATCAGCTCTGTCAGCACAATTTCCTCCGCCTACGCTTTCAGCGTGTTCATCAGGCCCACCCAGCGCATGGGGTCACGGGCTTTCAGTTCCTCAATGACGCCCGCCGCCTCCATCATGCGGAATAGTGAGAACGGTGGTTGTTCCAAAATTATTCCGATTCAGGGATAATACCGGCAAGCAATGCCGGTGTTAATACACTCGGCCCGCAGAGGGAAAAATCCTGCCGTGATTTTCCCCTCCGCTTTGCTTGCCCGGGGCAGCGCCCCCAAGCCCCCTTGAACACAGAATTTCATTCTGTGGCTGCGCGTTCTGCGAACGCTTTGGACCATGACCGGCTCACCGCTGGCCGTGGCCTTTTTCCTGTTCTTTTTTCTGTTCCTCGTCCATTTTCAGCAGCCGATCCACATTGGCCTTTGCCGTTAAAAGCTCCCGCATTTCCTCACGGGAACGCCGGTACTCGGCGTAGGTTTTCTTCTTTTCCTCCAGCAGCTTTGCGTACTCGGCTTGCAGGTCTTTGACCTTGGGCAGCTTCTTCACGCCCATCTCGTCAAAGGCATTTTTTGCCGCCTGATGGAGCAGGATTTCTTCCTCATGTTCCTCCCGAAATTTTCGAGAATAACCCGCCTTGCGGTATGCCACATAGACCTCACGGGTCTTGGCATAATTTACGATGTGAGTACGCAGAACAGCAATCTCTGCCATGCGCTTTTCAGCCGCTTTGATCTGCGCCGAAAGATCATTGTGATGTGCCGTGGTAGCCGCAGCCTTTTCTTCCAAAACCACATACTCCAGCAGATTGTTCTCTGACAGGTAATTCATGGTCTGCGCCATTTGTTTCAGATTAAAAACTTTAGCCCATCGAGCATAGCCTGCACCTTTTCCAGCCTGCAATTTTGCCTGAATGTCCACCAGCAGATTGACCTTGGGCGGCTCCGGCTGCACGATGGATTTTTTACGGGGCGTATGCTGTTTTTCACCGGCCAGCACCGCACGGATTTCTGCTTCACTGTACCCGGCCCCCAGCTTGTCATCCATGCGGGCTACATTCTTCCAGCCGGGTGCTTTGAGCCGGATTGCTTTCCCGCGCCGGGATACTTCACAGCCCATTTCGGAAAGCAGCTTCAGCAGCGCATCAAAGTCCGCCGGTTTCTGCTCCAGCACACGGTCAATCATCACCCGCAGCTGCTCCCGATGGGAGGGCTTGGCCTGATCACCCAGCCATTTGTTGTAGCTTTTTCCGTGGGGCTTGGGATTCTCCACAATAGACAATCCGTTCTCGATACAGATGGTATCGCTCAAGCGTCGGACGGCTCTGGTGCTGCCCCAAAAGTTGCGGAATTTTCGGTCACAATCTGCATTGACCGCCGACCAGATGATGTGATTATGAACGTGCGATTTGTCTATGTGAGTGCAGACCACAAAGGCGTGATTGCCCTTGGTGAACCGCTTGGCAAATTCTATGCCCAGGCGGTTGGCTTCCTCCGGCGTGATTTCACCGGGTTTGAATGACTGGCGCACATGGTAAGCGATCACATCGTCCGCCCCGCGCACCCGCCCGGTGGCGGCGATATACTGCCGCTTCGCCAGCAGAAACTCCGCATCGGCGGTCCGGCTGTCACAGCCATAGCCGGTAATCAGTTTTCCGTTGTCGGTCTTTTGCGGATTTGCCACATAATCAATGATGTCGCTGATTGCCTGACTTTCGGTGCGGCCCTTGCCGATATGCAGGGGCATGATGCGTGTGGTTGCCATAGATGGAGCCTCCTTTCCAAAAAAGAAAAGGACAGCTGTGTGAGCTGTCCTTTGGTTAATCTAAATTTTCAACAGGCTGCTGTGCTTTTAAGACTGCAATCCGTTTGGTATCCACAAAATGAGTTGCATACCATTTCTCAATTTCCAGATTTCCGCTTTTGCTGAACCGCAGCGGAATCACCGGCTTGTGTCCCTGCCCATTTTTCTTTTTTACACCCCATTTCTTGTAGTAACAGAAGGAGGGTTTTAAGCCAGTTTTTTGTGCGTACACCCGCATCTGGTGCATGATGAATGAGAGTTTGCGCAGATTGACAGTACATACCCGTTCCAGATAATCAACCCGCCCAAACCGCCAGTCCTCATATTTCTGTTTTGGCAGGACACCGATCTCCATCAGTACATCTACCGGAGTCGCATAACCACGGCACTGGCATTGATGATAGACCGCTGAATGTACTTTTCCAATCAGTTCTTTTTCAGTCATGGCAGTTATCTTTCTTATCGTGCCAGTTTTTCAAGACAGCCTCTACCTGAGCAATCAGCTGTTCCTTGTCCGGCATATAGAGAACATACCGGGATGCGAAGATATTGTTGGACAGACCGCCCAAGGCATATTCCGCCGCGATGCTGTCTTTTTCCGTACAGAGGATAATACCGATAGGCGGGTTATCGTCAGGGTCGTTGACTTCTGCCGCATAGTAGTTTAAGTACATATTGAGCTGACCGGCAGCCTCTGGTGTCAGTTTTTTCGTTTTCAGTTCAATCAGTACATAAGCACGGAGGATTTTATTGTAAAATACCATGTCCACATAGTAGTGGGTGTTGTTCAGGGTCACGCGCTGCTGGGTTCCGACAAACATGAAGCCCCGTCCAAGTTCCAAAAGAAACTTTTCGATCTGTACGACAAGAGCTTTTTCCAAATCGCTTTCCAATATGGGCTTGTTCTCCGGCACACCCAAAAACTCGAACACATAGGGATCACGGATGATGTCAGCTGGCTGATTGATTTTAATCCCTTTCTGCGCCAGAGAGAGGACCTTTTCTTTATTCGCATCTCCGCTGGAAAGTAGCAGCCGTTCATACAGCGAGCTGTCAATCTGCCGTTTCAGCTCCCGAACTGACCAGCCCGAATTGATAGATTCTTTCTCGTAAAAGCTGCGTTTGTTCTCATCCGTAATACTCAAAAGTTCACAGTAATGAGACCAGGACAATTTGCCAGACACTGTCTGGCATTTTTCATAAGCAAGATAAAATGCCCGCATATTTTGCAAATTAGAACGAGAAAAACCTTTTCCAAATTCCCGTGTCAGCTCTTTGGAAAGTTCCCTTAAGGTTTGTTTTCCATAATCCGCGCGAATCTGATTTTGCTGTTCATACTCCACGATAATCCGGCCAATGTTCCAGTAGGTTGTCAAAAGCTGCGTATTAACCTGCTGTGTAACATTTTTTCTGGCGTTTTCCAGCAGCTCTCGGATTTCCAAAATCATGGAGTTGTTTGGCGTTAATTGATTTTCCATACACGCCCTCCTTTATCTAAAACTATCCGCACTCGGCGGCAGAATATATTCTTATATAGTATATCCTATTTTCAATGGAAAGTAAAATAACATCAGTGGCATATTTTATCCATAAACCAAATCCTGAATGGCAAACTTCAAGTCCTGCACCTTGCCCAGCAGCCAGATGGCAGCCATCGGCAGACCATAGGGACTAATAAGGAATGCCATCACGAGCAGGATAATGCCGTTTTGCAGGGAACAGGTCAGCAGAACCGCCACACCCAGCAGGGCGATTACCATGCTGATAAGCCCCAGCACCAGACCGGAAACATAGACGATCCCCACACAAATCCAAACGAACAGGGTCAGTGTCAGAATTACCGGAGCTACCAAAATCTTCAACAACAGTTTTAACAAAAACACCAATGCCCTCATTGTTATGCCTCCTCCCAAAATCACAGTTCCTGTTCCTGATTCCATTATCCCTGTCTCACAGCCAAAAGGCAAGGATATGGGCAAAAAGAAAAAGCGGAGGAAGGCGCGGCGAAAAGAACGCCGTTCCTCCCTCCGCAGATGGGGTATTTGTCCTGATTATGAAAGTTTAGCGAGCCGGGTCAGTATCTCCTTAACGCCGTCCCATAACTGTTCCTGCCGTTGGGATATATCCTCCAAATCGGCATCATAAATCCGCCCGGTCTCATGCACCTTGCGGGTCAGCTGGTTTAAGTTGTTGCTGCTCCGGCGCAGCAGGGATACCAGTTCTTTCAGTTCCGGCAAGTCCAGCTGCACCACATAGCCGTCCACAGCCATTTTCCGCAGATAGGCGCTCAGGTTTTTTGTCCCAAACTGTGCCATTTTCTGCTGGATCACATCCATCTCCGCAGGGGAAACCCAAAACAGGACCGGCACATCTCGCTTGCGCTTTGCCATGGTTATCGCTCCGGCTCCTGTTTCTTCGGGGCGGCAGGCTTATGGGCAGGCGGTTCCTGTTTGAGCTTTTGCAGGACAGAGCTTTTCTGCGGTTCCTGCATGGTTTTTCTGGCCTGCCTGGTAAACAGGTCGGTCAGACCGGGGTTGACCCCATCCACAACCAGATAGGCACAGTGGCGGGAAGCATCGCTGTCCTCCGGCATGGGAATGGTTTTTGCCCAGGCTTTATTGTCCTGAGAGATACGCCCGTCATGGTTCTTGTGCTGGATGGTGTTGGCAAGAATGAACTGTACCCGTTCCGCCCCGAACTTTTCCAGCACATCTTTGACCGCCGCCTCCGTATCCAGCCGGTTCTCTGCATAGTGGGCGCTGATAGCCTGTTCAATGGCTTCTTTGCAGGCGCTGTTTGCCTGATATGAACGGTTATATTGTGCCATTTCCCCATGCTGGGACGCATAGGCGGCAGAATGGGGATAGAGAGGGGCAGTTCGTAATTCTTCCTGCTCCCTGCACACATCATCGGCACGGTTTTCAATGCTGTCCCGGATCACATCCATGTAGCCGGTCTCCAGCTTTTCAAAATGGCGGTACACATCCGCCAACGGCGAAGAAGATTCCAAAAGTGCCTGGGCCTGGGCGTCGGTCAGCTCCAGCTGCTCCATCGCCATCACGATGTCCTCCCGGACCGTGTACTCATAGGTGTGGTGCAGAATTTCCTCCGGGGGCTGGCTTTTCAGCCAGTCCCGGAATTTATCCTGTTCATCAGACATTTTCTCAAAAAGAGCTGTATTCCAATCTGTTGCATTCATAATCATCGTACCTCCTCGTGTTGTTTTGGTTTCTTTTCAAGGCTGCGTGGTGGCACAGGGCGTTTCAGGCTGTCCAGCACCGAGGGCCGCGCACTCTTGGCAACCACGGTTTCCGGCTGGGTGTGGCCTTTGCCGTCAATGTTCAGCAAAGTGTCCAGTTCCACCAGACGGGCGGACTTGACCCGCAGATCGTCCTCAAAGGGGAACGGCTTGCCAACTTCCTCTTTGGCAGCGGCCTGCTGCTGGTAAAGGTTCTCCAGCTGGTTTTTGACCGCCTCCAGACGCTGGGGCATCTGCGCCAGTGCGTTGTCGATACGGGTAAGATTTCCGCGCGGGTCTGTACCAAGAGTTGCCCTGTGGGTCATCTGTCCTTTCAGCAGGAGCGTATATTCCTGTTTCCAAGCGGAAAATTCCACGGACATGGCATAGCCCCGGTAACTGCCAATCTGCACCGGATCGGAGGTTTTGACCTCCTTGCAGGCATCCAGCAGGGCTGCACCGGCATTTTCTTTGTCGGTCAGCACATCGCCCCGGATCTCCATACCGGCAAAGCCATCTGCCGGGTGTGGGTGGGCAGCCAGTGTTTCTAAATCGGCTTCAAAGCCCTGGATATACCCCTTGTTGGTTTCGATTTCCTGGGGGAAGTATTTGAGCAGCTGGTCCTCCAGACGGTATTGCTTGCTCTGGTGGTCGGCTTTCATCAGCTTCAGCTTGGCAACCTCCACATCCAAATCCATACGCTCCTTGATACGGGGGTCTCCGGCACACAGGGCCTTGATCTCGGCAAAGGAAAGCGCCGTTTCATCCACATCGTCGCAGCTTCTCACAGGCGATTTAGAAGTCATGATCTGGCTGATGAATTTCTGTTTGTTTTCCACCGTCTGCCAGAGGTAGGCATCAAAAGTTCCCTCGGTCACATAGCGGTAGACATGGACCAGGGGGTTCTGGTTGCCCTGGCGCTCGATACGGCCCTTGCGCTGGGCAAGGTCTCCCGGACGCCACGGGCAGTCCAAATCATGCAGCGCCACAAGGCGATCCTGCACATTGGTGCCTGCGCCCATCTTGGCGGTGCTGCCTAATAGTACACGCACCTGACCGGTACGGACTTTAGAGAACAGCTCCTTTTTCCGTACTTCGGTGTTGGCTTCATGGATAAAAGCAATCTGGTCGGCAGGCATCCCCTGAGCAATGAGTTTCTGGCGGATGTCCTCATAGATGGTAAAGGCAGGCTCCGGTTCATCCAGTGGGATTGCTTCTTCCAACCCGTGAAGCAGCGGATTGTCCAGCTGTTTGGCTGCCTTTTTGGAGGGAGCTGCCTGGGGCGTGGAAATGTCGCAGAACACCAACTGGGTCAGCTTGTCTGCATCCCCGTCCCGCCAGATCTGCATGATGTTGTCCACGCACTGATTGATCTTTGTGCCAGGTTCATCCGGCAGCATCTGGTTGACGATCCTCTGGTCCAGTCCCAGCTTGCGGCCATCCGAGGTGATTTTGAGCATATTATCCA
The DNA here is from genome assembly GCF_009696275.1 of Eisenbergiella porci. GTDB lineage: Bacteria > Bacillota > Clostridia > Lachnospirales > Lachnospiraceae > Eisenbergiella > Eisenbergiella porci. The sequence continues at coordinate 37,991 of NZ_VUMI01000037.1, forward strand.
CCGACGGGTCCACACTGCCTCTGTGTACTTCGGAAGCGCGCTCAGAGAGTGCCTTCACCATTTCCTGCTGATGTTCGGTGGGCTGTGCCACGATGTTGTGGTATTCCACTTCCGGGGTAGGCAGATTCAGTTGGTCGGCAGTCTTAATGTCGGCCACCTCTTTGAACAGGTTCATCAGCTCCGGCAGGTTAAAAAACTTGGAGAATCGAGTGCGCGCCCGATAGCCGGTTCCCTCCGGGGCCAGTTCCAGCGCCGTGACGGTTTCTCCGAAACGGCTGGCCCAGCAGTCGAAATGGGTCATGCTCAGTTCTTGCAGGCGGTCATACTGGAGATACCGCTGCATGGTGTAAAGCTCGGTCATGGAGTTGCTGACCGGGGTTCCGGTTGCAAAGATAACGCCACGGTTTCCGGTAATCTCGTCCATATAGCGGCACTTGGCGAACATATCGCTGGACTTTTGGGCATCGCTGGTGGAGAGACCTGCCACATTCCGCATTTTGGTGTATAAAAACAGGTTTTTGTAGTTGTGTGCCTCGTCCACGAACAGCCGATCCACGCCCAGCTGCTCGAATGTCACCACATCGTCCTTGCGGCTCTCGGCCTGCAATTTTTCCAGCCTGGCTTCCAGCGATTTGCGGGTGCGTTCCAGCTGCTTGACTGTAAAACGCTCGCCGCCGCTGGCCTGTACCTCGGCAATCCCTTCCGTGATCTCGTCGATCTGCTCATAGAGGAGCCGTTCCTGACGCTCTCGGCTGATGGGGATTTTCTCAAACTGGCTGTGTCCCATGATGATGGCATCATAGTCGCCGGTGGCGATCCGGGCGCAGAACTTCTTACGGTTGTGGGTCTCAAAGTCCTTTTTCGTGGTGACAAGGATGTTGGCGGAAGGATAGAGCCGCAGAAACTCCGAAGCCCACTGCTCGGTCAGGTGGTTCGGCACAACAAAGAGGGATTTCTGGCACAGCCCCAGACGCTTACTCTCCATGGCGGCAGCCACCATTTCAAAGGTTTTGCCCGCGCCTACTTCGTGCGCCAGCAGCGTATTGCCGCCGTACATCACATGGGCAATGGCGTTCAGCTGATGCTCCCGCAGGGTAATGGACGGGTTCATGCCGCCAAAAACAATATGGCTGCCGTCATACTCGCGGGGGCGGGTGGAGTTCATTTCCTCGTTGTACTGGCGCACCAGAGTTCGACGGCGCTCCGGGTCTTTCCAAATCCAGTCCTTAAACGCATCCCGGATAGCCTGCTGCTTTTGGGCTGCCAGCGTGGTTTCTTTGGCGTTCAGCACCCGGCGCTCTTTGCCGTCTGCGTCCTCCACCGTGTCATAGATACGGACATCCCGCAGGTTTAAGGAATCCTCCAAAAGCTTGTAGGCGTTGGCACGGCTGGTTCCGTAGGTGGTATAGGCTGCCACATTGTTCTGGCTTACAGAGCTTTTGCCGGTGATCTGCCACTCGGCGGTGAAAGAAGAATAGTTGACCTCGATATTGCGCTGGAGATAAAACGGCGTATCGAAGGTCTCATACATAAACTGCTGGATGTACTCTTTGTCGATCCAGGTAGCGCCCAGGCGCACCTCAATCTCCGAAGCGTCCAGGTCTTTGGGCTGGGCTGCGGTAAGAGCCTCCACATTGACTGCAAAGGAAGGGTCCTGCTGTGCTGCCCGCTGTGCCTGACGCAGCTTGCGCCGCACATTGCCGGACAGGTATTCGTCGGCTGTTACATAATGGGGAGTGCCGTCTTTCTCCACCTGTCCCGGTACACGGAAGATCACGCCTTGCAGCTCGGCGGCCAGTTCGTCGCTGGTCTTGCCAGTCAGCTCCGACATATACGCCATATCCACACAGGCTTTCTCCGCGATAGAGACGGCAAGGGCTTCACTGGCGGTATCCACGGTGTCCACCGCCTTGTGTGGCTTGATGGTGCGCTTGGTGAACATATCCGCCTTGCGTTCCAGCTTGCCGTCCTCGTCAATGACTTCCAGCGCGCAGAGCAGATAGTAGCTGGAATCATCGGCAAAGGCCAGTCGGTTCGCCCGGTCATTGATAAGACCATATTTTGCGGAAAAGCTGTCATAGAGCCGGTTCAGTTCAGCCTGTTTATCCTGGATGGCGCTGTCCGGTGTGGCGGCGTCCATTTGCAGATCAATGAGCTGCTGGACACATTCCCGCAGCCCCACCAGCCCTTTTACACGAGCTTCGGCGGTGGCATTCAAGTCAGGCCGCACCATACGGCTATTTTCACGGTAGTACACATCACCGTCCACAACGGTGTAGGAGTAATTTTTCACATTGGGGTCGGCGGGAATGGAGGTGTCGATGGCTTCGCCCTCACCCAGCTCCGGCAGCTCGGCTTCCTGGTAGGTGCCGCGAATGTACTTCACGGCATCATGCAGCTGATCGGCAAGCTCCAGCCCCTCAATGGGATTCACGGTGTAGTCCATGCCATGGGCGGTGCTTTCCGGTTCCTGTCGGCCCAGCACCATTTCCGGGTGGTCCAGGAAATAGCGGTTGATGGCAAATCCGTCCTCCGTCTGTCCGGTCTGGGTCCACTCTGGTGCAATGTCCAGCGGACGGTCACGCTTTTGCAGGAAAATGATGTCCGAAACGACCTCTGCACCAGCGTTTTTCTTGAAAGCGTCATTGGGCAGACGGATGGCTCCCAGCAGCTCGGCACGTTGAGCAAGATACCGGCGCACGGTGGAATCCTTGGCGTCCATCGTATAGCGGCTGGTGACAAAGGCCACCACGCCGCCGGGACGCACCTGGTCGAGTGCTTTGGCAAAAAAGTAGTTGTGGATGCTGAAATTCAGCTTGTCATAGGCTTTATCTCGAACCTGATACTGGCCGAAAGGCACATTACCAATGGCAAGGTCATAGAAATCTCGCCTGTCGGTGGTCTCAAACCCGGCCACGGTGATGTCGGCCTTGGGGTAGAGCTGCTTTGCAATCCGTCCACTGATGGAATCCAGCTCAACGCCATACAGACGGCTGTTTCGCATTTCTTCCGGCAGCATACCGAAGAAATTGCCCACACCGCAGGACGGCTCCAGGATGTTGCCGGTCTCAAAACCCATGCGGCCCACGGCCTCATAGATGGCCCGGATTACCGTGGGACTGGTGTAGTGCGCGTTGAGGGTGGAACCTCTGGCGGCAGTATATTCTTCCGGGGTCAGCAGCTCTTTCAACTGGGTATATTCCGCAGCCCATGCGGGCTTCTCCGGGTCAAAGGCGTCGGCCAGACCGCCCCAGCCCACATACCGGGAAAGAATTTTCTGCTGCTCCGGCGTTGCCTGTTCAGTGGTTTCCTCCAGATATTTCAGCAGCTTGATTGCCGCGATATTGGCCTGAAACTTGGCTTTCGGACCGCCTTCGCCCAGGTGGTCGTCGGTGATACGGAAATTCTCAGCGGTGCGGCGCAGGTTGTCCTTGTATTCCCCGTAAGCGGCTTCCTCGGCGGCTCTGGCATTGGGGAAGGTCTGCCACTCGCCGTTTACCTGAATGGAAACGGGGTGTTCGTCCAGCACTTCATCCAGAGTTTTTTCCGGCTCAGCGGCAGATGCAGGCGGCTCTGGCTCATTGGTTCGCAGGGTCTGAACAACCACATCATAGGGCAGATGGTTCTTGTCACCGGGATAAACTGTCACCGGCTCAGTGGTAAAACCGGGCTGTGCAGGTTCCGGCTTCTGCTCCAAATGCTGACGAATGACTGAAATCGGCTCCACCCGGAAGATGGGGAATCCCACCGCATTTGCAAAGGTCACATCTTGAAGTTCCACCCGGCCAATATCCGGCTCCAGCTTGCTGACCCGGAAAGTGCGCCCATCCAATGCAAAGGTGGTCTCGCCGGGAATTAGGTTGTGACGGGCATACTCGGCATCGGAAAGCGATTGGTTCGACTGCTCCTGTTCTTCAGCGGCAATCTGCTCCACATCCGCCATCACGCGCTGAATGAATGCGTCATTGCCCAGCTTTTCTTCGTCCACCAGCTCGCCATTCACAATACCGCGCTCGGCCAGCGCCTCCCGGATGGCGATGGGGTCGATGTTGTCGAACCGGTCCTGTTCTGCTTCGGTGTAGAACCGGTCCTCCTTGATAAGCTGAGCGATCCGGCGCTGTACCTTGGGCCAGGGCAGCTCAATTCCCTCCGGACTTCCGGCGCGGATCACAAACAGGCTCTTGCTGTCACTGCCGCTGTATTCCTGAGCCAGCCATGCAGCGGTATCTTTTTCCCGCCCATGCTGTTCCATGTAGCGGACAACGGCGTGTTTGCTCTGAATATCTCCGTTCCATGCGCGGATGGCATCGTCAATGTCATCCTGCGAGAGAGGACGCAGCATTTCATGGAGCCGTGGGTAGGTTTCGTCAATTACTTCCCGGTGCAGCCGTTGGCGGAACTCCGGCACATCGGAATAGAGCCGAATCAGCTCCAAATCACCGGAGCCGAGAACGGCACGGCGGATGGCGGCATTGCCCTCAATGACAGCATTTTCATGGTCGCTGTGACCGCAGGCGTTGCGGTATGGCACATCCTCCATCACAGCGGCAAGCACAGTGGGTTTGTACTGCTCATGCAGTTCCCGAATCGTGGGAGCTGGCTGTTCCGGCACATCCTCCTGCAAATCGTCAAGGTTTGTATCCGGCTGCTGGGACTGGACTTCATCTTCCTCCGCCAGCGCCTTTTCCGCCTGGATTTTGTCGTACTCTGCCTGTTCCTGTTTGGTGAGATAGCGTCCCTTTTGAATCAGATCAGTAATCCGTTTGGCAGCTTTCTCCCATGTGAAATGCACATCCGGGCAGCCATCCTTTTTGTAACGCAGACCTTTTCCATCGTGATCTTCCCAGCTGCCCCCAGCGCCGGACAGGGCGTGAGAGTGTCCGCCAGTGCCGTACTCATTTTTGAGAAAATCCACCTTTTCTTTATCCGTATGGGGCTTCTGGAAAAAGGTAAAAATCCGGCCTTTACCACTTTCAAATCCGCTGCCTCTGGTCATGGCGGCGTCGATCTCATCCTCGGTAATGAAGTGCTGGACGGTTGGCACTTGGGAAAGGTCCGAAGAAAAAGTCCTGCGGGACAGGGACAGGTCTTTCAGGTTTTCCCAAATCTCTCTCGGTTTGTGGTAGTGGAAGCGCAGCAACTCCCGGTCCTGCTGGTAGGCCGTCCAGAAGGCAGCGTATTCTTCCGCAAGGGTCTGACGGAACTCCGGGCGGTTCAGCTGCTCGGCAAGCCATGCGGTTTCTTCCGGGAACCCGTTTCTCTGAATACCGGACAGACAGGACAGATACCCGGAATCTCTGGCTTTATCGCTGAAATCGTGGTACAGATGCCAAAGTTTTTCCGCAAGGAGGGAGCGTTCATAGCCCGCCGCCTCAGCCAGCTCCACATTGGCGGCAAACTGGCCCTCCTGCAAAAGCTGGCCGATACGCTCGGCGGCGCTCTCCCAGGAAATGACCTGGGCGGACTTGTCGTAACGGGCTGTTTTGCCGTGGGAAAGATGGATGCCGTCCTCGGCATACCATGCGGTGACGCTGCCGATCCCGTTGCCGCCGTGATACAGATTTTTCAGAGTGTCTGCGATTTCGGCGGTGGATTTCTGCTTCTCAAAGGCCGCCACAATGCGCTCCCTTTGGCGATCCGTGTTGCCGCCCAGCCGCAGCACATGGTCAATATCCGCCTGGGCAAAAGAAAAAGCAGAGGATGTTTTCACATTCTCTGCTTCATCTATGATTCGGATTTGTTCGTTTTCGGAGAGGAAGAAACTCAGCTGTGAATAAGCTCCGCCATCAGAATCTCCTCGGCCTGCGCCTTGCAGGTGTTCATCAGGCCCACCCAGCGCATCGGATCGCTGGCTTTCAGCTGCTCCGTCGCGCCCGCGTCTTTCGCCAGCTGGGGCATCAGCTGCTCCAGACGGCTCTGTGCGGTCTCGTCGATTTCCAGCAGGTGTGGGTACAGCTTCTCGCTCATCAGCAGCTGGTTGTATAGGATGGGACGGTGTTCCTTGAGGTATGCTTTCCGCATCCTGCCGTACTTGCCCAGGGGCTTCTCCGGCTGTTCGCTCAGCTTCAGGTCGGGAATCAGATAATCTCCGTTCTGGATGTAGTTCATGGGATTCTTCATGTTGGGGTCTCCTTTCTTTGATGGCCTCACGCTCGGCATTTCGGATGGTAACGCCGATCTGCCGCAGCACCTGTTGATTGATCTGGCTGACCGCCGTTCCCAACGCCCCGATGGTAGACGGGGTGTTGAAATCAAAGATCGCCATGAAATCTTCGTGGTCGAAGTAGCGTTCCGGCTCCAGTCCACAGCGGGACATCAATGCGTAAGTGATGCTGACGGTGGCGGCTGCCTTAAACTGTACTTCGATGTTAAATTCATCATATTCCTCTAAAAAGGAATCGTCAACGATATAAAGAAAGTCCTGACGATGCTCGTTCCAGTATTCGCCCGCCAGTTTTCCGGCCACCGCCTCCAGCTGCTGGGCAAGGTCATCGCCGCCAACCTCGTAAGTGCGCTCCAGCATGGCCGACACAGAATCCCTGTGCTGTTCCTCCAGCTTCCACAGCCAGGGGGTGCGGGAATGTTCGCGGGTCCCGGTGTCCGTGATGTCGAACACATAGCGCAAACGGGGTTTATCACCGGAATCGTCCACCAGGGCGATACCCTTGGAGCCACGGCGCACATAGCGGCCCATTTTTTCATTCCATAAATCATACTCCGCACAGGCGGTAGCGTCGGGGCGCTGGGCATAGATCAGCAGCTGTTCATGGAATGGATACTTGTAAAGGCGGGCAGCAGTGTTCAGAAATCCCGCCCATTCCTGCCAGCTGCCAGTGAGCTGGGTCGCCACATGGTCGGCCATCTGCCGGTAAAATTCTGTTTTGGATGGCATGGTGTTTTGTCCTCCTTTCAGTTTTGGGTAAAAGAAAAGCAGGAAACCTTGAAAGATTTCCTGCTGCTTATACGTTTATTACCTATTTTTTTGCCAGAATACAGATATGATGTTTTTGGTTTTTGTGATCGATGGTGATTTCTGAAAATCCTGCTTCAGTTAGAAAAAATTCTAACTGCTCTACAGTATAAATTTTCATGTTGTCAATGATTTTCAACCACTTATCATCCGCTTTATTTGTACCATCGGATTCATTCACAATTAAAAACCTGCCACCTTTTTTGAGGATTTGGTACACCTGTTTAAAACTCTCAAGAGGTCCCGGCCAGAAATATACAGTTTCAAATGCTGTAGCCAAATCAAAAGTGTCTGCGTTAAAAGGAAGCTGCAAAACATTTGCATGAGTAACCTGCAATCTTCCGTTTTTAATCGCTTGCTGATTGAACTGTTTTGTTTTTTGGACAGAAATCTCAGAGTAATCTAAAGCATGCACCGTTGCAGCCGGAAATCGCTTTAATAATTCTGCTGCATTTCGCCCACCTCCACACCCCAGATCTATGATTTTAGATGGGTGCAATTTTGTAATATGCTCCATCCCCCAATCCGAAACAGCAGCGTGGCCTTTATTCATACTTTTCACCATAAGTTCGCCCAGCAAGCCTTCTGGTTTTCTTGTGCTATTAAATAATTTTTTTACAATTCCCATTTCCCATTTCCAACCCGTTCTTGATATATTTATATCTTTTTCCTGTATTCAATTCCTAAAATAAACAACCCAGTGATAAATATGATTGAAAAACAACCGATGGGAACAGCAATACCATGTTCAAGCATGGTACAAATCAATCTGCCCGGTGGTGTTATCCAACTCGTTACGGGATTTAAGATACAAGCCGCCAGCAGAATAACAATGCCAATCGTTCCACTCAAAGTTAAAAAACCGCCAATTAGTGTTTTTTTCATAGCATCTACCTCTTTTTATATCCGAAGATATTACTGGTTAGCATTAACTAACTATAAATATACCACAACAGGCAGCAATTATCAAGTATTTGCTTATTCATCAAAATCCGGGTACAGTTCCAGCTGGGCAAACTCGGCGTCGCTCATAGCCTGGAGCTTCATCAGGGCGCTGTCGGTCAGTTCCCTCAGTTCCGTTTCCTCCGGCGAAAGTTCGCCGCGCATCTCGGTCAGAGCCTCCATCAGCCCGGTGCGGCTGCCGGTGTTGTAGATACAAAGCAGGTTCATTTCTTCAAAAGTAAAGTTTCCCATATCAAAGCTCCCTTTCCGCGCTCTTTTTAGGCGCTGTCTTTTTGTGTTCCGTCCGGGGCTGGCTTTTCAGCTGCTCCATGACGGACTTTTTCTTGTCCCGTTCCTCCCGGTGGACAGCTTCCGCTAAATCCATGAGAGAGATTGGCTGGCCGCTGCGGGCCTGCTGTTCCAGCTGCGCCACGGTCGGCTCTTTTGGGCCGTTGTTGATGATGCCGTCGATCATGCCGTAGTCATCCTCCAGCATCATTTCCGCATTTTTCAGCGGATTGTCCGGCAGGAATCCGGGAATCTCGGTGAAACCAACGCTGTCGCAGTAATGACAGGATACCTTACCGTCCTGCTTGATGGCAACGATGTCGCTGACGCTCAGGGACGGGCTGTGAAAATCCACAGGCTTTTTCAGGTTGAACTGTTCATACAGCGTTTCCAGCTGCTCCATAGTGCTGCCGGAACCGTTCAGCGGGGCGGTGTAGATCAGGTCATAATTACTTCGGTCCACGGCCAGATTGTGCGATTGCAGCCAGTCCAGATTCATAAACCGTACATTCTGCGGATCGTCCCGGCTCACCTGATAAATGGCAAAGCAGCAGCCCTCATGGGCAAGAAATGCCTGCTCCCGTTCCAGCTGCCGTTCCTGCCGTTCCAGCACCTTTTCATGGAACTGGGGGCTTTTCTCCCATTCCTCGTGTTCCACACCGAAAAGTCCGCCATGCTCCATGATTTCTTCGGTGTCAAACACCATGCTCTCCGTGTTATCTTCATGGAGGACATAGACGGTCAGACCGGCAGCGTCCAGTTCCAGCGCCCGTTCTCTGGTGACAGGCAGCATCCCATCGTAAAAGTAGCCGTATTCCTGCATATCCGAAACAGATACTTCGCTGTCGGGCATGGGGTACTCATCCAAAGACTGTTCCTGAGCATCCGGCAGCTGGGTGGCGGTTGCTTCTGCGGTCTGCTGGTTGACCTGTTCCGGCTCCTGTTTGGCGGTCAGGTCAATGCCGCGCTCCTTACAGATTTCCTTGTAGTGGCATTCGATGTTGTTAATCAGCTCACAGGAAGTCTTATTGATGGTCTCCAGGCTGGCTCGCAGCTCCTTCAGCTCCTTGTCCTTGCTCCAGGTGGCGATATACCCGAAACTGTTTTCCCCGGTCTGGATGCCAAAATACTGGCAGACTGCATAGGAAATGCTTTCTGCTTCGACTTCTTCTGTGCGACGGTCCTTTTTCTGTTCCTGCAAAAACTGCGAGAGGGTAAGCATACCGCCGTTAAAATTCAGTCCGGTCTCATCTGTAAAATACAGCCTGCCTTCTTCTGAAAACTCTAACGGAGCAGTCAAAATAACAGAACCAGCGTGGTTCACCACCACTCTTTCCTCAACACAAATCGGGGAACCGGGGTCCTCATCCGAACCACGCAGGTCATAGCAATAAACGCCTTCGGGCAGATCATCACGGGAAATACGCCCGTTGGAAAACAGAGCGGGTTTCTCAAATAACTCTACTTCCTGATATTGTTCGTCATTGTCAATCTGAATTTTTTTCTGATTATGGAGCTTGCTGTGTGCAATTTCATGGACAGTGGCAGAAACGGTCTGCACCTCGCTCATGCCTTCCCGGATGGCGATGCGCTGCTGGTCGGGGGAAAAATAGCCGTCCGTGTTGGCGACCATCGGCTCAAACTCGATGGGAACCGGGGCAGAGCGCCGCAGGGCTTCCAGAAAGGCTTCATAGTGCGGCACAGTCCCCGAAAGGCTGGAGGACAGCTCTGGCAGGGGCTTGCCATCGGTCTGGCTCACATCAAACACCTTAACCGGGCGAAACATGGGGATTTCAATTTCTTTTTCCTCCATGACCGCCTTACCGTCTGCATCCAGAATGGGGGCATGGGTGTCCGGGTCGCGCTTCATTTCCTCGATTTTCTTTTTGTAGGGCGTGGGGGCGATGATGGTGATGTCATGCTCGCCCTTTTTCACATGGCGCGCAAACTGGTTTTTCCACTTGTTGAATCCAGCCACCAGCGTAGCTTCCGGCTTCTGCATATAGATGAGCATGGTGTTGTTCACCGAATAACGGTGAAACTTGGACATGACGGACAGATAGCGCATATACTTTTCGCTCTCGAACAGCTCCTTGATACCCTGTTCGATACCCGCTGTGATTTCCTGCAACCGTTCCCGGTTGGTGGGCTTATCAGCCATGATGTTCACTCTCCTCTCTAAATTGGCGATTGTTGATTGATGTTCAGCGATCCATAGCTTTTGTTCCTCCGGGCTGTCCTCCAGAAAAGAATCCAGCAGATAGCCGATATAATCCTTTTGCTGCACCGCCTCTAAAAAACGGGGGTGCATGGGTTCCTCCTGTGTTTTGGGTGTGTAGCCCGCTTCCCACTTGCGGAGAAGATGGAAGTAGTCCGCCAGAACCCGAAAGGCATGGTCCCGGTTCTCCTGAAACTTCTGCGCCTCGGTTTTCTGGCGAACATAGTTCCTCCGGGGAGGAGCCTGACTGTCATAGATAAGGCCAAAATCCTGCGCCAGCTTCTCGGCGGCTTCCTTGGGGGACAGGTTGTAGAGCCGGGCGGTCAGGTCTATCACATCGCCGGTGGCTCCGCAGCCGAAACAGTAGAAATATTCTTCGTTCAGCTTCATGCTGGGATTTTTGTCATCGTGGAAGGGACAGCAGGCCATGCCGCCCCTTTTGACCTCAATCCCATATCGTTCTGCGGCTTCCCGGACGGTGACAGACTGCTTGACCATCTCAAATACATTTGCGCCCATCGTCAATCAGCTTTCGGTTTGGGGATGGGCGGCCTGTACCCGGCAGCCTTGGCCCGTTCACTGGCAGCCTTGCGGCGCTCGGCGCTGTATGGCTCCCGGACGGACACACAGCGTTTGGGGACTGTAAAATTGTGCTTATCCTTTTTGCAGACCTGTTCCGGGTGCTTTTTGGAAAGGCGGGTCAGCTTCTCCATCAGTTTTCGGTCATGGGTATAAACTTCGGCGGTGTCCTCGGCCTGATTGTAGAGGAGAATGGTTTCCTGTTCATAAAGGGAGAGCTTCATTTTGCACCGCCTTTCTGCCGGTCAAATTCCAGCTTGAAGTTGGCGTACCGCCCATCGTCCTCCAGAACCACCGTGGCATCATAGGTCTTGCCGGTCTTTTCGGAATAGCAACCGGTGATCCTTGCGCGGCCATCCTTGAGCAGCGCCGTCACCAGTGCCTTGGTAGGCTGCTTTTTCTTGGCTGCCCACCATTTGTTGTTTTTCCAGATGGCAAATTTGCAGGATTCTGTCTGGCAGAAAAATCCTTTTTGCAGTTCCGCCACATCGCCGCCGCAGCGGGGGCATTTGCCCACCACTTCGCGGGACGGCGTGAACAGGTACTCAGTCCCCTTGATGACCTGATAGGTCTCCACCAACTCCCGGAGCATGGCGCAGATCCCGCCCATGAAGTCCTCCGGGGACAGCTCGCCGCGCTCGATCTCGCTTAAACGGTGTTCCCATTCAGCGGTCAGCAGGGGCGATTGCAGCTGTTCCGGCAGCACGGTGATCAGGGACACCGCATCTTTAGAGGGCATGAGCTGCACAGCTTTCTTACTCTTTTTGCGCTCCAAAAAGCCGGTGGACACCAGCTTTTCCAGAATACCGGCGCGGGTGGCCGGGGTTCCTAAACCCTGACGCTCCGCATCCTCCGGCATATCGTCTTTCCCGGCAGTTTCCATCGCGGAAAGCAGCGTATCCTCGGTGAAGTGTTTGGGCGGGCTGGTTTTGCCCTCCTTGACGGCAGCGACGGACAGGGCAAGCGTCTGACCTTCGGTTAATTCAGGCAGAGCCTTGTCCTCAGCTTCCGGCTCCGCATTTTTCAGCGCAGCGCGGTAGGCAGCGTCCAGCGCCCGCCAGCCGGGGCGTTTCACCGTTTTGCCCTTGGCGGTAAACTCTGCACCGGCACACTCCACGGTGACAGCAGTTTCTGAGTAAGTATGCGGTTCCGCCACCGCGCACAACAGGCGTTGTGCTACCAGCTCCAGCACCGCCTTTTCGCCCACCGGCAGGCCGGACAGGTCAGCGTTTTGGAGATTGCGGGTAGGGATCACTGCATGGTGGTCGGTCACTTTTTTGTCGTTGATAACCTGAGCCGCATCACAGGAAATGGCGATCCCTTTGCGAAACGGCATGGCATTGGCAACCAGATTGACCAGCACAGACAGGCTTTCAGCCATATCGCTCGTCAGATAGCGGCTGTCCGTGCGGGGATAGGTGCAGAGCTTCTTTTCGTACAGATTTTGGAGGTAGTCCAGGGTTTGCTGGGCCGTATATCCCAACAATCGGTTGGCATCCCGTTGGAGGGTAGTCAGGTCATAGAGGGAGGGCGGCTTTTCCGATTTGTCGCGGCATTCCACCTTTTTGACCGTCACATCCGCACTCTGGCAGGCGGCTTTCAGCTGCTCGGCAGCAGCCTTGTCCGCCATGCTTTCCCCGGAAACGGAAAAACCGGGCAACTCCAGGACTACCGTGTAAAACGGAACCGGCTTGAAGGTGTCGATCTCGGCTTCCCGTTGGACGATGAGCGCCAGCGTTGGGGACATGACGCGCCCGATGTTGAGGGTACGGTGGTACAGCACGGAAAACAGTCTTGTGGCGTTGATCCCCACCAGCCAGTCTGCCTTGGCGCGGCAGAGAGCAGCTTGGCGCAGACCGTCATAATCGGCACCGGGGCGCAGGTTTGCAAAGCCCTCCCGAATAGCGGAATCCTCCATCGAGGAAATCCAGAGCCGCTTCATGGGTTTGCTGCATCCCGCCAGCTCATAGACGCTGCGGAAAATCAGTTCGCCCTCGCGTCCGGCATCGCAGGCGTTTACCACCTCGGTCACATCCTGGGCGTTCATCAGCTGTTTCAGCACAGCAAACTGTTTCTTCTTGTCTTTACCCACCACCATCTGCCAGTGTTCCGGCAGGATGGGCAGATCGTCATAGCGCCACTTGGCGTAGTCCGGGTTATATACATCGGCATCCGCCAGCCCAGCCAGATGCCCCACGCACCAGCTGACACGCCAGCCGTTTCCCTCCAAATAGCCGTCCTTGCGGACAGTCGCGCCGATCACGGCGGCCAGACTTTGGGCAACGGACGGCTTTTCAGCGATTACCAGTTTATATCCCATCATCTTCATCCTCCCATTCTTCCCGCACAGGCGTGTGCAGTTTTTTCTCAATGCTGTTTTCCTCATCCAGCAGCAGGTCATAGCCGAACCGGTAGTCATAGCGGTACAGCTTTCCCAGCAAATCGTTGATAAGGATACGGCAGGCCAGAATGACACGGGTTTTGTCCACCTGCAACAATCGGTAGCGTTGATAATTGCTGTAATATTCCTCATGGCGGCGGGTACGGCGGACGGTTTCCTCAAACAAAATATCCACCGGGTCCTGACATCCATCCTCTTTTTCTCCCTCCATGCAGTTCAGAAGTTCCATCACCATAGGGAAGCTCCGTTCATCCATGGGGGCTTCTTCTGCCAGAAAGCCTACCAGTGCGGATAAGAGCAGGCGGGCGGCTGTCTGTTCCCGGTCTGTCAAAACTGCCATTGTCTGCGCAGCATCCGGCAGGAGCGTTTCTTCCACAAAATCCGCTGCGTCGCCTGAATAAAGCTGACGAATGGAATCTATGGACAGGGGAACCGCTTCGGTATCCAGGGAGAAATCAAAAGGTTCCTCCCGTATGGGCTTTTTCCGAAATTTGCTCCACACAGTTGAGAGAATGTCGCTGCCAAAATACACGGCGATCACCAGCAGGTCAAAAATCGCAAGCAGCTTAATAAATGTAATCAGAATACTCATTTTTTTCGTTTCCTTTCTTTGAGCCATCGTTCCATCTCACGATGGCAGACTCCCACGCAGGGCTGCCCATAATTCCCACAGCCATAGCAGGGGTGGCTTTTGGGTAAAGAGAGAGGACGGGAAGTGTCCTTCCCGCCCTCCGGCCTGCGTGTCATCATGCGTTCATAGGGGCTGTCGGTGAACCGGGTCATGGGGTGTCATCCTCACTTTCTTCACCGCCGCCCCTGTCAGCGTCCAGCTCGCCCGATTCCTCGTCCTCCAGTTCAGTTTCTTCCTCATCCGGCAGTTCCTCGCCGTCCTCATAGTCATAATCGTCTGGATTGCTGTTGTTTTTATGGTTGGCTTTACCCTTAATAAATTTGAAGTAGGCAAAGGCAGCGCCGCCCATCACAGCCAGCACCAGCAGCAGGACAGCCGGATTTAACCCTGCGGGTTCTTTTTTCTCCGGCTCCGTGGGTTCCTTTGGCGGCTCCGGCTTCTTGCCGGTACAGCCGGTCATGTCCGTACTGCACACTTCGCATTTGGTGTTGACAGCACCGGCTTCACATTTTTCCGTGCAGTTGCAGACAGCAGGCGGTTTCTCGGCGGATTGCCCGTCCTCCATCAGCGCCATCAGGTCAGCTTCGTCCACCTGATTTAAGAAATGGACGGCGGTCTCCTTGTCCTCGTTGGCACGGTCAATGAGGATGTAGAAATAATTGCCGGATTTTGTGGTGACGGTGATGAGCTGCTTGTTGCCGCCGAAATCATCCACCAGGGCAGCGTTGCCCTCCGGGGTCAGGGCAGGACTGTCCTCAGTTTCTTCCACCACATTGGTATCGTTGGTGGCATCCTCCGCCTGGGGCTGCTCCGGCCCTTGAGCAAAAGCGGTGACAGAAAAACCGCCCATCAGCACCAATGCGGCGCAGAGGGCGGAAAGGGTCTTAAAAATTCTCTTATTCTTCATGGGCGGTGTCCTCCTGTTCTTCATGAGCATCCATACCGGGGAGTGTGCCGCCGGACAGCATGGCGCTTAACTGCTCCGGGGTCATACGCATAGCGCGCACCATCTGGACGATCTCCAGATTTTCCGCTTCGGTTTTCTGCGCTTCCAGCGATTTCAGCTTTTCCTGATACTCTGCGATTTTCTCACGGGTTTTCGTAATTTCCCGGTCAATGCGTTCGATTTTCGTAGCCATAATCAATCACTCCTTATCAAAAGATTTGTCACCAGTTCATCAGACCGTAGCCCTTGATGCACTCGTAGTTCACATCGTAGCTTCTGATTTTGCAGGCATCGCCGCTGTTTCCCTCTACGGTATAGACCCGGCTGCCGTCTGTACCGATGACGATGCCCACATGGTCGGCTCTGCCGTCCAGATTCCAATCGAAGAAGATGGCATCGCCAGGGGCAAGGTTGTCATAGCCGCGCGCGCCCCATTGTCCATGGGACTGGAACCACGGGATGCCCTGGGACTGGCAGGCGGCAAAGCGCGGCTCGGATAATCCCATCTGCCCATAGCACCAGGACACAAAGCAGGCGCACCATTCCACACGGGAATTGAAGCCGTACCAGCTCCAGTAGGGCTGCCCGCCCACATTTCCCACCTGACGTTTGGCCAGTTCCACCAGCTCCGGGTTGCCGGGGCGTGTGCCATTTACAAACTCCACACCGTCCAAACTCTCGGAATCACTGGTATTTGTGGAGCCGCCGCCGAAGATCAGCGGCTTGTTGCCAAGCGTCTGCCGGTACACCTGATACATTTCCAGCTGCTCCGGGGTCAAAAGCTCTGTGGCAAGAGAGGAGATGGGGCGGCTCTCCAGCTTGACATGAAGAATCCGGTATTCGTATTCGTGGGTGTCGCCATCCTCGTCCGTATAGGTGCGAATCTGGATTTCCTCGGTGAGCGTCAGGGTATATTGGGCGGAAAACACGCGCTCCAGTTCGCCTTGGGCGCTGGACTGAGTGTAACCTTGCAGCACGGCGGACAGGTAGGCTGCCAGCTCATGGGGGTCATGCCCGATCATATCAAGGTCATAGCGGTACTCGTCATATCCCGGATGGCTGCTTTCGATGTTGTCGATCTCGGCTTGCAGCGCCGTTTCTCTGGCGGCGTAATCGGCCTCCACCGCAACAAGTTCCGGGTCATCCGACGGATAGGTGGAGCCGGAAATGGCAGAACCGATGCTCTGCGCCATCATGGAGCAGGAGGACATGGTGTTGAGCAGCAGGCAGATGAGCAGAAAAATTGCGCCCACAAGCAAGAAACCTTTTTTGTGGCGCATAACAAATGCTCCGGCCTGCTGTGCCTTTTCCTTGACCGTCTTGGCGGCCTTGCCGGTCTTTTTTGCGGTGTTGGCGGTGTTTCCGGCGCGCTTGGCGGCGGCGTATTCCTTTTTGATGGTCTGTTTCTGCTGCCAGCGTGAAAACGGATTGCTGGTAAGCTGGGGATTTTCCCGCAGGGACTTTTGATACAGGGCATTTACATTGGCCTTTTCCAGCTTTTGCTCCGCCTGTGCCGCCTTGCGGTAAGGTTTCAGATTGTGACTGCGGTAGCCTTCCCGAACAAGCCTAACGCCGGTCTCTGCGGTTTCCTCAGACTTGTGGGCGCTCTCCACGCCCACATTGTCCTGTTCCGTTTCACGGATTTCCTTGTGGAGTTTCCCCAGCACCGCATCTCCCGGAGCATCCCGGACCGCATGGGACAGCTTGGAGGGCGGTTTTTTCTTGTCCTCCAGCACCAGTTTGGTGGTCACTTTGCCGGTCTTAGGGTCCACCGTTTTTTGCCGCACCTGCTTTTTGGAGATTTTCGCCTGCGCCTTGTCTGCTTTGGCGGCGGCCCGGTCAGCCTTGCGGATGGGCTTTTCCAGCGCCGGGTCAGCGCGTTCCTCGTCTGTAAAGTGCAGGCGCGGTTCCTTACGCATACCAGCCACCCGCCATCAGGTCATCCAGCAGCACACAGGTTTCCGCATATACCGGAATCTGAATGGTTTCTGCCGGAAAGACCGTTGTGGACAGGAAAATCGCCATCAGGGTTCCTCTTGCCATGTCCCGATCCTGAATCGGGCTGCCTATAAACAGCTTGGGAACATCCGGTATGCCCTCTGTCCAGATATGGTGAATCCGGGTAAATCCGGCATAGCCCTTGGGCGTGAGATTTTTTGCTGTCTTTTCCTGCTCATAGCAGTAATGGACGGCGGCGCGAAGCAGTTCCACCATCTGCTCACATCCGCTGACGGCGGCCAGAAGCAGACCTGCGCCTTTTTCAATTTCTTTCTTTGTCATGCTGTTCATCCTCCTTTTTTAAGTCCAACGGTTTGGTGGTCATTATGGCATAGAGTTCGGTGTTTTTCGGGAAGTGGTCCACGAAGGGCAGGATGGTGGAGCCGTAGAACAAAAGCCCTTCACCCTCGCCGGAGTGGGTCACATAGGAAAGCTGGTGCGGGGAAATGCCCAGCTGTTTGGCAAGAATCTGCCGGTCTCCGCCCGCCTGGTTGAGCATATACACGAAGTCGGAGTTTTATAGTGATAGGTAAGCCCCTGATATCATCTCAGGCTTTTCCCCCACTTCACACCGTGCATGCGACTTTCACCGCACACGGCGTTCCATCGGTTAGTAGATTTCGTTGTCTAAACAATCAA
>NZ_VUMI01000038.1 GCF_009696275.1 Eisenbergiella porci
CGCTAATATTAGCGCATTGTCAATCATCAACAGAATAATACTAAAAATACGAAATAAATAAGTTTAAAAACTGAATAACTCGTGTTGCATTTCGTGTTGCATAGTATGGTATTATAATATAATTAAGCAGATTAAAATGCGAAAAACTGTATTATAATACAATGCATAATCCCGCATTTACGCCATTCCCCGTAAATACGGGATGAGTTTCTTCCTATTAAAATGGGTTCGACTCCCGTCTACTCCACTAAATGAGTCTTATCCGAACACGGTCGGACCGCTTATATATAGCGGGTTCGTGGCTTTTGCGTTTCGGTTGACTCTAGCAGAAAAAACACAATAAAAAAGGCCCGGGGATCTCTCCCCGGGTTCTTTTTGTGCACTTTTACTATGTGAAAATGTGGATAACTTGCCGCCGTTATTCCTGATCGGGTGGCTGCGCCTCAGCGGCGAGCTGCTGGATCGCTGTCGTGGCAACCGTAGCGGCCACGCTGGCGGCTTTTACTGCAGTGTCCGCATCTTTCTCCGTCTCGGGCTTTTTCGGCTCTGTCTTGAGGTTTCTGCACGTCTCCTCGATCTTTGTCTCCAGATACTTCGAGAGGTCTCCGTATATTTCAATGATCGCGTCCTTGACGTCAGTCGTGAGCATTTGCTCGGCAGCAGTCACCGCCTTGTTAAAGGCTGCGACCTGGGCCTCTTTGTCGAATTTCCCGGCAGCTTTGAGGCTGTCGACGTATGTCTGGTTGACATACGCCACGGCCTGAGTGATGGCGCTGTTGGCCATTCCGATCAGAGCCGCAAGATCCTCGCGGCCAGCTTCCAGAGCTTTGGCCTCGAGATACTCAGCCGCCTTATTGAGTAAGTTAAGCGCAAAGATCACGGCAATCACGACCGCGATCCCGATCAATATGTTTCCGATGTTCTGCATCATAGTTCTGGTACCTCCTTATGCTTTTTTGAGGTATTTGCTGCTGCAGAAGCCGGTGTACTTTTTGCCGTTCACCGTTGCGACAACATAATACCACTTGACGCCGTTTGTCACATTGTAATAACCGTAGCACTGTACCGATGTACCGGCCGGCATTACTACCATAGACGCGTACTTTGTAGAGTCTGCGCCATATCTCAAATTGAGCTCGGTTGTAGTCTTATACTTTCCGGCTATGCTCTTGTCGAGCTTTTCGGCGCTCTGGAGCTTTGTGCTCAGTTTTGAGCCACTGTCGGAAACTGGCGCCGCTGTCTCTGTCGTTGTGATACCGGCTTTTTTGAGCATGTCGGCGCACTTTGCGCCGTTATCCAGGGCGGCCATTGTATGAGACGAAGCCTTCACGTAGATTGCACCGCGTACACAATACGCCGCGCTCGCAAGCATCGTCGTATCTGTTACGATTTTGTAGCCCAGGGCCTTGAGCGCCGACTTCATCGTTGAAGTAGTCCAGCCGTTGCTTCCGTATGTCGCGCCGGATCCCGATGCCACCGCTGCCACGTTCTGGAGGCTGCTGCAGTCGCAATTACACTTTCCAACCTTCGAGAGATCGTAGCCTACGGCTTTGGCCAGTGTGTTCAATGTGTTTCGATCACTCTGGCCGTACCCGATGTTGTCGTTTTTGCAAGCTGCCTCGATTGCTTTGGCGTGTTTTTCTCGGACGGTTGCGTTCGGGTGGATAGCAGCGAAGTCCCACGGCTTGCTATAAAATTCGCGGATACATACTTCGCGGCCAGTACCGTCGCCTTTTGTTCCGTTGATCGTGCCTTTTTCGGATATACTTGCGTGTCCTATTCTTGCCATATCGCACCTCCTATTCCTCCGGATCTGAGTCCGGAACTGTCTGGTCCTGATCTCCAGGGCCGTCGCTTGTTTTTAGTCCGAGCTTCTTGCGCTCGATGTCGAGCTTGATCATATTCTCAGCTTTGGCCTTCCAGAAGTAGAAGCCGGTCGCTGCGGATAGCTCGGCAAAAATACCCGGGATGATGTACGCGAGGGCGCTGGTGTCCCCGGCGTGCCACATTAGAACGAAGGCAGCGACGACGATCGCCGCCGTTGCCACCGCTACCGTTGCGAGGATCCGCTTTGAAAATTCAATTTTTTTCATGCTGTACCTCCTCGTCGTTCAATGCCATGTTCTCGAGTCAGATGCTCGTCGATGCGGTTGTGGGCCGACTTCGCCGACTCATGTGCGCGACTTGCTTCGCTCGAGATCTCTGACATTTGCCGGCTGATCTCGTCGATCCGGCCCTCGAGACGCTGCGTGTCTCTGTCTAGCTTGGACTCTATGCGTCCGACGCTTTCTTTGACATACTTGAGATCGGTCTCCAGGGCTCCGGCAGCTTTTCCGTCGTTCTTGCTTGCTGTCTGTCTGCCGATGTAGAACGTGGCCACGGATAGCAGCAAGCCGACGATCGTGATGGTGATGCTGAGGTCTGTGCTCATAGCGTGCCTCCTTTCTCAAAAATAAAGCGACCAGGACGATCCTGATCGCTTATTCTTGCTGTGTCATTCCTCGATTGTGCTGCGGATGTTCGCTGCCAGGTTGATCTTGGCGACCGCCGGCAGCGCTTCGGCTTCCTCGACGTTATGTGCTGCATGAGTAGGCCGTAAAGGTCATTGATCACGTCTGCCTGGATCTGGATGATCCGGTTCTGTTTTTCTATAATTTCCGCCGTGTTTTTCAACATCCGAAGTACCTCCGTTATTCCGCATACTCCTCGCCGGTGATTTCTTTGTATTCCTCGGGAGTGAGCTGGCCGGCGCGTACAAAAGTTTTTACGTCGTCCTTGGAATAATATTTCGGGTAGTACCTTTTCACGGTATTGAAAAGCCTTGATTTTGTCGTGGTTGTTTCTGCCATGTTAATTTACCTCCATTTGACTCATTTGGTTTAATAATATGTTTGCAAGTGTCTCGTCCTGGGCGCTCTGGGTTGCCATGATGCTCATTTGGTTCAGTAGGGCGTCGGCGTTCTCCTCCTCTTGCATCTCAAACCGTTCCAGTATAATCAGCATTTCTGGTGACTCCATGAGTTCCAGGTATTTTTCGTATTCTGCGAGGCTCATCTGGCGCTCCTCGTAGCTCCACGCATCGTTGCCTTCTTTGTCCTTAATTTTGGTCGCGTTCCTCCTGAGGTACACGGTTGTTTTCCCGACCTCGACCGCTTTCGGCTCTGTGTAGCCGATCACTGTTTTCCATTTCATGCTTTTCGTTCTCCTTTCTCGCATGTTTTGAAACCATGCGCTTGAGTTGCTTTACGTTCACCTTTGGTTTTATTCTTTCGGCATAAACGCCGTACATGTCGGCATGCTCGAACCATCCCAGGTGGGAAAGCATTTGCTGGCCATCGTAAAAGGTTTTTCGCTCTTTCTTTGCGATTTTGTTCGCCTTTCTCGTAGTTTTCAACATGTGGCTTTCTCGCAATATGGTCCGGTTGCCATAAAATAGATAGCCGCACACATCGAGAGGTTTGCCGTGTTTCTTGCCGTGCCGATCCTCCCACTCGATCGGAAAAACCTGGTGGCTGTGGTTGATCTCCATGTTGTATTCGCGGCGCATGTAATCAATGACATCGCGCTCGACTTTGTGCAGCTTCTTTTTGTTTGGCCCGAATATCACAAGGTCGTCCATGTGCCTGAGATAATGAGCAACGCCGTCCTGTTCTGTCAGCCAGTGGTCGAACGGCGTGAAAAGGAAGTGAATGTGCCATACGCTTGTTGGCGATCCTGGAGCCAGTCCCAGAGGGCTGGCCCGGATCACCTTATCGTTCTCAATATTAAAATCTGCGTCTTTGACTTTCTCATGCCACCGGCGTATCAGGATGTCTTGATCGACTGACGGATAGCAGTGGTGCACGTCCATTTGTAGGCAATACCTCGTGCCCTTCGGATCGTTTCGGATCCATTTGCTGATCACCTGAGCCGACTGCAGAGGTCCGCGCTTTTCCAGCGAGCCGTGTGCGTATTCGTAAAGACTATGCAAAACAATCGGGCGGATCTGCGAGATCAGGACGTGCTGGATCATTTGGTCGTATTTGAACCGAGGTTTTGCAATTTCCCTCCGTTTCCGCTTGATGCCTTCCCGGATGGTGTGGAGCTCATACGTCTCGAAGCCGGTGTCGTGCCTGAGCATCATGTCCCGAACGATCTCCGCCTCTTTGTCGATGTTTTCGACAACTTTCCTGACGCACGCTTTTTTCATTTTCCCGTTTTTAGCCGCCTCGGTTATGCAATTTTTAATATTTCCCAGCTCTATGGCTGGAGCGTAAAGGTTTTTATATGTTATCACGTTATCGTGTAGCTTTTTGCTTATCGCCTAAAGAGCTTTCGCGGATTGCTACCGGCCCCTTCCCTTGTCACCGCTTGCGCGGCCGGCTTAATTTTCCCTCGATCCGGTTGTCCGGTAGACGTGTTGCAACGCCCTGTGGGGTAGGTGTCGATCACGAGCATTTGGTTAATAGCCCCATGAATTGATAAGCATGCGAAGGCCCGATGTTCCAATTCGAGTTCGAAAACGGATTGTTGACGTTGAAAGCAGCCCCAACATGAAGCCCGTTGTTGCAATTCGCGCCCCAGATCAGGAAACGGCCCAAAGATCGCTCGTGAAAGCCCCTAAGCGTATCGCTGCACATTCCTCCTATCTGTTTTGTTTTAAGTATTACGGGGGCGATCCCCCGGTCCCCCCGACGGCTACGCCGCTTTCGGGTATTTATAAGCAAGCGAAGGCCCGAGGGCCCAAGCCGAGTGCGAAAACGGAGCGTCGACGTGGAAAGCAGCCCCAACACGAAGCCCGTTGTTGCAATCCGCGCCCCAGAGCAGGAAATTAAGCTGCGTCGTATTCCACCAACATCCGTCCGGCTGATATGTGGTTTCTGATCCGCTTGCAACGATCGGGAACTCACCGAACTCGGTCATTTTTGTTTTGGAAATATATCCGCCGCTTGTGCCAGTGATGGTGATGCCGGTGTCTGTGTAGCCAGATCCGTCCGTGTTGTATGGAGGGTATGCTTTTGTGAGTATGTGGCCGGCCGTATTATATACAACGCCGTACTTCCTATCCCAGCGATCGCCGTAGTAATTCTCCAGCCATAGGAACTTCACGGACGCGTTCCCATTCGTGCCGTAGAACATACCCTTGTTTTTGA
The DNA here is from genome assembly GCF_009696275.1 of Eisenbergiella porci. GTDB lineage: Bacteria > Bacillota > Clostridia > Lachnospirales > Lachnospiraceae > Eisenbergiella > Eisenbergiella porci. The sequence goes on from NZ_VUMI01000038.1 coordinate 5,133, forward strand.
GCTGGCCGGTCTGGAGTAGTGAGCTAGCCGCTGAGCCCCCGTCATAATGGCCGCGGCCAAAGGTTGCCTGGAGATCCGACGATTTCCCCAGCAAGAACAAAAGATGGGTTACCATTTGCGCGTTCATCCAGTCGTCGAACTGCCAGCCGGATCCGTTTGCTTCGATCTGAGTCTTTTCAGTTGCTCCGGTTTGCGTATTCATCGGCGTCTGGCCGGCGAGAGATCTAACCTTGCCGCTTACGCTGGAGCCCTCGAACATAGGAAGGTAGATCGCATCCAGTTCCTCGCCGTTATACATGTGAGCGTAGCATTTGAAGTCGGTGTCGATCTGGACGTTTGAAACTCTCACATGTTGGCCGGTTGCATCTTGCCAGCGTTTGAAGTACATTTTCGGGAACTCGACCATGGCATTTCCGCCGTATGCCGTGTTGCTGATGTCGGACGCTGTTGAACCGTCCAGTTTGAAGCTCTGGTCGTCGTGGTTGAGCTCATAGTCCACGGTTCCGTCATATTTCAGCATAACCGGACGGATCGAGCGCATAAAAAACGTGTTGGCCCACCGACCGAGATCAAACGCGCCGCTCGATTGGTTCACCGTCATCGGATCCCACTCGGCATTGTCTACGTCGGAGGGATATGAGATACGCGTCGCCGGGTTGCTGTCGTCCTGGTCAATATCAAAGCCATAAAGCTCGTATTGTTTAGGGGTTGCCTCGGCTTTATTTTGTGGGTTTCGATTGTAGACGCCTTGATCTGAATATGGGAACGCTGCGTAGTAGTAGGTTGTGCCATTGGCGAGCCCGGCGTCCTCGTATGGTACTTCTTTGTACTGCCCGAAGTTCTCGCGCTTAATATCAATAACCAGGCTGCCATCCTTTTCGGTTTCTGGGTACCCAGTTTCGCTTCGCATGATTTTCACGCCAGCAATAGTGCTGAGTACCTGGCTGTCGATGATCGTGTCTCCAGGTTCCTCGATGTATAACTTCGCGGACCCATCCCCGGCGAAGGCGGAGAACTTGATCATATTAGACGGAGCGATGCCGCCAGATCCGCCTTGTGCAATTTCTTGAACGGATGCGCTGATATTGTCGACCTTAGCCTTTACGGCGTCGAGTGTCGGTTTGTCTGCAATATAGATTTTGTTTTCCGGTGTCATGCCTCATTTACCTCCTGAATATAGATTAGCCCATTATTTACTCCCAGCCGGTACACGATTTGGGTTGTATCGTCTGTAATTTTGTTCGCATCTTCCGCGAGCATTAGGGCGCCAGTTCCAGCCACGATTGTTACATCGGCGCTGTTTGACACTGTTGCATAATACTCCTGGGTGATTGTTGAAGGCGTGAGCCCATTGTACGGTGGCAAGTAGTCGGCCACGATTGCGATTGCGATGGAATAGAGGATCGGATCGCTGTCCTCGTCCAGTTCGTTTTTCGCATAGATCCCGACCTCTCGAACATAGTACCCGGTGGTGAGGTCGATGTTCGTGATTACTCCAGTGAGGAGCACGCTGGTTTCTGTCGCCATCTCTTTTTTAGAAAATCCAAAGGTCTGTTTTTGGTTCTTGAGGCTCGTGCGTTGTTGGAGGCTTTCTCGTCTCTTTTCCTCCTCGGTGTACTCGCCATTTCCAGTAACCATGGCCGTGAATTGCATCTTTGCAACCCCGGCCTGACATTGTGCGAGAAGTGCGGCGCCTTCGTTGGTCATAACTGCGCTGTTAAAGTCTGCCATGTTATCCCTCCTTTATTGTGTTTTTTGTATATTGGTTGCCGTTCCCGGCACCTGACGCGATAGTTGCGGACACTGTTCGGACTTGTGAAAAGTCGTCCGTGATCACATTGGTTGTCCATTGTCTGGTAGCGCATCCGGCAAAAAGCGGCTGCGTGATCATTCTTTCGATTTCTATGGCCTCCACATGAGAGCGTGTGCTTTTTACGCGCTCGATCATGCTCAAAAAAGTCGCCATGCCATCCTCTGTCAGTGTTGCGTTGGTTCTTACTTTGAAGCAATACGGATCGCCGCCGTACTCAAACCACTCCATCACCTCGCCGACTCCGAAAGCAGCGGCCACAAGTTGTTCGACAGCCCATTTCGTGCCTCGCTTTTCTTTTACACTGTCCGAGACCTTCACGGTGGCCCTTTTTCTGTCGATTGGCCACGAGCTTTGCCACCAGTCAATGTCAAGCTCCCAGGCAAGCTCGTCGAGTTCCTCGTTTGTTAGCTCGTCGATTTTGTCCCAGGTGCGAAGCGACGAGATCCGGCCGGCCGGCTGACTGAAAAGAAGGTCGATTGCTTGGGCCAGCGCTTGGTTTGCATCGTCGTCACGCATCCATGCCGGGAGGAGTTTCAACATTTTGACGGCATCTAGTTTCATTCCCATAGGCCGCCTCCTTACTCGCTGTCTGTGATCGCGTGCGTTACTGTCAGATTTCCGGAGAACTTAGCCACTGTTGTTGAGTTCAGCTCCTTGAATGTCGGGCTTATCACCTCTACACGTACAGCGCCGACCGCGTCGTCGCTCCAGTTTGGAGCCAGGATCAGTTTGCGAAGGTAGTCCGGGTTTATGTCTCTGTTTAGCGCCGAGCCTTGCCAGTACACGTACTTGTCGATGGCTCCGCCGTCTCCTTCGATTGTTTCCACGCATGCGCTCTCGTCTGCCTCCGTGGTGTAGTATTTCAGCTCTATGTCGTAGGCTTCCACGCTCGGAGCCTGAACCTTCACCAGATCGGTGAGTGGCCGTATATCATCCGCGGAGCATTTTTCCAGGACTTTCGCAAGTATTGACTCGTCCGGGATCTCTCCGCCGTAGCAGATCGGCGTTATCAATACGACGCCAGGAGAAGGCGAGCCGACCGCTGCATCTGCGACGGTGCTGTCTGCTTCCATGGCCCAGTATTTGTATGCGTTAGGGGGACCGGCCACGCTCAGACTTGCGCCGGACGTTCGTATTCTGTCTCGATATGCGTCGTCCGTTTCCTCGTCAGATCCTCCGGATGTTGCTGCGGTGTTGCTTACGCTGTCAATGTATGGAACCGTATCGACTAGGACGTTGATCTGGCCGATTGTGATGCCGTTGGCAGAGCTTCCCCCGGTTTCTGCAGTGACCGGAACATCCACAAAAGTGTCGCCCGCTGCTAGAACGGCCGTTGTGTCTGTTGCAAAATAATTTGTATAGTCCGAAGTGACTCTGGTCCCCTTCGGTATGATGATATTTTCCGAGATTGCTGTATTCAGTGAAAACCGCTCGGTTGTTGTTGCCGATACTGCTGCCGATCTGGTCACGTTCTCGCGTTCTCCGAGAGCGTCCAGGACTTCGCCCCTGGCATACCTGAGCATCTTTTGGCGGCACGCATCATTCACGGCATTGAATAGGGCCACAACCAGCGGCACCATAGCTTCGCCGAATATGCGGCGTTCATCTCCTGGATATAGATCCTCGCCGCATTTGTTTTCCAGCGAACCGATCACGATCTCATAAATCTCGGAGGCGTTCGTTTCGATGAATTTCAGGTCGCTCATGTTTCTTCCTCCTCGTCGTTAAAATTTACCGATAGATCTGCAACAATGCCGAAGTCGCCAACTCCATCCGGATCGCCGGCCTCGATGCTGTTGATCTCAACCCTCGGCTCGTATGTTTCCAGCAGCCACTCGGCGTCGGCAGCCATTTCGTCGGCGCTTTCTGCGGCCGGAGAGTCTACCAGCTCGCCGTCGATGCCTTTCAGCCTCTCGTATGGAACCGAAAAACGTGGCGTCTGGAGAAGGTTGGCCGCGCATGTCTGAGGCTCGCCGTTTCCTTTTCCTAGCATGTGAGTCCCTCCTTGCTATTTTTTCTTTTTCTTTTTCTTATCCGCCTTGGATGCTCCCGATCTGCTTGACTTGTTGGACGGTTTGACGTTCTCCTCTGTGAACTCCAGAGAGATCTCGGCATACCGGAACCGGCCTTTGCCATCGTTTGTTACGCTTCCCAGGCTTACTTTTTGGAGCTGGAGGCGGTTGCTTTTCCATTTTTTTCCGTGGATGTATAGGTAATTGGTCTGCCCGATCAAGCCGCGCCAGGTGTAATACTCTTTTTGAGGATCCACGCCGGCGTTTGCGTGGCATGCGATCGAGAGTTTCACGCTCTCGAGCTCCAGGCTTTTCTTTTTACTTTTGGAGTCTTTGTCCTTTTTCTCGGCAGCAGTAGAGAAGCCCTCGAAACCTCTGATCTTCTTAGTGCTGATCGTGAAGGACTGATTGCCCCAGCGTCCCATTGTTGCCATGAGCTTCCTCCTTTACATTTTGGCCAGGATCACGCCCGTCCCATCTGCGAAGGATAGGAAGGCAACCTGGTCACCTTTTTTTATGTCCTCGTCCTGGAGGTATTTCGGTATCTTGTAGAACGTGCTCACGGCATCGATGTTGTCGATCGGCGCCACTCTGAGCATGTTCAGGTTTGCACCTTCTCCAACGGTGAGGACTGTGCCTTTGTTTGCGGTCATTTAATATCCCTCCAGTGGTTTCCTCAGGAATATCGTGCTCTGGTTTTTGTGGAACTCGTGCCTTACGTGATGCACGAACAATGTCCCGGTCCATCCCTTAGGCACTGAGGAGCCACCCAGGGTGCATGTAACTCCGGCCGGTATTTCCGGGGAGAGTGTGGTTGTCATTTTCAGGCCGGTGAGGCCCTTGTTTTTATGCCTGAGAAGCCCGGCCGCATAAATCATACACTCGGCGTTGCTGGATGCCTGGAGGTTCCCGGGTTTTTCCGTGAGCTTTCTGGCAGCCCCATTGTTTGCTGCGTACGCGCCTTTGAATTGGCCGACGCTTATCAATGCCGATCCGTATGCTTTGGCCGAATTATCAAAAAACTCGACAAAAGCGCCGTTTGTGTCTAGTTCCGCAACCGGATCCGCTGCCTCCAGTTCCTTTTCTTTGGCCATTATGATCCGGCCGTCGAATACGACCAGGGCAGCGCCCTCAAGTATTGCAAGTTTGGCCAGGAAGGCCGCGTCGCTTTCTACTTCTTGCTTGATATACTCGAAGTAGTTGTCGTCTACGCCTATTAGCTCGAAGCTCAGGCTGTTCCTTGCTGCAATTTCCCCACCGATCTGGCTCAGGTGAGCACGCTCCCAGGCTTTTGTCCTTGGGATCTCGCGCATGTCCGTCGGTGTGGTTGTTGCATATAGTACGTGGCCACCGCTTGTCAATTCCTGGTCGAATATAAACAAGCGGCCAGTGTTCAGGCCGTCGCGTTGATAGGTGATAACATCGTCGATCTGTGGCCTCCATGTCGTCCAGGCTTCGTCCTCAGGAAAGTGAAGCTCCAGGACATCGGAGCGCTCTGATCCGGTGTATAGGTCGGCCGCTGCCGCGATCGCTGTCACGTCTGCGGTGATGTCCTTACCGTTGTATGTTAATTTCTCAGCCACCGGATCACCTCCTCCATGGTGGCGTTGTTTCTATGCCGTCAACATCCTCCACGATGGGTATGATCAATTCGACGTCAGCGTCGAAAATAATCACGTCAGAGTAGTCTGGATTGGCTTCGATGATGGTCGTCGCCATCTTTTCCTCGTCGTAGAAGTTGAGGGCGATCATGTCAAACGTGTCGCCCTCTTTGGTTGTGTATTTGTAATACTTAGTAGCCATAAGCGGTCTGCTCCTTTCTTCTGATCCAGGTCTCGAGCCAGTCAAAGAACTCCTGGCCAGCCTCTCGGAGCTGCGCCATGATGTCCGGTCCGTCTCCGGTTGTGTTGACGGTCGGGTTGTAGCTCATACCTGAGAAGTCGTAGACGACGGTGTTGTTCTCGCTTGCAAGTTCGGAGAGCGAGAAGTCGTCCAGCGTTAGGAGTTGGCCAGCCAGCGAGCTCGTTGTCGTGTTCTGGTTTTGTCCCAGGACTCCGAGCATCTTGCCGGCTTCCATCCAGTAGCCGATATTGGCCGATCTGTATGCCTGGTCGAAGCTGATCACGGCCTCGGTGCCGGCCTCGCCGGCGATTGATACGCCGTCCGTGAAGCCTCCAGTTGCCAGCATTGGTATCGTCGGTATGCTAAACCCGAAGTGCTTGCCTCCTAGACCTGGCACCCAGTCCGGGACGTCGATGCTGATCGAATTGATCGCGCCGATCGCTTTATTCACCAGGCCGATGATCGCATTGATTGGCGTCTTTACGATGCCGACCAGTCCGGAGAAGGCGGCCTCGAATACAGAGGCGATAGTGCCGACCACGGAGATCACGCCCTCGATCACCGGCATGAGCCCCTGGATTGCAACCGTCAGAACGGTCGATATGATAGAGGCAACGGTGGTAATTATAGGCATGAGCGTCTGGATCAGTGAGATCACCGGCGGCAAGAGCGTCGAGATCAGTTGTCCGGCTGCCGCGAGCACGGGGCTCAGGGCTGTGAAAAGCTGCGTCACGATAGGAGCCAGGGCTGTCAATAATTCCTGGATCACGGGCAGCAGCGCGGTCACGATTTGAACGACCGGCGGGATGATCTGCTGGATAATATCCACCAGGATCGGGAGTACGGTCTCGATCAGTACCTGAATTATTGGCATGAGCGCGCTCACGATGGAGATCGCTGCCGGGATCAGGCTGGTCACAATTTCCACGATCGGCGGGATCACGCTGCTGGCGAGTACGCCGGCCATGCTTACGATCGGCGGGATCAGTTGCGTGAGAAGTGGGGCGATCTGAGGTACCAGATCTTGCACGATCGGGATGATTGCCTGGGCTAGTTGCCCCAGGATTGGCATGAGCTGAGTCATGGCGTCCGCTGCGATTGGCATGAGCTCATTGAGCGAGTCGAACAAAGTGCTCGCAAGTGGCTCAAACGCGACTTGAGCTTGCTGCTTGAATAGCTGCAATTTTTCCGCGAAGTCATACGTGTCGCCGGCGCATCCGTTTATTGTTTCGCTTGAGCCTTCCAGCTCTGCAGTCAGATCTGCGACCGATAGGGTGCCGTCTCGTATAGCTGCTGCCATTGATGACGCTGCTTTCGATCCGAAGATCTCCGACGCGATTGTGGTCGCCTCTGTCATGCTTCCGGCGTTCTTGATCTGTTCGGAATATTTGGCCAGGCCTTCGCTTGCGCTCAGTCCTTCTTTTGCCAGAACTCCGACCGACTTTTTCAATGCACTCATAACCTCGTCGGCATTTACGCCAGCCTTGTCGAGCTGGCCCAGGAGCGCGGTGGTCTCCTCGAATGAGTAGCCCATTTCTTGCATCTGTGGCGCGAACTTCTGGACGTCTGCCATCAAGTCAGCGAAGCTGACGCCGGTGGACTGGGAAGCCTTGAAAACGTAGTCCATTTTGTTCCCCATTTCGTCCGCGTCGATGTTCCACGCCTGGAAGGCCTGGGACGACTCCTCGATAACGCTGCCGAGATCCTCGCCGAGCATGTCAGCGACCTGGATCGCCTGGGTAGATATACCCTGGAGGGCCGGGCCAGTTAGGCCGAGCCTTGTGTTATAGTCTGCGATCGCCTGGCTCGCGTCCTCCATGGTGGTCGGTACTGCAGAGTACACGGCCTGGAAGTCGTCCTCGAGGGCTTCGAGAGCCTCGCCCGTTGCTCCGGTTCCGATCCTGATCGAGTCGTATGCCTTGTCAAACTCGCCGCCGAGCTCTGTGAGAGCTTTGCCGGCCTCAAATACCGCCTTCGTAGTTGCGATTGCGATGCCTCCAGCGGCCGCACCGACGGCCAGGGCTTTGACATTGATGCCGTCGAGCTTATCAACGACGCCACCTATACTTTTTTCGAGTGTAGGACTCAGAGTTCCGGCAATTTCAACGATCGCCTGGAGTGTGTTGCTCTTTGCCACGGTGCCACCTCCTTCCGGTTAAAAATATCTATTATGGCGGCCTTTTCCTTTGCCGCGCATTTGGTTTCGTTTTTGCTGTATTCTCTTATTTTCAGCAGCCAGATCCTCGGCTGCCTCTGCGTATTGGATCAGAAAATCCGTCAGGCGTTTCTGGCTGATCTCTGTTACGCTTGTGTGGTAGACTCTGGCGAAGTCTCTGATTGCTCGTCGGAGGTCTCGCCCTCTGATCCTTCCGACTTCATAATAAAATTTCGCCCGATCACACTTATCTCGATGACGTCACGGCCTTTTACTCGCTCAACATCCTCGAATGTGTAGCCTTCATTGACTGCCAGGATGGCAGCGAAGCCGAGGTATAAGTGGAACGGGTAGTCGAGCTCCATCGCTCCGGATCTGTTGCCGTTTGCATGTCCGGCTTTTGCCTTTCTGGTCTCCGCCTCAGCATAAAGCTCCGGCGTGATCTCGTTGGTGTCGTATTTGAGTTGTTTGACGTTCTTGCCGTCGATCTTGATCGGGTTTACAAGTGTTAATTTTCCTTGCATGTGGGTTCCTCCTTAATAAATCAGGCCCAGGAGATCCCGGGCCCGTGTTTGCTTGGTTGTGTTGTATTAGAGCAGCTTTTTCACGTCTGCCATGTAGTCCACGCCGTTGATCTTGAGGATCTGGTTGAGCCTATCAACCAGCAGCACCTCGGATCCGTCCACGTAGAGCTGATAGCGGAGCACTGTGTATGTGCCGCCGAGCTCTGTGGCGCTTCCTACTTCGACGCTGATGCCAGGGATCTCCTGAGGGACTACGTTGAGGAAAGCCTTGCATCCGACGTGTGAAACGTCACCGGATGCGTTGACCTTATCCTGAACCCATCGGAACTCGACGGCCATCTTCTTGAGTTTATTCATGGAGCCGTAGCCCTTATCAACGCCGATCTTTGTGATCGTCATCGTCATGTCGTCAAGAAGCCCAGCGATCGGGAGCGATAAAGTTCCCATAGCCTGGAGATCTGCTGTCTGGAGCGCAAGAGACGGAAGCTCAAAAGAGACGTCCTCCGCTGCCTTTGTTTTGTCGACGTACATGCTGTCAGCAAGTACCGCGGTGTGTTTATCCATGTCTTACGCCTCCTCTCCAAAGAACGAGGAGAAGCCCTCGTCTGTATATGTTACCTTTGCTGTTGCCGACTTCATCGGTGGCGTAGGCGTTGCCATAATGTGGAACATAAAGTCGCCGTTGACCATATTGCTGGTAGGGTTTTCGCTCTCCAGGAAAATGATCTCCGGATCTCCGATAAGTGCACCGACGCCCTTGAGCGCGTCGAGCTCGCCTTGCTCACTGATCACGATGCTGTCGCGATCGTTTGGAGTCATAGGGGCGTCAATCTGCGTTCCGTTTCGCTTCTGGAAACCGTTGGTACAGTGCATGAGCATACGGATATTGTTATCGAAGATAGCAGCCGCATCCATCGAGCCGTTGTACTGGTACGCGGCCGTATGAGGTCCCCACAACTTGAAAGTTCCCTCCCAGTAGATCAGGGTAGTGATACCTTTTTCGTTGAGGTCGTTGGCCTCCATCTGGTCGAAGCCCTGATTTTTCGACTTGTCTCCAAAATATTGAGCTGTTGCCATGATGTCCTCGTTCGACGGGCTCTCGCATGGTACCGCATCATGTTCCATGTCTGTCGCCATCATTGTCGCCGTTGTGACTGTGCTGAGGTGGTAAACCTTGCCGGCGTTCTTGCTCATTGGCCAGCACACTTTCGAGATCTCTGATGTGTACCCGTTCTTTTCTTTCCAGTCAATCGCCTTCGCGATGGTGTCGATGTCCGTGCCGCTTTCCTCGAGAGGGATGTCGGCGTTTACAAAAGCGTCCCAGTGTCCGTTGATCTTCTGGGCTGCTGAGCATAATGCTCGATATACTTCCGGAATTTGTGACCATCCAGGCGCGGCCATGATGTTGGTGATCGCGTTATGTCTCAAATACATGAGAGCCACGGCAGCGATGCCGGAGTATTCTCCGCTCTGTGATTTCTGTCCGATGATGTCAGAAGTCTCAACCATTGAAGGATCGACCTCGTAGAATGTAACGGATATTTCCCCATCGAGAGGATTGGAGTCATTCAGGGACGAGATCGTCACCTTTCCGCTTGTGAAGTTGTAGTCCACGGCGTAGTCCACGCCCTCGACCTTTTCTGCAATCGCAAGAGTGTCGAGGATCACTGTGTCGCTCAGGAAGGACGCGCGGCCGTTGGAGAACGCGAGCGTCTCTTTTGTGGCCACTGCCTTTCTGTGAACGTCAGGATCCAGCACGTTGATCATGTAGATCGGGCCTACGTTCTGGACTGTGTTGTTGAAGTGATAGTCCATGACTTCGCATAATGTGAAGCCGTTTCCTGGCTCCCAGTTGTCGGAATATCCGACCTTTTGCTGGGCCTCGCCGATGTTTCTCAATCGAACGGGAACATTTACCAGGTCGGCGTCGTCGTAGCCTCTGATCAGGTTAATCGGAGCCGTTCCGAAGTAGACGGCAATTTCATCCACCTGGGCTGTGCTCTTGACCTGGGAAGCTGTGCGCTCGCCATAGGTTCCGTGCAAATATGCCATTGTTTGTGCCTCCTTTGCTTATAATAGGTCTGAGTAGCTGGCCGTCTTTTTCTCAGGAACGCCGCACGATATTGTGAAGCATACCCAGCCGAACCAGTACGGGTAAAAGTCCCATATTTCTCCGTCCTCCGTGAAGGGGCCGTATGTAATCGGGACTGACGAGTCCACTCTGACGCCGGCGATGATCTGGCTGCCTTCCAGTGCTGCGAGAGCGATGTCCTGGAAGTTGTAAAGATCTTTCCAGCCGTCCGAGTTTCGTTGGTATTCATCCTCCGGGCTGTCGTCCCGGATATATTTGTAGCCACCGAGCACCGTCGGATCCTCTACGGGGATCATGTTGTCGCCGGCGTGGTGGCCTGGGTTCCATGTCGAGAGGCTGAGCCTGATCTTCATGGTTCTGGAATGGTTCCGGATGTCGTCCGATCCTTCCATGAGCTGTACGCATACCGAAGGTATAGGAGCGACCGCCGTCGGTGCAAGCCGGTCTTTTGCCGGAACGTAGAGAGGGAAGGCCTCAGGGTTTTTATTCACGAGGTTATAGTCTCCGCCGTCCTGGTAGTCGTCCGGGACTTTCAGCTCGATTTTGCTGCATATATTCTCGCTAACCCATTGTGTGAGGTTCTCGATGATCTGCTTGGTTGTCATGGCGTCCCTCCTTATCGTGTCGCGTTCTGTTTGAGTGCGATTGCCGCGACTCCAGTGTTCTCGCTCCAGTCAATGACCAGCATTTCGCGGCCGTCATAGTTGATAAATGAGCCCGGAGCTTTTCGCTTCGGGAGGTCGGCGACTCTGGCGTAAATCAATAGAGTGGCTTCGGCCAGGCCGAGAGTCGTGGTTTTTAATGACTGCAAGGCGTCCGCATCGGGGACGCACTGGATCGTCGTCCCCTCGACCTTGTGTTCCTCTCCGAAGTCCTCCAGCATGAAAAAGAGATCGGCCACATCGCCGGCCATCATTTCCTTGAGCGTCATTCAGGCATAGCAGCGGAGAGGGCGGGAGCTTCGTCGTCCTCCTCACCGCCCAGATCTTCGTCCTGGTCGCCTTCATGCTCGGCGCGGGCCTTCTCGATCGCCTCAATGATGTCCTGGTTGGTTGCTTTTTTCGGCAGCTCAATTCCCAGATCGGTCGCGATCTGCGTGAGCTCCTTCTTGGTCATATCTGCGAGAGTTTTTTCAGGCTCCTGATCCGATTTCTGGTCGTTCTGGTCGCCCTGGTGAGCGTCCCCGTTGTCCTGGCCTTTACCGTCCGGATCCTGATCCGGATCTTCGTCCTGGTTTACTCCTCCGACGTATTCGGCAACGCCCAGTGCTACCAGGCGTGCCTCCTCGTCTTTGTCGCACGAGAACGGCTGGGCCTTTTTGTCCTTGGCCTCGACCGCTCCCGTCTTTTTATTCACGTAGCCGTATGTGCCGGCGATGATTTTGATCATGTGGGTTGACCTCCTTGCTTGGTATAGATTAGAGAACGCTCGCGCTGATCCATGCGTTCTGATTTCTTGGGATCAATAAAGGCTTAGCGCTGACCTTGAGGTTTCTCACCTCAGAGTTTGCGTCCGCTGTGTACTTAGGCACGCGGCTCGCTGCGTAGGTGTGAAACTGTCCGTCAGACTGCTCGAGCTGTGTGACTGCTCCGTAAAGAGAGCGGCCGGATGCTGGAGCTGTGAGCACCACGTTTCCGGATCCCATGAACGACTTGGTTGTTCCATCCTCGTCCTCAAATTCCTCGTCATATCCGATGAGGTTGATGTTCTTGCCGTGTACGTTAATCACGCCGACAAGTGTTGCACCGTCAGGAAGCTCCTGAGGGTTGATGCCTCCGAGCTGGATATTCTTAATGTCGAGCAGCTTTTGGATTGCCTCGTCATTGATCACGATGTCAGCAACGTCCGGAGACATAACGAGATCGGATGCCGGGAGTCCTTTGCTTGTGAGCATCTTGACCATGGCGCCGATGTCTGCGAGGATCTTTGCGTCGGCTGCGTTCCACTTGGCTTTCGGCACGTACTTCGCGTCGTTTGTTCCGTCATAGAACTGGATAGCGTACTCCTCGTACTTGCCACCGAAGTCGTCGGCGTACTGCTTGAGCACGTAGCCATTGTTGAGCATAGCCTGGGCTGCCATGTATTCCTCGCGGCCGTCGATCAATGTGCTGAGCTCCTGGAGATCCAGGCCGAGGATCTGGGCCTCGCGCTGCTGTGGAGTGATCTGGCTGTAAAGGTTCTCACCGAAGCCCTTCTTGTTGAGGTCGTCGATGGTGAGAGGTCTCTGAGGCGCTACGAATGGCGGCACGTACTTCACGGTCTTGTAGCCCTCGCGTGCGATATTGATGCCGCCCTTTCTAGGCATTACAACCGGTGCGATCTTCTTGTTTCCGTTTCTGTACTCGACGAGCACTTCCTCAGTCGGGAAAATGTCAGTCGCCGGAGTGCAAGGGAAGTAGCGGTCACGCAAGAAGGTGCGGTGTGATGGCATAGCCTGAACGGCTCCGATCATTGTCACTGTTCTGTAAATCTGTGGAATAGGCATTTACTTCGTCCTCCTTTTCTTAGTCTGCGACGGACTCGACGAAAAGTCCGACTTTTCTCATGTTTTCGATGTCCGCGTCTTTGAGTGTGTAGTCACTTGCTACAATGAGCGCGCCCTTGTTAAAGTTTCCGCTCTTGTATGCTGTTACGACTGTTGCGGCACCAGTTCCGACCACCTCGTCTGTGAGGATGCAATCAGGAGTCTGGCCCTCGGTTCCGGCGAAGATCTTGCCATCGGATCCGATCAGTGTGCCGCGTGCGAAGGTTTTGTCCTTCTCGACGGTGATGGTGATGCTCTTGACGTCGAGGCTGTGCTTTCCGTCAATGATCAAGCCGTCGTATGCAAAAGTTCCGATTGTTTCGTTTGCTTTCATTGGCTTAGTCCTCCTTTGCCTTGTTTGTAGGTGTGCCGAGGATCATCGCGATCGCGTCCTCCTCGCTCATTTCTGTCTCGCCTTCTGGCTTCTGTGGCTCAGGGTTGCCAGCGTTAGGGGTTGCTGTTACACCAGCGGCGCCACTTGCCTGGAAGTCGGCCTGAGTGTCTGCGACGTGTTGCTGTCCCTTCTGGGCGTCTCTCTGCATTACGCGGAGAGCGAGCTCGGAAGCTGTGCAAGCCTTCTCGCCGTACATGGCCTCGTTGATCATATCCTGGTCACCGACTGCTGCCGCGATCTCGCTGATCCCTCTGAGGCGTTCGCGTTCGCTTGTGATCGCTGCTGAGACAGCCTCGTCGTGTGCCTGGGCTCTGATCTGCTGCACGAGCTCAGGTTCCTGGTTCTGTAATTCTTCCAGTGTCATTTTGTGTACCTCCTTTGGGTTTGTGTTTTTATTTGCATCCTTCGCCTGGCGTGCGGAAGCACCTGGCGCCGGGGTTGCACTAGGTTGTGTGGTTGCTTTTACTACTGGCACCGACTCAGGAATATGGTCGAAGCCTTTGGCGCTCATGCTGAGGCCGTTGACGGTGAGAGTGCTGCCGTCTTTTGTGATGCTCATACTTGGATCATCGCCGTCGATCACTTCGTCGATCCAGCCTTCCTCAAGAGCTTCGCGGCCAGTCATCCATTTTTCGGCGGCCATCTGGCTCCTGATCTTGTCGATCTCGATGCCTGTCTTTCCGTGATACTGTTCGGCGACCGCTGAGTTGGCTGCTTCCAGCCTTTTATTGACCAGAAGCAAGGCCTTGTGGTTGTATGCTCCATATAGCTCGGTGAGAGCCTCGTGGATCATAAACATCGAGCCGTTGTATGCTTTGATGGTGTCGCATCCCATAGCGACGACTGTGGCAGCGCTGGCAGCTATGCCGTCGATTATTGCCACCGTGTTTCCTTTCAGCTCCTTGAGTCTGTTGGCGATGCCGATCGCTGTGTAAACATCCCCGCCGACCGAATTGATCCGGACGGTTATGTTCGCCGCGTCTTTGATTGTTGCCAGATCCTCCAGGAAGCCTTCCGGCGATGTGTAGAGTCCGTCCTCAGGTTCTCCGGTGAACCAGTTGGTCGGGCGATGGCTTACGATCTCACCGTATATGGTGATCTCAGCGTCGCCGTCGTTGCTGATCACGTTCCAGAAACGCGGAGCGGTCTGGCCTGATGGCGCCGGGCCGGCCAGGATCTTGATGCTGTTTTGCTTCATTGGCTTAGTCCTCCTTTGCCTGGGCCGCGTCACTTCCGGCGGCCTCTTTTAGTATTTTGTTTTCGTGGGCCAGTTGTGCCACATTGGACTCCCACTGGCCACCGTTGAGCTTGATCGTGCTTTGCTCGTGAGTAGAGAAGCCGTGCTCGACGGCCTTGATCTCTGCCTCGATCTCCTTGGTAGGATCGAGCTGTCCCTGAGAAGGACCAACCCATTCAGATCCGAGCCACGCTTCACGGATCAGCGGATCATTGAAAAAGCCAGGGGCCTGGATGCGTCCACGCGCCACGGCCTCAGACAGCCAGATCTCATAGATTGGCTTGCAAAAATCAGACACGAACCACTCGCGGCGCATCTTGAAGGCCTTCCATGCTTCCAGGAGAGCGGCACGGCTCGCACTGTACGAGCTATTGAAACTCTTGAGAAGTAGGTCGGCCGGTATCTCTAGGGCGGCGCCACATTGTTCGCATAATGCTCGAATGAACGCGTCGAAGCCGCTGTTTGGTCTCGATGGTGTTCCGAAGGTTATGGACTCGCCCGGCTTCATGTAGTTGATCTGGCCCGGTCCCATTTCGTACTCGTCGTCGCTGTGATCTATCTGAGGTTGTCCGGCTTCGTTGTACGGATTTTCCTCGGGGTTCTCAGTCATAACGAACGCCGTGAAAAAGCTCTCGATCAGGGCAGCGGTCAGCTCGCTTTCTGTGTATCTCCGTATCTGGAGAAGCGGCTCGATCACTTGGGCCAGGTAGCTGACGCCTCGGTATTGCTCCGGACGTTCTGACTCCATGATCTGGATAATGTTCGGCTGTCCGGTGAGGGATCCGTATGCTTCGACGCGAGTCCATTCACTGACGGCCATCTTGAGCTCGTTCGGGTAGTTGTTGCAAATGTAATACGCCACGATGGCGCCGTTCTTATCGACCTCTACGCCGTCGTAGATTTTGTTGCCGTTCTTCGCGATGCCTTCCGTCATATTCGAGAAGGTTGCGCCAGGTGATCCCGGTGTGCTTACTCGGTCAGCTTCGATTAGATGCAAGCGGAGAGAGTAGGGCGTGGCAGCAGTAGCGGGCACTTGCTTCATAATGCAAAAAACGTCGCCGGATAGGAGCCAGCTCATAAGAGCAAGCTGCTGGATCCCGTAGAAGTCATTGACGCCGGTCGCATCGCACGACTTCTTTCGCTTGGCCCATAGGTCAAACTCTGCCTCGGTCCTTCTTTGCCAGTCCTTGGCCGCTTCCGGACTTAGTCCCAGGAGCTCAGTGTTTGGACGTGCCTGGAGTTTTAAGCCGCACCCGATCACGTTTGTTCTGTTTGTCTTGATCGCACTCGTGGCAATAGGAGCGGCCATGTATAGCATCCTGGCCCGTTGCCGGAGTGTGTAGTTGTTTTCATCGATGTCCTGGTGTGCTCCGGAACTGTATGCCAGGAAGCTCTTGAGAGCTTTCTTGTTCCAGCTTGCTCCGGCGTCACTATAACCCGAAGCGGATGCCCTTGGAGCTTTGCCACCGGTTCGCTTTACCTCGACGTTGTTTGTTTGTTCCATATTGCCCCTCCTTTACCAGTCGCGCGGGATCACGCCGACCGCCTTGCGTGGAGTCTTGCACTCCAGCGCGGAGATCTCTGCCTCAATCTCTTTGATCGCCGTCCTCACTTGGGCGAGGTCGGTGTTGTACCTGGTAGCGTTTCTGGATCCTACGCCGTAGGACTGGACGCCTCCGGTGAGCATTTCCTTCTCGCGGCCTTTGTAGAGCTCGAGTCTCTCCTGGAGGTCTTTGATTTTCTCTTGCTTTGTCATGGTGTGCCTCCTTACCATTCGCCGTCGTATATGTCACGGCGCTTGTTGTGTCTTTTTGGTGGTTCCGGTTTTGCTTTGGGTTCTTCCAGGCCTTTGAGCCTTCGCTCAATCGCATCCAGATCCGGATCGACGATACGGTACCCGGCCAGTGCATAATTGCGAAGGTCGAGTGGCTCGTTTCTTTCGTGACCTGGCAGCTTTTTCCACGTCACTTTGTCGCGGCCGTTTGATCTTGTGAGTACCGGTGTCTCGGATAATAGGCCGTTAAAGTAGCCCGCGTCGTAGCCTCGGTCGTCATTATTTGGAAAGTGGCAATACTTGGTACCGCCAGGTTCCTGGACTTCCAGGGCGTTGTATATCATCGTTTTTCCGGCGTCAACTCCGATAGTGTAGAGCCAGCAGCGCACGCGCTTGTTGTCCCGGATTGGCACCTTGCTCGGCGGGTTAATGTATGGAATACCCTCGCCGCCTTTTCCTTTGATTGCGAACACATGCTTCGCGAGACGGGCGCGGCATTGTTCGTACACCTCCTGGGTGAAGTGACCGCCAGAGTCGACGCATGTGATCGAGATCTTGAGGCCTTTGCCGCTTGCGTATGTGTACGTGTGATCAATCAGGTCGTCGAGACGGTCCCACGGTTCTTGGGTGTCTGGCCGACCCATAATGTACCCGCGCTTGATCCCCCAGGTCTCGCCACCGTGTCCGTGGCCTACGACCTCGTACTCGAGACGGTTGTCCTGAGTGTCTACGCCGCAAGTTAAGACCAGAACTCCGTCCGGAAGCTCTGCGTCGTAGTGTTCGCGCCGGCCTAGCATTTCGTCGTCGTCCACGACTGCAGTGCGGTCCTCCCACAATTCCCCGAGGAGAGTGTTGCAGACTACCTTGAGCCGTTCCGGATCCCCTTGAGCATCCAGGAATTTGACGACGATCTTGCTCCATGGAGTCCACGGAGAAGCGAAGGCCGATAGCCAGAACGATCTCACGCCGTTCTCGTATGCCTCCGGATTGGTTGCGATCCACTTGGCCGGCTGCTTTCGCATTTCGGCCTCTGTGCTAATACACCCGCACTCAGGGCACACATAATTGATGGCGCCGACGACCTTATTGGCCATGCGCCCGTTTGGTGCTTTTATTTTTTTATGTTGGAAGCGGATCCGCCCGAAGGTGATCTCGCTGTATTCCCCACAATGAGGGCAGCGGTGGCACCATCGCTCCTGGGTTCCCTGGTAGTAGCTCGTCTCGATGTTGCTGCGTCCTTTAATTGTTGGAGTTGATACCTCCACGGCCTTCGCGTTGTAGAAGGTCGCCTGGCGCGCTTCGGCAAGAGCCCAGGGAT
This sequence comes from Eisenbergiella porci, assembly GCF_009696275.1. Taxonomy (GTDB): domain Bacteria; phylum Bacillota; class Clostridia; order Lachnospirales; family Lachnospiraceae; genus Eisenbergiella; species Eisenbergiella porci. Next base: position 22,818 of record NZ_VUMI01000038.1, read on the forward strand.
CGCCTTCGCTGCCGGCCGATATAGCCCAGCGATCTCGCTCGTCTCCGAGGATGTACCTGGCCGGGGTGGATGCCAGGGCGCTGGCGCTGTTCGATCCGGTGATGGTGAGCATGCCGCCAGGGAAGGACTTCTGGAGCACAGTGCTCGTTGTGTCTTTTCCTCTGATCTCTGTCACCTTCTGGCGTAGTACCTTTGAGTCTCTGACCATCGGTGAGATCCTCAAGCGGGAGAACTTTCGAGCATCTTCGAGAGAAGGCTGCGCGAATAGGATGGAGCCAGGATCCTGGTCCATAATGTACCCGATTATATTGAGCTCCAGCTCAGACTTGCCGACCTGGGAAGCTGCGACCATGACGATCTTCCTGACTTTCGGATCCGTGAACGCTTTCATCGGTTCGGCCAGGTATGGTGTCCTCTTGGTTCTCCATGGTCCGGCCTCTGCCGAGTTCTCAGGGGAGAGGCGCCGGTATTTGTCAGCCCACTCGTCGACGGTTAGGTTCTCCGGCGGTTTGAAGTGTGCCACCTCTGGAGCGATCGCGGCGTTGAGAGCTGCCGCGGCCTTTTTAGTCGTCTTGCTCATCGGTGATCACCTCGCTCCAGCCTTCTCGGTCGCGCACGCGCTTCGCGTAGGCGTCCGGGTTGTACTCATACTGCGAGAGCTCCTCCAGGATCGCGTAACATTCGCGCCGGATTATCTCGGAGCACTCTGGCGCCGTGTTCACGTCTGCCACATCCACGGCCAGGCGGCCGGGTAGGGCGATGATCATGCTCCTGATTGCGTACACCAGGTCAGAAGTCATGGCGGCCACGTCCTCCGATCGGTGCATCCTTCCTTTGAGCTCGTCAAGTTGAAGCTGAGCGATCTCGGCCTTTGCGGTCTTGAGATCGGCCTCGGCTTTTTCCTTGGCCGCTGTGTTTTCGTTGTTCTTTTGTTCTCGACCGTTCGCCTTGTCGCTCAGGTATTTGATGTACGCCTGGATCGTAGGCAATAGGTCGTACTGGTTGGCGCCCTTGACCTTGACGGCCTGGATCACGCCTTCCTTTGTTAGCTGCTGGATCCTCCTGGTTGTGAGCCCGAATAGCTTGGCGATCACATCGGTGCTCTGGAGGTTCTGCTTCGCCTCAGCCATGTGACCACCTCCTTGGAATTTGGCCGGAGGGATCCGGTCGCTCCGACGAAACGAAACGCCGGAAAATTTCCCAGCAAAAAATTTTCAGATTTTGGGCTCGCCAGCACCGCAGCCGTTTTGGACGCCTGGAAGGCCCCGTGGAGCGCGTCGCTTCGCGTTTGAACCTTCGAGTCGTCTTGCGCGTTGTTCTCGAGGCCGACGCGTGGGGCGCGGCCCTGGTGTGCGGCTCCTGGCGTGTGGCCCGTGGCCGTCCGGTCGTGCCCGGTGGAGTGGGGCGGAGTGTCAGCCCTTCCCCATGCGCGAGGCGTGGTACTCGAGACGCTTCGGCAGCTCCTCGCTGATCTTGTCCTGGATGGCAGCGGCCACCTTCTCGTTTGTGATCATCTGCGGCACGCTGGTCGTCTTGATGCTGACGATGTCGGAGCGTTCTTCTCCTCGTCTCTGGAATGGTATGTAGCCGTCGCCTCTGTTGGTCGCCAGGAACGGGGCCGGGGCGTACTTGCCGGAGAGCTCCACCTTCTGTCCTTTGTGGATTTCCACGGTGATGGTCTGAGCTTTCAGTGGCGCGGCCATTACGACCTCGCTTGCTGAGCTGGTTCCTTCTCCTGGAATGAGTCGAGGCTTCTGTCGCACGGTGCTCGGTTTCTTCGGCGACATTTTGAAGTGTGTCGGTGTCAGGCTTCGGCCCTCGAACACGAGCTGGATGTTGTCGATCTGTGTGCCCTCGACCTTTATGCTCCCGGCTTTCTTTGCTCCGGTCATGGCGTCCTTGACTTCCTTTTTCTTGATGGTGTACTCGTCTGTCACGGCCTGAGATACCCAGCCAGGGGCTCGGCTTTTGAAGTCGGAGACGGTCCGGCTCAGTGCTTTCTCAGCGTCCTTGTTCATCGCCTTGAGGTTCTTGATCAGTTCCGCGTGGTTCTTGATGGCCACGCTCATGGATCCTTGTGCCATGTCGTTCCTCCTTCCTTGTTGCAATAAAAAGAGGAGCGCCCTCGTGAGCTCTCCTCGTTTCTGTCAGTGTATATAATACGGCGGTTGTTTGGCCGGTGCGTTCCAGCTTTATCCGTCTTTGTCTTTTCTTATCCGGATCTATCCCTCTATGATGCCCGCGTCGCTTTGTTCTTGCCGCCTTCCTTGGCTTTTATTTGTCCCGGTGATACATTGGAAGGGTACGGCATTTTTTGACGCTCTACGAGGCTTCTGGCGCTTCGATCTCTGCCAGGTGTGCCAGTGCCTCACCGTGTTTATTGTATGCCCGCTTTAGGTACCCGCTGGTGTTCCTCTTGTAGTCTTTCTTCTTGTGGTACTGGATCCAGGCTACGTCCACCCAGTCCTCGGCGTCGATGTATCTCAGGCGAAGGATGCACCGCTCCTCGGCGTTGTCTAGTTGTTTGATGATGGCGTCGATCTTTCCCTCGTCGTATCGGATCTCTTTCAATAGGTGCGCGATGTTTTCCTCGAGCTCGATCTTCCTGGCCACCTGGAGAGCCATCGGATCGCTTTCCGGTGTCCCTCCTGGCATGCCGTCGTATGTCTGAGCCTTTGGCGCTGTCATGGATGCCGTCAGTCTTTCCAGGCGCTCGCATTGGTTCTCGTACTCCCTGATTAGATCGACGTGAGCCTGGAGCCTCTCTTTGATCACCTCTGTCGGTTTTTTCTGCTGTTCGGTTGTTCCTTGCTCTTGCATCCTTTGGTCCTCCTTTTACTCTATGCCGTCGAGTAGGGCGTCCCACTCAGATCTTGGCACTTCTTTTCCTTTTCTGATTAGTCGCACGCCTCCGATATCCCCGGTGTTTTTGGCGTACCTTCTGACGATCACGTCGCACCATTTCGGCTCGAGCTCGAGCGTGGCACAGTTTCTCCCGGTGTTCTCGCAGGCTATGAGGGTTGATCCGGATCCACCGAAGAAGTCGACCACGAGCTCTCCCGGGCGGCTGCTGCTTAGGATGGCCCGCTCGCACAGCACGATCGGCTTCGGTGTTGCGTGGCCGCCGGCGTCATCTCTCTCGCTCATGTTCGTGATTGGGAAACGCCACACATCGGTCATGATCTCGTGCTCCTCACTGTCGTTGTGGGTGTTGTCGAAGAAGGCCCGTAGCTCCATCGCCTCGGCCTTCATGTTCTGGTACTCCGCGGACGGCTTATTACGCAGCTTCATAACTTGTTCATGAGAGAGGCTGAAGGCACGCCCTTTGAAGGCTTGCTGGAGCTTCTTGTAGTGCCGCTCTGGGATCGGGGTGAATTGCGATTTGCTAAACCAGTGCCCCCACATTTGGACTCCCGTGATCTCGGTGAGTTGCTTTGCTTTGAGCCCGACCTTCTGAGCCTCGCCGATCATGTAGTCGAGCATGGCTTGGTATGCGTCGTTGAAATGATCTTTGTTGTTGTTGAAGCCTTCGACGCCGCACATAACAAAGAGGCATTTCTCGGTTTCTCTTGGGTAGCTCCGCATGAGATCGCTATTCACGCCGAATGCCGAGTGCTTCGCCCATGTGATGTAGTTTCTGAATGTGATCTTGTTTGCTGCGATCATTGGCCGGAGAATGAAGGCGTAGATATCCATGAGGGGTTCGTCGATACCCCAACAGTACCAGCTCCCGTTTTCCTTCAGAATATCGAAGCTGAGCGCGATCCATTGTTTATTGAACTCGAGCAGATCGTTCTGGTTTTGGTTGTCGTTCTGGACGCCGTCGCTTTCTTTCCCCATGCCGTATGGCGGGTCGGTGAATACGAGATCAGCGCGTTGACCACCCGTCGCTTTCTGGACGTCGGCCATCTTAAGGCTGTCTCCGCAGTAGAGGCGGTGATCGCCGAGAAGCCAAAGGTCGCCGGCCTCAGTGAACGGATCTTCTGGCGGTTCGTCCGTTTCCGTTTCGTCCCCCTGTTCGCCCGGGTTATCATCGTGCAGCGCCTCGCTCAGTGATGTGACCAGCTTCTCAACTTCCTCGTCGGTGTACCCGGTCTGGTCCAGATCAATCTCTCCGGTGTCGATTTCTGCGAACACGTCGGCGAGCATCTTCTGGTCGATCTCTGAGAGCTCCGCGATCCTATTGTCCGCGATCAGGTCGGCATACTCCTCGGCCTCGCTTGCGTAGTCCTGGTAGTCGACCGGCGCTTGCTCCATGTTCCCGAGCTGGGCGGCCATGAGTCGGCCGTGGCCTTTTACTATGTACCCGGAGCGGGTGCTCACTGTGATCGGCTGCCTCCAGCCTCCGTTCTTGATGATCTTGGCCAGGAGCTTGATCTGGTCGTCTGGGTGCTTGTTGGGGTTCGCCGGGTTCGGTATTAGCTTTATGATGTCAACGATCTCGTCGTGCGCACAATATACCGGTATCCCTCCGGCCATTCCTTTCGGTTTTACTTCCTTGTCTTTGCTCATTGTCTGTGTGTCCTCCTTTGGTTTCTTTCTTCTTTGTAGCGATCGCGTGCAATCGCATCCCACTCGATCCGCTGGCCGCACCAGTGGCACCAGGAGTCCGGCACTCGGATCCATCTGCCGCATGTAGGGCAGCAGTACCCGAAGTCGTCCTTTTTAATTGCCAGGGCCGTCGTCTCATACCTGGCCGTCATTCTTGCGGCACTCTGGCACGCTGCATCGTAGTCGCTTATGATGTCGCATGCCTCGGCGACTGCTGCCGCCTGATCACCTTCGAGCCCCTCGATGGCTTCCAGGACCTTGATGATCTTGCTATACTCAGCCGTCAATAGCGGATGCCTCTGCCTTCTCTGTCTATCTTCTCGGCCTTCTCTCTGTATTCTTTGGCCATCTTTGCGAGAGGGCAGCGGCCGCACGCTTCCTCGGTCTGGTTTTCCGGCTCAGGTTCCGGGCACGTTGCCATTATCAGACTGCAGAAGCCCGGGCCCTTTTTGCCTTCTTTTTGCCTCTGGAGTCCGACCAGGTTCCTGAGCTTGCTTGCCTGGTCCTTCCTGGCTGGGTTGTTCGGATGCCCTGGCATGTACTTCGGATCCATGTCGAGCACTTTGGCGATGTTGAAGATCTCAGGACCTCTTGGTATTCGTTTTCCCTCTGCGTATCTTCTCAGGGCTGTCGGTGTTACGTGTGAGCGTTCTGCAATTTCCTCAAGAGAGAGCGGTGAGGCCTCAATAGCCTCGGCTAGTTTTTCGTGTGCTTTCATGTGGTTCCTCCTTCTTTCTTTACTCGTTCGGCAGCTATGTCGGCCCACTTTCGGCCGTCGAGCTGCTTGTGCTTGCTTTTACATGTTCCGTTGTCGAAGCCGATCCAGTCCCTTCCCTCGAGCTCAGCGGCGACGAGAGTGCTCCCGCTGCCGCATGCGTTATCCAGGACGACGTCCCCGGTGTTTGTATATGTCCGGATGATCCAGCGGAGGAGAGCGATCGGTTTCTGTGTTGGGTGTATGCTGCTTTTCTGTTTATCTGAACCGAAGCGGAGCACCGACCTCGGGTACCGGTCTGTGTTTCCTCCTCCGGAGATCGTTCGTGTTTTCTGGTAGTTCGTGCCGTCGTTCGTCTTTGTGTATCTGTTTACCGGTTTGTGCCCGGTGCTCATTTGCGGGTTGTATGTCGGCGGCTTCTTGTAGAATACGGCCAGATCCTCGTGGGCTCTCAGTGGCATGAGTTTCGCGTTCAGGAAGCCGGTGGCGTTTGGTTTTTCCCATATCAGGCTGTACCGGTACATGCTGCGTCCGGCCATGATCAGCTCTGCAGTGAAGGCTCCAGATCCAAAAAGCACGATGGCGCCGCGTGGCTTTATTATCCTCCGGTATTGCTCCCAGAGTTCGTCCATGTCGATCGGTGTGTCCCATCCGTTGGCTGTTGCTCCGTATGGAAGGTCGCACAATATGAGATCCACCGACTCACTGGCCAGGTGTTTCATGCCTTCTATGGCGTCGATGTCATAGACTCGCTTTTTCTCCATGCTTTTCCTCCTTGTGGTTCTCTATATACTCAGTCAGCGCCGCGACGACGGTCTCGGCCTCGTTTCTGCTTAATTCGTAGCCGCAAAACGAGAACATCCCGCGGACCGCGTGGTCTTTTATGCTTTCAATTATTCTCCCTGGCTCCATGTTCTTCGCACCTCCTCGTTTGCATGTAGTAGAAGATCCACTGCTGCACGATGCCGGCTGTCCCGATGTAATTCTCTACCGGGAACTTTCCGCCGTATTCATTGGCCACGACTTTTCTGATCCAGGTATCGATCGGGAAGCTCTCTTTATGTCCCAGGCCGTAAAGGCATATACAGTCGGCCACCTTGTCACCTATGCCGTAGATGCTTTTCAGGTACGTCCTGGCGTCTGCGTAGTCCATGGCGGCCAGCTTGATCAGGTTCACCTTGCCGCTTGCGACGTTCTGGGCCAGTGTCGCGATGTATTTGTCGCGATAGCCGAGGCCGAGTCCCTGGAGCGCTTCCAGGTCTGTCAATTTCTCAGGATCCGGGAAGGTTGTGTATTCGTCACCGTTCGCTGCCGTTCGCCGCTCTCCGAAGTATTCACACATGGCGTCGATCGTTTTCTTGATCCGCGGGATGTTGTTGTTCTGGCTTATCATAAAGCTGACCATTATCTCCCAGAGTTCCTGGTTGAGCACGACGACTTCCTGAGCTGCTGCCTCCAGTATCTTTTTAATGAATTGATCGCCGGCCTGGTCCATTTTCTCGGCCTGGCTCAGCGCTTTGTTGTATAATCGGCCAGCCTGGTCGAAGTAGTTTTCCCAGTATGCCGCGTATGCTGTGTCGGTGATCGCAATCATGAACGGGTTGATCTGTCTGGCCCTGGTGTATGCTCCAGCGGACGGGATCCCGAAGCATCCGTCGCCGAGTTTCTTCCATCGGAAGCACTGGCCGCTTGCTGCGATTTTTTCCAGGTCGATCGCGTGGTCAAAAATTATTTTGTGCTCATTGGTTTCCATCTGTTTCGCCTTCCTCTCCGTATTCAAGCTCTACGCCATCCAGGACCTTGATCACGCCGGCCATGTAGGCCACGCGGAACGGTTCAAGCTCCGTCTGTTTGATGTGCTTGTGTCCGTATATCTTTTCCATGTCTCTCCAAACTTCCCAGGGGATCCGGTAGAAGTCCTGGAGCCCGATGCTCACAACGACAAAAGCAGCAGCGCCGAGCTGGTAGTGTGTCTCCAGGGCCTTGATCTGTTCTTCGGTGAGTCTGCTGGCTTCGATCCGGTCTCCGTCTGTGTGTTTTGCCTCGAATACGATCGAGCGACCTCCGGTGAGTGTTCCTTTGAAGTCCGGCTGTCCGCTTTTCGTGTAGCATGCCTCGAAGCGTCCGGCTCCTATTGGCCGGATCGGTTTCATCGGTTCCGGTGTCTTTTCTATGTATGCCAGGTTTAGATCTCGGTAGAAGTCGAGAGAAGCCTGGAGCATGCTCTCGAAGTGTTCCCCGGCAATCCTTGACTGTCTGCCTTTTATCCTTCTTTCATAGTTGGCCACCTTTCCGATGGCCTCGCTTGCTGTCGGATCCGGGTAGCCTTCCCGGTTTTTCCCTTTTGCTGCCATGTAGTACCTCCTTGATCTTGTACCTGAGGACCTGTGTGATCTGGCTCAAGTACGGGTGTTTTTGCTTATATCCCATGCGCGCCTCCTATGTTGCTGGCATTAGCGCCGGAGCTGCTGCGCTGTCTGCAGCGTCTTTTGCTGCCTTCGGTCTTGTGAAGTATTCAATATCCACGATCTTGATGCCGTGGCTCTTTGCGTATTCGATTTCCCTGGCCATGCCTTCGCTTGGCTCCATTACTCCCAGACCTTCGACTGCGATGGTATCACATAGATCTAGGAGCTCGATGCCTTTGGCCAGTCCGTAGGCTCTGCAGTCTGGATCTCGGTCGTCCATAAACTGTGGGAAGTATAAGTGCGGCGCGATCGGCATGAGCTCCGGGTGGAGTCTTGCTACGATCTCACAATAGTGGCGCGCTCTGCGGATGTTTTCCGCTTCGCTAACCTTGCTACTCCCTCGGAACGGCGAGCATATATAAACCATGTTTTTCATGTCTTGTCCTCCTTCTTTGTTTTTCGATCCATTTCCTCAAGTCTGTCTAGGTGTGCCTTTGTTGTTATTGCATAGCGTCCGCCGTCTGTTTCGATCCTTGTCGGATGGCAAATAAACGGTTTTCCTGTCAATGCTTTTACCACATTCTCGGCGTCAGTTCTCGTCATTGTCTGTACCTCCTTAAATGACCTTGATCGTCTGTTTTCCGTCACCTCCTGGCTGCCATACGAACCAGGAATAGCTTGTCGCGTCCGTTCCTTTTCCGGTGAAGCTCGGCCGCTTGTGTAGTGTGTATAGTCCGGCCAGTTGGTTCTCTGGATCCTTCCAGAACTCGAAGCGAGCGTCTGACTCCAGGAAGGCCGTGCGGAGTAGGAAGATCACCATGCCGCCAGGTTTCACGAGCTCGAGGCTCCTCTTGACGAAGGCCATGGCCTCCGAGAACGGTGGGTTGCCGATGATCAGGTCGTATGGTTCGAGCTCGGCCGTCATATAGTCGCCGATGATCACCCGGTCGGCGAGTGGCTCCAGGTGTTCGCGTTCCTCCTCGCGTATCTCAAGTGCGTCGATGTGCATGCCTTCGTATCTTCTCAGGGCCTTTACTATGTTTCCGGATCCGGCTCCTGGCTCAAGTACGCGCCACCCCCCCCTCAGAGGGAGAGCGTCGAGGAGCGCGTTGATCGCGTCGTCTGGTGTAGGGTAGAAGTCATTGTCCCTTCTTTTGGTTCCTCTGTTTGTTGCGCTCATTGTGTGTACCTCCTTTTTGTTGTGGGCTCTCTATTTTCCCAGGAGAGCCGTGGCCCTCCTGGATGTTTCCGACACTTATGCCGGGAAGTTTATGCGATTATTGTGATCTGCTCGCGGTTCTCGATGTCGGCCAGCTCGTCCTCCAGGTATTTCTTGACGTTTCCGACTGCTTGGGACTTCCAGAGCCCTCCGTCTGCTGCCACGAGCTTGAATACCGGTTCGCCGCCTCTGCCTTCGCTGATCCTGAAAATAAAATCACTTTCAGGCTGATCGACCTCGAGGAAGGTGCGGTATGGAGTCAGGTGCACCGGGTTCGGTACCAGCGCTTGTTCTTTGGTTGTTATTCCGGTTTTGATCACCGCTTGCTGGGTGATGCCATCGTCCGAGAATGTCTGCGACTGAGCGTTGACGATATTACTGGCCAGGATTGCCACGGCCTCGCGGTCGTCAGTTTTTCCACTCTGGAAGCATGACTGCAGAGAGATCAGGAAGCCTTCCTGGCTGTATTCTCTGCCATACTCAAACTGTGGCAGCAGCGCGGTCGCTGTGAAAAGCTCCTCGCGATCTCTTTCCTCCAGTAGTCCGGAGTAGAGTCGCACCTCTGTCGGGCTCACGACCTGGATGATCATGTGCTCGCGGAGCTCGTCGCGCCTCTGCTTTATGTAGTCCACCAGGGATGTGAGGGTTGTTGCCTCGATTGGCTTCGCCTTCTCTGGCTTGTCGTATCTCGTGAGGTTCTTCGTGCAGTATGTCTTGCCGTTGATTTCGATAGTCTTAGGATCCTGAGCCTCGACGGCCAGGCTTGTGATGTATGCGATTGCTTCTTTGATCATTTTCTTTTCCTCCTTATGCTTGCGCTGTTTTTCCCATTGGTACGACCTTTCCGGTCAAGATCTCACCAGTTTCAGGATCGAAGTCCTCGTCCTGGGCCTTGTTTCTATTTCTCAAGTCAAGAGGCTTGCCGGCCGGCTTTTCTGGCTCCTGAGCCTCTTGGGGTTCGTCCTCCTTGCTCTCTGCAAGGTCGTCGAACGACATTTGGCCGCGTATCTGGCCATCGTACTCGGCGATCTCTAGCTGACCGGTCCTCATGTTCACGCCCATGATCATCTGGGTGTCGATGGCCTCCGTCGCTGCGAGGGTAGTGGTGACGCCGATCTGTGTGCTCACGAGCTGCCTGGTCTTATTTGGCGCAAAAGTTAGTGTGATCGTGATCTTTCTCTTTTTCGTGGCGTCGGTGTTCATGTTCTGGATGTTCTCGCCCACCTGGACGAGTGCCTCGTTGACCTTCTCCGCAAAAGCTCCACCGCATAGGGTGTTGAGGTCGACGCTGCTTTTTACTGCTTGTTTCTTGCTCATATGTTTCCTCCTTTATCTCCAGGATCTTTCTGATCCGTGGGTGCTTTTCTATCCCCCAGGAGCGAAGGCTCCGTGGTGTCTGCGTTAATTGCCAGCGGTTGCATCCCGCTCAGCCGTCTGTATATGTTCTCGTGCTCGATGCGTCGCGCCTGAGCTATCTCCAGTGACTTCCCGGCGCCTCCCGCTGCCGATCTGTCCTCTATGGCCTCGATCTGCTTCCTGAGAGTAGGGGAGAGTTGAGCCTTCTGGCGTTCTCGCTCATATACTGGCTTGTATTGGTCCATGAAGGCCACCCGGTCAAGTCCAGGTTTTCCGCCTCTGTATGCCTGGCGGTGCATTTCGATCAGCGTCGTCCATCCGATCGACTCGACGGCCCGGCGTATCATTTCCGGCATGTCCGCCAGAGCTGCCTCTCCTCCGAACTCACCGTGGCCGGCGATCAGGTCGCTCACCAGTAGCCACGCCTGATCCGGCGGCAGTAGGTCCGGGTTGGATGCCCTGGCCATGAGCTCGCGGATCTCTGCGATGCTTGGCGGCCACTTGCTCGTCTGTATGTGTTGGTTGGTCGCTATTGCCACGAGCTCGACCGGATCGTCTGCGAACTGTGTGGCCCAGAGGGCGATTGTGTCCTCTATGGCCTCAATGCTGTCGAAGCGTGCCGCGTTCGGGTATGCTCTGACGATCACCATGACCAGCTCGGTCGCGTTCTTTTCTGTCATGTTATCCCTCCTCGAACGATGCCAGCTTCTCCTTGAGGTATCTGCCGGCGTCAAATTTCTGGCCGGATCCTTGTGGTGCGGTTGATCCGGATGCTGCTGCCGGTTCCAGTTCATCATCCCAGCGCCCTTGGTTCAGCCATGTGGCCGGGTTTGGTATGTACTGGCCGTTGTTCCTGGTCCATTGTGCTGAGTTCTTTGCCTTCTGGACTGCTGCCAGGATCCGCTCAAACAACTCGGCGTTTGGTTTGATCCGCTTCCAGGAGTTTTTCGCTGCTTGCTTCCCGACTTTCTTCGGGTAGAGCTTCCAGAACTCGTCGAAGCGACGATCCTGGAGCGGTTCTTTCTTCGCGTTGTCACCATCCGGCTCGGCCGGTGGTGTATATACTGTTTTTTCTGTTTCTGTTTCTGTATCTGTATCTGTGACTGTTTCTGTTTCTGTATCAGGTTTTGTAGGTTTTTTAGAAAACCTTTTGGTTTCTTTTGGTTCTTCTTGGTTTTCTATTTCTGCATTTGCTTTTTTAGGTCTGCCGCCTTTCGAGCCGTTTTGCCTCAGTCTTTCGCATTTTTCCTCGTATTTCTGACGATCGCGGTCAAGTTGGGCTCGTATGAACGAGTAGGCCATGCTGACCGCTCCTGGTTGGAGAGTGGGCTCCGGTTTATCAGGATCCTCATGTGAGAATATTGCACGAAGCAGTTGGCCCGCTTCGGCGTCAGTCAGTTGATCGAGGTGCTGCGCGTAGTCCAGGTATAAGACAAAGCCCTTTTTCCCGTCATTCTCTGCCATACCGGCACCTCCTTCGTGTTTTTAATTGAATGGTAGCTCTCCGGCGATGTCGTCCGGTATATTCATAAAGCCGTCGCCGTCTACTGGTCCGGTGGGAGCGGGCTTGCTATTTCCGGTGTGGCTCTGGTTTGCCGCTTTGCTTTCTGCGAACTCCTGGGACTCGATGATCACGTCCAGGGTGTAGACTTTGTTGCCGTCCTTGTTGGTATAGCTGCCGCTTTGCAAGTGGCCCTCGATCACGATCTTCGTGCCTTGGGCCAGATACTTCTCGGCGAACTCTGCCAGCTTGCCGAAGGCCACGCAAGGTATGAAGTCGGCCGACTGCTGGTTGTCGCTGTTTCTGCTTTGTCTACGATCGACGGCGAGAGTGTACCGGGCAATCGCCATCGGCTCAGCTCCTTGTGTGTATCTTATTTCTGGATTTCTGGTGAGTCGTCCCACCTCAATTACTTTATTCATGCGCTTTTCTCCATTCTTCCATTGTGTAGTAGTTAGGTTTTGGCGGTAGGATGATCTCGCGTTCTTTTTTCTCTTGTGTTACCTTCGAGATCCCCCCACGGCAAAACGGGCAGTCGATATACTCGCGAGACACCGGTTGACGCGTCTCGACTATGCTTCCACACTGGCAGCGGTAGCGGTACATGGTCGTTTTGATCGTTGTCGTGACCGGTCCGCCGTATGACTTGCTCAGTGCTTCGAGCTCCTCAAGCTCGTCCTCTCGGATCTGTATCGCTTTTTCGCATCTTCCGGTGGTTCCTCCGCCTAGTCCGTACACATACTCGGCGTCTCTTTTTTTCTGTTCAAACTCCTGGATCTCTTTCTGCAGTCTGGCTTTTCTCACGTTTATGAGGTCCTGGATCTGCTGCTGGATTGGTTTCGCTGGTTTGTGGCTCATACTGGGCCTCCTTCCTGGTTGCTTGCCTGGCTTGCTGCCTGGCGGTCGAGAGCTGTGCAAGTGTCGTCATATTGCTTGCGGCTCATAGCTCCCGGATCGCTTACGTTGAATTTTTTGAGGATCCAGGCGTCAACGTCTGCCGGAGTCACCCCAGCAGCTTCGCCCTTCTTGTACATGCGGTTGAGCTGTGCCTCTGTAAGCCGCTTCTGGTCCCCTCCGCTCGATCCCGCTGCCTGGTGGTTGCTGGTGTTTCGGTACCCTCCGGTGTATTCTGTTTCAGCATCCAGGGGCCGCGTGTTGTCCTTGTTGTCCGGATCATCCTGGCCCTGGTCAATGCCGAGAAGCTCGAAAAAGTAGTATTTCAAGCAATAGGTGAAGGCGGAGCCTTTTGCCTTGTCTGGTCCGGCGTCATTGGTTCCCAGGGCGTGAAGCATGACGCTCATGCGATCCTCTGGGTTGTCGATGTTGATCCATTCCATGGCCAGGTCGCCCTCGTAGATCCACACCATGCGCTCACCGTTTTTGGTGTGCTGGATGTAGTTGGTGTAGAATACCGGGTCCCCGTTGTCTGCGTGCCTTGTTGCCGCCTCCTCGTTTATGGATAGCAGCACCCCGAGCTCATTCATGGCCGGAGTGAGGTGCTCGTAAATGTCGTCCAGGTTGATATATGCGTACTTTACGCTGTCACTTTTCTGGCTCTTTGGGATCCTTGGGATCCTTTTCTTAATTTCCACGAGCTTGGCCACCAGTGGGAGAGAGCGCAGATCCTTCACCGGAGCCTCTGCCTTCTTTTCTGGGGCTGCCGCCTTTGTCGTGGTTTCTTTTGTGCCGGTCTTGGCCGGTGTGGTCTTTGTCGTAGCTGCTGCCATGTTATCCCTCCTTTATAGCTTGATGTCGAACGTGTCCGGCTTTTCCTCGACGCGGATGCACTCGACCATTTCGCCGGTATCTGTCAGGATCGCGTTGCCGTCCTGGAATGTGAGGAGCTTTTTGAACTCGCCCCACTTTGGCTCCTGGGTGGTCTTTATATAGTCGTCCATGCCTTCCGCTGCCAGGTAGTCCAGAAGCTCGTCCTTGTCATATTTCTGAGTGACTCCGCCTTTCTTGAGGACCAGCGTGCCGCTCAAGAGCTTGTACGTCTCCTGGGTTTTGGTCTTTTTATGCTCAACGGTTCCAAAATACTGAGCCAGGCAGCTCGTGAGGAAGGCGGTGCGACGTTCCGCGCGCGTCTTTTCGGCTTCGATCTTCTCCTGGATCTTTGCGATCTGCGTTTCTGCCAGCTCTTTGAGTCTCTCGTAGTCTGAGCGCTCCTCTGCGATCTTGCGGATGGCCCAGTCAGCCACCTCGTCGTTGTCTATCGTGAAGCACGGACGCCCACCCTCGGCCTGATCCTGGTCGGATCCTTCCACGTAGCCGGTGGAGTAGTCGATTGACTCCAGGGCCTCGGTTAATGTTTCCTCTGTTGCGATAATATTCATGTTCTCCATGTCGTTCCTCCTTATTTTTCCTTGTAAAATGTTAAGGCACCATGCTCGAAAAGCCGATCGAGGTGCGTGCTGTGCCATGTTTCTCCGTCTGTGGTTGTCTCGAAGTATAGAGCACCCTGGCTTTCGTCCCATCCAGACATAACCAGATCGAGAGCCTCCCAGCAGTCGGCGTCCGGTTCCACCCGGTCGTATCTTCCGTTTTGGTATGGCGCGAAGGCGTTCCGCTGCGTGATCACTCCCTCGATGGTGTCAGGGAACCTGTCACTCCAGACTCGGTTGAGAATGACCAGGATCACGAGAGCCTTGCACTCTGTGTCCTCGCTTTCAGCTTCGGCCATGGCCATCTTGGCCATCATGTAGGACTCGTCTGCATCCCAGTCCATGGAACCGATCAGTCTTGTGGTCGTTTCTTCTGTCGCGGCCTCGGTCTCAATTTGAGTCGTCGGCTCCTCTGTTGTTGGCTCTGGCTTTTCTGTTGTCAGTTGAGGGGCCTGGTCTTTTCTTCCGATGTTGGCCAGCTTGGATATGCCAGCCACCAGGCCGGCGATGATAGCGGCGACGATCAGGATCCGGACCGTGTATGCGATAGGGTATCGCTTCGCGAGCCTTCTTTGCCTCTTGAAAAATCTCTTGATTTTTGTTATCATAGTTGTGGACTTCCTCTGAGTTGTGGGCTCTGGGAATGATCCACGGCGTCGGTCATATTGGCCGGCGCCACTTTTTATGCCTTGCCGGCGTAGCGTCTTTGCTTCCATGCTTCGTACTCCTTTTGTGTGTTATTGTCTGCGAAGGCTCTGCGGACCGCGTCAGCCAGCGATCTGTATAGCACGGCGCTCACTGGCTCCGGCATCTTTTCTGGTTGTATCTTTACTGTCTGCATGCTTTTCCTCCTTTTTCTTCTGATCATGGCAGTCGCAACGCTCCCCAGGATCCAGGGCGCTCCCACAATACGGGCAAGCGTAGAACTCGTTATATTTCAAATTTTTTCACCTCCTCTTTGTGCTTTGATTGCCTTTTTTATCAGTTGGTTCCTCCATTTCTTCCGAACCCTTGGCCGCCCGTGCTTGTATAGGTGCCATTGTCTCGGTGTGGCCACGCTGTGGATGATCTCGTCCTCATATTTTGGCCAGGTGTTCCAGAAAGCGTCCGCGATGTTCCTGAACGTGTCGACGATCGCATCCACAACCGGCCTCATAGAGTCGGCGAAAGCTCTCCCGAAGGCCACGAGTGCATCTGTGAGCTGCTGCGCGGCTTCCGCCATCGTGCCATCCACCGCATCGACCTCAGGAACTGCAGAGAGCTCAGCGACCTGGGTGATCGTTTTCCCGCCGATGGTGATCTGTGTTGTTTCTTCCTTTGGTGGCATGTCGCTCCTCCTTCCTATGCGGTGGCTACTGCAGCCCCAGGCTCCGGCGTTTTAGAAAAAAGGTAAGCGATCGTCATGCCTGGGAAGTATGCTTCCTGGATCGCGAAGGCGTCGGCGATTGTAAAGTCGCCGTTTCCGACGCCTCTCATGTAGTCGTAAATGCTGCTTTTGCTTTTTCCAGTCGCCTGGCAGAGATCCTGGATCTCAACGCCGGTGCGGCTCATTTCTGCCACCAGGTTCGGGTATTTCGGCGCGCTCTTTGGCTTTCTCATATTGTTCCTCCTTTCTTAGTGCTCAGCTATTGAAAAGCTGACGTTTGAAATTCTGTTAAGTTCCCACATGATCGCCTCGATCGTGTAGTCTGTTTCGCTATGATCTTTGATGTCTTTGGCGATTTCTGCCAGTTTGTCAGCCTTGAAGTTCGTGCCAGCATCCTCCATGTCGTAGATGCTGTTGAGTAGGTTGCTGTACGCCTGGCAGTCGCCTCGTGTGTACCATTCTTTTGATATGCAAAGGCTCCTTACATCGTCGGCGCTCAAGTTTCTGTGTTCTGTGTATTCCATGCGGTTCCTCCTTTTTTGATTTTCCGCACGTGCGGAAATTATGTTATTATAATATTCCACCCGTACGGAATTGTCAAGAGATAAAGTGGATTTTTTTCCGTTCGTGTGGAAAAGTCTTGATTTTATGGTGTTTTTCCGGTATAATGGAAAATGTGAAGGAGGTGAAAAAGATGCGCGAATTGCTCGAAAAGTATCTAAAAGCCAGAGGGATCAGCGTTGTTGAGTTTGCTCAGGAAGCTGAGGTTTCAAAAACAACGATTTACGATCTCTTAAAGGGCGAAAAGGATGCTACAAAAATTTACGCAAATCAGGCAATAAAAATAGCGAAGGCCATGAATATCAGCGTCGAGGAGCTGTATGGTCGTAAACTCCCGGAGCCCACACCTGAGAGGAAGCAAGAGAGCCTGACAAGCGACGAGCGTGTTCTGCTGGATGTCTGGAGATGTGCCACCGATGCCGCGCGAGAGTCGGCGATGATGGTGCTCCGGTGCAATCCGGCACCGGTTGTGAAAAAAGAGACGGCAATGTGATCGTTGTCGATTTCACACGACACAAAAGAGGCCCGCGATAAAAAGCGGGCTGACTTTGTGCACATATTACAAGAGGAGGCGACTGCATGGAAATGAAACCAAGGCTGGAGAAGTTTTACGATGTTGCAACCGGAATTTTGGCGCTGTTTGCTGTATCTCTGGCTATCATTGACATGGATCGGGGGCTTAACGAATGGCAGCGCATAGCTGACAACATCGTGCTTGCTGTTTTTGTTGTCGATTATGTCGTGCGACTCTGTATTGCAAAGAATAAAAAAATATTTTTCAAAGAAAATATTTTTGACCTTGTTGCTATTTTTCCGTTTAATTCATTTTTTAGAGCTTTTAGGATTGTTAGGCTTGCAAAGTTGGCAAAATTGGTAAAACTTTCAAAAATGTCGCGCCTTGTCTCTTATAGTCTCAGACTCTTGAAACGTGTTCGGGCTTTCTTAGATACGAACGGTTTCAAGTATGTTTTAGCGTTGAGCTGCGGGCTTGTCGCGATTGGTGGCGTTGCTATTCATTTTGCTGAGGGTATGGAGCTGTCGGACGGCTTTTGGTGGGCCTTTGTTACGACAACAACCGTAGGCTACGGAGATATTTCTCCCAGCACGGCGACCGGGCGCGCCATAGCCATTATTTTAATGATTACCGGTATTGGTTTGATTGGTTCCCTAACGAGTACAATTACGTCTTTTTTTCTCAACCTAAAACCAGAAAAGCCGGAGCATAAAGACGAGATACTCTCGGTTGTGCGGGCTCAGCTTGACGACCTTGAAAAAATGAGCAACGAGGATATTGATAGAATTTGTGAAATATTACAGACGTACAAAAAGAAGTGACGTTTTTGTGCTCATATTACGAGAGGAGGCGATAGCATGGATCAAGTTGGTGTGATCTATGCGCGTTTCTCCAGCCACGCCCAGCGCGAGGAGTCGATTGAGGACCAGCTCAGAGAGTGCCACGCCTTCGCGGAGCGCAACGGGATCCGGATCGTTGAGGAATACTGCGACCAGGCCCTCACCGGAAAAACGGACGCAAGGCCGGCGTTCCAGCGTATGGTTAGAGACTCGGCAAAGGGCCGTTTCAGCATCGTGATCACCTATAAGGTGGACCGCTTCGCCAGGAACCGGTACGACTCGGCCACATACAAGGCCAGGCTCAAGAAAAACGGTGTCCGGGTGCTCTATGCAAAAGAGACGATACCAGACGGGCCGGAAGGGATCATTCTGGAGAGCGTTCTGGAAGGATATGCCGAGTATTATTCCGCGAACCTTGCGCAAAATATCACGAGAGGGCTGGAGGGAAATGCTTTGAATTGTAGGACCAACGGCGTCGTGGTTTTAGGATATAAAAAGAGTGACGACGACCATTATGAGATAGACGAGACGACCGCGCCGATCGTGCGCGAGATCTTCGAGAAGTATGCGTCCGGAGTCAAACAGATGGAGATCTGCGAGGAACTCAATGCCAGAGGCCTTAGGACGACACGGGGCGGGCCGTTTAATAAAAATAGCCTCGTGCGCATCCTGAAAAACCGGAAATATATCGGCGAATACCATTACATGGACGTCACGGTACCCGGAGGCATGCCGGCCATAATATCCGTCGAGCTGTTCGAGGATGTACAACAAAAGCTCAAGAGAGGTAGACGCGCCCCGTCGAAGGACTGGAGCTGCGCGGACTTCCTTCTCACCGGCAAGCTGTTCTGTGGAGAATGTGGCGAGCCTATGGTTGGCACTTCTGGCCATGGCCGGAGCGGCCGCAAGTATAATTATTATATATGCGGGGCGAAAAAGCGCCGCCAGGGATGCAAAAAAGAAAACGTGGCCCAGGATTGGATCGAGGAGGTTGTTCTGGCGTACACGATGGAAGTCGTGCTCCAGGACGACACGATCCAGGAGATCGCTGACGGTGTGATGGACTTCCTGGCCAGAGAGGCAGCAGACGACGGCGTTCTGGTCAGCCTGGAAGCCCGTCTGGCCGAGGTCAAAACGTCGGTCAAAAACTTAATGAAGGCGATCGAGGCCGGGATTATTACGAAGGCCACGACCGAGCGCATGATGGAGCTGGAGAACGAGCGTGTTGAGCTCGAGGATGCGATTGCGATCGAGAAAATAAAAGAGCCAGAGATCGAGAGGGATCAGGTGGTTTTCTTCCTGGAGAAGTTCCGGGACGGAGATCTGAACGATCCAGCTTTTCGGTTGAGGCTTGTCGAGGCCTTTGTCTCGTCCGTGTACCTATGGGACGACGGCCGCATCGACATCAATTACAATTATACCGGCCAGGGCTCGAAGGTTTCGCTGGACCAGGCCGCCGACATCGTCTCAAAAATAGCCGGAGGAGACGGTTCGGACTTAGACTCGTCTGGTCCATTAAAAACACTGATAAAATGGGGCTTTTTTGGACACGATTTTAAAAAGGTAATACCTGGAATTGTTCAAGGCTTTCCTGCAAATTCAATTTATTATTATTTTGGGGCTATGGAGTAGAAGACTTAGGTTTTCTACTCTATTTTATAGTATAACAGAACGGAAAACGTACATAAATGAAGCAACAGGCTTCATGGGGAGGGAACAATATGCACAAGGAATACTTACTCAGCTGCTTTGACATGACAAAAATGGAAGATGAAAATGAATTCTTTGAATCCTTCGATGAGATGGAGCTTTTTATAGAGCAAAATAAAGAAAATATAATAATTGACGGGACATATCATCTGGAGGAGCTCAATCTCTAAGGAAGACATGACAGGAGGCTCACAGAAGCTTTATGGCAGCAACAAGAAAAAAAGATACGCTTATGACAGAGGGCGCTATCTGGAAAAACATTCTTCTGTTTGCACTTCCCCTGATGCTGGGGAATATTTTTCAGCAGCTTTACAATACGGTAGACAGTATTGTGGTGGGCAATTTTGTGGGAAAAGAAGCACTTGCGGCGGTGGGTACAACGGACAGCATCATAAATACCTTTATCGGATTTTTTTCCGGACTGGCGACCGGTTCGGGGATTATTATATCCCAGTATTTTGGCGAGAAAAATGAAAAGGGTGTGCGCGGAAGGTAAGAATCAATCCGGTGATGACTCGTAAAATATTTCAAATCGATCTGCCTTCCGCGCTGCAGATGGCGGTTACTTCGTTTTCCAATGTATTTGTCCAGTCCTATATCAATCATTTTGGTTCTGCTGCCATGGCAGGCTGGTCCTCTTATGGGAAAATAGATAAATTCTGCCTGCTTCCCATTCAGAGTATTTCGATGGGGGTAACCACCTTTGTAGGCCAGAATCTGGGCGCCAGAAAGCTTGAAAGAGTGAAGCGGAGTACCAGGGTGGGGCTCATGATTTGTTTTGGTATAGCCCTTGTTATCATTATTCCGGTGTGGCTTGCCGCCGGCTCGCTTGTGAGGCTTTTTAACCAGAGCCCGGATGTCCTGTCCTATGGCACGTTGTTTGTCCGCCTTGAAATGCCGTTCTATTTTGCGCTGTGTATCAATCAGATATACGCGGGGACGCTCAGAGGCGTGGGAAATACAAAGGCGCCCATGGTGATCATGATGTCCTGCTTCATTGTTTTCCGGCAGGTGTATCTGTTTTCCGTTTCTCATATTACCGAGTCAATCATCTGGGTAGCGCTGGGGTATCCCTTTGGCTGGATTCTGTGCAGCCTGTGCCTTGTTCTTTATTTCAGGCATACCAATCTGGAGAAGTACAGGGTGGCCGGATAATGGGAGAATGCCGTTCTGTAAAATCGGCGGCAAACGGCTGTAACGGATTTTTCAGCCGCAGGTAAAGCACTGGATAAGTACAGACCGCATATAATATCAAAAACAGGAAATGGGTGGAATATGTATTTTGTAAAGACATCCGATGATATAAATCTTGCTGTCTATGATTATAACCCCAAGGGAAAGAAAGCGGTGCTTCTGATTCATGGCTGGCCGCTGTCCCATCTGATGTATGAATACCAGCTGGAGATGCTGATTTCCTGCGGTTACAGGGTAATCACCATGGATTTGAGAGGCTTTGGAAATTCCGATGTGCCTGCAGACGGCTACTGTTATGACCAGATGGCGGAGGATATTTATAAAGTGGTGTGTGCGCTGCGACTGAACCGGTTTACGCTGGCCGGATTTTCCATGGGCGGGGCTGTCGTGCTCCGGTATATGAAAAAATTCCAGGGATACGGCGTGGAGCGGCTGATTCTGCTTGCCGCCGCAGCGCCCAGCTGGACCAGGAGAGAGGGCTTCCCTTACGGGCTGACCAGGGAATATGTGAACGGGCTTATCAGGGAAGCCTGTACGGATCGTCCCAGGCTGGCCTGTAAATTCAGCCATGAACAGCTTTTTGCAAGCTGCCAGTCCGAGCCTTTGAAAAACTGGTTTGAGGATATAGCCCTTTCCGCTTCAGGGATCGGTACGGTGCAGGCGGCCATTGCGCTGCGGGATGAGGATGGTAGAAATGATCTGAAGGCTGTTGATGTCCCAACTGTGATCATCCATGGGAAAAAGGATGTGGTGGTATCCAGTCTGCTGGCGGAGTATCAGCACATGGCAATCCAGGGCTCCAAGCTGTATGAGCTGGAAAACAGCGGGCACGGTATCGTTTATGATGAGTTGGAACGTTTTAACGATTTGTTTTTGATGGCGGTGGAAGGAAAGTGCTGATACCAACCGTTTTTACTTCAAGGTTTTATGAAATATATAGAGAAAGCAAAAAAGGCAGATATCCTTTTCCGGGATACCTGCCTTCTCTGTCATGCTTCAGCCAAACAGCCTTTTCCTTTTTTCTTCAATCCTTCTGCGCCGCTCCTGTGTTGCGTCGCTGTCTACTCGGTAAACGCCATCCTCATACACCAATACGTCGCCCTCCATGGACTGTGGCGGCAATTCGCAGCGGGGGACAAGAAGGGTGGTGCGGTCTTCCTTTTCACAGACTGCGTTATCACCTTCAAAACGATCAATGATATAGCTCATAAATTCTCCTTTCAGCCCTGTAACCCGGGCGGACATCAGGGATTGCACTGACTGCAGGGCGAATAGCCCATGCCGGTTATTTCCTCCCTGCTTCCTTCATAGTAAATTTTATTGGCCTCCTTCATCTGGGCAACAGAGGCGCAGTCCGGGTAGTGGAACTTCATGCTGTTTTTATTCAGTACATAGGTAGCCGCCTTAGGAGCATCTTCCTGCACAGTTCCCGGCAAAGCTTCCCCGGAGCCTGGGGAAGCGGCGGTTTCCCATGTGATTCGGCTTCCGTCTGAAGTGGCTATCAGCGTTCCATGTTCATCCGTACGGTATACCCTGATGCCGGAGGAGGACAGCTTTTCCATGGTTTCCCTGTGAGGATGGCCGTAGCTGTTGTCTGTTCCGCAGGAAATCACTGCACAGGAGGGGCTGACCGCCTGGAGGAATTCATCGCAGGTGGAAGTGGAACTGCCATGATGGCCCAGCTTCAGGACGTCGGCCTTCAGGGAAAGGCCGCTTTCCGTCATGGCTTTTTCCGAAGGCGCCTCCGCATCGCCGCACATAACAAAGGCATTGGAGCCAAAGGCCAGCCGGATTCCAACGGACAGGTTGTTCAGATCACCGTCCTTTGCCGCCTGTTCGGCAATGTCTGCGGCAGGGGAGAGAATGGTAAAATCAGCCTCTCCAAGAGAATAGGTATCGCCCGGCTCTGGTCTGGTGACCCGAAGCTCCTTTTCCAGAAGCGCATCCAGCACATCCTCATAGGTCCGCGTTGTATGGGATACGTCTGGCATGATGACCGTGCCGATGTCAAATGCACGGATAACGTCGTCCATCCCGCCGATATGATCCTCATGGGGATGTGTTCCTATCAGATAGGATAGCTTTGTAACTCCCAGAGATTGTAAATATGCGGTGACGGTGGGACCGCTTTCATTGGTGCCGGCGTCCACCAGCATATTTTCCGCTCCTGACTGGATGAGTATGGAATCTCCCTGTCCCACGTCGATGAAATGTACTTTTAGTACCCCGGCAGCATCCGGCGCCGGAACCGGCTGGGCTGCCGTTTCCTCAGACCTGCTCATTTCACCCGGGCCGGATACTGCGGAGGCGCATCCTGTAAAAATGAGGGAAGCGCACAACGCCAGAGAAGCGGAAAACAGGAACCTTCGGAAAGTACCGTATCCGTTTCTGCGTACTGCATACATATGTTTTAAATTCGCTTTCATGTTCTAATCCTCCTGACACTTTATGATATAACAGATTCCCGCGGAAGAAAAGAAAAAAATAAGGCATGTGCCAACCGCCATTTTCCGTCCTGTTACGGGACTGGCGGTTGGCACATGCCTTTTCAGGGCCTTCCTATTCGCTGAAGGGAGCCATGGATACGCGGATAAAATAGCCTTTGTCGTGATCGCAGACCGGGCATTTTTCCGGCGCATTTGTACCGGTGTATACATAGCCGCAGTTTAAGCAGATCCAGCCGGTTTCCACATCGGAAACAAAAAGCCTGTTCTGTTCCATAAGCTGGGCAAACTTCCCGAAGCGGTCTCCGTGTGTTTTTTCAATTGCGGAGATCATATGGAAGGATGCGGCAACCCTGGAGAAGCCTTCCTCCGCGGCTTTGTCTCCAAAAGCCTTATAAATCGGATCATATTCTTCATATTCATTGTGCTGTGCGGACAGAAGAAGCTGCTTTATATCAGGATAAATATCTACAGGGTAGCCGCCGTCCACAACGATGGTTTCTCCCGCAAGCTCCTTTAAGTGATTATAAAAAATTTCTGCATGCTCCTTTTCCTGGTTGGCCGTAAATGTAAAAACGGCTTCAATAACATGAAGGCCATCCTTTTTAGCCTGGGAGGCTGCAAATGTATAACGGTTTCTTGCCTGACTTTCACCTGCAAAGGCACGCATCAGGTTATCCTTTGTTTCACTGTTCCTGAAATCAATGGGCATTTTCATCCACTCCTTTTCTGATATGGTTATTTCTAGTATGGGCAGCGGGAAAAGGTTTATACTTTTTTTATAGTAAGTTTTCAGCCAGTTAATTGCAATTTGTGTACATAAGGGTAAAATGAAGAACAGAGTAGCAGACACAAGAGTCTGTATGAATGGGAGACATGTAAAATGAAAGAAAAACTGATACGGTTTATGCAGGGCAGGTATGGGGTGGACCAGTTTACCAGATTCCTGATGGGAGTGGCGCTGGCGTGCATGATCATTTCTCTTTTTACCAGAAATGCCGTCTGGTCGTTTCTGATCTTATTAGTTCTGGTTTACAGCTATTTCCGTATGTTCTCCAAAAATATCCAAAAGCGCTATGCGGAAAATCAGAAATATCTGCAGATGACTGCCGGAATCAGAAAAAAATGGGCATCCTTCCAGAGGGATATGAAGGACAGAAAAACCCATCACATTTACAGATGCCCTGGCTGCAAACAGAAAATCAGGGTTCCGAAGGGAAAAGGGAAAATCGCAATCCGCTGCCCGAAGTGTCAAACGGAATTTATCAAGAAGAGCTGACGGGAGAAAAATATGTTCGGGTACGTAATTGTTAACAAACAGGAATTGAAATTCAGGGATTTTGATTTATATCAGTCCTATTATTGCGGCTTCTGCCGGGAGCTTAAGGAGAGATACGGTGTAAAGGGCCAGATTACGGTAACCTATGACATGACGTTTCTGATTCTGCTTCTGACAGGCCTTTATGAAACTGAGGACAAAGTAAGCGAGTGTAAGTGCATTGCCCATCCCTTTGACAAACATCCCACAAGAAGGAATTCCTTTACGGAATATGCGGCGGATATGAACATCCTCCTTACCTATTATCAATGTATGGACGACTGGGAGGATGAGAAAAAGGTATGGAAGAGAGGTTATGCAGGCATCCTGAAAAAAGCCTTCCGGGACACATCGGCAAGGTACCCGGAAAAGGCCGAGGTAATTTCCGCCCAACTGAATGCGCTCCATGAATATGAAAAAAAAGGAGAAAAAAATCTTGACATTGTAGCAGGGTGTTTTGGTAATATAATGTCGGAGATTTTTGCCTTCAGAAAAGACGAGTGGGAGGAAGACCTTCGCAGGATGGGCTTTTTTCTGGGGAAGTATATTTATTTGATGGACGCTTATGAAGATATGGAAAAGGATGAAAAAAACGGAAACTTCAATCCCTTCCTTTCCATGCGCGGCGAGAGCGGTTTTGATGATAAGGTTTATCAGATTTTAAGAATGATGATGGCAGAGTGCTCCAGAGCGTTTGAAAAACTCCCCATTCTTGAGAATACGGATATTCTCCGGAATATTCTTTACTCCGGCGTCTGGTGCCGGTACGAGATGGTAAGAGGCAGAAGAAAGGAACAGCAGGAAAATGCGTGACCCGTATCAGGTACTGGGTGTATCCCGTGATGCATCTGACGAAGAAATTAAAAAAGCGTATCGAGCACTGAGCAGAAAATATCACCCCGATGCCAATGTCAACAATCCGAATAAGGAACAGGCGGAAGAAAAGTTCAAGGAGATCCAGCAGGCTTACCAGCGGATTATGGATGAAAGACAGCATGGAACCTCCAGCAGCTATTCAGGAAGCTCCGGCTCCGGAAGCTATGGAGGCGGTTACCAAAATTACGGCGGTTTCGGTGATTTTGAAGATTTATTCGGCAGCTTCGGCTTTGGCGGCCAGAGCTACCGGAGACAGCAGAGCGCTGCGGGCGGTGACGAGTATACGGTTCACATGAACGCGGCCTTTAACTATATCCAGAGCAGACATTTCAGGGAAGCCCTTAACGTCCTTTCCGGCATCAGTGAGAGAACTGCAAAATGGTATTATTACAGCTCCATTGCCAATTCAGGGCTTGGAAATAATGTGATAGCCCTGGAGCATGCAAAGAAAGCAGCGGCGATGGAACCGGGAAACCAGCAGTATCGAGTATGGCAGCAGCAGATGGAATCCGGCGGAAGCTGGTATCAGACACAGCAGTCCCCTTACGGAATGCCGGCAATGGACGGAAGCAACTGGTGCCTGAAGCTCTGCATTGCGAACCTGATCTGCAACATGTGCTGCGGGGGCGGCGGCCTGTGCTGCGGAGGCGGCATTCCAATAGGAAGGTTCTGATGCGCCTGCCATTTTGCGGCAGGAAAAGAAAGGAGTACGGAATATGGACGTAATGGTTATATATTCAAGCCGTACCGGGAATACAAAAAAAGTGGCGACCAGTATATTTGCGGCGATCCCAGGAGAGTCCAAGGATATGCAGCCGATAGAAGAATATAACGGTAAGGATGCGGAAACCTATTTTATAGGCTTCTGGACGGATCAGGGAACCTGTGATATGCGGGTGGTGGATTTGCTGTCTGAGCTGGAAGGTAAAAATGTGGCGCTGTTTGGCACCTGCGGCATGGGCGCCAATATGGAATATTATAAAAGTATCGAACAGAAGGTAAAGGTCTGGCTTCCGGAAACCTGCAGATATTTTGGCGCATATATGTGCCAGGGAAAAATGCCCATGCAGGTCCGTCAGAAATATGAAATGATGGAGAAAAACGGGATGGGTGAGGAAAAAATCAAACCGCTGCTCCGCAATTTTGACGAAGCGCTCCTGCATCCCGACAGTGAGGATTTGAAAGCAGCCGCAGCCTTTGCCGCAGATATTGTGGAACGGATAAAAAATGATGAATGCTGAAAAAAGCTGCGTAGGGCCAACAGACGGCCTTACGCAGTTTTTGCATTTTTTTACAAAAACGTTTGTAATCTCTTTTCGTATATGATATACCACATATAGAAATAATAAGCGGAAGCGGGGAGAAATTATGACAAGGGATATGACAGAAGGCAGGCCGTTAAAGCTCATACTGGGGTTTGCGGTGCCTCTTTTATTCGGAAATCTGTTCCAGCAGTTCTATAATCTTGTGGATACCATAATTGTGGGGAAATTTCTGGGAGTGAAATCATTGGCTGCAGTGGGAAGCACAGGCTCCATAAATTTTCTGATTATCGGTTTCTGCATGGGCATCTGCAACGGCTTTGCAATTCCAATAGCGCAGAGCTTTGGGGCCAAAAATGATAAGACGCTTAGAAAATATGTGGCGAACAGCACCTGGCTTGCGCTGTTTTTTGCGGTGGTGATGACAATTGCCACAGTGCTTTTGTGCAGGCCCATTCTCCGGCTCATGCGGACACCGGAGGATATTATCGGTGGCGCCTATACCTATATTGTAATTATTTTTGCAGGGATACCGGCGACAATTCTTTATAATATGGTTTCCGGTATCCTGCGGGCCATGGGTGACAGCAAAACGCCTTTGTATTTCCTGATATTGTCGGCATTCCTGAATATCCTGCTGGATCTGATCTGCATTGTAGTGCTGCACATGGGTGTGTCGGGAGCTGCCCTGGCCACGGTTGTATCCCAGGCTGTTTCAGGAGTGAGCTGTCTGACTTATATGCGCAAAAAATTCGATATCCTTCATGTGAGAAAGGATGAATGGAAGCTGGAGGCACAATATGTAAAGAACCTGTGCGGCATGGGAATCCCCATGGGACTGCAGTATTCCGTAACTGCAATCGGCAGCGTTATTCTCCAGAGCGCGGTGAATTCCCTGGGTTCGGTGGCAGTAGCCTCCATGACGGCGGCAAGCAGAATCGGCGGCTTTTTTGCCTGTCCTTTTGATGCGCTGGGGGCTACTATGGCGACCTATGCGGGGCAGAATATCGGGGCGGGGAAGCCGGAGCGTATCCGCAGGGGCATCAAAACAGCCAATATTATCGGCGCAGCCTATGCGGCAGTGGCATTAACCGTGATGTTTTTTGCCGGAGGAAGCCTTGCGCTGCTGTTTGTGGACAGGACGGAAACGGAGATACTTTCCAATGTAAGGCTGTTTCTGCTGTGCAACGCATTGTTCTATTTCCCGCTGGCCCTTGTAAATAATATCCGTTTTCTGATTCAGGGAATGGGCTACAGTATGCTTGCCATATTGTCCGGGGTGAGTGAGATGATAGCAAGGGCGCTTGCCGGCTTCCTGCTCGTTCCCGTGTTTGGCTTTGTGGCAGCAGGTTTTGCGAGCCCGCTGGCCTGGGTGCTGGCCGATATATTTTTAATCGTGGCCTATTTTAAGGTCATGAAGAAAACGGAACGGCTGTTCACAGATAAAAACCAGGCATGATGCAGTATTCGGTATACTGTAATAAAAGCTGTGCAGCGCCGGCTGAAAAGTTGGAAAAACTCTGAAAAGTTCACATGTTTTTCATAAATATCTGTTACACTGTTATTACATACAGAATAAAGGACCGGATGGAGGCAGTGCCGGTTATAATATTAGAGAGAAGGCCGGTTATCAGGAACGGCGGAATCGAGGTTGGTATGGATCGGACAAAAATACTGGTTGTGGATGACGAAAGCAGAATGCGCAAGCTGGTAAAGGACTTTCTCCAGAAAAACAATTACGATGTGGTGGAGGCAGGAGACGGAAGCGAGGCGCTGGATATTTTTTTTGAACAAAATGACATTGCATTGATCATTCTGGACGTTATGATGCCGAAGATGGACGGCTGGCAGGTATGCAGGGAAGTCAGGAATTATTCCAAGGTCCCCATCATCATGCTCACGGCCAAAGGAGATGAAAAGGATGAGCTTCAGGGCTTCGCTCTGGGAGTGGATGAGTATATTTCCAAACCCTTCAGTCCCAAGATACTGGTAGCCCGCGTGGAGGCGATTCTGCGCAGATCCGGCAAAACGGCTTCCGGAGACGTCATGGAAGCGGGAGGAATCCACCTGGATAAAGCCGCGCATATGGTAACCATAGACGGTGAGAACGTGGATTTAAGCTACAAGGAATTTGAGCTTCTTACTTATTTTATGGAGAACAGGGGAATTGCGCTGTCACGGGAGAAAATTCTCAACAACGTCTGGAATTACGACTACTTTGGTGACGCAAGAACCATAGACACCCACGTAAAAAAACTCCGCAGCAAGCTGGGCCCCAAAGGCGACATGATAAAAACAATCTGGGGAATGGGCTATAAATTTGAGGTTGAATAAGTGTGGATTACATTCCCCTGGAATGGGATATAAATTCGAGGTTGAATAAGTATAAATTACATTCCCCGGCAGCATGAACGGAGCGGATTATGAAATATTCTATCAGAAAACAGTTTGCTTATATATTTATCGGATTAATGGCCGGCACAATTTTATTGTGCTGGTTTATTAATAATACCTTTCTGGAAAGATATTATTTCCATAACAAACAGACGGTAGTTATGGATGCATATAATCAGATGAATGCCGCAGCCCAGAAGGGGAGTATCAGTTCGGATGATTTTGACATTCATCTGCAGCAGCTCAGTGCGAGATACAATATTTCTATTCTTGTACTGGACGAAGACTCCGAAACCATCAGAGTCAGCGGAGGCGATCCTGCCATATTGAAAATAGAGCTGTGGAATCATGTTCTTTTTGACAGCGCGGAAGGCTCTGAGAAGCTGTATCCTGATACGCCGGAACCTAAAAGCGGCCCGGGCGGAGGCAAGGCTTCTAAATATGAAGAAAACATAATCACCAATAAAACCCTGGTACGCAATGACAGCCCCTTTTATATTGTCCAGCTTGTAACAAGCAACCGGGTCAGCATGGAATACCTGGATATGTGGGGCTTCCTTGATAATGGCAATCTTTTTTTTATAAGGACGGCACTGGAGGGAATCAGGGACAGCGTTGATATTGCCAACCGTTTCCTGGCCTATGTGGGGATTGCGGCTACGGTAGCCAGCGGTATTATTATCTGGATCGTTTCTAAAAAAATAACAGATCCCATACTGGAGCTTGCCCATATTTCAGAACGGATGACCCACCTGGATTTCGATGCCAGATATAAAGGGCGGAGTTTTAATGAAATTGCCATTCTGGGAAATCATATTAATCAGATGGCGGATACTCTGGAAGTTACGATTTCAGAATTGAAGACGGCCAATAATGAACTGCAGAAGGATATTGAAAGAAAGAATGAAGTTGATGAGATGCGTAAGGAATTCCTTTCCAATGTCTCTCATGAACTGAAGACTCCCATAGCCCTGATTCAGGGCTATGCAGAGGGGTTAAAGGAAGGGATAAATGACGACGACGAGGAAAGCAGGAATTTTTACTGCGACGTTATCATAGATGAATCCGGGAAAATGAATAATATGGTGAAAAAGCTTCTCACGCTGAATCAGCTGGAATTCGGCAATGAAGTAATAACAATGGAACGCTTTGATATAGTGATGCTGATCCACAATTACATCCAGTCTGCGGAGATCCTCATCAGGCAAAATGATGCCACTGTCCGCTTTGAACAGGATACACCTGTTTATGTATGGGGAGATGAATTCAAGACGGAAGAAGTCTTTATGAATTATTTCAGCAATGCCCTGAACCATCTGGACGGCGAACGGATCGTGGATATCAAACTGACCCAGGAAAGCAAAACGGTAAGGGTTTCCGTATTTAACACCGGAATTCCCGTCCCGGAGGATTCACTTCCTCATTTATGGGAAAAATTTTACAAAGTGGATAAAGCCAGGACAAGAGAATATGGCGGCAGCGGAGTGGGCCTTTCTATTGTAAAAGCAATCCAGGAATCTATGAATCAGAAGTACGGAGTGGTCAACTATGAAAACGGGGTAGAGTTCTGGTTTGAGCTGGAGAAGGTGACGGACAGGTGAAAATCCTTTCCGTTGCCGGGGTCCCCTTTTAACAGCGGCCAAAAGATCATTACACTCATGTGAAGTCTGCGATATTTATAATAATTTAAGAAAACTCTCAAAGAAGAAACACAGAATGCACACATTTTTTTTGTAAAATAACAGCATTCAGAGCAGAGGGGGCTTTGTTTTTCGGATTGGAAAACAGGGCCCTTTTTGTTGAAGGTGGGTTGTCCTGCATAGTGCGGCGGCTTCGGCTTCATTTCAGAACGAATTTATAAAATGCCTGCGCTCAGGCAGATGGGGGCCACTATGACGAATGAACAATATTATGCGCTGATGGAATCGTATCATAATGCATGCCAGATGATGCTGACCCGGCTGGAGGTGCTCAATCATACTCTTTATGAAAAAACCACAGTATGTCCCATCCATAATATCCAGCACCGGATGAAGGAAAAAAAGAGCATCGAGGAAAAATTGCTCCGGCTGAAGCTGACCTCCAGTATTGCCAATGCCAGAGACTACCTTCAGGACGTGGCAGGCATTCGCATTATCTGTTTTTTTGTAGAGGATATTTACAATCTGGCAAAAGCGGTGAAACGCCAGACGGACCTTGTAATTATAAAAGAAAGGGATTACATCAGCTGCCCGAAAGTAAACGGTTACAGAAGCTTCCATCTAGTAGTCGGGGTGCCTGTTTATTATCGGGATACCATGGAGTATTTTCCTGTTGAAATCCAGATGAGAACCATGGCTATGGATTTGTGGGCCAGCATGGAACACCGTGTCTGCTATAAAAAAGAAATGGAGGAAGCGGAAAAACAGAGACGCCGCAAGGCTTTTACCGAATATGCCGGACTCCTGGAGGAATTGGAGAAGCAGTTCGAGATATATAATGAAACCGCAGGAATACTGGAAGAATCACAGGTTTCATGGGAAAGTAAAAAGAATTTGAAAAGAATTTGAAAAAAATGTAAAATTGTAGTTGACAAAGTCGAATCAGGATGATAGAATCAATTTCGTTGCCGGTTGAACCGCTGCAACAACAACTTGAAAGAAACAAAAAAAGTTAAAAAAAGTGCTTGACAGTCCAAATGACATGTGATAAGATGTCAACTGTTGCGGCTGAGAAAGCAGCACACAGAACCTTGACAAATAAACAGTAATGCAACCCTGAAAATTCTAAAAAAGAAAATTCAGAGAACAAGTTTTAAAGCTTCGGAAGAAGACCTTTAAGACACCCAAAAACAGTAAGAAACGCTTGGAAACAAGCAACGGTTAAACATTAGCTAGAGTTAATCTTAACTGGGTTAAACACTTAAACAAGAGAGTTTGATCCTGGCTCAGGATGAACGCTGGCGGCGTGCCTAACACATGCAAGTCGAACGGAGTTATGCAGAGGAAGTTTTCGGATGGAATCGGCGTAACTTAG
>NZ_VUMI01000039.1 GCF_009696275.1 Eisenbergiella porci
GTTCAGCCCTTGTCACGATAAATTTTCTCCTTTGCGAAAAACTTTTTTTTATTTTATCATGCATCGGCTAAATCTTCAGTGCTTATCAGTAATTTTTGTGCGAGAAATTTTCGCCTTTCAGAGCTGCTCCTGTTTTTCCCACCTTTACCATTCCCCTGTCATACTCCCACATCAGAAAGGTCACCGTTCCCGGAAGAACTTCCCATGCCCCCCATGAAAACCTCATGAAAACCACAAAAAAACAGCAGCGCCACAGCCCAAAATTTCCGGCTGCAGTCACCGCTGCTTCCTGTTTTATACACATTCAATATAAACAATTGCTGATAACAACCAGTCACTCCCGGCAAAAGCCTTATTTATCCAGGACCTGCCTCTCACCTCCGGGCTGAGTGGTGTATATCGTAAACTTCTTCTCCGCGAAGTCCGCCTCCAGCTCCGCCGTATAGCCGTTGCTTTCTCTCACAATGATAAGTTTTCCGTCCTCGCATTCCTTCATGGCAAAGCTTCCGTCAAACGCCGGGAAGGAATTCCTGAATTCCATCAGCCGGATCAGCTTCTCCACAACAGGACGCTTCACCTCTTCGGCAATTTCCTCTTCCGTGTAATAATGACGGTTAATATTTCTTCCCACCTTGGTTTCTTCCAGAAGCTGCAGATCGTTCTTTCCCGCCATCAGGCCCACATAATATACCTGCGGAATGCCGGGTGCAAAGAACTGGACCGCCCTTGCCAGGAGATATGCGTCATCATCATCGCCCAGCGCAGAATAATAGGTACAGTTTACCTGATAAATATCCAGATTATTGTAAGCGGCGGTATTGTAGATTTTCTTCACATTCGCGCCGTATTTGAAAATATCCTCCTTTGTCCGGTTGATTTCCTCATCCGGAAGCAGATCCTTCACATCCACAACGCCGATTCCGTCATGGGTATCCAGGGTGGTGAACTGCTTTCTGGGGCAGATTTCCAGCCAGTGCTTCAGATACCTTGTCTGTCCGTAGTACAGCGCATTGATAAGCAGCATGGGAAGCGCAAAATCATACACATAATAGCCCTTATCCTCTATTTTCTTCTGCATCGTGTAATGCTCATGGATCTCCGGAAGGATTTCCACCTGATAAGGCTTCAGGATTTCCGTGCACTCATCCAGCAGCTCCCAGATTTCAGGCTCAATGAAAAAGCAGCTGGTTCCCGCCTTCTTGGTTGCATAGGCAAAGGCATCCAGGCGGATCATGGCAGCGCCGTGCCTGCACATCCCCACAAGATTGTCCCTGATAAATTTCTTCGAGGTTTCCGACTTGCAGTTGATATCGATCTGCTCCTCATCAAAGGTACACCAAACCTTTTCCGTCGTCCCATCCGCAAAATGTGCGTCCACATAAGGCGCTCGCGGTTTTCTTTTATAAATCACATCCACCTGCTCCTGCGTGGGCTCGCCGCCTTCCCAGAAATCCTTATAGCGGATGAACAGATCCTTATATTCCGATTCCTCCTTTTTTGCAATAAAATCCTTATAATACTCACTCTGCGCTGAAATATGGTTAATCATATAGTCAAACATCAGATAATATTTGTCCGCCAGCCGTTCCACATCCTCCCAGCCGCCGAAGGCCGGATCCACTTTGGTATAATCCATGGGCGCAAAGCCCCTGTCCCCTGAAGAGGGAAAAAAGGGAAGAATATGGACGCCGCCCACTGCATCCCTGAAATATTCGGAAAGTATTTTCTCCAGATCCTTCAGATTATGCCCCATGGAATCGGAGTACGTTATCAACATGACTTTATTTTCTAATTTTTTCATTTTACTGCCGCCTTTCAAACTTTATCTTGTAGTTCCGCCCTCCACAAAAGTAACGGGCAGAATAATCCGCCTTTCCACAGGCTTTTTCTCAATCAGCTTGATGAGCGTGTCCACACAGATCACCGCCATTTCCTTTACCGGCTGCGCGATGCTGGACACCGGGTAATCCCCCACGTTCAGGATACGGAGCCCGTCATAGCCTATGATCTGTACGTCTTCCGGCACACGAATCCCCATCGCAGTCAGCTGCTTCTCTACCACAATGGCATGTACGTCAGAGCTGGTAAAAATACCGTCATACAGGAAGCTTCCGCCCTTTACGCACTGCTCCAGGAAGCTGTTAATTTTATTCATTTGCTGCTTGGACAGCGTGGTTTCCTCCCCGAAATCCATCCGGGTAGCCTCCACGCCTCCCTGCTCACAGGTATCCACAAACGCTTTCCCTCTCTTCAGGGTTTCCCCCTCCACATTGGAACCGTTTCTGATGTAAATTACATTTTTGCAGCCTGTATCTATAAACTTCTGAGCAGCCAGGCGGCCGCCCATTTCATTATCGCTGGACACACAGCATATCTGATGCTTGAAATGTCTGTCTATGGAAACCAGAGGCATATCCGCCTCCAGATATTCATCCGTATTGCTGTAGGTAACGGCAATCAGGCCGTCTACCTTGTTCTGTTTTGCCATATTGATATAGGCAAGCTCCCTGTCCTCATTACAATGGGAATTGCATACCAGCAGCTTATAGCCGACCGCCGCCAGCACCTGCTCCACATAGTTCACCAGCAGGGCAAAAAATGGGTTGATTAAATCCGGAACAATAATCGCCGCCGTAAATGTCTGCTGGGCCTTCAGGCCCCTGGCATAGGTATTTACCTGATAGCCCAGCCTGTGTATGGATTCCTCCACTCTCCGCCGGTTGTCAGCCTTGACATACATATTATTCAATACCTTTGATACTGTTCCCACCGATACGCCGGCATCCGCCGCTACATCCTTAATCGTTACCATTCTTACCTACCTCCCAGTGAATATCCGTCCGTTTTTTCAGGGACCGTTAATTCATTAACCTCCCTCCAAAATTCGACACTCTTCCTGTCATCATGATACCTTGTCCTCACTGTAATGGCAATCAGAAACTTTCTTAAATCAGTATCTTTTTCATCCAGCAGGCGCTGACGGCAGCCGCCTTCACTTTCCCGCTTTCCATTACCGGAAGCCCTCCGCAGGAATAAATAACCTCCCAGGAGCCCTCGCAGGGAACCTGGCATTTCTGCTCCTTTCCCGACGGATTAATGATAACAAGCACCTTTTCCTCTGCCGAGCTTCTTTCAAAAACAAGCGGATACGTATGATCTCCGGCATACAGAAATTCAATTTTTCCGTCCCCCTGCAGGGCGCTGTGGGCCTGTCGCACAGAAATCAGTTTTTTTACCGTATTGTACAAAGAACCCGTTTTCTCCATCTGGGAAGCCGCATCGGGCCTGTCATTTCCCGGATCCAGAGGGATATAAAGAGCCTCAGCAGGCGCGCTGGAAAATCCTGCGTTGGTGGATTTATCCCACTGCATCGGGCTTCTGCTCCCGGTTCTCTCATAGCCGCCCTCCACAGAAACCAGATCCTCCACATACTGGTCAGTATACTCGTTTTTTTCCGCCTCCATGGATTCCAGGAACTAGGGATGATCACTGCCGTATGCCCCGGCATAAAGGGCTTACCCACACCGCAGTCCTCCGGGACAGCGGGTGAAGAACCGGGAAAAAGCCCTTTCCGTAAAAAATCAGGATTTTACCGCACCGGCAACCACGCCTGCGATAATGTACTTCTGCAGGAACAGGTAAAGGATGATTACCGGAATGACAACCATAATTAGGGACGCCATAATCAGTCCCAAATCTGAAGAATAAGTGCCATAGAACATCTGTGTTGCGATGGGCAGTGTATACAGCTCCTTCTTCGTCAAAATCAGGGAAGGAAGAAGGAAGTCATTCCACAGGGCCATGGCATACAGGATAACCAGCGTCGCCGTGGTAGGCTTAAGCAGCGGCAGTACTACCCGGAAAAAGGTCTGATGCCTGGAGCAGCCGTCAAGCCGCGCCGCTTCCTCCAGCGACAAAGGGATACTGCTCTTGATGAAGCCGTGGTACATGAATACAGACATGGCCGTGGAAAATCCCACATGCATAAGAATCAGCGTCAGTCTGTGGTTCAGCAGGTGCAGCTGTCCGCCGTAAATGGAAACCAGCGGAATCATGATTACCTGGAACGGAATTACCATGGAAGCAATCATCAGGGAAAAGAAAATTTTATTCAGCTTGTAATCAGTACGCACGAAAATGTATGCGCACATGGAAGAAACAATGATTATCAAAAGAACGCTGATGCCCGTGATGCACAGGGAGTTCATAAACGTCCTGGGGAAATTCATTTTCGTAAAGGCCTGCAGATAGTTGGTAACGGATGCGCCGTTCGTTCCAATCAGGGCAAGAGGTTCCTTGATAATATCTCTTTTTGTCTTAAAGGAGTTGATTACCACCATAACAAAAGGGAACATGTAGATGATAAAGCATGCCAGCAATACGATCATCTTTAATACCAAAGAGACTTTTTTCTTAATAAATCCTTTTGTATTCAGATCCATTAT
This sequence comes from Eisenbergiella porci, assembly GCF_009696275.1. Lineage (GTDB taxonomy): Bacteria > Bacillota > Clostridia > Lachnospirales > Lachnospiraceae > Eisenbergiella > Eisenbergiella porci. The sequence goes on from NZ_VUMI01000039.1 coordinate 4,446, forward strand.
GCTTCTACCTCCTTACTCTTACCGATGAATGCCTGCGTAACTGCGATAATTGCAATTACAAGGAACAGGATTAGGGCTTCCGCCTGGCCAAGGCCGTATTTCTTGGATGAGAACGCCATATTGTAAACGTACATGGCCGCCAGGGTTGTGGAACCGTAAGGGCCGCCTTCCGTCAGGGATATGTTCACATCGTAGGTTACAAATGCCCTCGTAATTGCAAGGAAGAAACAGATGGTAAAGGTTCCTGCCATCATGGGGAGGGTGATATAACGCGTGGTTTTCTTTTCATCACAGCCGTCGATCTTGGCCGCTTCCTTCAGGTCATCGGATACGCCCATAAGGCCTGCGATATAAATCAGCATCAGATAACCGGACAGCTGCCACACTGTTACGATAATCAATGCCCAGAAGGCCTTGATCGGGTCGGACAGCCAGGAGGTGGAAAACAGGCTGAAGCCTGTGGCATCGCCGATTACAAGAATCGCCTGCTTGAATACGAACTGCCAGATATAACCAAGTACGATACCGCCAATCAGGTTAGGGGTAAAAAATGCCGCCCGGAAGAAATTACTTCCTTTTATTTTGCTCGTCACCAGATATGCCAGGCCAAAGGCCACCACATTGGCGAGGATTACGGCAACAAAGGCATACAGGATGGTCCTTCCCAGGGAAACCCAAAAGCTTCCATCCTGAAACAGCGCCACATAATTTTCCAGCCCTACGAAGGGAATGCTGCTGGAAATACCGTCCCAGCCCGTGAAGGTCAGATAAAGACCAAACAGGAAGGGGACAATGACTACTGCTGAAAACAATATTACAGCAGGACCCGCAAAGCTGAGAAACATCATCGCTTTGTAATGGAACTTATTCTGATTCTGCATTGAATCGCTCCTCTCTTCTCTATGGGAGAACCCGGAGCGCGTCTGAAAACTACAGGAGCCGGTGTGATGCCCTGCCCACAATCCGCTGTTAATAATTTTCAGACACGCCCCGGAAAAAAGGGCCGGACCCTTTCAGATCCGGCCCTTCGTTTTCAGCCATATTTCAAAAAATATACCTATTTACTGTGCCTTCCAGTATGCCGCAATGTTGTCTGCAAGCTGGTCCCTGCTTTCCTGGCCGCCCAGGTATTTCTGCATCTCGGCGCCCATTTCTTTCCAGTGGTCTCCAGGATATTCCGGATATCCGGGAATCAGGTTGCCTTCATTTGCATAGCTCTGTACGGAACATCCCATGGGATTCGTTACTTCCATGGTGATATTAGAGAATGCGGGAACAAGGCTGCACTGGTTTACAAGGAAATCCTGTCCTTTTTCATCATATACAAGCCAGTTCAGGAAATCCTTTGCTGCCTGCTGCTGTGCTTCGCTGTTGTACTTGGTATCAATCATGCAGTACTTGCTTGCGCCGCCGGCCAGCTTGTCAACTGCACCGTTGGAGCTGTCAGGCTGTGCTACGGGCATAATTCCGTATTCGCTTCCTTCTACCGCAAAGTCTGACATTTCAGCCCATGCCCAGTTTCCGTTGAACCAGAATGCAATGTCGCCTTCTGCCAGGGAAACAGCGTTGTTGTTGTAATCAGCTGCCAGAGGATCCGCGCCGTTCATATTGTATTTCATTAAAACATCAAAGGTATCCATGAGGGAGTTCCATCTTGCATTGGTCTTCAAATCTTCAGTACCTGCCTTCAGGCCGTCAAGGAATGCTGTTGCGCCTTCCAGGGTGCCGTCCTGTTCCTCATATACCTGTGTCAGATAATGTCCGCCCAGTGACCAGTCTTCCATATTCAGGGCAACCGGTGTTTCCATGCCGCCGGCAACCAGCTTGTCAAGCAGTGCGGTAAAGTCATCCAGGGATTTCACAGCCGTAGGGTCAAAGGCCTCTCCCGTAGCCGCTTCAATTGCTGTCTTGTTATACATAAGGCCGCGGGCTTCAATACAGAAGGGGAAGCCAATCAGCCTGCCGTTGTAATTGCATCCGTAATCGGAGCCGCCGTCCTTGGCCCAGTCTTCGCCTGACAGGTCCAGCGCATATTCATCCAGCATAATGATATCCTGAATGTCTCCCATGAAGATGGTCGGTACTTCGCCGGAAGCATATCTCTTGGTAATATCCTGGGAAGGTGAATCGCCGACGGTTACGGAAACCTCTACATCCACGCCTGTCAGCTCTTTATATTCCTGTGCCAGCTCCTCCCACTGTGTCTGAATCTCGCTCTTGGTATTCAGAATGGTAATCTTCACACCGTCCGTGGATGTATTCGTGGAAGCTGCCGCGCTTCCTTCCTCCACAGCTGCTGCACTGTCTCCCGCTGTTGTGCTCTCACCTGTGGATGAGCTGCTCCCGCCGCATCCTGCAAGCACTGTTGCCACCATGGCAACTGAAAGAATTGCACTGAGTAATTTCTTCTTCATCTTCTTACTCCTCCTTGAAATTGGATAGCAGATATCTCTTCTGCTTACTGATTACAATTATGTCACATTTACTCTGTAATAATTGTCTGTATGAACTTGAATCGATTCATATCGTGCTTTAACAATACCACCCTGCAATATAATTGTCAATAACTTATTTTATTTTTTGTATATAAATGATATTTCTATAAATTCATCCTCATAAAGCACTTCTATAATTGTGCATATTGAAAATATAAAACGATTCATAAATTATTATTTTACATTTTTGCACCATTTTGTGAATCGATTCACTTATTGTTGATATTTTACGCGCCTGCAATGGAAGCATTAAGCCTGTAAAATCACCGTTTATTCCTTCCCCGGCAGTCGCATTCCCTCTTCGTTAGGCTCGTCATCTGCCAGATAAAATAAGTATCCGGCAGTAATTTTTTTACTTTTGAAATCAATTGTGGAAAAAAAGTGAACTTTACATACAAGTGAAACAGAGACAGATGTGACAGATTTTTACCCAATAAAAAATACGCCGGCTTATACTGCTTCCTGTAAAAACAGGCACGAAAGTATAACCGGCTATATCATATTATCATATAACAGTCCGCAACAGATTACATCATGAATTTTTGCCATACGTCTTTGCCGTACATCAGTCCGGCAATGTATCAGGTGGTCTCCCTGCGTATCAGAGTAACCGGAAGGGTTGTACGGCTTGGCACCAGTTCATTGCGGTTTGCCCGGATAAGCATATCCACCGCAAGCTGTGCCATTTCGTCCACAGGCTGCCGGATCGTGGTAATGCTCGGTGTGGTCATGGAAGCGAGGCCGCAGTCATCAAAGCCCACCACCTTCACCTGCTCCGGAATTCGGATCCCCTTTTTGCCGCAGATCTGTATGACCTGCGCGGCAATAACGTCACTACCTGCAAAAATACCGTCAATCTCCGGATGAGCCTCCAGTACCTTTTCTATATAGCTGTGATAATCCAGGGAAGCATATAACCCGGCATCCTTTTCCCGTCCCGGATCCAGAAACTCCAGGCCCTCGCGCAGACAAACCTCCATGAAGCCCAGCGCTCTGTCATCGGCGGGCATATTTTCCTCATTTTCACCGCCCAGATATACCACTTTCCTGCAGCCGCGCTCCAAAAGGTGTTTAGCCGCCAGACGGCCGCCCTGGCGGTTATCACATTCCACCGCAGCCGTCCCGCTCTCAAGAAACCGTTCCACCGTAACCAGCGGCACGCCCAGTCCTTCAAAACACTGCGTTTCCACCCTGCCGCTGCACAGAATAATTCCTGCCACACGGCTGCCCTTACACATTTCCAGGTATCTGTCCTCTTTTTCGTCCCTCTCTCCTGAATTAAAAAGAAGAAGCTTATAGCCGCTTTTGTAAGCCGCCGTTTCCAGACTGCTCAGAAGTCTGGCAAAATAAGGATGATCAATGTGAGGCACAATCACACCGATTGTATTTGTCGTCTGTTTGGAAAGGGATCTTGCAAGCTCATTGGGCTGATAATTCAGCCTCTTCATCGCTTCATAAACCCTTTCCCTCGCATCTGCGCTGATATAGCCGCGATTATTCAATACTCTGGAAACCGTGCTTACAGTCAGCCCGGTTTCCTTCGCCACATCCTTCAGTGTTGCCATACTCTCCTCCGGTCAGCCGCTTTCAAATGCCGCTTTTTCAATCCTTTACCTGAATTTTTATTTATTATACGTAATTGTTCAGTATCCCTCACAGTTACTGCTAAAATCCATTCTAAATCGCCTTTGGCGATGGATTTCAGCGCTCCTGAAGCACTTTCTTACAGTTATAATGTCGTCTACAGCATTATTACATCATAATGAAGGAACGGCGCAATCTTCTGTTCCAAATGCAGACTGTTGCCATAAAAGGCTGCCGCAAAGCAAATCCCAGGCTGCATCTCCAAAAAAACGCACTTTTTCCTCACATAGTTTTCTATAACAAAAAAACCGTATGGGTCATCGCTGGCCCATCCGGATTAGGAAAAAGAAGGGGGGTTAGGGACGTTCCTCCGGGGGGAATCCTTTGGAGCGCCCCTTATTTCTATGGTAACGATATCTTCCGGGTTGAAAGATATCGGGAGGGGGCTGTTTACAGCAAGACAATTTATTTATAAAGGGGGGGGTTCACCGCCGTCAAACAACTGTCCAAACACAAAGAAAAGGGAGGGGGAAAAAGTGTTCTATGGAGCTGTTCTGGGGAGACAGCGGTGTTTTTATTGGGGTATGTCTTACTGTGCTTAGATAATAACACGGTTTTTTTTCTATGTCAATCGGTTGTCATAAGAATCGTTGTTTTCCACAAGTGTTTCCTTTTTCAGATTCAGTTTTTGTTAATTTTTTAACCCTCTTTTTTTCACCACTTGTGCCGTTTTCCGCACTTTGTCATGTTTCTTTCTGGAATCAGCGCCGAATTTGTCCGATTTTTCTCCGGCATGTTCTTATAACAAGCGGTTGACATCCCTTATTTACATAAAATTTATCTGTATTTTTGCAGGTCCAGCCGCTCATATTGCTTTATTGGCGCACAATATAACAGCAGCCCGGCAGGCTGCTGTTATATAAAGGCTTCCTTATATTGGAGGAAACTCCGATCTCATTCAAATGCTCAGCGCTTCCCATGCATCTGGGCATGTTCCTTTTTCAGTTCTTCGAACAGCTGCAGGGAACTCCAGACCTGATTGGTTTCCGTAAGGACAGCCTTCAGGCCTACCCCAGCCAGCCCGTTCTGACGGAAGGCGTCCAGCGCCTTATCGATATCGTCTCCGATGAATCCCGCAAAAACCACCATTTCCTGCTCCAGCTGGGGGCCTTCATATACTTTTCCCAGCGGAAGGATTCCCGGTAATCCGGCAAGATAGCCCAACGGATATCCGTATTCTTCCTTTTTTACTTCACGAATCCGAAACGGCAGCTTTTCCAGGGCTTTATGCGCCTGTGCCAGCCGGATTCCTTCAAAATGATACAGCAGAACCATTTTCTCCATATTCGCTCCCATCTGCGTGCCGGGCACGCGCTTCCTTCACTGCAGCGGGCGGAACTGTAATGTTTTGTGCTTCACAGCTGCCGCCCTGTCAGATTATTTTAAAAATTTCCGCATCAGCTTATCCTTCGTTTTCGTATATGGCATATAGCGAACAGGCAAATCCATCCAGGTGGATTTATTCACAACGGACTTTTCATGGCTGAAGGTTTCGAAGCTCTTTTTCCCATGATAGGAGCCCATGCCGCTCGCTCCCACGCCGCCGAAGCCCATACGGGAAGTGGCAAGATGGATGATGGTATCGTTGATGCAGCCGCCGCCGAAGGAAAGACTGCCCGTAATCCGATCTGCCGTCTCCCTGCTGTTTGTAAACAGGTACAGCGCAAGCGGTTTGGGCCTGTCCGTCACGAACCGCTCCACCTCGCTGATATCCCGGAACGTCATTACCGGCAGCACAGGCCCGAAAATTTCCTCCTGCATCACCGGCGCATCCGGGCTTACATCCTTTAAAACCGTAGGCGCGATCTGTAAAGTTTCCCGTTTCCCGCAGCCGCCGGTGACAATCGTCTCGCCCTGCACAAGCCCCAATACCCGATCATAATGCTTTTCATTGATCATTTTGGGATATTCAGGGTTGCTGAAGGGCTGTTTCCCGATCATTTTATCAATCCATTTCACCAGATAACCGATGAACTCCTCCTTCACCGATTCATGGACAAAGCAGTAATCCGGGGCTACGCAGGTCTGTCCGCTGTTTAAAAACTTGCCGAACACAATCCGTTTTGCCGCCAGGGAAAGCTTTGCATCCCGATCCACAATACAGGGGCTTTTTCCTCCCAGCTCCAGCGTGACAGGAGTCAGGTGGGCTGCGGCCTTTTCCATCACCAGGTGTCCCACCGCCACGCTTCCGGTAAAGAAAATATAGTCAAACTTCTGTTCCAGGAGCCGGGCGTTTTCCTGCCTGCCGCCCTCCACCACCGCCACATAATCCTCCTGGAAGGTCTCGCCGATAATTCTTTTGAGAATGGCAGAGGTTGCCGGCGCATAGGCCGAGGGCTTAATAATACAGCAGTTACCTGCCGCAATGGCTCCCGCCGCAGGCTCCAGGGACAGCATAAAGGGATAATTCCAGGGAGACATGACAAGCGCCGCGCCGTAAGGCTCCTGCACCACATAGCTTTTGGCATGAAACTGCGCCAGCGGCGTGCGCACCCGTCTGGTTTTGCTCCACGCAGCAGTGTTCTTTATGAGAAAGCGAAGCTCGCTCAGGGATAACCCTACTTCCGTCATGTAGCCCTCAAAGGCGGATTTGTGCAGATCCGCATACAGCGCCTCATTGATTTCCTTCTCATATTTCACGATGGAATTCTCCAGCTTCTGCAGGGCCGCTATACGGAAGGCCACGTCCTTCGTACGCCCTGTCCGGAAAAAATCCCTTTGTCTTTGCACCAGTTCTTCTATTTCCATACCCTTGCTCCTTTCAGCAACTGCGACCGGCTCCCATAACAGTTCCGTCAACTGTGTTTCCCGTTCCTACAGCACTTCCCTAAGCCTGCCAATCCCTTCCCTGATCTCTTCTTTCTCCAATCCGGCATAACCGATTAATAACGTAGCCTCCTGCTCCAGGGAGGGGCCCAGCGACGCTTCATGCAGCCCGTACAGCCTGACTCTTTTCTCCTCCGCCCGCCGTAAAAGTGTTTCCTCCTCCACATGCTCCCTGGAGGTGAGCAGCACATGCAGGCCCGCATATTCCCCGGACAGACGGTATTTTTTCAGCAAAGGCTTCAGCTCCTCCAGGAGGATATCATGCTTTTCCTTATACAGCTTGCGCATTTTGTTCAAATGACGTTCGAACGCGCCGCTTCGTATGAATTCGTTAAGTATGGTCTGATCGATCCGGGACACCGTGGAGGAAAAAAAGCCGCACTCCCTTTCATACCGCTTCAGCAGCGCAGGCGGCAGCACCATAAAGCTTACGCGGATCGCCGGCGCTATGGACTTGGAAAATGTACCGATATAAATCACCTTTCCCGCCGTATCCGACGCCTGCAGGGACGGCACCGGCTTGCCCCGGTAACGGAATTCACTGTCGTAATCATCCTCAATCAGATACCTGTCCGACGCCCCCGCAGCCCATTTCAAAAGCTCCATCCGCCTGCCGATAGGCATCACCACGCCGGTGGGATATTGATGGGAGGGCATACAGTAGGCTACATTTGCTCCGGAAAGCGCCAGCTGCTTCACGGAAATCCCGTTTTCATCCACAGGGACGGTCACCACTCCGGATGCAAAGGACGAGAAAATACGATAGGCTCTCCGGTAGGAGGGATTTTCAAAGGCCACACAGATATCCCTGCCCAGAATGTATTGCAGAAGAAGCAGAAGATAATCGTTTCCCGCACCCACGATAATCTGCTCCGGGGATGCATTCACCCCTCTTGAGGAATGAAGATAACGGCAGATAGTCAGGCGGAAATCCTTGTCCCCCCTCGGCTCTCCCAGCGCAAACAGTTCCTTCCTGTCACCGCTTAGAATCTCTTTTGTTATTTTCCTCCATGTTCCGAAGGGAAAGGCGCTCATGTCAATGGCGTTGGGAGAAAAATCGTAATCAAAAGCCTTCTGCTGCTTTTGCTGCAGGTCGGGTTTGTCAGCGCCATCCCCCTTCTCCCGGGAAAGCTCCGACATCATCTGGTAAAGCTCCTCCACCCGGCACACATAATAGCCCCGGTAAGCGGAGGCTTCTATATACCCCTCCGAGAGCAGCTGCCCATAGGCAAGCTCCACCGTGCTGCGCGCCACCTGCAGATATTCCGCCAGGGAACGCGTGGAGGGAAGCTTCTCTCCTGCAAGAAGCTTCCCCTCCTTAATTTCATCTCTGATGTATTCGTAAATCTGTTCATACAGATGTCTGCTGCCGTCCTCCGTCAGCTGTATTGCCAAATCATTCATATTTTTACCTGCTGCATATCACAGGTCCTCCTGTGATACTGCATCACCCAGTAATTGGAAAGCGCCTTCCCGGCTTAGCCCTGTTTGGGCAGCTTGAAAGAGCTCTTCAGGGATACGATACGGTTGAACACCGGCGCACCCGGTTTGGAATCCTTATAGTCCGCACAGAAAAAGCCCTGCCTTACAAACTGAAAGCTCTCATAAGGAGCCGCCTCCTTCAGGGAAGGCTCCAGATAGCATTCCTTAACGATTAGAGAATTGGGATTCAGATTCAGGCTGCCGTCTTCATTATAAACGCCCTTCTCCTCATCAATGATATTCTCATACAGCCTCACCTCAGCCTTGAAGGCCTTATCTGCGCACACCCAGTGTATGGTTCCCTTCACCTTACGGGCATTGAAGCCGCTGCCGGATTTGGTTTCCGGATCGTAGGTACAGTGCACCACCGTCACATTGCCGTCTTCGTCCTTTTCAAAGCCCGTGCAGGTCACAAAATATGCGTTCATCAGGCGCACCTCATTGCCGGGGAACAGACGGAAATACTTCTTTGGCGGTTCTTCCATAAAATCGTCTCTTTCGATATACAGCTCTCTCCCGAAAGGAATCTCACGGCTTCCCAGTTCCTCATTTTCCAGGTTGTTGGGAGCCTCCAGCGTCTCAATCTGTCCTTCCGGATAATTGTCAATCACCAGCTTAATAGGATCCAGAACCGCCATGACTCTGGGCTTCTTCAGCTTCAAATCCTCCCTGATGCAGTACTCCAGCATAGCGTAATCCACGGAGGAGTTGCTCTTGGATACACCGCAAAGATCCACAAACATCTGGATGGACTCCGGCGTGAAGCCTCTTCTTCTCAGGGCAGCCACGGAAACAAGCCTTGGATCATCCCAGCCGTCCACAATGCCTTCCTCTACCAGCCTCTTGATATAACGTTTTCCCGTTACCACGTTGGTAAGGTACATTTTTGCAAATTCGATCTGCCTGGGGGGCTGCGGATATTCCAGTTCCCTCACCACCCAGTCATACAACGGCCTGTGATCCTCAAATTCCAGCGTACAAATGGAATGCGTAATCCCTTCAATCGCGTCCTCAATGGGATGGGCAAAATCATACATGGGATAAATGCACCATTTATCTCCCGTATTATGGTGGTTCATATGCGCCACACGGTAAATTACCGGATCACGCATGTTCATATTCGGGGATGTCATGTCGATTCTGGCGCGCAGCACCTTTTCCCCGTCGGCATACCTGCCGTTTTTCATATCTTCAAACAGCGTAAGATTTTCTTCCACGCTTCTTGCGCTGGCAGGATCCTCCTTGCCGGGTTCTGTCAGCGTACCTCTGTACTCCCTGATCTGCTCTGCGGAAAGATCGGATACATAAGCCTTTCCCTTTTTGATCAGCTTAACAGCAGCCTCATACATCTGGTCAAAATAATTGGAGGCAAAGAAAAGCCTGTCCTCCCAGTCTGCGCCCAGCCACTTCACATCTTCCTTAATAGATTCCACGAATTCCTGCTTTTCCTTGGTGGGATTCGTATCATCAAAACGGAGATTGAATTTTCCGCCGTATTCCTTTGCCAGACCGGAGTTTAAAAGGATGCTCTTGGCATGTCCGATATGCAGGTAGCCATTGGGCTCCGGCGGGAAACGGGTATGCACCGTATCATAGACACCCTCTGCCAGGTCCTTGTCAATCATCTGCTCAATAAAATTCTTGCTTATCTCACTGCTCATGCTCTTTTTCCCGCCCATACGGCCTTCACAGCTCCTGTAAGCCTGCGCTGCCTGTCTTTCCGGCGGGTACTCCCTCCTTGAACCATACTTTATTATAATCTGTAACTGCATTATCTCAGCGGCGGGTAAAAATGTAAAAATCCATGTCCCATCGCCTTCAACGGCGGATTTTTACCTTCCGGCGCTGCACTTTTTCATGATCTGCGCAGCCGATGCGCAGACCTGGTGAATAGCTGTTAAAAATTATCTTATCACAAGTATTCGGAATACGCAAAGAAAAAATACGGGAAAGCCCCGTTTTTATCAGGTTTCCAGTAACACTTCAGCGTCCGGGCCAGAGAGCGGGTTTCCGGAAATATTACCATAGTATTGTTCAACGTATTTTCTTTTCCGTTTCGCAGTTAATAACTTAATTATTGTAAAATTTTCATATCCTTTGTAGCGCATCCTCCGGCACAGTGCTATAATGATTTCATATTTTGAAAATCAAAATACATATCTTTTGAGGAGGAACTAAAAATGGATCGTGTACAACTCAAAATGGATGCCAAAGCTGCCATGCAGCAGGCCAATCCTCATCCTGTCCTTGTAACTCTGGTATATCTGGTAATCCTTACAGCAGTCAACTTTGTGGTTTCCATGATGTCCGGCTTTTCCTCGCTGTTTACGGTCCTGGTAACGGACCCGGATGCCGCAGCCGCTATTTCCCTGGGAATGCTCGTTCCTTCCCTGCTGCTGTCTCTGGCCGCGACCCTGGTTATCGGCTTTATACAGATGGGCTACACCGCCTATACGCTTCGCGTGGTGAACCGGCAGCCCGCAGGCATTAATGATTTATTTGCCTATGCCCGCTACTGCCTGAAAATCTGGGGACTGACCATCGTAATGGGCATTTTTGTAATGCTCTGGTCCCTGCTCTTCTGGTTCCCCGGCATCATTGCCTATTACCGCTATTCCCAGGCCTTTTACATACTTGCTGAAAATCCGGAAAAGGGAATCATGGACTGCATCAACGAAAGCAAGGCCATGATGTACGGACATAAAATGGATAAATTCGTATTGGATTTGTCCTTTATCCTCTGGTATCTTCTGGCAGGCGTTACCTGTGGAATCGCCGGAATCTACGTCACTCCTTATGTCGGAATTACCAATGCAGGCTTCTACAACAGCCTGAAATACGGCGGAAGCTATCAGCAAAACGGCTATGGCCCCAATTATGGAGCTTACCAGCAGGGCGGATTCCAGCAAAACGGTTATCAGCAGGGTCAGGGCGGCTACCAGCAGGGATATGGCCAGCAGGGCTTCGGTAATCCTTATCAGCAGGGCTATGATCCTAATTACCAGCAGAATGCCAACCCGCAGGGTTTTAATCCTAACTATCAGCAGAATGCCAATCCGCAGGGCTTTGACCCCAATTACCAGCAGAATGGTAACCCGCAGGGTTTTGATCCTAATTACCAGCAAAACAGTACTCCGCAGGATTATAATGCGGAAGCCGGTACTGATACAAATCAGCCTGTCTGATAAACAGCTACTTAAAAGGAATCCGCCGTCATGGGGATTCCTTTTCTTTATTAGTTTTTTTCCACAATCCAGTTCCGGATTACTTAAATAATCCACAATTCACTGCTTTTTACTGAAAGGAGGCAAGTTTGAAACATAAATTATATCACGCAATGATCGCCCTGTGCATTGGTATGCTTTTTGCCGCCTGTTCCGGAAGGCCTTTAGAACAGAAGGAGCCTGCCGTTTCTGCTGCCGAATCAACGGAGGCCTCCTTCTCTTGGGAAAGCCCTGTGGAATCCGAAACAGAGCAGCCGCTGCCCAACATGCTGTATGCCCGGGATAAGCTTTTTGTCTCCACCGGCAGAAAAGCCATATTAACCTGCGGTACTGCAGACGGCAATATCACTTCCGTCACAGCGCCAAACCAGGAGCTCTCCGAAAACGGACAGGCCAATTTCGGCAGCGTCGGTGCGGACTACGTTTCCGCAGCCGAACATGCAATGGCTGTGGAAATCGATGGAATCTACATTCTTTTCCTGACGCCGGGATGGACAGAATATCAGGGACAATATTTCAGCGAGGAGGAGCTGTCACCGGACACCCTCAAATGGCTGGATAACAACTACAACCTGTCTGAGGAGGAACAGCTGGCTATTTCCTATATTCCCGCTGAACTCATCCGTCAGGAGGAACCTCCCTTAGTAACTAAAACGAAATAAAATTAAAAGCAACCAATATAAAGGCCCCGGAAACCGCCAGTTCAGATAAACTGAACTGCTGTGTTCCGAAGGCCTTTTTTATCTAACTTTATTTATGAAATTTTTACTTTACTGTCTCTTGTTTTTTTACGCTGCCTGTGTTATTATTTTTTCATCTATAATTCTATTTTTATTCCGGCAGTTCTGCCGACAGTTCTCACTCATTTATTTTATTGGAAAGGGAGGGATGCCTTTGTACTGATTTATCTGATTTTCGTTTATATATTGCTATGTTTCCCATACCTGTGATAAAATAAAGGAGATAACAAATGACAGACAAAAAAAGCAAAATGGTTCCGCTCAGCGAACTGACGCTGCTGGATCGGTTTCTTTTCGATGAAGTTATGGAAAATGAACAGATACACCAGCTCATTCTTGAAATTATATTAGGAAAGGATATCGCCCTCCTGACCAGGGCCGAAACGGAAAAGGAACTGCGTACAAGCCCGCTTCTGCGTTCCATCCGCATGGATGTCTTTTCCATGGACGAAGAAGGATTCATCTACAATACGGAAGCTCAGAAGCAGCCCAGGCCTGACTTGCCCAAAAGAAGCCGTTACTACCAGGGTCTGCTGGATTCCTCGCTGCTGGAACCCGGTTCCGTACATTTCAATTTGCTGAATGATTCCTTCATTATCATCATAACGCCCTACGATGTTTTCGGACTGGGAAAATACCGCTATACCTTCCGCGCCAGATGCGACGAGAATACTTCCTGTATTCTTCCTGACGGCGCAACGCGGATTTTCCTTAACACCAAAGGAACTAACAGGGAGGAAGCCGGCGAGGAGCTGGCACAGTTCCTGGAATATGCGGAGAAAACGGACGACATTTCCGCTCTGAATTCGAACAATGAGAAAATCCTCAGAATTCATGAACACATCCGCATGCTCAAATCCAGCGAAGAGATGGGAGTGAAGTATATGCAGGCATGGGAAGAAAAATTGCAGGTACTGGAGGAAGGACGTTCTAAGGGCCTGGAGGAAGGCCTTGAAAAAGGAATTCAGCTTACAAAAAAAGTCCTGAAGCTTTCCGCGGAGGGCCGCAGCGAATCGGAAATTTCCGAACTCTGCGACATCTCTCCTGAACAGGTGCGCAGAATTCTGGACGCATAATTCCTGCTGTAAAAAATGGCAAAAAGAGGTGTTCTTCCGGCTGCCCGCCGGGAGAACACCTCTTTTACCATAACAGTTCAGTAACCAACTATTACCTCTAACTATAGCCGCACAGCCATACAACCGCACAGCCTCCTGTACGGCTTTATTTTATTAATGATGGAACAGCCTGATTCCTGTAAATACCATAGCCATGCCATATCTGTTGCAGGCATCGATAACCGCATCGTCACGAACGGAACCGCCGGGCTGAACGATATATTTTACGCCGCTTCTACGCGCGCGGTCGATGTTATCAAAGAAGGGGAAGAAGGCATCGGAGCCCAGTGTTACATTTTCCAGCTTCTCCAGCCATTCCTTTCTTTCTTCCCTGGTAAATACGGGAGGCTTTACCTTAAAGGTCTTTTCCCAGATGCCGTCTGCCAGTACATCCATATAATCATCGCTCATATAAACGTCAATGGCATTATCCCTGTCCGCGCGTCCCAGGCCGTCTGCAAACTGCAGGGAAAGCACCTGGGGAGACTGACGGAGGAACCAGTTATCAGCCTTGTTCCCTGCCAGGCGGGTGCAGTGGATTCTGGACTGCTGGCCTGCGCCGATGCCGATAGCCTGTCCGTCTTTTACGTAGCATACGGAATTGGACTGGGTATATTTCAGAGTAATGAGCGCAATCTTCATATCGATCAGCGCTTCCGCAGGAATTTCTTTGTTTTCCGTCACAATATGGGAAAGCAGCTCCTCATTGATATTCAGTTCGTTTCTTCCCTGTTCAAAGGTAATCCCATATACCTGCTTTCTTTCCAATGCAGCCGGCTGGTAGGAAGGATCGATCGAAATCACATTATAATTTCCTTTTTTCTTCTGCTTCAGGATTTCAAGCGCCTCATCCGTATAACCGGGAGCGATAACGCCGTCGGAAACCTCTCTTTTGATAAGCTTCGCCGTATCCGCATCACATACATCGGAAAGGGAAATAAAATCACCGAAGGAAGACATCCTGTCCGCTCCTCTTGCCCTGGCATAAGCACAGGCCAGCGGAGAAAGCTCACCCAGATCATCAACCCAGTAAATCCTGGCCAGAGTTTCGGAAAGAGGAAGGCCTACTGCCGCGCCTGCCGGAGACACATGCTTGAAAGATGTTGCAGCGGGAAGCCCGGTGGCCTCCTTTAATTCCTTTACCAGCTGCCAGCCGTTCAGGGCATCCAGGAAATTAATATAACCGGGTTTTCCATTAAGGACAGTGACCGGAAGCTCGCTTCCATCCTCCATATAAATGCGGGAAGGCTTCTGGTTCGGGTTGCAGCCATATTTTAACTGAATTTCATTCATCCCATCATTCTCCTGTTATTTATTCTTATTCACGATTCTTGTTTCATGGCTTCCGTTTTCGATATCAATATAGCGGACAAAAAGGGAAACCTTGTTTTCTTCATTCAGGCTGTTCCAGAGCATATCCGTAAATTCATCGATATCCCCTTTGATTTCCACAAGCTTAGGCTCGCCTTCGAAGCTGGGAAGCGGATTGCCGTCATGCATATAGGTATGGATGAAACGTCCCTTCCCCGGCGCAGGATTCTCGTAAGCATAGGTGAAACGGTTGCAGCTGTCAGCACATCCGTCATCACTCTTTAAAATGGACATGGCAAAATTATAATTGCCTTCTCCGATATGCATAATGCCTGAAATACGGGGGGTATAATTGGGGCCGTCCGGTTCGAATTCCCTGCTTCTTAAGGACTGCTCAAAGGTCATCTGCTTATCCATGCCTTCATAAATCGTATCTGTCTGATCCCCGTTGGTCACAATCGTCTTATTCCCCAGCACGCGGACAGGCGCATAAATGATCAGGCTGGGATCCTCCAGCTTGGAAGGGTCAAATGCCTGGGTACGTATCCCCTCTCCGTCCTCTGCAAAAATACGGTTTCTGCTGTTGGAGCTTCTGCCCATAATAAAATAAGCCGCTACCGCTTTTCTGCCGTCAGGTGTCCTTCCCAGAACAATACCTCTTCCGGGATAGGCGTTGCTCCTCAGTTCTTCTACCAGAGACAATAAATTCATCGCTTCCTCCATTCCGCCGCTTTACGGCTGCTTTTTACAGAATTCTTTCCGCCGGCCCAGGCCTGTCGGACGGCTTTTATTTCCATAGCCTCACGCGGAAATAAAAAACCGCCTGGTTACTCCTATAAGGGTACCCAGGCGGCCGGCTTTCTTCATACATACTCCCTGTGGTGCTCCACCAATCCGCCAGTCGTACGTACTACCTTAAATTTAATCGGGCGATAACGCCCTATATCGACAGTATATCCTATCCTTTTTCCCGTGACAAGTATTTTTGTGGAAATTAAGGCTGATTTCGATTATAATGATTTTAACCGGACAGTTCCGGCAATAACCATACATCGATTATAAGAAGATTACAGGAGCACTCTATGACAAAAATGCGCCGTTTCTATACTAATGAACTTTTTCATGAATTTCTCTTTTTTTCACTTGCGCTGATCTGTATGCTGATCTTTGCCTTTATCCAGCCCTTCGGGGAAGGGCCGGATGAAATCAACCGTTTCCGGGTTGTCCGTTTCATCTATGAGAACGGCAGGCTACCCAAAGGCGATAATCCGGCGGTGCTCATTCCGGGCTACGGCGGTTCATATGCCTTTCAGCCAATGCTTACCTACATATTGGATGGATACCTGCTGCGCGCTGTCCGTGTATTTACGGAACGCTTTGACGTGCTGCTTGTTACAGCCCGTTTGATAAACGTAGCTTTCGGCATGGCCGCGGCCTTTTTCACCCGCCGCCTGTCCAGGCTGCTCTTTCCTGAAAAAATGACGCAGTGGCTGTTTTCCTGCCTGGTGGTTTTTCTCCCCCAGAGCATTTTTCTGCATACCTATATCAACACGGATTCCTGCGCCCTGTTCTCCGTTATCCTTATGTTCGCCGCTGTGCTGGAGGGAATGAAAAACGGCTTTACACGTTCCACCTGCATCCAGACTGCCGTAGGAGTCATACTGTGCGCGCTTTCCTACTACAACGCCTACGGCGCCGTTCTTGTTACCGTGGTTTTATTTATCAGCTGCTTTATCAGCAAGGTATCCGCCCGGACCATCACCTCCGACGGAACCGCCTCTCCCGTAGACAGCTACCACCTGGAATGGAGGCCTTTGCTGCAGGCGGGCCTGTTTATCACCGCTATTTTCCTCGTGGGAGCCGGCTGGTGGTTTATCCGCAATGCAATTCTCTATCATGGCGATTTTCTCGGCATGGAGGCCAGAAATCTCTGCGTGGCGGCCACCTGCACTCCCGAATTCCACCCGGCGCTGCGCCAGACTTACCAAAATCAGGGCATCGGCGTCTTCACCATGATATTCGGAACCGACTATTTTACCCTGTTGGTCAGAAGCTTTGTGGCCATGTTCGGTCCCATGAACCTGCCTACTCACTACTACATTTATGAAACCTACTACCGCATTTTCATCCTGGGCCTGATCTCATGTATGCTTCCTATCGGCCACTCGTTTTACCTTACCTGGCAGGAACAGAAACGCCGCTGGTTCTTCAACGGCTGTATGCTCCTCGCCTGCATTATCCCCATATTCCTCTGCATTTACTACTCCTACACCTGGGATTTCCAGCCCCAGGGAAGATACCTCATGCCCATGCTTCCCGCCTTCATGTTCTTCGTAACCCTGGGCATCCGCAAGCTTGCCTTCCTCCTCCAGGAGCTGGCAGACAGGCTTAAGCTGCGCACCCTTGCCGAAAAACTCCCTGCCATCCTCACCGCCTGCATCATCTTCTTTACCGCAGCCGCCCTCCTCTACTCCGTCCTGCGCGTCGTAGTCCCTCACTACCTCGCAGGCTGACCGTCCGGAACAGGCACGGCGCCGCCGAAGGCCGGAAGGATGTGCAGCGCGGGCTTTAGTGGCAGCAGGGGCAGGTATCACAGAGGGAGGAATTATTTCCCCCTACTCTGATTTAATACGCTGAATCAATGGCTCCTTCCCGCAGTATCTGACCGCCCACAAGATGTCCTTTGCTTCCGCTGTAAACAGGATGCCGCCCAGGGCAGAGGCCAGCGTTTCGTAGAGGGATTCCTGTTGCTTGCGTATGGCGAGGATTCCTGATTCCAGCCGGGAGGTCCTGACAAGCGCCTGCATGAGGAAGTCCAGCTTCTCCACCTGGCCGTTCATGGCCTCCAGGAATTCTTTTTGCTTTTGGGGCGGCATGGTATGGGTCAGGAGGGTGTTCCCCAGCATTTTCAGATTGGCCGCCGGGGTTTTTACCTGGTGGGAGATATCGGAAACCAGTTCCTGGAGACGCTGTTTTTCTTCTTCCACACGGCTGCGGCTGTTCTGCACCACTTCATACAGGCGCAGGATCCTGTTCCCAAGCCTGGATAACAGTGTGTCCTCCTCCAAATCTGTAATATTCCGCAGGAGGTGTCCCATTTGCTGCGATGCAGGGCCGGCTGTGTCTTCATACAGAGTATTCCCGGATGCCATCACCGCATCCATCAGTTCCCCTGTTGCTGTCATAAATTGATCCAGGTGTCTGCGCAGGCCGGTGAGAATCAGGCAGCCCCAGCCAACCGCAATCGAAATTGCCGCCAGGCCCATATACAATACTGCCAGAGAACGGCTGTATATAAAAAAGGCCCCTGTCAGAGCCGTTACCATTAAAAATGCCGCGGCGCTGACAGCTCCTATATAAAGCCGCCATTCTGCGCCGTCCCTGTATTTTTCTTCCGTCATATGCATTTTCTCCCTGTCTTTCCTGCTTTTATCTACCTGTCTTTCTGTTGTCTTTCTGTCTCTATTACTTTCTGTCTTTCCGGCTTTTCCCTGCGGCAGCCCTGTACCGGTTTATTGGATTTCCGTCTCACCGGCCATGGCCTGCTTCGCCTGTTCTCCCCATTTGAGGATTTCTTTTGCATCGTCACTTGTCAGATATTTCTGGTCCACCATGCACTCCAGGACGGTGCGCTGTCTCTGAGCCGCCAGCTCAGGTTTGTTGGTAAGCGCATAAACGGAGGGCGCATTGGGAATTCCCGCCAGAAGCGTGCTTTCGAAATCATTCATCTGTCCCGGTTCTTTTCCGAAATAACCTTCGGCAGCATCGTAGACGCAGTAATATCCGCTCCCGAAATAAATAGTGTTCAGGTACAGCTCCAATATCTCGTCCTTACTGTAGTTTTTCTCCAGGTCGAAGGCAACGAACAACTCCGCCACCTTCCGCAGGAATTTCTTTTCCTGGGAAAAATAAAGATTCTTGGCAAGCTGCTGGGTGATGGAGCTTCCGCCCTCCGCCAGCTTTTTTTCCCTGATATTCGTGACAACCGCCCTTCCCGTAGAGAGGAGATCGATTCCCCCATGTCTGTAAAAACGTTTGTCCTCCACTGCCACCACCGCATTTTTGTAGATGTCAGGCAGTTGGGAAATGGTTGTGTAGTGAGGCTTGGAACGAATTTCCTCCACCTTATCGGCAAGCGGCGTCTCCTGAATTACCTGCTGGTATATCTGGTAGCCCTGCCACACAAAATGCCCGCCTACGGCGCAGGCCGCCAACAGCAGAAGAAAAAATAATGACAAAATAAGCTTCTTAATAAATTTCATGAACAAAAACTCCTTCATCTTTCCGGAACCATCCGCAGGAATTTCCCGGTGCAGGGCAAGCTGCGCCCGTAAAACACCGGATAGTTACGAGTATAGCATATTTTTTTATCTTATCACCGGAAAGAGTTCTTAAAATTCTTTAAAGTTTTTTTGTATATTCCCGGATTTCAACGCCCCCATACCAAACATCATGATATTTTCAGCCATTTCCGCGATTTCCTCGGCGCTTGTTACCATGCCCTCCGCCAGCCATTTCTGGAGAAGGCCGATACAGCCAGCGCTGACAAAGGCGTAGAAAAATTCAATCTGCTTCGGCGTGGCCGTTTCAAAGTAACGGGAATAGGTCTCCACACATTTTTCCCGTCCCAGGTTAATGAGGCGCAGCGCAAATTCCTTATCGCCGAAATCCCCCAGAGTCACCGTACAGATATCCGCATTTTCCTTCAGGCACTGAAAAATCCCGGTGGTTATTTTTACAGGCGTAAGCCCTTCCGGCTCCATGGACAAAAGAGGCTCCAGCGCTTTCTGAAAATCCTCCATCATTTCCTCTTCCATTTTTTCCAGCAGATCATAAATGTCTGCATAGTGGGTATAGAAGGTTCCTCTGTTAATCTGGGCCGCTTCGCACAGCTCCTTAATGGAGATGCTCTGGATGGGCTTTTTTTTCAGCAAATCCGTAAAAGCCTTACGGATCAGTATTTTGGTTACTCTGGTTCTGTGATCGTTTCCCATATCGCCGCCTCCCTTTCAAGCTGTATCTGCTGCTGTTTATGCGCAGCAAGCGTGCATACCTGATGTTATATTATCTGCTTTTATGATACCATATTCCTGCAAAAGGGCAAAGGGGATACCGACTGGAACCTCAGGAAGCGGATTCAGGGCAGCGCTGTTTAAATGAAAACGGGCTGATGCAGGCCGGATGGGCGGGACGAGAGGCATTTAAGACGCAAAAAATTTGGCGGGACTGAATTTTTATTATTTCAGTCCCGCCTCTTTTTAAAGATTTTCCTGGCTGCCGTTTTTTTCAGTCCAGATCGATTTCCCTGTCTCTGTAATAATATTTTCTGTCTTTTTCCCCGATTTCCCTTACCACTTTGCAGGGATTTCCATAAGCCACAACATTGGCGGGAACGCAGGAGAGGCTCCACCGGGTGGCCCGCTGTGGCAAACGTCACATTCGGGCCGAACATTACATGGCTTCCTATATTGATTCATAGCTTTTATGTTTATCCGCATAATCCGGCAGACGATTATGCCATTTCTGTTTATTTTTCCTGCTGGTTGGGTATATGTTCCTGCACCGCCGTCCGGTGATGTGCAGTGGACGGAGCGGACTTTTCAGTCTCCGGAGCTTTTTTCAGCATAGCAGGCTCTGCCACATATTCTCTTTCTGCCGGCTCATTCCCGAAACTCAGACAGCATAATTACGTAATATCATATTGCGATGAACGCGGCGGTTTGACAACATATATATTTGTAAATTGTAACCGTTCGGACAGGTCTGCGCATTTACTGCACGGAGCATACGAATACACAGCAGAAGCAGGCAACCGTACCGGCCTATTGCGCAGCGCTTATTAATGGCCGGATGCCTGCCTGCGGTATAAAAAAGCTGCCCCGTACCGCATTTCTGCAGTTTTCGGGACAGCTTTCCCTGATTCGGCGGGTCAGAAATTTTCCACCTGCATATAGTTAGGAGCCTCCAAAGTAAGCTCCTTTACATTTTTTATTCATCCACACTGTAGTTAGGAGCTTCCTTGGTGATATGGATGTCGTGAGGGTGGCTTTCCTTCAGGGATGCGGCGGAAATCTTGATGAATCTGCCGTTTTCCTTCAGTTCCTCGATAGTCTGTGTTCCGCAGTAGCCCATACCGGAACGGAGGCCTCCTATCAGCTGGAATACGGTGTCTTCCACAGTGCCTTTATAGGCTACGCGGCCTTCCACGCCTTCGGGTACGAGCTTCTTGGCATCATTCTGGAAATAACGGTCCTTGCTTCCGTTTTCCATGGCGGCGATGGATCCCATGCCGCGGTATACTTTATATTTACGTCCCTGATACAGTTCAAAGGTTCCCGGGCTTTCGTCGCAGCCTGCGAAGATACTTCCCATCATGCAGACATTGCCGCCTGCTGCGATGGCCTTTGTCATATCTCCGGAATACTTGATACCGCCGTCCGCAATAATCGGAATCCCATATTCCTTGGCAACCGCATAGCAGTCCATGATTGCCGTTACCTGAGGTACGCCGATACCTGCAACCACACGTGTGGTACAGATAGAACCGGGCCCGATACCTACCTTAACGGCATCTGCGCCGGCTTCAATCAGATCCCTGGTGCCCTCGCCTGTTGCCACGTTGCCTGCGATAACCTGCAGATCCGGATATTTTTCCTTAATCATGCGCAGACATCTGAGCACGTTTTCGGAATGTCCGTGGGCGGAATCAAGAACTACCACATCCACCTTTGCATCCACAAGAGCGCCCACACGGTCCAGAACATTGGCGGTAATGCCTACGCCTGCGCCGCAGAGAAGGCGGCCCTGGGCATCCTTTGCTGAAAGGGGATACTTGATGGTTTTCTCAATATCCTTAATGGTAATAAGACCCACCAGATTAAAATTGTCATCTACAATAGGGAGTTTTTCTTTTCTGGCTTTGGCAAGAATTTTCTTAGCCTCATCCAGGGTGATTCCTTCTTTGGCTGTAATCAGGCCTTCGGAGGTCATGGATTCTTTGATTTTCTTTGAAAAATCGATTTCGAATTTAAGATCACGGTTGGTAATGATACCAACGAGCCTGCGTCCCTCGGTGATAGGCACGCCGGAAATACGGAATTTTGCCATCAGGTTGTCCGCATCCTCCAGTGTATGCTCCGGGGAAAGCGAGAACGGGTCGGTGATGACTCCATTTTCTGAACGTTTTACTTTATCAACTTCCTCTGCCTGCGCTTCAATAGACATGTTTTTGTGGATAATACCAATGCCGCCCTGCCTTGCCATGGCAATTGCCATTCTGTGTTCAGTAACGGTATCCATTCCTGCACTCATCATCGGAATGTTCAGTTTGATCTTCTTTGTCAGCCAGGTTGTCAAATCAACCTGATTCGGAATTACCTGGGAATATGCCGGGACAAGCAGCACGTCGTCAAAGGTAATGCCGTCACCTATAATCTGACCCATTTCTTCTCCTCCTGTTTTTTCATTTGAATTGGATTTGACGGTTTTATCCGTTCCGTGGTTCCCATTGCGCTTCGGGTAAGGCGGTTCTGCGTCCCCTTTTTCAGGCAGCACCCCTGCGGCCATGCAGTGCTTTCTGTAAGGGGCGTTTAAAAACGCCAGTCCTTATGCCGCGTTCTTTGCGGCGTTAGTACTGCTGCGTTTTTAACCGAGCGGGAGCGTCCCCGAACAGAAAGCACTGCCTGGCCGCAGGGGGCTGCCTGAAAAAGGGGACGCAGAACCGCCTTGCCCGAAGCGCAATGGGAACTGCGGAACGGATAAAACCTTAAAAATTGTGAATATAAAACTGCCAGTAAATTACTGACAGTTTTGTTTTGAAAAGTGTACCAAACTTGCGGACGATTGTCAATCGGTAAAAACTTTTCTCGGTGCAATTGATTTAATAGCCGCTACCATTTCGGCGTTGGGCTCGAAAATTACCCTCTTTTCTCCATTATATATCATACTGTAGCGGATGTCGGGCTGCTGCTCCACGCCGCTGCTGTAATCCACGACCTTCAGCTGCCTGTTCTTGTAATCATCCAGATGCCAGGACTTGATGGGCGCCAGAATTTCCATTCTTTCCAGGTCAAAGGTCTCCACTTTTTTCCTTCTGGTTCTCGCCATGATCTTGTCCACGGTGAGCTGCTTGTCCACGTACAGATACTCATATTCAAGATTCGCATTCAGGCTGACAAAATAAGCCCCCACTCCGGCCACTACCGCTATAATAAGGAAAACAATCAGTCCCATAAAGCCAAGAAGCCCTGTGATTACGGCGATCCCGATCAGCAGAACCTTCAATGCCGACATTAATCCGTTCGCCTTTTTCTTCACCATGCATTCTACGTAAGTCTCCATTACACATACCACCCTTTATTATTCTGCAATGCCCTTCCGGCATTTTTATCTTCAGGTAATATGATATTACAAAATGCTGTAACATGCAAGCAAGAATCCCTTTTTCCGCCTGGTTTCGCTAAAAATTCACAGGGATTTTAGAAAAATTTTAGAGGTTAGGCAAAACGCTTCATTGACATCATTTGAACAACCGACTATCATATATAAGGAAACAAAAAGCAACAGTTCCGACAGGCCTGCGCATTAACTGCGCTGTCTGTGCGAATACGCGGTGGCAGCTGGCGTCCGGCCCATCACGCAGTATTTTTTACAGCCGGATGCCTATAACAGTTCGCCTGGCTGAGCTGTACGACAAAAGAGCTGCCGCGGCAGCGGAAGTGAGGATGATTATGGCAGAAGGAAATTCCGTTTCAGATGAAATCAAAGCCCAGCGCAAAAAGCTTGCGGGAAAAACACCGAAAGAAAAGCTTCTCTATTTCTGGGAATATTACAGGATACCCGCACTGGTGATTATACTTGTCATCGCTTTTGCCGGGAACCTGATTTACACCATTGCAACAGCTAAAGACAGCGTATTATCCGCTCTGTTCATCAACGGATATTCGGAGATGGATACCGAGGCCTTTATGAATGGCTTTAATGAATATGCGGGAATTGACACCAAGGAATACACCACTTCCCTGGAGATGAATTTCACCATCCAGGAGGAGGCTATGGATCAGTATACCATGGCCAATGTACAGAAGCTTATGGCGCTTGTCGCCGCCAAGGAAATTGATGTCATTATGGCGGATACCAAGACCTTTACCAATTATGCGGATCCGGGATATTTCTCCAATCTGAATGAGGTTCTTCCAAAGGAGCTGGTTGATAAATACCAGGATCGTTTCTTCTATTATGATGTGCCCGATGATGAGCAGGGGGAAATCCCCATCGGCATCCAGCTTGCCGATGCGCCGGGAGTTGTCAGGACACAGGCTTATGCCGTTACCAATGACGCGCTGTTCGGAATCGTTGTCAATTCGGAGCATGTTGATAATGCGGTGAAATTCCTGGAATATCTGGATATGGAATAAAATGAAAAAAGGCAGGCTGTCCGATCATCACCCGGACGGCCTGCTTTTTCTATATTCCGCAAGCATACATTGTATAATCCGTTTCAGCAGACGGCAGGAAACCGGCTGTGTCCAGAATTCCTGCACGGGGATCCTTCTGCTTTCCGCAAGGAACCCTTCCTGATCGCTGACCCATAATACCGGAAGCCTTCCGCTTCTTTTTCGTATTTCATGGCAGCAGTTCATTCCGGCAGCGCCGTTTACCACCACCGCGGCAAGGGACGGACCGCCTTCCTCCAGCCATTCATTTTCATATACCTTTTCCCACGGCCGGAAATAAAGCCGGCAGTCCGTTTCCGGCTCCTACTGTCACCTATGTGGACGGGAACCGTGATGGCGGAGACAGCGAACAGCAGACAAAGCCGCCTATTACCCAGCCGGCTCCCGATATACCGGACACTCCGCCCGCTCAGGATACCGCCTCCGGTTCCGCCGCTGTTCCTGAGACAGAGACTTTCTTCATGTCCCCTCAGGATATACAGGAGCCTGCCACAGATCTGCCTGAAGAGACGGAAAGCCCTGAGGGACGGCCAGCTGTCCTCTCCGCAGCCAGGCTGAAACTCCTGTCCGGATCCTATCCCGACTTCATTCCCTTTGAACATAACGGCATACTTCTGCGGCTCCCTACCAGCTGGCTGGAAGAACAAATCCCTGAAGATGATTCCCTGTTTTCGGTAACTTTACTCCGGCCTTCGGAGGAAACCTTCCGTATTGTTCTGTCCGTGGACGGGAAAGAGCTGACAGATCTTCCCGCTTCCCATATCATGCTGCCGATAGAAGACACGGTTTCTTCCTACAGGCTTATGCATGAAACCGGCTGCGTCAGCGAAGGGCTTGCCGCAAAGGACGGATTTCTCTCCTTCACTGTCACCAAAACAGGGGATTAGTTTCATTCTCCTCTGCCGCCGGATACACCTCATAGCGGATGGATATTTTTCCTCTGAACCCATAGCTTAAAAAGCAGTTGGAAACACGGCTCTGGGTAATCTCGCAGTTCTCCTGCCTGATTCCCACAAGAAGAACGAGAAACTGGTTGTTTCCGTAGCGGGTAAAGGAATCTCCCCTGCGCAGTGCAGAGCGGATCGCGCTTTTCAGCTTGTCCATATAGCTGTCCAGCCTGGCATCCTCCGTCAGCGGCATGCCTTCCCCGTCCACCAGGGTACAGAGCATCAGGAAAGCCGGCTGCCCGCTTCTTTCCGCCATACGGCAGACAATATGGTAGCAGTCCACAAAACCAGGATAGCTGCAGAAGTAAGCGCCGTTTTTCTCTTCATTTTCCTGAAGTCCCTGCTTGATATCGGTAATTACCGAAGCGTTGTAATGAATCTTCTCCCGCATCTGCCGGAATCTTTCCAGCATTTCCTCCGAAGGCTCCAGCCCCAGCTCCTCAAAGTAGAAGGCCGCCGCCGTGTCATAGATTTCCATGGCCTCCTTATATCTTCCCAGAGCCATCAGACAGTCTATCTGCATCAGATAATATTCCTCGAAAAAGTAAATTCCGCAAGCCTGAGCGCTAAGTTCCAGAAGTTCTTCGTACTCCTGTCTTTCCCGCAGCAGAGCGGAAGCCTCATTGATGCAGTCCACGTACAGCTTCTGGTACTTGCAGCTTTCGATGGCAACCCACTCCTCGCCGGCCAGCTCCGGAAGGAATTCCCCCCGGTACATTCTGCAGGCTTCCTTAAGCAGCTCCGCTTTCTTGTCAGGATCCGTCTCCTGAAGCGCCTCTTCAGCTGTAAGGCGAAACCTGTCCGTATCCCGTTCCAGCGGAACCGCGCAGTAATTCCAGCGGTATAACCCTTCCTGGAACCAGATACAATCCGTATTCTCAAAGCAGTTCAGCTTCTGGATATATTTACGCAGACGGTAAATATTCACACGCAGCGTGGCTCCGGCATCCTCCAGCTCCTCCCTGCCATACAGCCTTTCAATCAGCTCCGCCCGGGGAATTCCTTCTCTGCCAGCATACAAAAGAATCTGAAACAGCTGCATCATTTTGGATGTTCCGGAATAATTATTAGGCAACGGCTTTTTCCCGTAAACCAGAGAGAAGCCGCCCAGCATATTTACCTGTAAAATTGTCTTATCAACCGATTTTCTGTTCATTTCTCTGTTTTACCCCATTCATTCTCCTGTTTGCTTTTCATTTCTTTTCCGCTGCATTTCCGTAATTCCTCTGCCCGCACACAGCAGGGGCCTGACATTGGCTCCAATATACACGGAATACTTTTCTGTAATGCAGTCATAGTTACTCCTGATGCGCTCCACCACCTTCCAGGCGTTT
Organism: Eisenbergiella porci; assembly: GCF_009696275.1. GTDB lineage: Bacteria > Bacillota > Clostridia > Lachnospirales > Lachnospiraceae > Eisenbergiella > Eisenbergiella porci. The sequence goes on from NZ_VUMI01000039.1 coordinate 31,019, forward strand.
TCCAGGCTGGCCCCTATTACCATGAGCAGGTACTGGCAGCTGCTGTACCGGGTGTAGACATCTCCGCTGCGCAGTGAGGCACAGATTGTCCCCCCCCAGCTTTTCCATCAGGTATTCCCGATCCTGCAGTGTAACGAACTGCTTCCTGTCATCCACCAGCGTCAGCAGAACTGTATAGGCACTGATGGGCAGACGCATCAAACCTCTTTCTACAAAACGGTACAGCTGCTTAAAGGTTGCAAAATCCTGGCAATACGCGCCCTGCGGCGACGTCTTTTCTCTCAGTTCCATCCAGAGCAACTCCATATCAAGATCAATTCCGGTATCCTCCGTATGGTTCTTTACCGCTGCGGAAATGATTTCCGGTTTTCCATGCTCCTCATCATAACTGCATACCGCTGCCTTCCCCTTCTTCTTTCCCTGGAACAAGGCATAATCTGCATGGTCAAAAGCAGAGGTGTAGTTATCCTCCTGCCTGCAGCCGACAACGCCAATGGTGGCGGAAAGCCGCCCCTCCACTCCCATTTTATCACCCATCAGCTGCATTCGCCGGATTAATTCTTTGCCCTTTTGCATTGCCTCCTGCAGCGTGCATTCCCTTACCGTAAAAATAATGAACTCGTCTCCGCCGAACCTTCCCACCACATTCTCCGGCGGAAATATCTCCTTCATCAAAGCCGTCAGGCCCTTCAATACTTCGTCTCCGAACAGATGACCGTACCTGTCATTGATCCTTTTAAAACCGTCTACATCCACCACCATTAAATTGCCGCCCTCATTTTTTTTCAGCCGTTCAATAATGATATTTTCAGCAGTTATTCGATTGTACAGTCCGGTCAGGCCGTCGGCCTCACTCAACATTTTCAGCCGGGAGTTTTCTTCCTGAAGCTCCAGTATTTCCTTTTCCATCAGGCCAATACCCATAAGGTTCCTCCTTCATGCCGAAAAGACATATCCCGGCCATCAAAAACTGGTTAATTTAAAAATATCACAGTAGTTGCAATAAATCAAGTTTTGGTGCGCGAACGGCAATTTCTGTGTCTAAATGGCAAAAACAATATAACACTTGCACGCTTTTTAAAACATTTTTTCTCTGTTTGTAACGTTTAAAACTTCCGGACCGCCTGGCTTTCCCTGCAAAATACGAGGGAAGATCTGTATGACCGGATAGAACTCAGGTTCCATCCGGTCATATTTTTATCTGATAAAATATTGGTTCATTCTGAAAAAACGGTTTTTAACCCTGCAGAATTTCCCTTACCATTTCATTTACCAAAGCCGGGTCAGCTTTGCCCTTCATGGCTTTCATCGTCTGTCCTACCAGGAAGCCGGCCGCCTTTTCCCTGCCGTTTCGGAAGTCCGCAGCCGACTGCGGGTTGTCTGCAATAATGCCCTCAATTGTGCTGCGCAGCAGGCCTTCGTCATTCACCGTTTTTAATCCGTGACGCAGGGCATAAGCTTCCGGCTCCACGTTCTCTTCAAACATCACGGAAAAAATCTTCTTCGCTACGCTGCCGTTAATTTCCTTCCTTTCCGTCAGCTCTATCAGCTTCGCCAGATTAGCCGGGGAAAAACGGATATCCTCCGGCTCCTCACCTTTTTCCTTAAGCAGCCGCAGGGTTTCCCCCATAATCCAGTTGCTCACCTTTTTGGGCTGTCCGCACAGCTTCGTGGTTTCTTCGAAAAGATCCGCCAGCGGTTTGGATCCTGTGATAATTTCGATATCATAATCAGGCAGCTCATATTCCTGCCTGTAGCGGGTCATTTTTTCCGTCCGGAATTCTGGCAGCTTCCGGCGGACAGCCTCCAGCCAATCCTCCCCGATATATATGGGCGTAAGATCCGGATCCGGAAAATAGCGGTAATCCCGGGCATCCTCTTTGGAACGCATGGCATGGGAAGATTCCTTGTTGTCATCCCACCGTCTTGTTTCCTGGATTACCTTTTTTCCCTCCTCCAGCAGTTCGATCTGGCGCTGCCGTTCCCCTTCTATTGCGCGGGAAATGGCTTTGAAGGAGTTCAGGTTCTTCATCTCCGTCCGGATCCCCAGCTGCCGTACGCCCGCTTCCCTCACGGAAAGGTTGACATCGGCGCGCATACTTCCCTCCTGCAGCTTGCAGTCTGAGGCGCCAAGGTACTGAATAATAAGCCTCAGCTTTTCCAGATAAGCAATCACCTCATCGGCGCTTCGCATATCCGGCTCGGATACGATTTCAATCAGTGGGACGCCGGATCTGTTATAATCCACCAGGGAAATATCCTCCCATTCATCATGTATCAGCTTTCCCGCATCCTCCTCCATGTGGATTTCATGAATTCCTATTTTCTTCCTCCCGGCAGGCGTCTCGATTTCCACGCAGCCGTTTTGGCAGATGGGGATGTAGAGCTGGGAAATCTGATAGTTCTGCGGATTGTCGGGGTAAAAATAGTTCTTCCGGTCAAATCTGCAGAACCTGGTAATGGAACAGCCGGTGGCAAGGCCCACAGCCATGGCATATTCCACCACCTGCTTATTCAGTACGGGAAGGGAGCCCGGCATTCCGGTACAGACGGGACAGGTATGGGTATTGGGCGCTCCGCCGAAGGCGGTGGAGCAGCCGCAGAAGATTTTGGTCCGGGTTGCCAGCTCTACATGAACCTCAAGGCCGATTACTGTTTCGTATTGCTTTGCCATTTATCCGCGCCTCCTTTCATCAGAATCCGTTCCGCCGGCTTTGCTGCCAGCTGCTGCTGGTTCTGGTACTGCCGTCTCTTCTGCCCGGCCTGGACAGTCCGGGAAACGGCCTCTGGCCTGCTCATAGGAAAAGGCCGCCTGAATCAGTTTTTTCTCCTGGAAGCAGTCACCAACCAGCTGCAGGCCGATGGGAAGCCCCCGGCTGTCCAGGCCGCAGGGCAGGCAGATTCCGGGAAGTCCCGCCAGATTGGCGGAAATCGTATAGATATCTCCCAGATACATCCGTATCGGATCCGTCAGGCTCTCTCCCAGCCCCGGCGCTGTTGTGGGAGCCACCGGCCCCAGCAGACAGTCATAACGGGCAAAGGCTTCGTCAAAGGCTTTTTTTATCAGCGCTTTGACACGGAGGGCTTTCAGATAATAAGCATCATAATAGCCGGAGCTTAATACAAAGGAGCCAAGCATGATACGGCGCTTCACCTCCGGGCCGAAGCCTTCGGAGCGGGTTCTTTTATACATCTGATGCAGTCCTTCGTATTCACTGGTACGGTATCCGTATTTAATACCGTCAAAACGTTCCAGGTTAGAGCTGGCCTCCGCGGAAGCGATGGTATAATAAGCGGGAATTGCGTATCCCACCAAAGGAAGATCAAATTCCTCCACTTCAGCCCCTTTATCCTTCAAAAGCTCCGCTGCCTCCAGGACGGCCTTCCGTACCTCCGGATGCAGCCCTTCTCCGAAATAATCCCGGGGAATGCCGATTCGCATCCCACTCACGTCGTCCTTCAGCGCGGAGGTAAAATCCGTTTTTTCCCCTGCGGCAGCAAAATCCACGGAGGTGGAATCCTTGCTGTCATGTCCTGCGATCACCTCCAGTATTGCCGCGCAGTCCGCCACATCCCTGCACAGCGGCCCTATCTGATCAAGCGAAGAGCCATAGGCAACCAGTCCGTAACGGGAAACAGCTCCGTAGGTGGGCTTCATTCCCACCACGCCGCAGAACCCGGCCGGCTGGCGGATGGATCCTCCGGTGTCGCTGCCCAGGGCTGCAAAGCATTCTCCCGCCGCTACCGCAGCCGCGGAACCGCCTGAGGAGCCTCCCGGCACATGCCCCGGGTTCCAGGGATTCCCGGTCACTCCGAAGGCGGAGGTTTCCGTTGTGGACCCCATGGCGAATTCATCCATGTTGGTTTTTCCCAGGATAATAGCCCCTGCCCGCTCCAGCCTCACCACAGCTTCTGCGCTGTAGGACGGGACAAAATTGGAAAGGATGCGGGATGCACAGGTTGTTTTAACATCCTTTGTGCAGATGTTATCCTTGACGGCTATCGGCACGCCTGCCAGCGGCCCGGTCAGCTCCCCGGCATCAATTGCTGCCTGCACCTGTTCCGCCCGCTTCAGGGCACGTTCCTTATCCAGGCTGATATAGCAATGAAACTTTGCCTCCTTTTCCTCTATCTGCCGGAATGCTTCTTTCACGGCTTCCCGGCAGGTACATTCTTTTTTCTTTATTTTACCGGCCAGCTGTACGGCCGAAAATTCCATAAGACTCATAATTGCCTCTCTTTCCGCAACAGTTCAGCCTTCGGCCAAACTGTTACCTCTTTCCGCCTGACTCAAGGCTTCCTGCATGACGCATAGTTTCGTTTATGAACTAATCCACCGTACGGGGGACCTTAAACATCCCGTCTTTGCATCCCGGCGCATTTTTCAGTATCTGTTCCCTGTCGTCGCCGTTTGTTACCACATCCTCCCGGAATACATTGGCGGCGGCAGATATATGGCTCATGGGCTCCACGCCTTCCGTGTCCATTTCATTCAGTTTATCTATATAATCCAGCATCCGTCCCATGTCGGCCTTGGCCTGCTCCTTCTCTTCCCCTGTAAGCTCCAGCTTTGCCAGAATGCCTACGTAGTCGATGGTGGCGTCGGTTATTACGTTTGCCATGTTGTTCTCCTCCTTTTTTTGTACGGCCTGCGCAGTAAATGTGCAGGCCTGCCGGACAGTTTCTTATGGTTCCAAGCGGCTCAGAATCCCACGTGATTTGAGCCGATTTTACTTCTTCACTGCCCTAAGGTTCCAAACGGCTCAGAATCCCACGTGATTTGAGCTGATTTTACTTCTTCACTGCCCTAAGGTTCCAAACGGCTCAAATCACGGGGAAACAGTGTGGTTTCGCGGACGTTGTCTTCTCCCACGAGCTTCATGGTGAGCCTTTCCAGGCCGATGCCCAGGCCGCCGTGGGGCGGCATTCCATATTTGAAGGCCATCAGATAGTGCTCCATTCCCTCCTCCGTCATGCCCCGTTTCGCCATTTTTTCAAGCAGCATATGGTAATCATGGATCCGCTGCCCTCCGGTGGTAATCTCCATACCCTTAAACAGGCAGTCAAAGCTCAGCGTAAAAGCAGGATCCCCGGGATCATCCATCGCGTAAAAGGGACGCTTTTTGCTGGGATAATGGGTGACAAATACGAAATCGCTTCCATACTCCTCTTTAAAATACCTGCCGATAAGCGATTCCTCCTCCGGCTCCAAATCGTACGGGTTGCGGATGAGCCTGCCGTATTTTTCACTCGCAAGCCTTTTTGCTTCGTCAAACCGGACACAGGGGATTTTCTCAGTGTCCGGGAGTTCGATATCCAAAATGGCCAGCTCCCTGCCGTATTCCCTTTTCAAAAGCCCCATAATGTTCTGCAGGGCCCCGGTTTCCATATCCATAATATCTTCAAAACCGTCAATGTAGCCCATTTCAAAATCCAGGGAGGTATATTCATTCAAATGACGCTTTGTGTTATGCTTCTCTGCCCGGAACACCGGAGCGGTCTCAAAAACCCTGTCAAATACGCCCACCATCATCTGTTTATAAAACTGAGGGCTCTGGGCGAGCACCGCCGGCCTGTGGAAATAATCCAGGCGGAAAATATTTGCTCCGCCCTCAGCGCCCCTGGCTCCGATTTTAGGAGTGTGGATTTCCGTAAACCCCTGTGTGACAAGGAAATCACGAAAGCCCCTCACAATCCCATCCTGAATACGGAATTTCGCCCGTTCCCGGATATTCCTCAAAGAGACAGGACGCAGATCCAGGCTGGTTTCCAGGGAAATATTCATTTTCCACTTGGAAATGGGAATCGGCATCGCCTGCACAGGCTCCGAAAGAATAACCACCGCCCTCATCCTGATTTCCACACCGCCCGGAGCCTTTTCCGAAGCCGCCAGGAAGCCTGAAACCTCCACCGCACCGCCCTCTCTCAGCTCCTTTAAGGAAAAATCCGCCTTACCCGGTTCATACACACACTGCACCAGCCCTTCCCTTTTCCGAAGGATGACAAAGGCTATCGTCCCCATATCACGTATGGCATGGACAGCCCCATTCACCTTTACCTCCCTTCCCACCATCTCCGGTAAGAGAAGATCTCCGATTTCCAATACCTCTTTCTGCTTCACTCCTGTCAAAAATTCCATAACTTTGGTCTCCTTTTTCTGTGGCTGGTCTGCAAGTTCCACTGCGGGGCGGAACCATTTTAAAGAAACCCGTAACCTTTTATTTCCTGAGTCTCTCTGCCTTCAACTCCATCCTGGCAGCCGCCAGATATAAGGCAAGGCTGCCAGGCTCGTTCCTCGGAAATAAAAAAATCCCGGAATGCATACAATCTGCATTCCGGGACGGACTCCAAACGGATCCGCGGTACCACCCGCATTGATAAGACGCCACTTCCAACAAAGTGTTTTACCGCCTTACCCACTCTTACACTTAACGCGTGTTACACGGATTACCCTACGTTTCTCACGAAATTTCAAATAACCGGCTCCCGGGTGTTCCCTTTGTCAGCTTACACAAGCAGCGCTCTCAGTCGGTGACGCCGCATTCCTGTCGCTTCCCCTGACAAGAGTCCCGTTCAATGCCATTACTATAAATTGTTTCACATCATACCACAACCCATCCCCAAAAGCAAGACTTTCCTTAATCCCTCTTTATATCTCTTTAATCCTCTCCACAGCCTCCACCGTATTCTCATACGACCCAAACGCCGTCAGCCTGAAATACCCTTCCCCGCTCGGCCCGAACCCCGCTCCCGGCGTCCCGACCACATTCGCCCGTTCCAGCAAATAATCAAAAAACTCCCAGCTCCCCATCTGCCCCGGCGTCTTCATCCACACATAAGGAGAATTCACCCCGCCGTACACCTCATACCCGGCGCTCTTAAGCCCCTCCAGAATATAACGCGCATTTTTCATATACCTGTCCACCATGCTGCGGATCTGCGCCTTCCCTTCCTCCGAATAAACAGCCTCCCCGGCCCTCTGCACGATATAAGGCGCGCCGTTGTACTTCGTCCCATGCCTCCTGGTCCAGAGCGAATGCAAAGACACTCCGCCGCACACCATATCCTTAGGCACTACCGTATAAGCCAGGCGCAGGCCGGTAAAGCCCGCATTCTTGGAAAAAGAACGCAGCTCAATGGCACAGCCCCTCGCCCCCTCACACTCATAAATACTGTGAGGCACATCCTCCTGGGAAATATACGCCTCATAAGCGGCGTCAAAAATAATCACCGCCCCCACCCGGTTCGCATAATCCACCCATACCTGCAGCTGATCCTTCGTCACCGTACAGCCCGTAGGATTATTCGGGAAACACAAATAAATCAAATCCGGCGTCTTTTCCGGCAGCTCAGGGACAAACCCGTTCTCCGCCGTACACGGCATATAAATCACATCGCTCCAGACCTCCGACTCCTTATCATAGCTCCCGGTCCTGCCCGCCATCACATTAGAATCCACATACACAGGATACACCGGATCACACACCGCAATTTTACTGTCCGCCGCAAAAATTTCCTGAATATTGGCAGAATCCGACTTCGCCCCGTCAGAAACAAAAATCTCATCCGGTTCAACCGCGCAGCCCCTTGCCTGAAAATCATTTTCCGCAATGGCCTTCCGCAGAAACTCATACCCCAAATCCGGGGCATACCCATGAAACGTATCCGCATCCGCCATCTCATCCACAGCCCTGTGCAAAGCCTCCACCACTGCGCCCGGCAGCGGCTGCGTCACATCCCCGATCCCTAAGCGGATGATCCTCTTATCCGGATTTGCCGCAGAAAACGCACTCACCTTTTTCCCAATTGTTGAAAAAAGATAACTTCCCGGAAGCTTCAGATAATTTTCATTTATCCTGTACATATCAAAATTTCTCCTCTCAATCCTCCACACAGCCCTCAAACACCGTCTCCGCAGGCCCTGTCATATAAACCCGGTTGTTCTTTTCATCCCACTCGATTTCCAGTTCCCCTCCCAGGACCTTAACCGTCACCCGTCTCTCCGTCAGCCCATTTAACACACAGGCCACAGCCACAGCGCAACAGCCCGTCCCGCAGGCCAGCGTCTCCCCGGAGCCGCGCTCCCAGACACGCATTTCCACCGTATTCCTGTCCAAAACCTTCACGAATTCCGTATTCACCCTTCTGGGGAACCTGGGATGATTCTCAAAAAAAGGCCCTGTCTTTTCAATTTCCAGACCTGCCACATCCTCCATGTACACCACCGCATGAGGATTTCCCATGGAAACACAGGTCATTTCATAACTCCTGCCCTCCACCTCAATCGCTTCAGCCACCGCCTGCTCACCGTCACATACAACAGGGATCTCCTCCGCCCTGAGCACAGGCTCCCCCATATCCACACGCACCTGCTTCACCCTGCCATTCTCCGTAAAAAGCCGCAGATACTTCACCTGTCCGAAGCTCTCAACAGTAATTTCCGTCTTATCCGTCAGCCCTTTGTCATACACAAACTTCGCCACGCACCGGATGCCATTCCCGCACATCTCCGCCCGCGTCCCGTCCGCATTGTACATCTCCATTTCAAAATCCGCCAGACTGGACGAATTCACAAAAATCACGCCATCTCCTCCGATCCCGAAATGCCGGTCGCTCATCCGTCTGACAAAATCAGGCTTCTTTTCCAACGGGATTTTTTCCGTAAAACCATTAATATACACATAATCATTTCCGCAGCCCTGCATTTTTGTAAAATTTATCTTCATGTATCTTTTCCTTCTTTCCTGAAAAATAACTGCCCTGTCCCTTTGCAGCCACTCATGTCAATTCCTTGTTACCAGCACCATTTTCGCCATCTCCACCATGTTGGTGCCGCTGTCCATACTGCACTTTTGTATGTACCTGTGCGCTTCCTCTTCCGTCATCCGGTTCCGCTCCATCAGCAAAGCCTTGGCCTCTTTGATAATCGCCTCCTCCTCCTTGCTCCGTTCCCTGGGCGCAAGCCGCTGCCTTCTCCTCTGCCTTTCCCTGGACTGACACATCATATCCACCGTGCTGACCAGCTCCTGCACCTTCAAGGGCATGGAAAGACACACAATATCCTTCACGCTGACCTCGCTTAAATATCCCGGGGAGGCCAGGAGGAGCATATCCATTCCCGGGAGAAGATAATCATATAGCTCCGAATATGCCATATCTATCAGCTTATAGCTGCAGATAACAATACCGCCGGATAAAGCATCCGCAGCCCCCAGCGCCTGGGCGCCGGTGCTGCAGGCCGCCATCACTGAAAAGCCGCTACGCACAAGAACATTCTTTATGCTTTTGGCATCCTCTATTTTCGGTAAAACCACAATGATATTTGTCACATGAGTACCTCCATCTGTAAGCAGCTCCCGATACGGCACATGGCCCGTATGGCCATATCGCAGCGCCCGTTACAGCACATGGCCCGTACGGCCATGAAGCAGCGCCCGTTACGACACATGGCCCGTATGGCCATGAAGCAGCTTCGCTCAGAATCGGTTCAAATACTCATTAATCTCCCAGTCCGTTACCTGCGCACGGTACCTGTTCCACTCTTCCTTTTTGGCCTCAATATATTTGTTCGCCACATGCTCGCCCAATGTTTCCCTGATAAATTCGTCCTTCTCCAGCTCTTCAACCGCCTCTATCAAGGTACCCGGAAGACGCTCTATCCCCATCAGTTTTTTCTCATCCTCTGTCATGGCAAAAATATTGCAGTTCACGCTCTTTGGCGGCTCCGTTTTTTCCCGGATACCTTCCAATCCGGCCCGCAGACATACCGCCAGCGCCAGATAGGGATTGGCCGCCGGATCAGGACTTCTCAGTTCAATCCTGGTTTTCTCGCTTCCCGCCGCCGGAATCCGTAGCAGAGGGCTTCTGTTAGCCGTGCTCCACGCGATGTAAACCGGCGCCTCAAATCCCGGAACCAGCCTTTTATAAGAATTCACAAGCGGATTCGTAATCGCCGTAATTGCCCTGATATGCTTCAGGATTCCTCCGATAAAATAATAGGCTTCCCTGCTCAGCCCGTTTTCATCCCCGGCGTCCTGAAAAATATTCCTTCCGTCCCTGGACAGAGACATATTGATATGCATACCGGAACCGTTCACCTCCGCTTTCGGCTTCGGCATAAAGGTAGCATGCAGCCCATGTCTTTTTGCAATGGTTTTCACCGTAAGCTTAAAGGTCATAATATTATCGGCAGTCGCCAGCGCTTCATCATATTCAAAATCAATTTCATGCTGTGCCGGGGCCGCCTCATGATGGGAGGTTTCCACAACAAACCCCATATCCTCAAGCGTCAGCACCATATCCCTTCTCGCATTTTCCCCCCGATCCACCGGCCCCAGATCAAAATACCCCGCCTGTTCATGGGTAATCGTCGTAGGCATGGCGTTTTCATCCATATGGAACAGAAAAAATTCACACTCCGGCCCCACATAAAACGTATATCCCATTTCCTCCGCTTCCTTCAGCGCCGTCTTCAGAATATATCTGGGATCCCCTTCAAAAGGCTTATCTCCCGGCCGGTACACATCACAAATCAGCCGCGCCACCTTCCCCTGCTGCGGTCTCCACGGAAAAATCTCAAACGTATCCAAATCCGGATGCAGAAATAAATCCGATTCCTCTATTTTCACAAAACCATCTATCGCCGAACCGTCAAACATACACCGGTTATCCAGCGCCTTTTCCAGCTGGCTGGAGGTAATGGCCATATTTTTCAGACAGCCGAACATATCCGTAAACTGCAAACGGATAAACTCCACATCTTCCTCCTCCACCAGTCTCAGGATATCTTCTTTCGTATACTTCTTTCCCGCTAACTGCATAGCTACCATTCCTTTCCCTGCAAAATAATCCCCTTGCTTATTGATAACACTTCGTAACAGTTCAGCCATTTGAACTATTGCATATATCCCATCAAACGAAAAAAAGCGCTCCTACCCCACTGGTAAGAACGCCGTTGCCCTACTTCCATATACTAACAGCAGCTCCCCGGATTTGTCAACATTTTTTTACTCTCCGCAGCCGTGTTTCACCGCTAAGCTAACGCATTCCAGAAGAAAAAATAAATCAGCACACAGCCCCAGGCATTCCCTGTATAATCCCGGACCGCCAGCATCCCATAAATAATAATGAAATCACACAGCCCCACAACAAACGTTTCCGGCGCCAGCCCCAAAACCGCATGCACCACAAGACATATCACTCCGCCGGCCGCCGCCCCCAGCTTCTCCCATTTCAGCCCAAAGCTGCGAAACCCCGGCAACGCCCCGGCCGCCTCCCTCTACACCCACTACGGCTTCCGCTTCAACGGCGAAAAAGACATCCACGGCGAACACGTCATGGTCCTGGAATGCATCTGAAATCCATTCCCCCCATCTACACCCCCGCCCAGTTCTTTTTTTCCTCCTACCCTGCCCTGTTTTTTACCCTGCCCTTTTCCCTTCCCTTTTTGCCCTGTTCTTTTTCCCTGTCCTTTTGCCCTGTCCTTTTGTCCTATCCTTTTTCCCCTTCACAACCTACCCGCCCGGCGGAGGAGAATTGTCCTGGCGGTGGGGGCGCGGGGAGATTTGCGCAGGGGGCGGGGTGTGAGGGGGATTCCCGGATGCTTACGAAGTTTTGGAGCTGTTTCTTAAAGCCTCCGACAGACGCTTTGCCCGCAATACGGCAGCTGTCCGAGGAGCCTGCGACGAGTTCCTGCCGTATCAGGGCCGCCAAAGCGACTGCCGGAGGCTTTTAGAAACAGCCCAAAACTGAATAGCATCCGGGAACCCCCTCACACCCCGCCCCCTGTGCAAATCTCCCCGCGCCCCCCACCGCCAGGACAATTCTCCTCCGCCGGGCCCCCACCACCCCAAGAAAACTTTCAGTAATAAAAATCCCCCATGCGGAGTAAACTGTATAAACAACATGAATCGGGGATATTGATATGAGTTCCAAGACCAAAATAGTCGTACTGCACTTAAAAGAATTGATATATACCGGCATCTTTGTGGTGCTGGGAATACTTTTCCTGCTTCTTCTCATTATCATGTTCCTGCCCGGGAAAAAGACAACGCCGGAAGCAACCGGCGCCGATGAAGGCCGCTATACCCCTGGGAAATACACAACTTCCCTGATTCTGGGAAATTCCGCAGTAGATGTGGAGGTCGTTGTGGACGATAACAATATCAACTCCATACGGCTTGTGAACCTGGATGAAGCGGTAACGACCATGTACCCGCTGATGGAGCCGGCTCTGAATGATCTGGCTGCCCAGATCTGCGAAAAGCAGTCTCTGGACGATATTACTTATTCCGATGACAATAAGTATACCTCTCAGGTACTGCTCGATGCCATCACCAATGCTCTTTCAAAAGCGGAAAAGAACCCGGGCAGCACGAAAGAAAAAAGTACAAAATCCAAAACCTCTCTGGAACCCATAGAGGAAACAACTCCCGCCGCTCCCGCAGAAAGCACGCCCTCCGCTGAAAACACGGCAGAAACGACGCCGGAAAGCAATCAGGAGAACGCAGCGGAAAATACGGCAGAAAATACGCCGGAGACCTCAGCGGATACTCCGGCGGAAACGGCAGCGGCGGCTGAATAGCCACCGCTGTTTTTCTTATTCTTTTTCATTCCAAAGGCCATCTTACTCCGCCTGCAGCCCTTCAATTTCCTTCAGCCACAGCGTCGCGCAGGCATCCGAGGGCATGCGCAGATCCCCTCTGGGAGATACCGCCACACTTCCCACCTTCGGTCCGTCCGGCAGACAGGAACGCTTGAACTGCTGCTGGAAAAAACGGCGGTAAAAATTCTTCAGCCATTTCAAAATAGTTGCATTATCATATTTTCCCGCAAAGGACATCCTGGCAATCCGGTACACCTTGGAGGGTTCAAAGCCGCAGCGCAGCATATAATACAGGAAAAAATCATGCAGCTCGTAAGGCCCTACCAAATCCTCCGTCTTCTGGCTGATTTTGCCGTCCACCGGGGGAAGAAGCTCCGGGCTGACAGGAGTGTCAAGCACATCCAGAAGAATCTCCCTCAGTTCCTCCTGCCCGCAGGTATCCGCATAATATTTTACAAGATGACGCACCAGCGTCTTCGGCACACCCGCATTCACACCGTACATGGACATGTGATCCCCGTTATAGGTTGCCCAGCCCAATGCCAGCTCGGACATGTCGCCTGTTCCGATCACCAGCCCGCCTGCTCTGTTGGCGATATCCATCAGCACCTGGGTGCGCTCTCTTGCCTGGCTGTTTTCAAAGGTTACATCATGTACATCGCTGTCCTGTCCGATATCACGGAAATGCAGACTGACCGCCTCTTTGATATTCACCTCGGACAGAGTGGTGCCCAGCGTACTGGCCAGCCTGCAGGCATTATCATAGGTCCTGTCCGTCGTTCCGAAGCAGGGCATGGTAACGGAATGGATATTTTCCCTGGGAAGCCCCAGCATATCAAAGGTGCGTACTGTAACGAGAAGCGCCAGTGTGGAATCCAGTCCGCCGGAAATACCCACGACCGCCGTTTTGCAGCCGATATGCTGATATCTCTTTTTCAGGCCGAAGGACTGGATGGAAAGGATCTCATCGCAGCGGTGGTTTCTTTTCGCCTCATCCGAGGGCACAAAGGGCATGCTGTCATACCTGCGTGTCAGGACGGTATCCGTTTTTTCCATATGCACCGGAAGATACAGATAGCCTTCCTTATTCCTCAGGAAGGTGTTCATGCGCCTGCGTTCATGACGCAGCCTCTGAACATCGATTTCCCCATATATGGATTCATTCTCAAAGCGTCTGGCCCGGGACAGAATCGTGCCATTTTCCGCAATTATGTTATGACCGTTGAAAACAAGATCCTGCGTGGATTCCCCCTCACCCGCACTGGAATACACATAACCGGAAATCAGGCGGGCGCTGGTGCTCTTTATCAAATCCTCCCGGTAGGCATCCTTTCCTACCGTTTCGTTGGAAGCGGACAGATTCACGATTACGGTCGCTCCGGCCATCGCATGGGAGGTGGAAGGTGTTTCCGCCGCCCACACATCCTCGCAGATTTCACAGGCAACCTGCAGCCCGTCCACTGCATCCACACAGAAAAGGATATGCGTGCCAAACGGGATTTTCTCTCCGTCAAACATAAAGTTTTCCGCTTCCGCATTTCCTGCCACAAAATACCGCGCCTCATAAAATTCACCATAATTGGGTATGGTTTCCTTCGGGATAAATGCCAGGATTTTCCCGTTCTGGAGAACCGCCGCCACATTGAACAGCTTCCCGCTTTTTTCCAAAGGAAGCCCTACGAAAACAAGCGCGTCCCGCCCTCTGGTATATTCCCTGATTTCCTTTAAGCCTTCCGTCGCCCCCTTAAGCAGCGTTTCCTGGAAAACAAGATCCTGGCAGGTATAGCCGGTGATACAAAGCTCAGGAAAAACGATAATTTTCGCTGCTTCGGCAAAAGCCTCGTCCAGCCCTTTCTTTATCTGCTCCGTATTATAAACCGTATCCGCAACCCTGATTCCGGGAGTCAGGGCTGCGGCCTTTACATAACCATGTTTCAATTTTCACTCCTATTCTGCACGCCAATGCGTACATTCGGCTAAAATATGATACAAATCAGGCCGGCAGAAAGCGCCTTTCTCCCAGCCCGTCCGGCCTGCCGCCAAAGACGGCGGACACAGCTATTTATTCCCGCATTTCTCAAGTAACCCCTTCAGCTCCGGTATGGAAAAATGATAGCCCTTATTACAGAAATGGCATTTTACTTCAATGGTTTCCCCATCCGCAATCATGTTTCCGATTTCTTCGCGTCCGATGCTGATCAGCGCCTTTTCCACCCGTTCTTTGCTGCAGTTGCAGGCAAACTTAACATCCCTGGTTTCCAGGAACTGAAAATCCATGCCCTTCAGGACAAGCTCCAAAAGCCCCTCCGGTGTAACGCCTTCATCCAGAAGGGAGGTTACCGAACGGATTTTTGACAGGTTGCTTTCCAGCTTCTGTATTGTCTCCTCCTCTGCAAACGGCATAAGCTGCACAATAAAGCCGCCCGCCTGCTTCACGGTATTGTCCTTTTCCATCAGCACGCCTAGCCCCACGGAGGAAGGAACCTGTTCAGAGGTGGCAAAATAATAGGTAAGATCCTCCGCGATCTCACCGGTCTGCAGAGCGGTCTGGCCCACATACGGATCCTTCAGCCCCATATCCCGGATGACACGCAGGATCCCGCTTCCTACAGCGCCTCCCACATCCAGCTTTCCCTGGCTGTTGGCAGGAAGTATCACCTGCGGTTCATTGGCATAGCCCTTGACGCCGCCCATGCTGTCCGCAGTAACCGTCATGCCGCCCATAGGGCCGTCGCCGGTTACCTGGAGTGTCAGAAGATCCTCTTTTCCCTTCAGCATGCTGCCCATCATGGCGCCTGCCGTAAGCAGTCTCCCCAGAGCCGCCGTTACCACCGGGCTGGTATTATGGTTCTGCCGGGCTGTTTCCACCGTCTGCCTTGTTGTCGCCGCAAATGCCCTCACCTGGGCATCCGCAGCCGTTGCTCTTACCAGATAATCCTTCATTTTGCTTCTCCTGTCCCACATTTTCCATGTTCCGAGGCGATGCAGAAGATTCTTTCGCTCTTCTCCGTCACCTCCTGCATCGTGTCCGCATCCAGGGCTTCCACAAACGCAAGCCCGCTTTCCTCCAGCAGACGCCTTATCTGATCCAGCCTATATCCCCGCTGGTAATGGGTTTCCGTAAATCTGCGGTAAAGACCCTCTTTTTGATCCTCCTCCACAAAAACAGTCAGATCATATTCATTGATCTGATCCTCACTGTCATAGAAGTTTTCCCAGATAAAGCTGCAGTTATCCCGGTTTTCAGCAATCGTGGCATCGCCTATCACCGTTTCATATTTATAAACCGTATTAAAATCAAAGATAAAGAGCCCGCCCGGATCAAGATAATTATTCACCAGCTGGAAACATTGCGCCAGCTCCTCTTCCTCCAGAAGATAATTGAGGCTGTCACAGAAACAGACAACGGCGCGCACCGTTCCATAAAGCTCAAACTCCCTCATATCCTGTGCAAGATAAAGGATTTCATGGCCGGAGCACGCCCTTTTTTCCATGGCCACATTCAGCATTTCCTCCGACAAATCCACGCCAATCATATCATAGCCTGCATCCGCCAGAAGCTCCGTCATATTTCCGGTGCCGCATCCCAAATCCAGCAGGATGCCGTCCTCAATCCCGGCCCGTCTTAATCTGTCCAGCACAAATCCGCCCCACTTTTCGTAGGGCGTATTATCCATGAAAATATCATATACATAAGCGAAATCCGAATAAGCCTCCACTTACCGTATCCTCCTGTCCCAGCACTCTGACACGCCCGGCTGCGGCACGTCATAAATTCCCATAGCAAATTTCAAACTGGCTTAGCCCACAATACTTCCCAGCAGGCCATAGCTTACCAGGGATACGATGACAGTTGCAATAATAATGCCCAGCAGCTCGGCCAGGACGGCTTTTTTGAAATCTATTTCCAGCAGTGCGGCAATCAGGGAGCCTGTCCAGGCGCCTGTGCCGGGAAGCGGAATCCCTACGAAGAGCACAAGGCCCCAGAATTCATATTTCTTGATGCTGTCGCTCTTCTTCATCGCCCTGTCCTCAAGCTTACCGATCAGCTTTGCAAAAAAGGGCAGTTTTTTCATCCACTGGAAAATCTTCCTGATGAACAGCAAAATGAAAGGGATCGGGATGATATTTCCAATAATGCAGATGGGAATCGCTTTCAGGATCGGCACCCCGAGAGACCAGGCCACAAGAAGGCCTCCTCTCAGCTCCAGAATGGGAATCATGGAAATGATGAAAATAACCACTTCCTTGGACACATACTGTCCCAGAGTTGAGGCAAACCACAATGCTATTGAATCCATACTATAAATTATCCTCCGTTCGTTGACTGCTTATTTGTTAATGTATTATCTGTTTTAAAAAGGTCAGAAGCCTGTCCATCTCCTCATCCGTTCCCACGGTGATACGCAGGTAATTATCAATCCGCGGCTTGTTGAAATAGCGGACATAGATTCCTTCCTGTTTTAACGCCTGAAAAAGCTCTGCTGCCGGAATGGTTTCATGGGAGGCAAAAATAAAATTGCTCATGGAGTCCGGGAAGGTAAAGCCAAGGCCCGCCAGTTCTTTTTTTACCCGTTCCCTTGTATTAATGATCTTTCCCACTGTTTCCTTAAAATACCCATCGTCCCGGATACTTGCCGTTCCCCATGCAATGGAAGGCGCGTTCATGGTATAGGAATTAAAGGAGAACTTCACATCCTTCAGATAACCGATTGCCTTTTTGCTTCCTACGGCGAAGCCAATACGGATTCCCGCCATAGCCCTGGATTTGGAAAAGGTCTGGACTACCAGCAGGTTATCGTACTTATCCACAAGGGACATGGCGCTGACGCCGCCGAAATCCACATAGGCCTCGTCAATAATCACCATGGAATCCGGGTTGCCGGCCACAATCTCCTCAATGGTATCAAGGCTTTCAAATAAACCGGTGGGCGCATTGGGATTGGGGATGACGATTCCGCCGTTTTCCGTAAGATAATCTTCCTTTACCAGCCGGAAATCATTGTCCAGCTCAGGACAACGATAAGGTATATGAAAAAGCTCCGCCCAGACATCATAAAAGGAATAAGTAATATCAGGAAAAAGCACCGGCTTTTCCGAATTAAAAAAGGTAAGAAAGCTCATTGCCAGCACATCATCCGAGCCAACTCCCACAAAAACCTGATCCGCATCCACGCCGTAGTAGTCTGCCAGCGCATTCACCAGAAGGGATGCCTCCGGATCGGGATACAGACGCAGAAGCTCCGTTTCAAACGCCGCCGCATATTCCTTCACAAGCGGTGACGGCGGATACGGACACTCATTGGTATTCAGCTTGATAATCCCTTTTTGCTTCGGCTGTTCTCCGGGAATATAGGGAACCACCCGACGTACTTGTTCTTCCCAGCCCATCTTTCGCTACCTCTTTTCCTGTGTCCCCGGCCTTCCGTCCGGCAGACGCATATTCAATCTCCGCCCGGTTTATGACAGGCGGTCCGGTTTTAACTTTTCTATTATAGTATGAAAATGTTTCAATAGCAATAATTACCTGTTAAGTGTTGATTTTCGCATGGTAATCCGCCATGAAAGCCCGGTTCCCACGTTGTAGGCCCTGGCAAAGTTACCCTGATTGATGGCCACCGCCATAAAATCCAGGCTGTTCACATAGACCAGCGCCTCACCAATAAAGGCATCTGCAAAGGAGTGGGCGTAAATCAGGGAGGTACGGTAAACAGTATGTCCTCTTTTTTCTATAATAACTTCAATACGTTCCCCGTAGGAGACTCCCATCTTAAGGAACAGCTCCCTGGGAATGTTGGTCCAGAGGCTGCCGAAGCGCACGTCCAGGACATCGATGGTTCCTGATACTTCATTTTCCTCCAGCTTCGCAGGGACGAAAGGGATTTCCACCACGCTCTCCACCGGCACCTCCGGGCCCACGCCCTCGAAACCAATAATACCGGAAGCCAGCCTGGCGCCGGTATAGGCATAGATATCCCTGCCGTGGAAGGTATAGCTTTCCCCTGAGCCGGGAAGGCGGTTCACCGATTCGTCTATCACTCTGGCTGCCCGGATGCCGCACAGCTTTTTGATATGGGTGAGCGTTCCGTTATCCGGAGTTACCACATATTGTCCGCCCTCTGTCTGTGCCACAATGCTGCGGCGTGTAGAGCCAACGCCCGGATCCACAACAGATACGAATACCGCGCCTTCCGGCCAGTAGCTTACCGTCTGAATCAGCCTGTAGGAGGCCTCCCAAATATCATATTGGGGAATTTCATGGGTCAAATCGGAAATTTTCAAATCACCAAACACACAATAGGCAACGCCGTACATGGCGCTGACGGCGCCGTCCGCCCGCCCGAAATCGGATTGAAATATAAGTGGATTCATACTGTTTTCTCTCTCCTTTCAATTGCATCTTTTCTTGATGGTAACAGATTATTCCGGCCGTGTCCATTCTAACTTACGTAACGGTACGGCCCGGTAATAGCCATGGGAAAAATTGCCCAGCGCGTCCCTGACAAGCACCTTGATTTCTCCCGGCTCCTGAATTACCTTCCTTCCGGATATCTGAAAGGTTCTTCCATTGTCAAAGGAAAAAGCCTTGGCATCCAGCCCGCAGCCCTGATCCACGGCGTGCACCGTCAGCACGGCGCTTCCGCTCCGCCAGTGTTCGGGCGTCAGCGAAAAACTGATTTCCGGCGGATCCCTGTCTATATTTTTTACCGGAACCGTCAGCCTGGTGATGTTGCCGGCCGCATCCCTTACCGCCGCCTGATAATTGCCGTTTTCCTCCACCTCATGCATGGAATCCGCAGTCCAGGTTCTTCCTCCGTCATAGGAATAAGGCCTTCCGGCCAGGCCGGAGCCATCGTCCGATGCCGACAGTATGATCACGGCCTTGTCCTTCACAAAACCCTCCGGGCGTACCACAGCCTCCGCAGCCGGCGCCGTCCGATCTATTTTATCCACACGGAAGCTGCCTGAGGATATATTCCCCAGACGATCCCTCACCATTACTTCATACGTGCCGTTCCCGGCAACCTCAAGAAAGGAATCCGATGTCCAGGTCTTTCCGCCGTCGTAGGAATAGGCCGCAGTGGCAAGACCGCAGCCAGGAATCCTCTCTTTCTGATTTGTTCCCGCATTCTCTGTCATCCCTTTTGCCGCGGCGGTTATGCCTGTGATGCATACGAGCAGAAAAAAACAGGCGGCCAGAAGCTGCTTTCTGAATTTCCACTTAAAATTATTATCCGGCTTTAATTTGCCATTGATTTGTTTCATAGATACCTCCTGAATGTGACTGTCAACATGTACCGTCCCGACCGCAGATATCCCTGCGGCAGGACAAAAAAGACCCGTCCGCCGAATCAGGCAGACAGGTCACTAAGCTTCGTTTACATTCAGTTGGTAATTGGTGATATCCAGTGTATCACTCCTGCTTCAGGCTGTCAAGCGCCATCTGTCTGGCCGCAATTACCCTGTCGCACCAGGCGTCAAATTCCGGATCCTCTCTCTGCAGCTCGGGGCGCTTTAAAACGTTCTGTACGGTTTCCCGGAGACCTTGCTCCATGCTCTTTTCCGGTGCAAAACCGGGGACAAGCCTTTTGAGCTTTGAGATATCAAAGACCACCGTATTTGCCTTATCTCCCAGAAGGGATCCGTTAAAATCATATCTGCCGCCGTCCGCAGCCACAAGGAATTCAGTGGAAATATGGACCGCATTCAGTTTCACTCCCAAAGCATCCGCGATCACCTGATAAATCTGGTTCCAGGTCATGCTTTCCGGGGACATGATCTGAACCGCCTGTCCCAGGGCATGGGGATTGCCCAGAAGCCCGGTAAAGCCCGGGGCAAAATCACTGTTGTGAGTCATTGTCCACAGGGAGGTTCCGTCGCCGTGGATAATCACCGGCTTCCCCTCCAGCATCCGTTTCAGCACCTGCCAGCTGCCGCCGGCTCCGTGAAGCCCCAGCGGAACGGAACGCTCGTCAAAGGTATGGCTCGGCCTTACAATCGTAACCGGGAAGCCCTCCTCTCTGTAAAGCTTCATCAGGTAATCCTCTCCTTCGATTTTATCTCTGGAATACTGCCAGTAAGGATTGGCAAGCGGCGTGCTTTCCGTAATCAGATAATCTGCCGGCGGCTTCTGGTAGGCCGAAGCGGAGCTGATATAGACAAACTGCTTTGTTTTTCCGCGAAGAAGCCTGTAGTCCCGCTCCAGATGTTCCTTCCGAAAAGCAATGAAATCCGCTGCCACATCAAATTCAAGTCCCTCCAGCAGCTCCGAAGCCTTTTCTTCGTCATTGATATCCACCAGAATTTCCTTCGGCCGGTTCCACTCTCCCGTGCCTGGCAGCTGCGCCGCCAGCCCTGCGTTTCTGTTTCCTCTGTTAATCAGGTACAGTTCGTGGCCCTGCTCCAGAAGCCTTCTGGAAATCGCCATACTGATAGTGCCTGTTCCCCCAATAAATAATATTTTCATAGTCCCTCCTGTCCGTGTAATATGATTTATTATTTAAACCATTTTATTTTTAGACTTACACCATTCCTTATATTCCTCCAGCCTTTGAATAAATCCGCTGAAATCCGGAACAGTGAAATCAAGTTCACTATATTTGACCGGATAAATGATTCCCTTATTGATTAACTGTGCCCTTGCAGGAGATAATGACTTTCCTCTTTTGCCAAGCTGCTTTGATATATTAGAAATGGTACATGGCAGCTCGCCGCATTTCACCATAGCAAAAATGAATTTTTTATCCCCATCTGAACATTTCTCATATCTTACTTTAAAAAATCCGCTGTCCAGCGTTTTATAATATAAATCAACCGTATCATTAACTTCATTAATTCCTATATAATTTGTATCAGTATTTTGATATACCAGCTGGCAGAACTGCTGTATAAAGAACGGATATCCTTTTGTTATCTCTATTATCTTTTTTACCGCATCTTCTGTATAAGTCACTTTAAATGGTCTGGCAGGCTCTATAATCGCATTCTCTGCCTGCTTAAAAGTAAGAGAATCAATCTCTTTATAAATAAACAGCCTTTCCGAATACGTTTTTTCATCTGAAAGCATTTTATATATTTTGGGAAGGCCGGCACCAATAATCATTATCGGATAACCCAATTGATTGGCACGATGCAGTGCCGCAATCAGCGCGCCGAGTTCTTCTGTTCTCATATATTGGATTTCATCGATAAAAAAGCAAATTGGTGTCTCTGTCTCATATGCCATCTCTCCAACAGAAGTAAACACATCGGTCAGGCTTTGGGTCAGATTATTAGACTTATATAACTCCCTGTCCTGTATGGACAATGAAAATGTACTTCCATCCGGATCAAAAGATATTACAAGAGATTTAATCGCATCCAGTGATTTTTTAACAAGATTTTTAACCTTTTCCTTTGTACTTATTTCTCTTAAAAACATCTGTGAACAGGCCGCAATCTGGGAAATAAAATCATTCCTTGATTCCACTTCAATATGTTTGCAGAAAATGCCTTTTACTTCTGCTATTTTCTGTAATTTATTAATTAAAACCGTTTTCCCGACGCCGCGTAAACCGCTGAAGATAACCGACTGCATTGGTATATTCAATATGAGTGCCTGAAACATCTGTTCCACGTTATTAATTTCTTCATCACGTCCTGCCAGGTAGGTTGGCATTAATCCTGCCCCCGGCCTATATGGATTCACCTTAAACATTTTACCACCTCCTACTATAGTATCCCGTACTTTCATGTGGATGTCAATACTCTGCCGTAACTTTACGTTGTAAAACACATTAGACTTTGCTAGAATTCAAATTTTCATAAGCTTTAATTAATTTTGAACCAAATCGCACATGCTGTGCAATAGCCTTTCTTATCTTTTCTCTGCACCGTTGCCACGGTGCTCTTTTTCTTTTACAATAGCCTTATCCTTATGAAAGGAAAAACCCTACGGATGAGTGC
>NZ_VUMI01000004.1 GCF_009696275.1 Eisenbergiella porci
CATCATTAAAACGGCATAAGAGGTCCGCATGTGCGACTTGGTTCAAAAGGAAAGTACTAAATCAGGGGCTTGAAGTTCATATCAAGCTCTTGATTTTGAGCCCCTGACTTAGAACTTTCCTAATCTATTCTGAATAATTATATACCTATGTTCGGCATCATAATTGCATTTAAAAAGATTGATTTTCAGAAGGGCATCTTTGGTAGTCCGTGG
This sequence comes from Eisenbergiella porci, assembly GCF_009696275.1. Classification (GTDB taxonomy): domain Bacteria; phylum Bacillota; class Clostridia; order Lachnospirales; family Lachnospiraceae; genus Eisenbergiella; species Eisenbergiella porci. Next base: position 214 of record NZ_VUMI01000004.1, read on the forward strand.
AATGGTATAAATAACTTTAAATTCCTGTTTGCAACCAAGGATGCATTTATTATTACAAGAAATACAATTTTATATAATATCGCCTTTTTTATTGTAGGAACAATCTGTTCCATTGCGCTGGCGATTTTTATTAATGAAATCCGTTCAAAGCAGATGAAAAAAATTTATCAGACATTAATATTGCTTCCATTTCTGATGAGCTGGGTAATTGTAAGCTATCTGCTTTACGTTTTCCTTTCAGGAGAAACCGGGCTGGTAAATTCCAGCATTCTCAAGCCCCTGGGGCTGGCGCCTGTCAGCTGGTATCAGGAAAAAAAATATTGGCCGTTTATCCTGGTATTTATGAACCTGTGGAAAGGCGCAGGATACAGTATGATTATCTATTTGTCCAGTATTGTGAGTATCAGCACTGATTATTTTGAGGCCGCAAGAATTGACGGAGCAGGAAAATGGCAGCAGATACGGCTGATCACACTGCCATTGCTGAAGCCGACAGTTATAACTTTGTTTATTATGAGCATCGGACAGATCTTTCGTTCAGATTTTGGGCTGTTCTATCAGCTGCCAAGAAACAGCGGTGCAATTTATTCTGTGACAAGAACGTTGGATGTTTACATATATCAGGCATTGATGCAAAATAGTGATTATGCAATGTCCAGTGCAGCCAGTTTCTACCAGTCCATAGTTGGATTGGTACTGATTGTGGCAGCGAATGCCGTAGTCAGAAAATATGAAAAATCCAGCGCGATCTTTTAGGAGGATGCATTATGAAAACAAGAGAATACAAAATTACGCAGTTTATATCCCATTTTGTTCTGATTATTGCATCACTGGTAGTACTCCTCCCTTTTCTGCTGTTAATTGTTGCATCCTTTACAGATGATGTATGGGCGACAGCAAACGGATTTTCTTTTTTTCCGGCAAAATGGAGTCTTGATGCGTACAGTTATATCTGGATGCAGAGGAGTATGATAGGACAGGCATATCTGATGACAATTCTGGTTACCTTTGTGGGGACTGCATTGAGTTTAATTATCACTACGCTGTTGGCCTATGCTACCAGCAGAGATGATATGCCCGTTATGAAGATTATCAACTTTATGATAATTTTTACTATGCTATTTAACGGCGGACTTGTAGCAACCTATTATTCTTATGTAAATTTCCTTCATATAAGAAACACATTCTGGGCATTGGTGATGCCGGGTCTGATGATGAATGCCTTCAATATCATTCTGATAAGGAATTATTTTAGAAACAGTATTCCGGCCAGTCTGCTGGAAGCCGCAAGGCTGGACGGCGCGGGAGAGTTTTTGGTATTCGGAAGAATTGTTATGCCTTTAAGCAAGCCGATTGTAGCTACCATTGGTCTGATGACCGGTCTGTCTTACTGGAATGACTGGCAGAATGGACTGTATTATCTGACACCCCGGGGCGGAAGCAAATATTATACAATTCAGGTTATTCTGAATAACATCAATGAAAATATACAAACATTGCTGCAAAATGCTAACTTCCTTCCGGGAATGACAATTAAACTGCCCTCCACAACCATTCGTATGGCAATTGCAACGGTGGGAATTCTTCCGATAATGATAATTTATCCGTTTTTTCAGAAGTATTTTGTAAAAGGCATTACACTCGGCGGAGTAAAGGAGTGACATACATATGAAAAAATATATGGACAGCACCTTGTGTCCCAAAGAACGGGCAAAAGATTTGCTGGAACAGATGAGCCTGGACGAGAAGATGGGGCAAATTACAGGATTTATGCCAGTTCCCGGGGAAATGGGCCAGTTGGAAATGGAACATCCCCATGGAGTGGGCGCTGTTTCCTGCCTGTGGATGATGGGCTTTGACAGCATAGAAGAAGCGGCAGATTTTCAGCGAAATATACAGAAACAGGTAATGGAACTGAGCGAACATCATATTCCTGCCGTATTTCATTTGGAAGGATTGTCCGGCGTCTTGCTTCGGGAAGCACCCAATTTTCCATCAGGGATTGGCAGAGGTGCTGCATGGGATCCAGGGCTTGAGTATGAAATAGGCAGTTTGATAGGCAGGGAAGCTGCTGCTTTGGGTGTAACACAGGTTTTTGCCCCTGTACTGGATGTGACAAGAGATGCCAGATTTGGGCGTCATGGGGAAAGCTACGGAGAGGATCCTGTATTGGTGTCGGCTCTGGGCTGTGCTTATGCAAAAGGGATTCATGATAATAGAACATATCTTAAGCCGGAATCCGTTGCGAAACATTTTCTGGGGTATCATGCATCTCCTAACGGAATACATGCTACCAGCGTGAATATTACGGAGCGGGAATTGCGGGAAATCTATGCAAAACCCTTTCAGGCAGCAATTTCAAAGGCCGATCTGCGGGGAATTATGCCGGCATACAGCGCTGTCAATGGAGAACCAATAACCGGTTCAAAAAGCTATCTGACGGATCTGCTTCGTACGGAAATGGGTTTCGATGGTTTGACGGTATCTGACTATACTGCAGTCTGGGAAATGTATGATAGGCAGAAGGTAGCGGCTTCCCTTAAGGAAGCTGGGCTGCGCGCTTTGAAGGCGGGAATGGATATTGAACTGCCAAACTGCCGTTGCTGCGGAGAAGAATTAAAAGAAATGTTCGCTTCAGGAAAAGAAAAGATTGAAGTACTTGACCGGGCGGTGATGGATATTCTGGAAGCCAAGTTCCGTATGGGTCTGTTTGAAAATCCTTTTGCAGCTGAGACAGGAAGTCTTCGGAAGATGTTTCATAAAGAAGGAGAGGGAGAGCTTTCCCTTCTGGCAGCACAGGAATCCATGGTACTTTTAAAGAATGACGGCATACTTCCGTTGAAGAAAGAAAAGTACAGGAAAATAGCAGTAATCGGTTATCATGCGGATAAAATACATGCTTTGTTCGGCGGGTATACATATTTAAGCTTTGCAGAAGGATTATTTATTGCAAAGAATACGATGGCCGGTGTGGACACCGGAGTAACAGACGGAAATACAGAAACCTATCCGGATAGTATAGTACAGAAGGAAAAGCCGGAAATTGAGGCACAAGCAAGAAAGGCAAAACCTCAAATTAAATCTTTGTTGGAAGTTATAAAGGATAATTTTAATGAGGCAGAAGTTGCATATGAACCCGGATATGATTTTATTGGGACTGATACGTCCTGTTTTGCTCAGGCATTAAAGTTAGCCGCTGAGGCGGACTTGATTATTCTTACACTGGGTGGAAAATATGGCACTGGTTCCATGTCGTCAATGGGTGAAGGAATAGATAATACCAATATTAATCTACCGGAGTGTCAGGAACTTTTTCTAAAGGAATTAAGCAGTATAAACACACCAAAAGTCGCTATACATTTTGATGGACGACCGATTTCTAGTGACAGTGCTCAGGATATAATGAATGCAATTTTGGAGGCATGGACACCTGCGGACAGAGGGGCAGAGGCTGTTGTAAATATACTTACAGGTAAATATAATCCGTGTGGGAAGCTGCCGGTTACAGTAGCTTATAATGCAGGGCAGGAACCTATATATTATAACCATCCAAATGGTTCTTCCTGGCATCAAAATACGAAATCAGCTTTTAAACGGTATGTGGATTTACCTCATGAGCCCAGATATTGTTTTGGGTATGGTTTGTCTTATACGGAGTATTCTTATTGTTGTATGGAAATCGACAGGAAGGAAATAAAGGGGAATCAGCCGATACATATTTCCGCTGTAATTAAAAATATCGGTAGCTGGGATGGAGTGGAAATAGTACAGCTTTATGTACAAGATCGCAGTGCTTCAGTTTTGAGGCCAAACATGGAACTTGCAGGATTTGTAAGGGTGCCATTGAAGATTGGTGAAAGCCGAAAGATAATATTCAGCTTATGGCCTGATCAGCTGGGGTATATTTGCCCTGACAAAAATTGGATTCTGGAAGCCGGAGAGGTGGAAATTCTACTGGGCTCATCTTCTGAAGATATCAGGCTGCATGAATCCGTAAGAGTGATGCTGGATATCCCTGTGGAAGAAAAGAGTCGGAAATTCTATGCATCAGCAGAAATTTTGAAAACACCTGAGGGAAGAAGCACAGATGAAATGTAAAAAGCATTTTTATTAGTTATGTATAAAAAATTAGCATAATAAAACAGGAAAGGGAAAAACACAATATGTATAATTCGATAAGGCCGGGCCAAGTATGGCTGGACACAGAAGGAAAGAGAATTCAGGCTCATGGAGGTTCTGTGATTTATATTGATGGAACTTACTATTTTTATGGGGAAAATAAGGAAAAGACAGATGGAAAAAACGGTATCTGGCATTGGGGGGTACGTTGCTATGCTTCCAAAGATTTATATAATTGGGAGGATAAGGGGCTGATCATTCCACCGGAACCGGAAAATCCGGCCTCTTCATTGCACCCGGCTTCCCAGATGGACAGACCACACATTATTTATAATATGGAAACAAAGAAATATGTGGCATGGCTGAAAATAATGAATAAAGATAGAACACAAACGGAAACGGTGCTTACAGCTGATAAATTTCTGGGACCATATACAAAAGTACGTGAAGGTTTGAAACCGTTGAATATGAGCGCCGGGGATTTTGATCTGGCAGTGGCGCCGGATGGCAAAGCCTACTATTATTTTGAAAGGGTACATTCCGAAACAATTTGTGCAGATCTGACTTCGGATTATACAGATGTAACAGGATACTACAGTACGCATTTTCCCCATCCTTATCCCCCATATGTAAGGGAAGCAACAGCACATTTTATAAGAAAAAACAAGCATTATCTTATTACCTCCGGAACTACGGGTTATCTGCCTAATCCGTCAGAGATAGCAATAGGTGACAGCTGGCATGGACCATTTGTTATATTGGGAAATCCGCATCAGACAGACGAAAGTAATACTTCCTTTCATTCCCAGATTTCTTCTGTATTCAAAGTGCCGGGGAAAAAGGATCTTTACATTGCTTGTGCAGATCGCTGGCTGCCAGAACATATGGATGAAAAGTATGAAGAGTATTCAAAGCTGTTTGAAGCTATGTTCAATCCGGAGACTGATGTTGACTGGAAAGAACTTGCTAAGGAACATCCTCAGGATATATCGGACAATACTTCTATTGCAGATTATGTTTGGCTGCCGTTACGGTTTGAAGAACCGTCACAGGAGCATCCCTTTGGAATGGTATATATTGACTGGCTGGATGAATGGAAGATTGAAGATTACGAGTAAAGGATGATACATATATGCTTAGAACATTATTTAATGACAATTGGAAGATAACAAAATTAACTGGTGGAATCCTTGGAATGCATATCATGGGATATGGAGAGGCAAAAGATGTTACGTTGCCTCATGACGCCATGATTGAAGAAGAAAGAAAGCCGGATTGTGTGAGCGGAGTCAGCACTGGTTTTTATCCCGGCGGAATCTACCGGTATGTAAAACGGTTTTATGTTCCCGGGGAATGGGCGGAAAAAACGGTTTCCCTTGAGTTTGAGGGCAGCTATATGAATACCCGTGTTTATCTGAATGGTGATTATATGGGAGGCTGTGCTTATGGGTACTCCAATTTTTACATCCCTTTGGATAAAGGGCTTTTATATGGGGAAGAAAATGAAATAGCTGTTCTTGTCAATAACAGTGCACAACCAAACAGCAGATGGTATTCCGGCAGCGGTTTATACCGGAATGTGAACCTGATTGTCGGGAATTATCTTCATATTGCCACGGACAGTGTAAAAATCACTGTGCCTGAAATTGAAAAAGATGCAGCGGTGGTTTGGGTAGAAGGAAGACTGAAAAATCAGGATAACCAGAACCATAGTGTGTTACTGAAAACTGTAATTTTCGGCCCTGATAATGAACCGGCGGCAGAAGAAACAAACAGGGTGACAGTTTATGGAAATACCAGCGCCTATGTGAAGCAAAGAATAACGATAAGGAAACCGGCGCTGTGGAGCTGTGAATCACCTGATTTATATCGGTGTGAGCTTCGCATACTGGAAGCGGGAGAGGAAAAAGACGTTGAAATTGTGAATTTCGGAATCAGGAAGCTGAGTCTGGATGCGGTAAACGGGCTAAGGATTAACGGACAGGAGGTAAAGCTTCGTGGAGCCTGTATCCACCATGACAATGGAGTGATCGGCGCATGCACGCTTCCCCGGGCCGAAGAACGCAGGTGTCGTCTTCTGAAGGAAGCCGGCTTCAATTGTATCAGAAGTTCCCATCATCCGCTAAGCAAGGCCATGCTGGATGCCTGTGATCGCTTGGGCATGCTGGTAATGGATGAATTGTCCGATATGTGGGAACATCCTAAGAATATCAATGACTATGCCATGTTTTTTCCTGATTGCTGGGAACAGGATCTGAAAAGGATGATAGATAAAGACTATAATCATCCATGCGTTATCATGTACAGCACAGGAAATGAAATTCAGGAAGTGGGTACGCCGCGAGGCGCTGAGTTAAACAGGAGAATCTGTGAAAAAATGCGGATGCTGGATCCGTCCAGATATACAACAAATGCGTTTAATGGTCTGTTGGCATCTTTGGATTACAAAATGGAAATCAGCGCGGCACTTCGGGAGAAAGCCTCCAGAGAAAAGAAAGGGCTGAATGATATAATGGGTGAAGCGATAAATCCTTTTCAAAAGGAAGTCATTAATGCATCTTCAGTTCACCCTCTTATGACGGCAAAAATAGATGAGTTTATGGCTCCGCTGGACATTGCAGGCTACAATTACCTTACAGTCAGGCATGAAATGGATCGGGAGGAAAAGCCGAACAGAGTCATTCTGGGTACAGAAACATTTCCATCGGAAATAGCTGAGCTTTGGAAAATCGTCAGGAAAAATAAGTATGTGATCGGGGATATGACGTGGACCGGATATGATTATCTGGGAGAAGCTGCCCTGGGACTGATAACCTATGATGGAGAGCAGAAGGAAGGCGGCATGTATCGGACCGCATATGCCGGGGATATCGATTTAATAGGACACAGGAGGCCTATTAGCTTTTTCAGGGAAATAGTGTTCGGTTTAAGAAAGGATCCATATATTGCAGTTGAAAGGCCGCAATATTTCGGCAGGAAACCGAAGAAATCCCAGTGGGCATTCGAAGACAGTATTTCAAGTTGGACCTGGAGAGGATATGAGAAAAAGCCGGTTATTGTGGATGTTTACGGTGATGGTGATGAAGTGGAGGTCTTCGTTAACGACAAATCCAAAGGGCGCCGGCCGATGGGAGAGAAATTTGGTTTTGCTGCAAAATACCAGTTGGAATATGAACCGGGTGAGATAAAGGCGGTACTTTATAAGGATGGAACGGTTTGCGGATGTTATGAGCTCAGGACAGCAGAGGCAGAAGTCGAATTATTTGCGGAGGAATGTGATACTGTTTTGAAAGCGGACGGTCAGGATATCGTATTCCTTACGGTTGGAATGAGGGATAAAAGAGGAAATATCAATCTGCAGGAGAAGAAAGAAATCAGCATTTGTGTAGAAGGGGAGGGTATCCTTCAGGGATATGGAAGTGCGGATCCTGCGGCGGAGGAAAGCTATAAGGATACCGTTTGCCATACCTTCGACGGCTATGTACAGGCGGCTGTACGTTCCGATAAAAAAGCCGGAACGATTAAGGTTACTTTTTGTACGGAAGGGTGTAAGCCGTTGGAGATAGCTGTGTTAACTGAGGTATAAGTGCCTGCAGATAAAAATCATAATAACCGGAAAAAGAAGCTTATAGTACGTAGATATAGTAGCTGAGAAGACAGAGTGTGCACCACGATGTTTTCTCAGCTGTTTTATTTGGGAAAGTGATGTTGAGAGTTGCTATAAAGAAGGGATGTACCCTGAAAGAATTCAAATGATACAAATGAACTGCCTGGATAATCTTTTAAATACAGCTTAATGTACTTCAACCCTACAAAGCTTTTTATAAAAAGCAATACCATATTTCATAAACGTATGATATCCTTCTGAACGCAAACCTGCATCATACTGCTTTTCTTCAATTTGAGAAAGCGCCTGGATGGCTTTTTCATCCAACTGTTCATAGGAATCTGCTACTTTTGTTTCAATAATAATTGCTATACCTTCATATGGCGCTGAGCGGATAATAATGTCACTTCTCCCCATACCGCTTTTCCGTTTGTATTCGACAATATAGCCTTCCATCATTTTCATCAGTCCTGCCGTGAAACCGTGTATTTCCTCATAAGTGATATCTTCATGAACCTGTTTTTCGATGCATTCTCCTGCAATCAGATTTTCAAGTTCCAGCTTTATACTACTATCCGCATGCTCGATCAAATTACGTATAATATCATTAGATGATGTATTGGCCCAATATGGCCGTGGCAGAGAATTTATATTGACTTCAGCTTCGTTCACATAATTAATCATACTCCACTGTTTGGCCTATTCAATATTTTCAGGGAAAAATTTATCCAGTATTTTTAAATGTTCTTTAGAGGTATATCCCCATAAAATTGCACTCAAAGCCCGGATTGCCTCAGGACGTTTACGATATTAGGTTCGGTGGGAGATATTTGCAATATGAGGACGCAGCTTTTCATCTGTATTTTGCAGCTGCTGTGGGGAGAGATAGCTGTAATAAAGTAGCCAGTAATATTGTTCGCCGTGTTTGTGTTTACTTCGCAGAATTTCTACAGCAGAAGTCAAAAGTGTCAGCATTTTGTTGCTTCTTTCTATGCTCTTTGCATAGCTTTCCAATTTGGTACCTCCGACATCTGCGCCAGCCAGATATATCGAATCAAGGAATTCTTCAATAGTGCTGCCATATTCAATCTGGAAGGTAGTCCGTACCTGTTGAACGGCCAACGCCAGGTTCCACACAGCGTCCCGGTAGTTTTTCAGCAGACGCCAGGTATCATGGAATAATGGGTCATCCTGCTCGGTTGTAATATTTTATTTTTTTTATTTTCACTCATAATTTTAACCTCTTTCTTTATTTTCTGTAGTTTTCTTAGTTTGCATCAAGTACCCATCAGGAGTGGGCTCAGGCGATAAAGTTAGTTCAAACCGATATATCGTCTGCATATCAGGACATCCCAGCCTTAAAGAGTATCTAATAATACCTTACCTGCAGTCGGATAAAGGAGATAACTTATATTGTGTTAGCGGACATTCACAACATGAAACCCCTTGCGTAGCAAGGATTTGCGCTGCTTTTCTTACAATATAGAGAATGTGTATTTTTGAAACGCTGGAGGAATCGTTTGAAACGGAAGAACATTCGGGTATAGTGGATAAATCAATTTGATTTTTATTTATTATGTGTGTATCTGGATCATTTTCAGCTGTTATGTTCACTGGGATTTTAAAAGTCATTGAAACCTCCTCTTTGTCAATCATGATATCGCTGATATTAAACATAGTAGAAAGATAACTGCAAAGATAAATAATACTGCCGTTTCTACCTGTAAAGTTTATTATGGAGAGATATCCTTTTTCCTGAAATTTATTAAGGTATCTGCTGACAGTTGACTTAGAGATGCCCCATCGCAGGGACATTTATATGGAGGTTCTTATCTGATATTAGAGAACGTATAAATTCACGATAGATACGGCATCGTGGATAATCTACAATTTGTTTAATTTCCAATTGATATTCCATTGTTATCCCCCAAGTTAATTTATTGATTGGAATCATTAATATAGGGGAAAGACGTTGTTGTCCTTCCCCTGTGATTGTGCTGTCTGTTTCAGCCACTTTTTTGTTTATGCAGAATGGATGTTAAATTGAATTATTTAGCGAGTTTAGTAGTATGTATCCCTCATGCATCCCTCTAAAGTACCTTTGTTTACGTTTTCACGTGTGGAAATTCAGGTTCTAAAAGCATAAAGCTCTTATGGAGGGCTTACATATAAATAATACTGGATCCCAGCATACTTGATGTGGCGTTGGTTAATGAAGATGTTCATTATTCAAAGGGAACAATAGCGATTATGCTGATACTGGCAGGCCAGGTGGTGACGAACGGTTCGTTCGATCAGTTATTTAACCTGTATTCATCTCCGGTTTACCAGGTGGGAGATACGCTGGATACCTATATTTTCAGAGAATCCTTTATTACAGGCGGACTGAACTATGGATATTCTACAGCAATTGGTATGTTTAAATCAGTTATCGGGGTTATTATGATAACAGTCAGCAATAAAATAGTGACCGCGATAGGTGTGAACGGATTATATTAGGACCGATAAAAACGGGAAGAAATCCTATCCCATGTGGGGATATGCAGGGAGTGAATCCTTTATTAATGCCAGTGTCTCCGATGAAAAACTGGACAAAATACTTCAGCTGTACGATTATCTTTTGTCTGATGAAGGTGCTTTACTGTCCACCTATGGCTCGGAAGGCGATACTAATGGAATTGCTTCTCCTGTAAGCAGTAATATGATAGTGTGAGAAAAAATGTATTTGTTGTGAGTTACAAGTAACAGGAAATTCTCCGCATGCTTATTTCACCCTGGAAAAGTCCTGGGGGGTAAAATACTTTCTGCCCCCCAAGACATCCTTTATATGGTATTATTCTACATCCTGCAATGCTGCAAAATCCTCTTCCCCGGTGCGGACCTTGACAACTCTGTCAACACTGTATACGAAGATTTTACCGTCACCGATATGCCCTGTATATAGAGTTTTCTTAGCCGTATCGACTACGCTGTCAACAGAGATCCTGCTGACCACAACCTCGATCTTGACCTTTGGAAGCAGGGTGGCGTCAACCTCAACACCGCGGTACATTTCTCCGGAACCCTTCTGAATGCCGCAGCCCATAACCTGAGTGACGGTCATACCGGTAACGCCCAACTCATTGAGCGCATTTTTGATTTTGTCATATCTGGAAAGCCTGGTAATAATGACAACCTTGTGAATGTCGGCATCTGCAGCGGAGGTCTGTTTTACGACGCTGATGGCTGCGTTCTTCTGTGCTTCGGAGGCCATTTCGTAATCGGAAGTGCCAAGGCTTGTATTCTGGTTGATATCCATCGTCATAGTGTTGGAAACGTCCAGGATGGAAAAACCGGAGTAGGCGCTTGCCAGGCCGTGTTCTACGGGATCAAGACCCTGAAGCTCTTCTTCCTCGCTGACACGCAGACCTACCAAGGCTTTGATGATTATAAATGTAAGGGTAATGGTAACCAATGTCCACGCAGCAACGCTCAAAAGCCCCAGTAGCTGAATACCAAGAAGTTTAAAACCGCCGCCATAGAAAAGGCCGGTACCTGCGATCTGGTTTGCGCCGAAGCTTACGCCGTCACCGAAACCTCTTGAAAAGGCAGGAGCGGTATCTGTCGCGAAAAGGCCGACAGCGATGGTGCCCCAGATACCGTTTAAACAGTGAACCGCTACAGCACCTACAGGATCATCAATATGTAGTTTATAATCAAGGAGCCATACGCCGAATATCACCAGCAGTCCGGCTACAGTGCCGATGATAATTGCACCAAAGCAGTCGGTTACATCACAGGGGGCGGTAATGGCAACCAGGCCTCCCAGTGAGGCGTTTAAGCACATGGAAACATCGGGCTTTCCATATTTAAGCCAGGTAAAAATCATACATACGATGGTTGCCACAGCAGGTGAGACTGTAGTGGTAAGAAAGATAGAGCCAAGTTCGGAAACACTGGTAGCAGCGGCACCGTTGAAACCATACCAGCCAAGCCACAGGATAAATACGCCCAAACAACCGATGGGAAGGTTATGGCCGGGAAATGCGTTTACTTTTATGACCTTGCCGGATTTATCTCTTTCAAATTTACCGATGCGGGCGCCTAATATCTTTGCGCCGACAAGGGCGCTGATCCCGCCAACCATGTGAATCGCGCAGGAGCCGGCAAAATCATGGAAACCGATTTGCGCAAGCCAGCCGCCGCCCCAGATCCAGTGTGCTTCGATGGGGTAAATCAAGGCGGAGATTACGCCGGAGTAGATGCAGTAAGAAAGAAATTTCGTTCTTTCTGCCATAGCCCCGGATACGATGGTTGCGGTAGTTGCGCAGAACACAAGATTAAATACAAAATTGGACCAGTCGAAACTTTCATAAGCGGTGAAGATGTCAAAACCGGGCTTGCCGATGAAGCCCAATAAATCTTCACCAAGCAGGAATGAAAAGCCGATTAAAATGAACATTACTGTACCGATACAGAAGTCCATCAGGTTTTTCATCAGGATATTTCCCGCATTTTTGGCTCTGGTAAAGCCGGTCTCCACCATGGCAAAGCCGGCCTGCATCCAGAATACCAAAGCGGCTCCAATCAGGAACCATACGCCATACACTTCACTGCTGATGGCTCTCAAAATTTCTTCAGTCATAATAGTTTCCTCCTCATTCTTTTTTTTCGGCTTTAGGGCGGTACGAAAGCATACCGGACATAAGCCGTGTGAAACTGCAGAAACATCAAAAGCGCGGACTCTGTTTTTTGAGTTCGCGCTTTTGCGATGTTCCTTATAAGAGAATTATATCTAATTTGCGGATACATCCGGCAGAAAGTTCAGGGCTTCCTGACGGATGTATCCGCGTTTAAAGAATGCCTGACAGCCGGGGAGAGTTATACAGGGTATTGGCCGTCAAAGCACGCTTTACATAAGGGAAGTTCCCGGGTCATCTGTTTTAGAACTTCGAGTTTCAGATAACCGAGGGAATCTGCGCCGATTTCGGTGCAGATTTGGGAAGCTGTGCGGGAAGAAGCGATCAGCTGGTCGTTGCTGGGAACGTCGGTTCCGTAGTAACAGGGGAATAGAAAGGGCGGGGAGCTGATGCGTACATGAACCTCTCTGGCGCCTGCGTTCTTTAGCATACCAATCAGGCTTGCTATAGTAGTGCCTCGGACAATGGAATCATCGATGAGGACAAGCCTTTTATCCCTGACGACATTTCCCAGTACGCTCAGCTTCAGATGGACAGCTGATTCCCGCTCCTTTTGGGTAGGTTTTATAAAAGTTCTTCCCACATAACTGTTTTTATAAAATGCAAAGGCAAACGGCAGGCCGGAGGCCTGTGCATATCCCATTGCAGCAGTGATGCCGGAGTCAGGCACTCCGGTGACCAGATCTGCATCTACAGGATAAGAAGCGGCAAGCGCCTTTCCGGCACGGATTCTTGCGTCATAGATATTGATTCCATCCAGTATGGAATCCGGCCGGGCGAAATAGATGTATTCAAAAATGCAGTGTGCATGTTTTTCCTGAACGAGACGGCGGTCAGAACGGACCCCATCTTTTGAAATCGTAATGATTTCACCGGGCTGTATGTCACGGATAAAGTCAGCGCCCACTGCGGTCAGGGCACAGCTTTCGGAAGCAAGGATATAGCTGTTTCCGCGTTTCCCGAGGCATAAGGGTTTTAGCCCCAGGGGATCCCGCACACCAATTAATTTTCTGGGACTCATGATGACCAGCGCATATCCGCCTTTCAGCTTTCTGGCAGTCTGCAGTATCGCATCCTCCACACAGGAGGTGTGTGTTCGTTCCCTGGCGATATAGCAGGCAATCACTTCGGAATCCGTTGTCGTCTGGAAAACAGCGCCTTCTTCCTGGAGTTTTTGCGCCAGCTTCTGCGCATTGATCAGATTTCCGTTATGGGCCAGGGCAAGCGTTCCCTTCAGGTAACTTAATACCAGGGGCTGCGCATTTTCAGCGGTGCTTGCCCCGGTAGTAGAGTAGCGGACATGGCCCACGCCCGCACTCCCCTTAAGTTTTTCCAAAATATCAGTATGAAAGACTTCACTTACAAGCCCTGTATCCTTGTGCCACGAGATATTCCCCTTGGGGCCGCAGGGGTCGCATACCGCTATACCGCAGGCTTCCTGTCCCCGATGTTGCAAAGCGCACAGCCCCCAGGCAACATCGGGGGCTGCGGCGCTGCCATCGGTATGATAGATACCGAATACACCGCATTCTTCTTTGAGTTTATCAAATTCTTCACATCGATTATTCATCGTTTTTGTGCCACTTTCCCTTTCCTTTTCTCAGACGGAGAATAACAGCTTTTCATAGTTCGGATAAGGAAGAATCTCATCTGGAAGATACTTTTCAACAGAATCCGCTGCTTTTCTGAGCGCATTCATATCGGAGAGAACCGTTTCATAATAAAATACCGCGGCTTCCTGCATTTCGGTCAATGCTTCCGCTTTGGCCGTATCGGCTTCCAGTTTTTCTTCCGCCCGGAAAATTTCTTCATAATATACAGAGAGCTTTTCCAGAAGCCGTTCCTGTGAGCTGCATGAAAGTTCCGGAAGGAGGGCCTTTTTAGCACGAAGGGAACTGGCGATTTTGTCTGTGTATTCCATCAAAGCAGGCAGGAATTCTCTGCAGATCATATCCTGCATGGTCTTTGCTTCAATGTGGAGTGTTTTACAATAGTTTTCCAACAGAATCTCATATCTGGAGTAAATTTCCTCCCGGGTGAAAATATGATGTCCCGTAAAGAGCGCCACATTTTTTTCAGCGATAAAATGGGGCAGTGCCTCAGAAGTGGACCTTAAGTTATAAAGCCCTCGTGCGGCAGCTTCTTTTACCCATTCCTCCGTATAGCCGTTGCCGTTGAAAATTATTTTTTTATGATTGAAAATGGCCCGCTTTACCAGACCGTGAACCGCTTCCTCCATCTGGTGGGAGGGAGTGTCCTTTAATTCTTCATAAAACTGGCGGAGGGCTTCCGCTACGGCGGTATTCAGTACAATGTTGGGACCTGCGACGGAAATGGAGGATCCCAGCATACGGAATTCAAACTTGTTGCCAGTAAAAGCAAAGGGAGAGGTACGGTTCCTGTCAGTGTTGTCCTTGAAAAAATGGGGCAGTACCGCAGCGCCGGTCTCCATTTGGATCTTTTGCTGCTTTCCGAAAAAAGTGTCGTTTTCAATGGAATTTAAAACAGCTGTCAGTTCATCGCCAAGGAAAATGGAAACAATGGCCGGAGGCGCTTCATTTGCGCCAAGCCTGTGATCATTGCCTGCGCTGGCCACAGAAACCCTCATCAGATCCGCGTACTCATCCACCGCTTTGATGACTGCCATCAAAAAGACGAGAAACTGAATGTTTTCAGCGGGAGTTCGGCCGGGATCCAGCAGGTTAACGCCGGTATTGGTGATCATGGACCAGTTGTTGTGCTTGCCGGAACCATTGATGCCTTCAAATGGTTTTTCATGAAGAAGACATACCAGTCCATGTCTGTCGGCTACTTTTTTCATCATTTCCATGGTAAGCTGATTATGGTCCACGGCAATATTGGCCGTATCAAAAACAGGCGCCAATTCATGCTGGGCAGGGGCTACTTCGTTATGTTTTGTCTTGGCCGGGATGCCCAGCTTCCAGAGTTCTTCATCCAAATCATGCATGTAAGCGGATACACGGGGCTTTAAAGCGCCGAAATAGTGATCCTCCATTTCCTGCCCCTTGGGAGGCATTGCGCCAAGCAGTGTCCTTCCGGTAAAGATCAGATCTTTTCTCTTTTCATAGAGGGCTTTGTCCACAAGGAAATATTCCTGTTCAGGGCCGATGGTTGTGGAAACGCTGGTCACATCGTTTTTGCCCAGCAAATGTAAAATTTTTACCGCTTCCTTATTAAGTGTCTCCATGGAACGCAGAAGGGGCGTCTTTTTATCCAGGGCTTCTCCGCTGTAGGAGCAAAAAGCGGTGGGAATATACAGCGTCCTGTCTTTAATGAAGGCAGGGGAAGTGGGATCCCAAGCGGTGTAGCCCCTTGCTTCAAAGGTAGCCCTCAAACCGCCGGAAGGAAAACTGGATGCATCCGGTTCCCCTTTCACCAGCTCTTTTCCTGAAAAATCCATAATTACCTGGCCGTCGCCGATGGGGGTAATGAAACTGTCGTGTTTTTCAGCGGTGTGGCCGGTCATGGGCTGAAACCAGTGTGTGAAGTGAGTGGCACCATTTTCAACCGCCCACTCCTTCATTGCCACAGCCACAGAGTTGGCCACATCCAGCTCCAGATGCGTATTATTTTCAATGGTTTTGCGTAGCGCCCTGTAAATATCCTTCGGAAGCTTATCGCGCATGACCTTGTTATTAAAAACCAGGCTGCCGTAAAGTTCGGGAATTCCTTTTGTCATTAAAAGTTTCTCCTTTCGGTTTATAGTAAAAAAAGGCACTCTGGAAGGATTTCTTCCAAAGCGCCTTTGCTTTATGGTTCGCATCATACTCCTGTTTTTGCAGGCTGTCAAGAAAAAATTTTGAAAATTTCAGAACCTGCTCCAGGGTTACTGTTCACACCCCATTTGGGTCCCTGCCACCGCCGCCCTATGGCCGTGCCTCTGTGTCCACCAGCCGGCTTAGATGTTGTTTCTTAGAGGGCACGCTTTCGCTCGATTAAAAACGCAACGGTACTAACGCCGCAAAAAACGCGGCGTAAGGACCGGCGTTTTTAGACGACCCTTACAGAAAACAACATCTAGGCCGGCTGGTGGACACAGAGGCGCGGCCATAGGACGGCGGTGGCAGGGACCCAAATGGGGTGTGAACAGTAACGCTCCAGGAAAAATTTTTGAAAAAAAGTCTTTACAAATCAAAAGTATTAGTTTATATTGAAACGCATAAAAACATTGTTAAGAGATAGAATAAGACAGGTTGACAAGGGTGTCAAAGAGCTTGCAGATGCGGGCTCTTTGGCGCCTTTTTATATATGTAGATTTTTCATGCAGGGCAGGAGGAGAGTATGGCGGTAAAATATGTTTTTGTGACAGGCGGCGTTGTGTCCGGCCTGGGAAAAGGAATCACGGCGGCTTCACTGGGACGACTGCTGAAGGCGAGAGGTTACCACATTACCATGCAGAAGTTCGATCCCTATATTAATGTAGATCCGGGAACCATGAACCCCATCCAGCATGGGGAAGTATTCGTGACAGATGACGGTACGGAGACAGATCTGGATTTAGGGCACTATGAAAGGTTTATCGATGAAAGCCTTGACAAAAATTCCAACGTCACCACCGGGAAAATATACTGGTCGGTACTGCATAAGGAACGTCGGGGTGATTATGGCGGCGGAACCGTTCAGGTGATTCCCCATATCACGAATGAAATCAAGTCCCGTTTTTATCGGGCCAGTTCCCCTGAGGAGGAGACCATTTCCATCATAGAGGTGGGCGGGACTGTAGGAGATATTGAGAGCCAGCCTTTTTTGGAAGCGATCCGTCAGTTTCAGCATGAAATGGGACATGAAAATGCGATTCTCATACATGTAACCCTGATTCCTTATTTAAAAGCTTCCGGTGAAATGAAAACAAAACCCACACAGATGAGTGTGAAGGAATTGCAGGGCATGGGGATCTGGCCGGATATTCTGGTGTGCCGCTCCGATTATCCGGTGGATGAAAAAATGAAGGAAAAGATAGCTTTGTTTTGTAACGTAAAAAAAGAGCAGGTGCTGCAAAATATGGACGCTCCCTCTTTATATGAAGTGCCGTTGATGCTGGAGAAGGAAAAACTGGCCCAGGCCGTCTGCGAATGTTTAAGGCTGCCCTGTCCAGTGCCGGACCTGAACGGCTGGAAGGCGATGATAGAGGATCTGCTCCATCCCTGTACCTCTGTGACGATCGCCCTTGTGGGAAAATATGTTGGGCTGCATGATGCTTACTTAAGCGTGGCGGAAGCTTTAAAACATGGCGGCATCGCAAACCGGGCGGACGTGAATATCCGCTGGATTGATGCTGAAGAGCTTACACCTGAAAATCTGGAGGGATATTTGCATGATGCGGACGGCATTTTGGTTCCGGGAGGATTCGGGCAGAGGGGAACAGAGGGAAAAATCCTGGCGATCGAATATGCGAGAAAAAATAAAGTTCCCTATCTTGGAATTTGTCTGGGCATGCAGCTTGCCATCATAGAGTTTGCCAGAAATGTGGCCGGACTGCCTGATGCAGCCAGTGCGGAGCTGGATCCTGATACGAAATGTCCGGTGATCGCGCTGATGCCAGAACAAAATAATGTGATTAATCTGGGTGGCACCATGCGGCTGGGCTCCTATCCCTGTATATTGAAGGATGGGACACTGGCCCAAAGGCTGTATGGAAAAAAAGAAATTTCAGAACGCCACAGACACCGTTATGAAGTAAATAATGCATACCGGGAATGTCTGATCCAAAAAGGTATGTGTCTTTCCGGATTGTCGCCGGACGGACGGATCGTGGAGATGGTTGAGTTGGAGAAACATCCTTTTTTTATTGCCACTCAGGCCCATCCCGAATTTAAATCGCGGCCGAATCATGCCCATCCTCTTTTCCGGGGCCTGATCGCCGCAGCCGTGGAATACACTACCGTCAAGGAGGAGGAATAACAATGAAACAGATACAAACACAACAGGATCTTTACAGTCCGGCATTCGAACATGATAACTGCGGAATTGGCGCTGTCGTTCATATTAAAGGCAGGAAAAGCCATCAGATAGTGGTGGATGCTTTAAAAATCGTGGAAAAGCTGGAACACCGCGCCGGGAAGGATGCAGAAGGCAAAACCGGGGACGGCGTTGGCATACTGACTCAGATTTCTCACCGTTTTTTTACAAAGGTCTGCGGGCAGGCCCAAATTCATATCGGCGGTGAAAGAGAATATGGCGTGGGTATGTTTTTCTTCCCCCAGAATGAACTGAAACGCAGCCAGGCCAAAAAGATGTTTGAAATCATTGTGGAAAAAGAAGGTATGGAATTTCTGGGGTGGCGGGATGTTCCCATCCGGCCTGAGGTGCTGGGACATAAGGCCAGAAAATGTATGCCTGTAATCTGTCAGGGCTTTGTAAAAAAGCCGGAACAGTTAAAAAAAGGACTGGATTTTGACCGCCGTCTTTATGTGGTGCGCCGCGAGTTCGAGCAGAGCAACAATAATACCTATGTGCCTTCTCTTTCCAACCGTACTGTTGTGTATAAGGGAATGTTTCTTGTGGGACAGCTGCGTACCTTTTTTACAGACCTTCAGGACGAGGACTATGAGTCCGCAATTGCCATCGTACATTCCCGCTTTTCTACCAACACAAATCCCAGCTGGGAGAGAGCGCATCCCAACCGCTTTATCGTCCATAACGGTGAAATCAACACCATCAGGGGAAACGCGGATAAGATGCTGGCCAGGGAAGAAACCATGCGGGCGCCGGCATTTCTGGCGGATGATCTGACAAAGGTCCTTCCGGTGGTAAACACAGGCGGTTCCGATTCTGCCATGCTGGACAATACGCTGGAGTTTCTGGTGATGAGCGGCATGGAGCTTCCCCTTGCGGCCATGATCACCATTCCGGAGCCCTGGGCCAACAACGATACCATTTCCCAGGAGGTGCGCGATTTTTACCAATACTACGCCACTATGATGGAGCCCTGGGACGGCCCTGCATCCATCCTTTTTTCCGACGGGGATCTGATGGGAGCGGTACTGGACAGAAACGGCCTTCGGCCCTCCCGGTATTACATCACTGATGATGACCGGCTGATTCTTTCCTCAGAGGTTGGGGTGCTGGATATTCCGGCGGAAAATATTCTCAAGAAGGAACGCCTGCATCCGGGGAAGATGCTTCTTGTGGACACGCAGAGGGGCATGGTGGTAAGTGATGAGGAAATAAAGGAATATTATGCAAAAAAGGAACCTTACGGGGAATGGCTGGACAGCAATCTGGTTACCTTGCAGGAATTGAAAATTCCGAATGAGAAAATTTCCTCCTACACAAAAGAGGAACGCGCAAGACTGCAGAAGTCCTTCGGTTATACCTATGAAGAATACCGGGAAGGCATCTGCGCCATGGCTTTAAACGGCACGGAGCAAATTGGCGCCATGGGTGTGGATACCCCTCTGGCCGTCCTGTCGAAAGAATATCAGCCCCTGTTTTATTATTTCAAGCAGCTTTTCGCACAGGTGACGAATCCGCCCATTGATGCGGTGCGGGAAAAAATTGTAACCTCCACCACAGTATATGTGGGGAAGAACGGCAGCCTGCTGGAAGAAAAACCGGAGAACTGCCAGGTGCTTAAAATCAATAATCCAATTTTATCGGATCTGGATCTTTTAAAAATAAAAGAGATGACGAAACCCGGCTTTCAGGTGGCCTGTGTCCCAATTATTTTCTATAAAAGCACTCCCATAGACAGGGTGTTGGAGCATCTGTTTGTGGAAGTGGATAAGGCTTACCGGGAAGGAGCCAATATCCTGATCCTTTCTGACCGGGGCGTGGATGAAAACCATGTGGCAATCCCCTCTCTGCTGGCCGTTTCTGCGGTACACAAGCATCTTGTAAAAACGAAAAAATGCACAGCGCTTTCCCTCATCCTGGAATCAGGGGAACCCAGAGAAGTACACGATTTTGCAGCCCTTTTAGGCTATGGGGCCTGTGCGGTCAATCCTTATCTGGCTCATTCCACAATCGCGGAACTGGTGGAAGAGGGTTTTTTAAATAAGGACTATTATGCCGCTGTGGAAGATTATGACAGGGCTATTTTACAGGGCATTGTAAAAATTGCCTCCAAAATGGGGATTTCCACAATCCAGTCTTACCAGGGAAGCCAGATTTTTGAAGCCATCGGAATTTCCAGTGAAGTCATTGACCGGTATTTTACCCAGACGGTGAGCAGGGTGGGCGGCATCACTCTGCAGGATATTGCGGCCCAGACCGATGAACAGCATTCCAAAGCCTTTGATCCTCTGGGGCTGGATACGGATTTGACCCTTTCTTCCATGGGACGGCACAAAATGCGGAGCCAGGGGGAAGAACATCGCTATAATCCCCGCACCATCCACCTGCTGCAGCAGTCCACAAAAGAGGGCAGCTATGAAAAATTCTGCGCCTATACAAAGCTGGTGGATGAGGAAAATACCGGATATTTACGCAGCCTCATGGATTTTCGGTATCCGCAGACGGGGATATCCATAGAAGAGGTGGAAAGTGTGGAATCCATTGTAAAGCGTTTCAAGACAGGCGCCATGTCTTACGGTTCCATTTCTGAGGAAGCCCATGAGGCGCTGGCGGTTGCCATGAACCGGCTCCACGGCAAGTCTAACAGCGGAGAGGGCGGAGAGAGTGAGGAACGTCTGGAATCTGCCGGAACCGATCACGACAGAAGCTCTGCCATCAAACAGGTTGCCAGCGGGCGCTTTGGCGTAACCAGCCGGTATCTGGTGAGCGCCAGGGAAATTCAGATTAAGATGGCGCAGGGGGCAAAACCTGGTGAAGGCGGCCATCTTCCCGCCAAAAAGGTATACCCGTGGATTGCCAGAACCCGTCATTCCGCGCCTGGCGTAAGCCTGATTTCTCCGCCGCCGCATCACGATATCTATTCCATTGAGGATCTGGCGCAGCTGATTTATGATCTGAAAAACGCCAATAAATATGCCAGAATATCTGTAAAGCTGGTGTCTGAGGCAGGCGTTGGCACGGTGGCGGCAGGGGTCGCAAAAGCGGGGGCCCAGGTTATCCTGATTTCCGGCTATGACGGCGGCACCGGGGCCGCGCCGGTAAGTTCCATCCACAATGCTGGACTGCCCTGGGAGCTGGGGCTTGCGGAAACACACCAGACACTCTTGCGCAACGGGCTCCGTAATCGGGTGGTCATTGAAACAGACGGTAAGCTCATGAGCGGCCGTGACGTGGCCATAGCAGCCCTTCTGGGCGCAGAGGAATTCGGTTTTGCTACGGCTCCCCTGGTGACGCTCGGCTGTGTGATGATGCGGGTCTGCAATCTGGATACATGCCCTATGGGCATTGCCACCCAAAATCCGGAACTTCGCAAACGGTTTACTGGAAAACCGGAGTATGTGATGAATTTTATGCTCTTTATTGCGCAGCAACTGCGGGAATATATGGCGAAGCTGGGCGTGCGCACCGTGGATGAAATGGTGGGCCGTACAGATCTGTTAAAGAAAAAGGATTTCCTGACAGGACAGGCAGCGAAGGTGGATTTAAGCCTTATTCTGCAGGGAATGAACGAAGGAGAAAGGAAGAACTGTGTATTTGATCCGAACTGTGCCTATCATTTTCAGCTTGAGCAGACAAAGGATGAAGCAGAGCTTCTGAAAAACAAAGAAATTCTGGAGTCGGTGGTTCAGGGAAAAAAGAGCAGCTATCAGGTTCAGCTGACCAACACCGACCGCACCTTCGGAACCCTGCTGGGGGCGGAGGTGACACGGCATCATCCTTCCGGATTGCCGGAGGATACCATTACCATACTCTGTCAGGGAGCGGGCGGACAAAGCTTCGGCGCATTTCTGCCCAAAGGGATCACCTTGTCTTTGTGCGGCGACAGCAACGATTATTTCGGCAAAGGCCTCTCCGGCGGAAAACTGGCGGTTTATGCGCCGCCGGAAGCAAACTTTGTGCCGGAAGAAAATGTCATTATAGGCAATGTCGCTCTCTACGGGGCCACCGGAGGAGAAGCCTATATCGCCGGCATGGCAGGCGAACGCTTCTGTGTGAGAAATTCCGGCGCAACAGCGGTTGTGGAAGGCGTGGGTGAGCACGGATGTGAATATATGACCGGAGGCCGGACGGCGGTGCTTGGACCCACCGGTAAAAACTTTGCAGCCGGCATGAGCGGCGGCATTGCCTATGTGCTGGATGAGGGAAATTGTCTGTATAAAAATCTGAATAAAGAAATGGTGCTCATGGAAAAGGTGGAAACCAAATATGACCAGGAAGAGCTGCGGGCCATGATCGAAGCCCATGTGGCCCACACCAATTCCCGAAAGGGGAAAGAAATTCTGGCACATTTTGCACAATATCTGCCTGCCTTTAAAAAAATCATTCCTGCAGATTACAAACATCTGATTCAGTTGTCTTCCCAGTTTGAAGAACAGGGCATGAGCAGACAGGAGGCACAGATAGAAGCATTCTATGCGGGCGTCAGTAGAAAGTGAGGAAAAAGAATGGGAAAATCGACGGGTTTTTTGGATTATGAACGGAAAACGGGACCGGTGTCAGCTCCGGGCGAAAGAATTAAAAATTTCAGAGACTTCCATGGCGCCCTTTCCGAAGAACAACAGCGCCTTCAGGGAGCAAGATGCATGGAATGTGGCGTGCCCTTCTGTCAGGCGGGAGTGATGATCGCCGGTATGGCATCAGGCTGTCCGCTGCATAACCTGGTGCCGGAAATCAACGACCTGGTATATCGCGGCAACTGGGAGCAGGCCTATATCAGACTGTCAAAAACCCATTGCTTCCCAGAATTCACCTCCAGGGTCTGCCCGGCTTTGTGTGAAGCGGCTTGTACCTGCGGTCTGCACGGTGAACCGGTATCTACAAAGGAAAATGAAAAGGCTGTAATCGAGTATGCCTTCTCGAAAGGACTGGTAAAGGCTGACTCTCCCCGTGTGCGTACAGGAAAGACCGTAGCAGTTATCGGCAGCGGACCGGCAGGACTGGCGGCAGCTTTACTGTTAAACCGCCGCGGCCACAGCGTGACGGTATATGAAAGAAGCGACCGTCCAGGTGGACTGCTTCGCTATGGCATTCCCAATATGAAGCTGGAAAAAGGTATCATAGACAGACGCATTCGTCTCATGGAGGCAGCAGGCGTCCGTTTTGAATGCGGAGTGGATGTGGGAAGGAACCTCCCCGGAAAGGAGCTGCTCAAAAAATATGACCGCATCCTTCTGGCCGGAGGTGCATCAAACCCGAGAGATATTGAAGTGCCCGGCAGAGATGCAAAAGGAATTTATTTTGCGGTGGACTTTCTCAAAAATGTGACTAAAACGCTGCTGGACAGTAATTTTAAAGAAATACCCCATCACCTTGCCAGAGGGAAAAAGGTGC
Organism: Eisenbergiella porci; assembly: GCF_009696275.1. Classification (GTDB taxonomy): domain Bacteria; phylum Bacillota; class Clostridia; order Lachnospirales; family Lachnospiraceae; genus Eisenbergiella; species Eisenbergiella porci. The sequence goes on from NZ_VUMI01000004.1 coordinate 23,986, forward strand.
TGGTGATCGGCGGCGGCGACACAGGAAACGACTGTGTGGGAACCGTTATCCGACTGGGCGCCGCCAGTGTGGCTCAGCTGGAAATGATGCCGAAAGCACCCGCAGGGCGGATGGCCAACAATCCCTGGCCGGAATGGCCAAAGGTGTTAAAGACTGATTATGGGCAGGAAGAAGCGATTGACCGATTTGGCCATGACCCAAGAATTTATCAGACGACGGTTACCGAATTCCTGAAAAATAAAAAGGGAGATATATGCGGTGCCAAAACAGTACAGCTGGCGCCCGTACGTGACGAAAAGACGGGGCGGATGCGCATGGAGCCTGTCCCCGGAACCGAAAAAGAAATTCCTGCAGATCTTGTGCTCATTGCAGCAGGTTTTTTGGGCAGCGAGAGTTACAGTGCAGAAACTTTTGGTGTCAAATTAGACGGGAGGACGAATGTGGAGACAGCTCCCGGTTCTTATTGCACCGAAAACACCAGAATTTTTACGGCAGGCGATATGCACAGAGGACAGTCTCTGGTGGTCTGGGCTATCGCAGAAGGCACAGAAGCCGCTGCCCGGATCGACGAATCTCTGATGGGCTATACAGGCCTTTAAGGAACAATATAAAATGTGCAAATCAGAACAGGAGACAGTCATGGAAAAAAGAGAACAGTTATATGAAGGAAAAGCAAAAAAGGTTTTCGCAACTGATGACCCAAACATGGTGATTGTCAGCTACAAGGATGATGCTACCGCCTTTAACGGGCAGAAGAAAGGGACGATTGACGGAAAAGGTTCCATTAACAACCGAATGAGCAATCTCCTGTTTGAACTGCTGGAGAAAAACGGGATTCACACTCATTTTGTAAAGGAACTGAATGACAGGGAAACTCTTGTGAAAAAAGTAGAAATCGTACCTTTGGAGGTTATTGTCCGCAATGTGGGCGCCGGCAGCTTCGCAAAACGCATGGGCATTGAAGAGGGCAGAACATTAAAATGCCCAACAGTGGAATTTTCCTATAAAAATGATGCACTGGGGGATCCATTTATCAATCACTGGTATGCGCTGGCGTTGAATCTGGCTGCCGAAGAGGAAATCGAAAAAATTACGGAGACTGCTTTTGCGGTCAATGAGGTGCTGCGAAATTTCTTTGCGGCCGCAGGCATTGAGCTAATTGATTTCAAGCTGGAATTTGGAAGATTTGATGGCAAGATCCTTCTTGCGGATGAAATTTCCCCGGACACCTGCAGGCTGTGGGACAGTAAAACCAAAGAAAAGCTGGATAAGGACCGTTTCAGGCGGGATATGGGCGGAGCAGAGGAGGCCTACCAGGAAGTATTTTCCAGAATCGGCCGCCTTAAGTATCTGCTCGGTGTTACTCCAAAACATCTGCGGAACATCTGCATATAATAGCGTTGTCCATTAAAACAGCACCTGGCAGCGCCTGCAGGTAGTCCTGATTGATATAACCGACGCTGTGACGAGGGACGGGACTGCGGCAGCATAAAAGAATTTGGATTGAAAGGATGTTTTCAGGCAGTTGAGGGCAGGCTAAAAGATATGGTAAAGTCTGTCGCTCAGGTCCTTTTCGTTGTATAATAAGTTTGTCGTAGAGGACTGCTTCCCTCTGGATATCATGAAGGAATGGCAGGAAAATAAGGAACCCGGAAGCTTGTTTATACAGGAACAGGAGCGGATATGTATGAAAAAGGAATTGGAGTATTTTTATATAGAAAATTCATTTGGTGGGAATCAGGACTGGTTTCGGGATTATTGGATGCACCTGGGCGGGTGTGCTGCCGCCGCGGCTTGTGACAGTTGTATTTCAATGGAAAAAGCAGGTGTGAAGAAGAAGCTGTATCCGTTTGATATTAAAAATCTTAATAAGAGTGATTATCTGGATTTTCCATGTTGATGAAGCCATATCTGCGGCCAAGGTTGAAAGGAATCGATCGGCTGGATATCAGGGGAGCTTTATGTAAAAGAAACAACCTACGGAGGATACCGGTATTTGTCTTTTCAGGAATTGTGGAACAGTGGATACCGGGAAAACGGCGGTATGATATTGTATTCGTAGATTGTATAATCGTTACTTTATTCCGAACTAAAGGAGAAGCCAGGGAAATAAACGGGTGGTGGCGCTGGTGACAGGTATATTGACAGCGCCGGTAACAAGTGGTACAACAGAGACTGTTTCCAATAAGATCATATACTGGCGCTTATTCCTGCAAAGAATCCTTCCATTCCTTTGCCTGCCGTGTCATTTCCGAATAAACCTCATCGGCTCCGGCGGCCTTCAGCTTTTCCTGTGTTGCCTTTATGTCCTTTTGGGGATCATCTGAAAAGCCAAGGTAGAGCAATTTGATATTGGTGTTATAAATATCATTCATAGCTGCAACCTGATTTTTCACACTTTCATTGTTAAAGGTAAATGCTGTGAATTCCCCTGCCTGCGCTGTTTTTATCCACTTGTCATATAATTTGTCATAATTGGGGATTCCGCCTTCCACTGATTTCCAGTATTTATCATTTCGGATGCCCCAGTTGCCGTTGGTGTCGTAGGGATAATTGCTGTTATTTTCCGTTAATTCAATCTTTCCATTGCCAAGGTCAATGTAATGCTCTCCTTCAATCCCATAGCTGAAAAGGTCATGAAGCTCTTCGTCATTGCGCAGCAGATCCAGCGCCATGAGTGCACGCTCAGGGTTTTTGGACTTTGAGAAAATGCACATGCCATTTGCAAGATACGACTGTACGATAGCAGGGACATCTCCCTGTGCGTCCACCACACGGATATCCCATTCGGGGTGCGCAAGGGTATTATTTGTATATTCACTTTTCGCATTATTGATATTCATCAGTGCAGCGGCGCTTTTTCCTGCCGCAAAGCTCTCTTTGTTGTTCTGTGTATTTACCACAGCGCTCTTACTCCAGAAACCGCGGTTTTTCCAATCCTGAAGCTTTTCTACGGCAGTAAGGAAAGCGGGATCCTCCGTCTCATTGAATACGGTGACGGTATCGTCCCCTTTTTTGGAATATCCCATCAGCTGCATGGGATTGATTTTTTCCAGACGGTTCACTGTTTCCTTTTGCCAGAACAGGTCATAAAGCATACGCGCATCGAAGTCGGAGCCGATATCCAGAGGAATCAGGGACGGTTCATTTTTCGCGATCTGATCCAGATAGTTTTCCACATCGTCCATCGTCTCTACTTTCTCAATCCCATATTTTTTCATGAGATCACCGCGTACAAGGAATACAAAGGCAGTGAGCTCTTTATAATTCATGGGAAGCATATAGACCTTCCCGTCTGCTTTAGCCTGTTCCCAGGCATCTTCATAAATGCTTTCGGCGGTCAGGGGAGCATATTTTTCAAGCATATCCTTCGTGATTTCATAGAATCCCTGTTTGCTTGCCTGGGTATTGTACATGGCCCAGTCTGCGGAGTAAATCAGGTCAAAGTCCTCACCGGATGCAAATACCAGGGGATACTTCTGCTCCCATTCCCCCCATCCCATGAATTTAACTTCGATGGTCGCATTGATTTTTTCTTTCAGCTTCTCATTAATCCGGTCAAATACCTTGTCAAAATCCGGCGTCCGCTCACCTAACAGGTACATGACAAGCTTCACTTCCTGGGAAGTATCAATGGCTTCCGTTCCTTCCGTCTCCGCAACAGCCGCTTTACTGTCCGGTTCTTCGGACGGCGCAGCAGCCGGAGCGGTGTCTGCCGGCGGCGCGGGCTTTTGGCCGCATGCGGATAAAAACATGCCCCCAAGCATTATCAGTACCAGAAACATTGCAAGAATTTTAGAGTTTCTTCTCATTTGTAACCCTCCTTAATTAATTTTTCACCGGGGCGGCACTCATCCCTTCACGGCCCCGATAGTAACCCCTTTAACGAAATACTTTTGTAAAAATGGATACAGCAGGACAATAGGACCTGTAGCCACCACAGTCATCGCAAGCTTCACAGGTTCGCTGGGAACCTGTGCGGATGGAATTCCCGCACGGGCTGCGGCATTCATCATTCCCTGGCTTTTGTTGAGAATATCGTTCAAATAATACTGCAAAGGATACATTCTGTCATCATCAATATAGAGCATGGCCGCATACCAGTCATTCCAATAGTTCAATGCAATAAACAGTCCCACCGTAGCAAGGCCGGCTTTGCTTAAAGGAAGCGCGATGCGGCGGTATATTGTCCAGTCATTGGCGCCGTCCAGCCGTGCCGATTCGAAAACTGCCTCCGGGATGTTGGCCATATAGCTTTTGAGTATCAGCAGGTAGGTGACATTGACTAACGTAGGCAGAATCAGGGAAATATAATTGTTTTTAAAGTGAAGATATTTCATATTGAAAATATACCATGGTACAAGGCCGCCTCCGAAAACCGTCGTAAAATAGAAGAAAAAAGAAACGGTATTACGGTATATAAAATCTCTGCTTGAAAGCGCATAGGCAGCCATGCTCGTAACTATCATGCTGGAGAATGTACCAACGGCAGTCACAAAAATTGTGACCCCATAAGCATGCAGCATATCTTCCGGCGCTTTGAACAGAAACTGATATGCTTCCAGGGAAAATATTTTCGGAAGCAGGCGGTATCCATCCGTCAGGATCGAATCCTGGCTGGTGAAGGAGCCTGAGAGGATAAGCCAAAACGGGAGAGTACAAAACAGGGTAAGCAGCGAAAGCAATACCACACTGATGATATTGAATACTCTCCGGTTGCTGCTGAATTTTCTATTGGAACCGGTTTGTGTTTCCATTGCTTTCTCCTTTCAGAAAAGTGTATAGTCGGGTTCTACTTTTTTGACCGCATAATTGGCGAGCATAATCAGGATAAAGGAAAATACGGACTGATACAGGCCTGCCGCGCTTGTCATACCGAATTCCTGCAAATACATCAGGCTGCGCGTCACATATGTGTCAATCACATCCGTAACCTCCAGCGTCATAGGGTTGTTGCCCGTCACCTGCCAGAACATCTGGAAATCCCCTTTCATAATGGTGCCGATGGAAAGCAGTATCAGAATGACCATTGTCGGCCGGATGCACGGAAGCGTAATGTTCCATATTTTCTGCCACATTGTGGCTCCGTCCACATCCGCCGCCTCGTAAAGCTGATCATCGATATTCACCACACTTGCCAGATACATCACAGTACCATAACCCAGGTTTTTTAAAAGGCTTGCGCCGATCAGGATAGGAATCCATACTTTCGGATTGGAATAAATATCAACACTGTTCAGCCCCAGCTGACGCAGCAGGGTATTTACAGCGCCGAATTCATAATTAAACATATTGTATACAAAAGCGCCGACCACAACCCATGAAATAAAATAAGGCAAAAACATCAATGACTGCGTGATGCGTCGGAACAAAATTTGGAAAGGAACACAGAATGTTGCTGTTTCGTCATAATGCCTGATTATATTTGTGCAGCTATAAAAACAGATGTATAATATGTTCATAAAATGAAAGGGGAAATCTGCTATGATATCCGTTTTGATTGTAGATGATGAAAAGCTGGTGCGGGATACTCTGGCAAATTACATAAATTAGGGAGAACTGGGCGCAGATGCCGTATACCTTGCGGAGAACGGCGTATGCGCGCTGGAGCTTGCGGAAAAAGTGCAGCCTTCCATCGTGATAACTGATATTAAAATGCCGCATATGGAGGGCATGGAATTTGCGCAGCTCATCCGGGAACAGTTCCCCGGCAGCCGCCTTGTTTTTTTGAGCGGCTATACGGATAAGGAATACCTGAAGGGCGCCATCCATTTACATGTTGACGGGTATATTGAGAAACCTCTTGATTTACCGGAGATTTCATCCATGGTTCGTCAGCTTGTCTGTCTGTGCCTCCGGGAAGAGGCACAGAAGAATCCTGAGCTGTTTTTTTACCATGGGGATACAAAGGCAAGAAGGTAGAGGATGGAGACGTGGAGGTCCGCTTCAACAGCGAGGGAAAAGATGAAATCGGACAGCTCATTCTGCATTTCGACCATATGATGGGGCGTATCCAACAGCTGATGGAGGAAAAAATCCGGTATGGTTTTGAAATTAAGAATCTGGAGCTGAAAGCGCTCCAGGCACAGATCAACCCCCATTTCCTCTATAATACGCTGGATACCATTAACTGCATGGCGATCCAGAAGGCCGTGCCGGAAATCGCCGGTGTGGCCACCTCCCTGGCCACCTTTTATAAAATTTCACTGAGCAGGGGAAAAGACAGGATTCCTGTCTGCGATGAAGTCCTGCATGCAAAGATGTACCTGAGGATCCAGAATGCACGCTTTGAAAACCGGATTCAAACCAGATGGGATATTTCTCCTGAAATCGAAAATCTGTACATTATAAAAATAGTGCTCCAGCCAATCATTGAAAATGCGGCTATCCATGGAATTTATGAACGGGAGGACGGAACGGGGACCATTACGGTACATGGATACCGGAAAGGGGAAGGCGTATATATAGAGGTGGCCGATGCTGGAATCGGAATGCCACAGGAAAAAGCCGATGCGGTATTTTCTTCTCCGCCGGGTGAAATCGCACGGGAGCCGGGCGGATATGGTGTTAAAAATATTATTGACCGTTTAAAGATAGCCTATGGATACGAATATGGATTATCCTGCAAAAGCGTCCCGGGCGCCGGGACGGTGGTCACAATCCATATTCCGGCAGTCATTGAAATTTCCAACGAATAAAAGGAGCATATTTATGGAAAAAATATATTGTTTTACGCTTGATGATAACATCCGTTTTATGGAAAATGTCTGCCGGCGGAAGGAACCGTCTTTACTACAAAGCCCTTATCTGGCGATGCTCTTCCGTCAGCATAAAGAGTTTGGCTGCAAGTTTCAGCTCAATATGTTCTACAGCTATTATCCCGGAAGTTTTTCACTGGCTGATGTTCCCGATACTTATAAAAAGGAATTAAAAGAAAATTCCGGCTGGCTTAAATTTTCTTTTCATGCGCGCCATAATGATCCCCCATATCCTTATGAAGATGATGTAGCGCTTTTGAAGCGCGATTTTGAAGATGTAATGTCACAGCTTTACCGAATCGTAGGCCCGGACGCTGTGGCTCACACCACTACCATACATTATGCGGCAGCGTCCACGGAGGGCTGTTCCATGCTTGGAAATCACGGTATCAGGGGCCTGATTGGTATGTTTTATGAAAAAACGGGAAGGGAAGCCCTTCATTATCATCTTTCGCCGGATGAGGCGGAAAAACTTCGCAGGGGAGAATTCGTATATGATGCACAGACGGGCCTGACCTTCGCGCACAACGATATCATTCTGAACCAGCATGGGCTCGGTGAAACGGAAGCTATTATTGAAAACATGATTCAGAATGTGGAACGGGGGCAGCATACGCCGTTTATCCAGTTGATGACCCATGAGCAGTATTTTTATGAAGATTATGCTGCCTGGCAGCCGGACTTTGAGGAAAAGCTTCATTCCGCCCTGCGCATTCTCCACCAAAACGGATACCGGCCGGTTTTCCTGGAGGATGTTATAGGGGGGAAAACAGAAGGAGGGAATACGGAAAAACAGTAATTATTTTTTTCCTCCCCATTTTGGGAAAATCTTGAGAATTACCGTTTATACTTAACATAATAGGATAGAAATAAATGAGAGAAAAAGGTGATGAAACAGAAAATATTGATCGTGGATGACGAGTACGGCATAGTGGATATGATGAAGAGTTATTTTCAGGCGCGATATGAGGTCCTGACCGCATACAGCGGCAAAGAAGCGCTGGAAAAGGCCGCCCGGAATCCGGAGCTTATTCTTCTTGACATCAACATGCCTGAAATGGATGGCCTTGCGGTTTGCCGGAGGCTAAGGGAATATATCAGCTGACCCATTTTATTTCTGACGGCGGCGGGCCTTCTGGTGGGGACGTTGGTCCTGTTGGCGGCGGGGCTGGTCATTTATAACATTTTGAAAATCGCCGTATCCAAACGGATCAGACAGTTCGGGACGCTGCGGGCCATCGGAGGAGAAAAAGGACAGCTCTATGCCATCGTCACCACCGAAGTCCTCCTGTTATGTATTGGCGGAATCCCCGCCGGAATGCTGTTGGGGATGCTTTCGGCAGAGGGGATTCTGTCCGCCGCGGCCGGAATGCTGTCACCGGACATTTTTTTAGTGAATGACGCCGCACAGCTGAAACGGCTGATTACGGAAAACAGCGGCGGGAAAGGCCTTTTCCTTGCGCTGAGCGCCGTTATCACTTTAGGCTTTGCTTTGATTGCGGCTCAGCCTGCCGCCCGGTTGGCCGCGAATGTGCCGCCTGTCGTGGCGATATCCCATACCGATACCAGAGTCAGGCGCAGAGGGCGGAAGGCGAAACGGATCAGGAGCTTTGAACGGAGATATTGGAAGAGCTGGAACATTACGGCGGCTATATCAGCATCGGAAGCAGCGGGTTTGTCAACGGTGTTCAGATGATTGTAAACAACGGCCTGTACACAGAGCTTACAGGCAAAAGCGTCTATGAGGAGATACTTCCTGTTTTGAAAAAGGATGCGGACAGAAAAGCATTCGACACCACGCTGGAGGAGCTGTCCCGCCGGATACCGGGAACCACTGTCTCTCCTTTGAGCAGACGGACAAACAGCTGGAGGAAAGCTTCGCCCAGATTAAAATGCTCGCCTGGGGGCTGATACTTTTTATAGGACTGATTGGGCTGCTTAACATCGTTAACACCGTCTATACCAATATCCACACAAGGATCAGTGAAATCGGGCAGCCAGTCAATAACATTAATTACTTTGATACCGTTGTAATTTCCGGCGGTGAATCTGTCCAGAGTGAGGACACTTTTTTCATAATTGTCACGGATGGATTCCAGCGGCCTCATTTCCCTGGAGAAGGTTTCTTCAGAGGTCATGTCCGCAGTTACCTGGAAATAGTAGCAGGCATCCTGTCTGTGTGCGACGAAATCAACCTCCGTGTTCCCTGATTTTCCGATATTGACCTGGCAGCCGCGGCGCAGCAGCTCAAAATAGACAATATTTTCAATGGAGAAGCCTAAATCATACTTCTGTCGGGGGAGCATGTGGCTGCGCAGCCCCAAATCAACAACGTACCATTTGGAATTGGATTTCAGAAGTTGTTTTCCAATGATATCGATACGATCGGCTTTATAAAATATAAAAGATTCCTTCAGGGCTTTTATGACGGAAGCGTGCGCCGCGTGGCGGTCGTGCATAATTCGGACAAAACCCGCACGATGGAGGTCTATACGGATCTGCCCGGCATGCAGTTTTTATACCGGAAACTTTATTGAGTCGGACAAGGGAAAAGACGGCAAAACCTATGATTTCAGAGGCGGATTCGCGATGGAGACGCAGTTCTTTCCGGATACGCCGAACAAACCGCAGTTTCCTACGTCGGTGTTTGGACCAAAGAGACATTATCATACGGTGATGGAGTATCGGTTCGGCTGATAGGAAATGAAAATAAAAACGCAGAAAAGGATTTTTGATGAAATTTCTTTTCTGCGTTTATTAAGTTAGATGGTAATACTTAGCCCGTCATAGGCGGCTAGAAAGCCATGCTGTTTTGCTGCGGCAGAGAGTTCATTATGAAGCGGACAACATCCATGGGAAAAGTGTGTAATAATAAAAATGGTAGAGGAATCAGCGCATCCGTCAGCAAGCATTTTTTCTCTGATCTGAGAACATTTCTCAAGATTGAGGTGACTGCTGCAGGAAGCATTGGTACCCATAGTACAGTCAAGGCTGACAAGATTAAAGTGCATGGAAGAAATAGTTGCCCATGTTTCTTCACAGATAGATCCAGTATCATTACCATAAAAAACAGCTTTTCCATAATTGTCTGTAATTGCATACAGTAAACAGTTTTCGCGGGGGTCGTGCATTGCTTTTAAAGGCATAATTTGATACTGCCCGGTATAAAATGGAGAAAATGCAGATACTGTTTTAAAATCTATATAGTTTTTTAATTCTGTGGGAGCTTCTGGATGAACCAGAAGCTCTTCGTACATGGAACGGCATTTTTCATTTCCGTATAGGCATAAAGTTTGGGCGCGCAGATTATAGGCATAAGGAGCAGCCCGGAGAATAAGCTGCAGAGGATAAAAATGATCTGAATGCGAGTGCGTGAGCAAAACAGTTTTTACAAGATCAAGTTCCAGGCCATAGTGAATGGAATGATAGAAAGTATCTGGTCCATAATCCATCAATAAGTCATCATTGATTAGTACCTGCGGACGGCTCCGGAGATTTTTTCCTCTCATGATACGGGCATTTTTGCAGTTACTGCATTGGCAAAAAGGAGCAGGCCAGCCTTCTGCAGCGGCAGTGCCGAGATATTGAAATTTCATGGGAATCCTCCTGTGGTTTTAGCGGTATAAATAAATATCAAGCAGACCGCTGCATTGTTCCAGTATTTTGCGGCTTATCAGAACGGCACCGGAACGATATGGATTGGGCTGAATCTGTATAGCTAATTCCTGACTGCCATCAAAAACTTTCAACGGACTGGTATTTTTGCCGGATTTTATGTGATAGCAGAACATAAAAGGTTTTCCGAAACAACTGTAACAAAATTTCAGACCATCCATTTTTTCAGGTAAAATCGGGTCGATCAAAAGACCATTTTCACTGAAACGTATGCCAAGCACATTTTGAATGAGCTGGCGGATGTAGATCCCGGGACCGCTGGAATATAGACGCCATCCTCCTTTTACGCCGATAGAGCCGGATTTCAGGAGATCAAAATGCTGCGCGTATTCATAGCGATCATTATAAGCTCCATCAGAACTGCTGAAGTAAAGATTGCTTTGTCTGATGAGAGCGTTTGGAACGCTGTGCTGGATTAAAATAGGATTGATTGTAAAGAGGCAGTCCCATGCCTCTGATGCATAACCTAATTTTGTAATTGCTTCAATATAGCGGATATGGGCGTGAGTATATTGGAGGCTGATCTCACGTCCTACATTAGCAGCCTGTTCGGCACGTCGGAACAGATGGCTGACGCCTCCCTGATAATCAGCTGGTTTATCCATCAGTCGAACGCCATCAGGGCATTTAAGCTGCGTATGGATTAAAGCGACATTGCATTTAGCCTGATCGGCATCAGCAAGTTCTGCGATGATACTTCTGGTCATAGGGAGAAGCCTGTGATGAATGCCCGTTATTTGGTCGCTGGGGTGGATCATGTGGGTATAGTGTTGCCCGCAATCAAGAAAACCGGCAATAACTCCGTCTTTGATCAGGATATTTTCAAAGGCATCTTTTACTTGAAGTTTTAAATCTTTGAATTTTGCAGCCAGGGAGATTGCCGTTGCTGAATCTGCAAAATTTTGAAGTCTTTTTGAAGCTTCTTGCAGACTGCCCTCGAGTGCTTCAAAAGTTTGAAAGGCAAGTTCGACAGTCCATGAGCTTACGAGCCTCTGCTTTAAATCATCATTGGCAGGTTGGAGTGTATCATCCCAGTCGCCTCCTGCATAAGTGATCAGACCTGTATTTCCGATCATGCGTGTTTCAACGATATTTGATAGGGCGAGGGCAATATGCGCAAGCAGAGAATCTTTTAAATCTCCATTTTCGTAAGGAATAAGTTCTGTCAAAATGGAAAAATCTCCGGATGCATATAGATAATCGGCAGTACACTTAAGCGGCCAGAATATGACATCACCATGACATTCGCCGGGATTGATGGAATATCTGTCGAACATAAACCATTGAGGCCATTCGCGAGTAAGAAAATCCTGATGAGAAAAAATGTTGAGGAGAATGGATCTTACTAAGTGGTAGCGCTGTGTGGTCAGGAAAAATTCAATCGGTCCTTGACAAATATCCCGTGTTCCCCAGGCTGCTCCGCAGGGCTGTTCCAATCCGTGCGGCATGGAAAAGTGAATCATCGCATTGTGGGCATACCATCGAACCGTTTCATTAAGTATAGCAACCTGTTCTGTGTCTGATTTTGGAATCAGGCAAAAATGGTTGATCAGGGATTCGTAATATTCTATTCCTTTTTGCTTTTCCCTTTCGAAAGAGGTTGTCTGACGAATATCTTCGTATTCTTCCAAATATCCGCGGATTACTACAGAAAATTCGGAGCGCGCAGATATGGAGAGTGTCAGGAAAGATTCGTCAAAGGGGGCGTTGTCCTCGAAAAAAATTCTGTCGTCGCTGGCAGAAAATGAACACTCTGGGAGAGAGAGATTATAATGCAAGCCGGGATAGACATCACTTTGTAGGGTAAAACAAAATTCGTTTCCGGAGGTTGAGAAGTATACAGGGTTTGTATATTCATTTGTTCCCATGACAAGCTGAGAGGTAAGGATAAAATCATAGCTGTTTCCATTAACACTGCTGACATCTAAGGTCAGATTAGGAGCATTTACGGAGGTGTATGAGGTAATCAAAAGAATGTCCGTTTCCAATTTATAGTACCATCTGGAATAATTCATTCCCATTTCATACAAGGCGGGCAGATTAAGAAGACGATAAGTGTCGTTTATTTTGACATATAATCGCTGACCGCTGTTTTTCATTAAATTCAGAAAACCTCTGGGGGTCGAAAGCAGTTTGTGGAGATCAGTGTTCCCTATTACAACATGGCTGTTAAAGATGCCATACATATATTGCGTGGAAGAAATAAGAGAGCTGCTGATCTGCTCCTGGTCGGGAGGCGTAATGATGATTGTGCCATGAGGACGTTCTGATAACAGTTCTTTTTCTTTTGTTACAACATGGGTATGGTCTTTCGTAAAGAAAGAGAGCAGGGTATTATCCTGATATTCTTCCAGAGTGCGTTCCGGGAAAAAATGATTCAGTTCTTCTGGCAAAAAGGAATCAGAAGAAAAAGGCATTCCAAAACTCTTTCTGATTTTGACAGGATTTATGTACTGGAAGCATAGCTCTGTTTCGGAAGACGATAAAAAGGCATCTTTAATTTTATCCTGATATTCTGCTTCTGTAACGGCGTCCGGATGATCTGGCAGGAAATATCCATAAAAAGAAAGTCTTTTTTCGCCGTTCAAAGCAAAGCGTTCTGTCTGCAGAGCAGTATATGAGAATTCATATTGAAGATTTTTATCGCTAAGATTTCCGATAAGGGCTTCAGGAGCATTATTTTCTTTGCTGGAAAGACCGAAAAACTGCAGACCGTCAGTGGAATAATGAGCAGCTTTTGCGCCGAGGATACCTTGCTGCAGGTATGGAAAACAATTATCTGCGGGCATATTTTGTCTGGAGCAGATGATGTATCCGTTTTTCGTGTTAAAAATGGAATGCCCTAAATATTGTGAAGTATATAATTCATTTGTATAGATATTGTTTTCGGGGGCGATTCCAATATCCTGGCCGTAAACAAGGTCGACAGACTGGGCACAGCCATTGAGAACAACATCCCAAAACCAGCAGTTTTTTACTGGGCGGAAAGTTACAGTATAAGAGATTTTTGCAATTGTTCCACGATATTGAAGGGCTTTTTTGTGATAAAAGATACTGCTGCCGGAGTGTATGCCGAGCAGGGGATAGGATATAGGACCGTTTGGAGTATGGATACGAAGATATATATTATTTACGGATCCATCTTTGGCATTTCCCCGGAGTTGATTTATGAGGAAGTGTCCCTGCTTGAAAGTAAATACATCGCCGGTGGGCAAAAATGTGTAAGCCGCGTCGCCTTGTGTTAAGGACAGGAAGCGGTTCATTCTACTCATGATACTCATGGAAAAGAATCCTTTCTTAAATATTAAATAGTAGCATCAAAATGGAAACGTTTTCCTATAAAGTAAATAGAATTCAGAAAAATAAATGGGATAACTGGATTATATGAAAAACAGAAAATTATGTCAACAGGAACAATAAAATTATTTGAAAATATAGTAAAGTACATAATATATATAATTAAAGAGGAAAGGGGTGACGACTTGTTTAAATTGAATAAAAAATAAGAATGTAAACTGGCGAAAATAATATATTGACATTAAAACAACGATGATTTATGATAAATACATCAAAAGAAATGGAAACGTTTTCAGAAAAATAAGGAAAATACAAAAGAATGGAGGAACAAAATGAAAATAAAACAGGGACTCCGAAATCTTTCAAAAGAATTGAGGAAGAATTGGGTATTGTTTTTGATGCTGATTCCGGCGTTGATATATTTTATTATTTTTTGTTATATCACCATGCCGGGAGCTTATGTGGCGTTTGTAAATTATAATCCCAATAAAGGAATCTTTCACAGTGATTTTGTAGGATTTCAAAATTTTGAATTTTTGATCCGAAATGGAGATTTGGCGAGGATAACAAAGAATACACTTCTTTATAATGCGGTATTTTTACTTCTGGGACATTCTATTCAGATTGTTTTGGCAATAATGTTGTCAGAAATTATGAATAAAGCATTTAAGAAAGTATCACAGTCAGTTATTCTTCTGCCTCACTTTATTTCTTATGTAGTAGTTGGCGTATTTGCTTATAATTTTTTTAATTTTGATAATGGATTTATTAATTCTTTGCTGGTTAATATGGGCATGGAAAGAATTTCGTTTTATTCTACGCCGGGTGTATGGAAGTATATTATTGTTTTCTTTTATATATGGAAAACAACCGGATATGGAATGATTGTTTATATGGCAGCGATTACGGGAATCAGCAGTGAAATATATGAAGCATGCTATATAGATGGGGCGACCAGGTTTCAAAGAATTTGTTATGTAACGCTGCCTCTTCTGAAACCAACATTTATTCTTCTGGTTTTATTTGGATTGGGAGGAATTTTGAGAGGGTCATTTGATTTGTTTTATAATCTGATCGGTACAAATTCGACCCTTTATGCGCAGACGGATATTATTGATACATATGTATACAGGAGTCTTGTTGGTTCATTTAATTTTTCATCGAGTGCTGCAGTGGGATTATATCAGTCGGTATTTGGGTTAGTATTTGTTTTGATAATTAATTTGATTGTGCGAAAAATCGAGCCGGAAAGTGCTCTGTTCTAAGGAGGGGCGAAAATGAAAAAGGCAAGAAAAGAGAATCGGCCGGCAACCCATATTAAGATGGGGAAAAGCAATCGGACGTTTTCGATCATTTGCTATATAGTAATTGGACTTTTTGCGGTCGTATGTTTGTTTCCGTTTGTGCTTATGATTACTTCGTCTTTTATGACTGAAAATGAAATTGTGAGCGAAGGATATAAATTATTCCCGAAGGAGTGGACAGCATCAGCATATGTATATCTCCTGGATAATCCGAAAAAATTATTGGATGCATATAAAACGACGATTATTATTACGGTAGTAGGAACGATACTGGGGCTGGTCATTATGTCTATGGCGGGCTATGTCTTGAATAGAAAAGATTTTAAATACAGAGGATTCTTTTCTTTTATGATTTACTTTACTACATTGTTTTCGGGTGGTCTTGTTCCTACATATATTTTGTATGTCCGTTATCTTAATCTTAGAGATAATATTTGGGCGATGATTTTGCCGGGACTTGTAAGTGCGTGGTCAATATTCCTAATGAGAAATTTTATGAAGTCTATTCCGGATGAACTGTATGAGTCGGCGACAATGGATGGAGCCGGGGCGTTTACGATTTATCTGAGAATTTTTATGCCGCTGGCAATCCCTTCGCTTGCAACGGTAGGATTATTCTTGGCGCTGGGATATTGGAATGAGTGGTATAATGCCAGTCTGTATATTGATACAGCATCAAAATATCCGCTGCAATATTATTTGCAGAAAATGATCAATCAGACAAGCATAGAGGCTTTGACAAATACGGGGCATGTCATTGATGCGGGCTTGGTTCCTACGCAGTCTGTAAAAATGGCAACAGCGGTTCTGACTACGGGACCTATTATTCTGCTGTATCCTTTTGTGCAGAAATATTTTGTTAGCGGACTGACGGTGGGGAGCGTAAAAGGATGATTCGCAATAAAGAAAAAAATAAGATGGAAAACTATGAAACAGGAGTAAAATCACCTTTACTTTTAAAAGGAAGGTTGATAAAATAAAGGAGGAAAAAATGAAATTCAAGAGACTTATGAGCACTATTTTATGCACGGCGATGGTGGGGTCACTTTTGGCCGGGTGCGGAAGCGGCAAAAACACAGAGACTGGGGGCGGTACAGAGCCTATTGGAGAGAAGCAGGAAGCCGAAGCGGGTAAAGTGGATCTTTCGGAGCATGTAACATTATCACTTTATTTGTATGGTTCTCCGGGAGCGGCAAATGAAGATATTTTGGCGGAGATCAATAAGAAACTGACTGAAGATATTAATACTTCCATAGAGGTTAAATATATTGACTGGGGAGATATTAATACGAAGTATCCCCTTTTGTGGGCGTCGGGAGAAGAGTTTGATATGGCATATGCTTCGGTTAATACAGCAGTGCCGTTTTATACACTTGCGAAGCAAGGCTCACTGTATGAGATTTCTGGACTTTTAGATAGCTGTACTCCTACTTTAAAAGAGGCAATAGGAGAATCTGGATGGACGGCAGCATCTACTTCGGAAGGGATATTTGGCGTTCCGAGTTTAGGAGCAGGATATAATAGTTACGCATTTGTTTATAATAAAGCCAATTGTGAGAAATGGGGCATTTCGGAAGTGAATGATCTGGAATCGTTTGAAGCTTATTGTGATGCATCTGTGAAAAATGGTATTTATCCGATTAATGGAAATGCAGAAGTAGCGATGGACTTTTATCATATGCTGGAGCAGACAACGGGCAACTGGGTTCCGGCTCCTGGCATTGCAAGCAACGAAATGTATCTTATGTGTGAAAATTATCATAGTCCTGAGAAAATAATACATCCGGCATTTACAGAGGAATTTGAACAGTTTGTTATTAAGCTGGACGAGTGGTCAAAGAAAGGGTATTGGCCTACGGACATTTTATCGGCTTCAACCGGGGATAAAGAAATGTACAAGAATGGTCAATGTACTTCATATATCACACATATGGGAGACTGGACAGGAAATTATACAGCTATCCACGGACAGCTTCCCGATCAGGATATTGATGCATGGTATTTTGCAGAGGATAACAATAAAGTAATGAAAAGTTCTCCGGCACAGGATTTGACAGTTATCAATGTGAACAGCAAATATCCGGAAAGATGCTTGATGGCGATTGAGAAGTTTATTACAGATGAATCATATTACAGATTGTGGCAGAATGGTATTGAGGGGCGGCAGTATGAGATTGTGGATGGTTATCTTGAAAAGCCGGCATCGTTTAATGAGGAAGTTGATGGAGGCGGATTTTCAGCATGGGCATTTAGCAATAATGAGTTTAAGATTCCGCTGAGAGTAGAGCATCCGAGCCGCTATGAGAAAATGGAGGAATGGGGAAAGAATCACATTGATGATCCATATATTGGATTCAGTTTTGATGATTCTGCAGTAAAAGCAGAATTGTCCGCAATTTCCAATGTGAATTCAACTCTTGGAATTCAGTTGATGCTGGGAAAAACAGAGAATGTGAAAGCGGCGCTTGAGCAGTATAGGGAGCAACTCAAATCGGCAGGTATTGACACTGTGATCGAAGAAGTAAAAACACAGGTTCAGGAATTCGCATCCGCCGGATGATAAATGGTTTCTGGAAAAAGTCACATACTGTTTCAATGTGTGTGGTTGCGGCGGGGGTGCAGTATTTTGCAGCCCCGCTTTTGATAATCCGGCAGAAAGAGGGAAGAAGAAATGGCAAACATCAATATTAAAGATATTGCGAGATTGTCGGGTGTAGGTATCGCGACAGTTTCCCGAGTTATTAATCAGACGGGATCGGTAAGCGAAAAGACAAGGAAAAAGGTAATGGACGTTATCAATGAATATAATTATATACCGAATAACAATGCCCGCAATTTAAAATTAACACAATCAGAAAATATTGCGCTTTTTGTAAAATATATTTCAAATCCCTTTTTTGAAAAAATGATAGAAATAATTCAGCAGGAAGTAGCATCACGAGGGTATCCGCTGCAGATTCAAAATGTAGATGAGAATTCGGATGAACTTGATTTTGCAATCAGTGAATCTATGCAGAGAAATTTATGCGGTCTGATCATTATGGGGGGATCTTACTCTTCTTATACAGAGGCAAAGTTCAAGCAATTAGGGATTCCTTGCGTATTGCTCACAGTAAGTTCTGAGGGGAATGTGGATCCTTCTTTGTATTCAAGCGTTACGATTGATGATGAGCTTGAAGGGTATCGGGCAACAAAATATCTGATAGATATGGGGCATCGCAAGATTGGCTTTCTTTATAAGGATATAGAAGGAGTGGTAACGCCGAATTTATTACGTTATAGAGGATATGTTAGGGCTTTGGAGGAAAGCGGTATACCAGTGGAAGACAGGTTGATTGCATCAGCAATTCCTACAAGCGGTGTCGGATACTGGGCAGGGTTTCAAACAATGAAAGGCTTGATGCAGAGGAATCCGGATATGACGGCTATTTTTGCCTTTTCGGATGTTTTGGCAATCGGCGCGGCAAAAGCTGTTTTGACTTCGGGGAAAAAAGTTCCGGATGATATTTCCATTATTGGATTTGACGGCATAGAGATGACGGAATTTTATAATCCGACATTAGATACCGTATATCAGCCTGCGGCGGAGATGGCTCTTTCGGCTGTGTCCCTGCTACATGGGATGATGAATGGAGAAAAAGCACAGCATTTAGTTTGTGATTCGGTTATTATGAAGCGCGGATCAGTAAAAAAGCTGCAATAAAGAGGGAATATGAAAGAAATAAAAATTTTGGCGGTAGGCAACAGCTTTACAGAAGATGCTTTTTATTATTTACATGATATTTTTGAGGCATCAGGAATCAACTGTCTCGCAGTTAATCTTTATATCGGAGGATGCAGCCTGAAACGGCATTGGGAGAACATTGAGACAGGGGAAAGGGTATACGAATATCAAAAAAATGGGAAAACTGAGGGGAAATATGTATCCTCAGAAGAGGTATTGAATGCAGAAAAATGGGATTATATTTTGACGCAGCAGGCCAGCCATGACAGCGGAATGTGGGAAACTTATGAACCGTGGCTGGAGAAAGTGATTGGATTTTTCAGACAAGAGTGCCCGACGGCGGAGATTTTGCTTCAAAAAACATGGGCATATGAGACTGATAGTACGCATGAGGCGTTTTCGCGCTATCATAACAGTCAGTATGAGATGTATGAAAGGCTGTCAGAGTGCTATGAAAAGGCGGTAGAGAAAATAAAGGCAAGGTTGATTCCGAGTGCGGATGTGATTCAAAAGGTGCGGGAAGAAAAAGGGTTTAGATACAGTGAAGGAGAGAAAAGTTTGTGCCGGGATGGCTTTCATATGGATATGATTTATGGAAGATATTTGGTAGCGGCGCTTATTTTTTCGTTTGTGACTGGAAAAGATATTAGGAAAAATTCATTTATACCGAATGGGGCGCAGAAAGAATTGGTGGAAACAATTCAAAGGACGATCATAGATGCGCTGAAATGAAAATAGAGCGGAGGGTAAAATGGAACAAAATAAACTTCGAGAGCTTCTGGAAAGTATGTCGATTGAGGAGAAAACAGACCAGCTTCTTCAGGTAAGCGGAATATTTTATGAAGAGGATGGAGTAATTACGGGGCCGGCCAATACGATGGGGTATACGGAAGAGGAAATAGAACAGGCAGGAAGTGTTCTTGGATCTGTAGGGGCTGAAAAATTAAAAAATATCCAAAGAGAATATATGAAAAAACAGCCGCATCGTATACCGTTGATTTTTATGGCTGATATTATCAATGGTTTTAAAACGGTTTTTCCAATTCCGCTCGCGCAAGGGTGTTCGTTTGAGCCGGAGATGTCAAGGCGATGTGCCGAAATAGCGGCAAAGGAGTCTGCTGCGTCAGGGCTTCATTTGACCTTTTCTCCAATGGTTGATCTTGCGAGAGATGCCAGATGGGGAAGAGTTATGGAATCAACAGGGGAAGATCCATATCTGAATAGATGTTTTGCGAGAGCGATGGTAGAGGGGTATCAAGGGGTGCATGAATTGAGAGAAAAAGGAAGGATTGCATCGTGTGTAAAACATTTTGCAGCGTATGGAGCGCCGATGGCGGGGAGAGATTATAATACAGTAGAATTATCTGAAAGAACGCTGAGAGATGATTATCTTCCTTCCTATAAAGAAGCGGTAGATGCGGGAACGGCAATGGTCATGACCAGTTTCAATACGTTGGATCGCATTCCGTCTTCGGGTAATAAAAAACTTCTGAGGGATATACTGAGAGGAGAAATGGGCTTTAAAGGGGTTGTTATTTCAGATTGGGCATCTATTGAGGAGATGTGCAACCATGGAATTGCCCAGAATCGAGAGGAAGCTGCTCGATTGGCAATGGAAGCGGGAGTGGACATTGACATGATGACTGGATGCTATTGCAAAAATTTAAGAAAACTGATTGAAGAGGGGAAAATTGAAGCGGCATTGATTGATGAGGCGGTTTTTAGAATTTTAAATTTGAAAAATGAGCTGGGGCTGTTTGAAAATCCTTATAAAGATGCGGATGAAAAAGAGGAAAAAGAAATTTTATTATGCAAGGAACATCGGAATGAGGCGAGAAGGGCGGCTTTAGAGACGTTTGTTCTTTTGAAAAATGAAGGAGTTCTTCCGCTGAAAAATGAAGAAAAGGTTGCATTTATCGGACCTTATGTCTCCAATTGTGAGATTTACGGAGCCTGGTCTATGTTTGGCAGACCGGAAACGACTGTTTCGGCTGAAATGGGAATTAAGAGTAGGTCTGGGATAAATGCAGAATTCCTGACGGGTTGTGCAATGCTGAATGAGTTCGATGGGCTGGAATACATGAAGGGTAAGGGAG
Organism: Eisenbergiella porci; assembly: GCF_009696275.1. Classification (GTDB taxonomy): domain Bacteria; phylum Bacillota; class Clostridia; order Lachnospirales; family Lachnospiraceae; genus Eisenbergiella; species Eisenbergiella porci. The sequence continues at coordinate 44,840 of NZ_VUMI01000004.1, forward strand.
AAGAAACTGGAAACGAAAGTGAACAGCTTTTGGAGGAAGCGGAAGAGGAGGCTCAAAAAGCGGATAAAGTGGTATTGTTTTTAGGGGAGCATCGGATGCAGTCAGGAGAGGCGGCTAGCCGTGCAGATATTTCATTGCCGGAGTGCCAGATGGAGCTTTTTCGCAAAGTACGTGCGGTAAATCAGAATGTAGCAGTTGTGCTGTTTACAGGAAGACCGCTTGATATTAGGGAAATCAGTCGTTATGCGGCATCTGTTTTGGTGGTGTGGATGCCAGGAACAGAAGGAGGGAATGCGATTGCAGATGTTTTGTACGGGGACGTGAGTCCGTCTGGTAAGCTGGCAATGAGTTTTCCGTATTGTGTTGGACAGGTTCCGGTATTTTATGGGCAGTTTGCGACGGGAAGACCATACAAAGAAGGGACAGATGAGAAGTATGTATCTCGTTATTTAGATATTCCGAATAAGCCGCTTTATGCATTTGGATATGGGCTTTCTTATACAGAATTTCAGATTGGTAAGGTGTGTCTGAGCGCGTCGCACATGAATAGGGAAGGCGTGATCTTGGCATCTGTACAGGTAAAGAATATCGGCGGAATGAAAGGAAAAGAGGTTGTGCAGCTTTATATTCAGGACGTTTGTGCAAGCGTTGTGCGACCGGTGCGGGAATTGAAAGGAATCAAAAAAATTGAGTTGTTTCCTGGCGAAGAAAAGACAGTTTCTTTTGAAATCAGGGAAGAGATGCTTCGCTTCCATAATGTTGATATGAATTATTTGAGTGAGCCGGGAGAATTTAAAATTTTTATAGGCAATTCAAGTGAAACGGAAAATGGAGCTATTTTTGTACTTGAATAAAATATAGCATAGTTTTATGAATCGAGATATCCGAAACGCATTAAGCAAAGGAAATACGGATTCCAAAAAGGAACGCAGCCGGATGAGCCGTGAACTTTCCAAATTCAGGGTGCATGGGCTGATACGGAAGATACCACACTCCAGAAGATATATGGTGAGCGATAAAGGTCGCCGCATCATGGAGGCACTGATAGAAACCAAACACAGAATCTATCCTGAATTAGCTGTCGGTTAAATCAGCCATAATAAAATATTGCTTTTCATTCCTGCCAGAAAGGACGGGGTGAATACTTGTGGGAGAATATCGCTATTGACGTTTTATTTTTATGTTCTGCTAATACAATAACATACAGACCTGCCAGCGGCAGGTCTGTATGTTATATTGTGTCACAGTAAAAAATAACCCCCCTGCTATGCAGGGGGAGAGAAGTTCTTTAGATATAAGTATGAGCTCCTGTGCTAGAATAAATGTGGGTCTGCAAAACCACAAATAAAAAGCACAGGAGGTCCAAAGAATGGACAATAACAGTTTAGCTCATAGTGCGCCACGAAACAAGGGTGCATTTGTTATGCGGGTGGAAACCCCGTTCGGTAAGGTGCAAGCCACACCATCGGAAGCGAGTCTTGGGATTGTACTGGTAACGATACAGTCTAAGCGTAGACAGTAAGGCAGTAGAGTAGCCATTGAGCACCGAAATAAACTTAGATCCAGCAGGCCGACGCTGTTATGTGAGCGGAAGGTAAGACATCAGTTTATCGATATGGCGAGATTTCGGATGCTGCTGCGGTGTCGGAGAACCTATCATGCTGTACAAGAACAATGCATCAACGTGGGAGAGCCAGCACTCCCCGGCAGAGAAAACTGCCGGTATGCCGTATAACCGCAAGGGAGGAAAGCAAACAGGGTGAGGGCAGTCGGACAGCCGGATAGTACCGGAGAAAGTGGTGAAAGCCGCTGGAGTCAAAGGAGGAGCGGATGAAGCTGGAGAGGGCCAATCCGCTGACACTTGATTTTCGGCCGCATATTTTCTGCAATGGAAAGGAGCTTCTATATTCCCGCAGTTGCAGCATGAGCTATCAGCCATATCTGGAAGGAATCCAGGATATGGAGGTGGAAGAAAAATAGATTTCAACAGAATCAAAAGCCGCGTCACCCAGGAAGATTCTGGGATTGATCAGTAGGTGCTTTAGAAAAAAATCCTTTAATACAGGGATCAAAGCTTTGGAATCAGCAAGGCTCTTATCCTCATCCGGGGAATCGGATTTTTTTTCCACAGGGATTTCCGGGTGCGCCTTAAGAAAATTCTTGTTATAAAAAGTAATATCCCTGACAATACCAAGCCCATTGGTGATGATGCCAAACTTATAGGCGTAGCAGAAATGTCCGTTGATATACATCTGCTGGATGGCCGGATTGGCGGCGGCATGGGAAGGCATGGAGGCATAAGCGGCTTTATAAGGGTCGTAGGAATCATGCAGTTTTTTTGCTTTTTTAAACGCTTTCAGTTGTTTGATAATGGAATTGGCATATTAGGGATAAAGAAGATGCCTGCGGGGTCTGCAGGTGGCAGCATGAAAATGGGAAACAAAGGATACCGGAACAATTTCATCAAGGTTAATGGTTTCATCAAGAAGAGAAAGAAACTTATACTTATCGTTATCAAATTTATTTTGGCAATCGGTAAAAATATCTGCCAAAGAGAGCTGTTTATATGTTATCATGTAAGTACATCTCCTTTTTGGTGGATTGGTTGATAGCTGTTCGTAACTCTATTGTACCATAAACCATTGAGGAGATGTTTTATTTTGTAGAAAAAAGAATCCCGCATTTATGCAGGTTCTGGCGTTTCGCAAACGCCTAAAGTACGCTCAAATACAGAAAGGAGAATTTAAACATGGCTACTGTACGAACTTTAATCAGCCGCAGCTGACGGAGTATCTGAATGGTCTTGCCGGAATGGAAAAACGGCCGGATATTAAATATTTTCAGCTGGATGTGGGGTACTGTACCTCCATCGGAGATTAAACAGAAGCCGGCTTTACAGGGAGCATCCGGACTGGATTCTGTATGATACGGAGGATAAGCCGGTCAGACCCTGGATAACGGATAATGAGCCAAAGCCCTGGGGATATCAGGATGAGGAGTACTATTGTCTGGATACCTCCCATCCTGGGGCGATGGCCTATATGAAAAATGTATTTGAGACACTTCACGGCTGGGGCGCGGAAATGTTTAAAACAGATTTCATGCTCTGGGGGCTGCAGGACAGCAGCCGGGTAAAAAGGCACATGCCGGGAAAAACCTCTGTGGAATACTTTAGAGAGTATCTGCAGATGATCAGAGAAGCCATTGGTGAAGAAAGCTATTGGCTGGGCTGTATCGCCCCCTTCCTGCCGTTTGTGGGTTATGCGGACGGTATGCGCATAGGCGGGGATGTGGGCTCAAGCTGGGACGGGGAGTTCGGTCCGCAGAATATGATGCGCTGCCTTGCGGGAAACCATTATACCAATCATCACTATTATCAAACGGATCCGGATGCTGTAATGCTAAAGCAGGAGCGGCTGATTGGAAAGGTTGCTCCGCACACAAACAGAAAGGAGCAGCTTATGGCAGAAGAACTGCACGTAGTAAGAAATCAGAAGGATACGGTTTTCCGAATGCTACAGCCCGAAAAGCAGATCCTGCGGCTGTCGGATGCGTTTGAAAAAGAGACGGCAGAACCGGAGCTTGAGCTTAAAGTACTTATGCTGAACATTAATTTTGGACATAACCAAGAGCTGATGGAGAAATGCCGGACATTGAAGGAATATGCACAGTATGTGGACCGGGTCAGAAAATATGCAAAGAGAATGCAGATTGAGGAAGCGGTTGAGCGGGCGGTAACGGAATGCATCAGAGAAGGCATTCTGGCAGATTTCCTGTCGTCACAGAGAGCGGAGGTGATAGCGGTGTCAATCTTTGAGTATAATGAAGAAGAGGAAATGAGAAAAATCCGTGACAGCGAGTATAAGAGCGGCAAAGAAGATGGGATTGCCCAGGGAATTGCCTGCGGTGAAGCCGAGGCGATAATATCTTTGATCAGAAAAAAAATCCGAAAAAGGCTTAGACATAAATGAAATAGCCGACATACTCCAGCTGGATGTTTGTTATGCAAAGAAAGTGCTTGATCTGCTGGCGGAAAATCCCGATAAAACTGATATGCAGGTTGCGGAACTTATTATCGGCCAGGTATAGGCGTTTAGATGTATTGAGCATGAGTTATTGTAACAGACCGAATGCCTGAACGATTACAGAGCATGATAAAAAGTCTGCAATAAAAAAAGTCTTGTGTATTCAAGGCTTTTTTTATTTGCTATAATATGGATGATATCCCAAAACTTTTAAATAACTAGAAGGAAATCAAAGCCCCCGCTGCAAGCAACGGGGTATCAAACTTGCAGAGCTGCAGAGCAGCGGGGTCTTTGACCCTCGCGGCAGTCGCCAAATATCCATGCAAGCATGGCTGCTTGGCTCGTTGCTAGCGGGAATAAAGATAAGTCAGGAGGAAGCAGCTTGCGCAAACTTAAAGGAATATTATTGTCCGTCCTGCTTTCCGGCGCCGTATTTTTTACCGGCTGCCAGGGAAATGGGGGCGGTGAGGCGGCGGTTATGAGCCAGGACGAAATCAGCGTAATCAGCCATACATTTAATCATAACAGCTTTGTGGACAGTATTTTTATGATCCTGCCGAAGGACTGGACCTATGATACCTATGAAAAGATCAATGCAGGCGAGAAAATGGACAGCTACGAATGGGGCTATGACCTGTACATTGACGGAGACAGCGGCAATGAAATTTCCATTTACGGAACCAAAGGCGTGGAAGAAATGCCGGAGGATGAAGGGATGGATTTCAGTACGGCAAACGGGCTGCAGGGAAAAAGGTATGTGAAAGAGATTGAAGAGGACGACGGCAGTGTGGTGCGGGAGGAGTATCTTGTGCTGCGCATACCGGACAATGATTTTGCTGTCTATGTCGTTTCTTATTCAATATCAAATGAATTATATCAGGAAAAGAAAGAAATTTTGGAAAACTTCCTGATTAATATCGGGGTATCCAGCGTTGCGGTGGAATGATGCGGCGCTGGATTTTTTCCTGTTAACTGAAAAAAGCGGCAAAACAGGAAATGTTTTTCCAATGCCTCAATGCTAAGATAGAGTCAGCAGAAAAACTGGCGGGTAACACAACGGCAGAGATTAACTGCGATGGCCGGGAAGCCGGAAATCAGAAAAAGGAGATACACGCTGTGGATTACCGGGATACAATACAGGAGAGCCTGGATTATATTGAAGATAACCTGGATACGGAGATTATGGCGGAAGAGCTGAGCAGCCGTGCCGGATTTTCCCTGTTTTATTTTTACCGGCTGTTTCAGGCGCTGGTGGGCATGCCTGTCATGCAGTATATTCTGCGCATACTTCGCCCACCCGGATGTGGATAAGTACTGGACCCAGCTGAACCATGTGGTGAATACAGCCATGGCGTTTAAATCCCGGGCGCTGATGTCCCTGCTTACCGGGGAGAGCGCGGACGGCTTTGCACGGGAAATGTATGAAAAAGTGATGCGGTATAACAGCATGGCAACCGGGCATTTTACAGGGGACGAATGCCTGTCCGGGGATTCGCCCGTCCAGGGAAGCGAATGCTGCAGCGTGGCCGAGGCTATGTATTCCTATGAAATCCTCCTGGCGGTGAGCGGGAATCCCTTCTGGGGCGATCTGCTGGAAAAAGAGGCCTTTAACTGTCTGCCTGCCACTACGACGCCGGATATGTGGGCGCATCAGTATGTGCAGATGACAAACCAGATCTGCTGCAGCAGGATTGCGCCGGATCAGGTGCCCTTTAATTCCAATGGCGGGGAAGCCCATATGTTTGGGCTGGAGCCGAATTTCGGATGCTGCACGGCGAACTTTAATCAGGCCTGGCCGAAATTCGCATTGTCGGCGGTTGCGTTGAGCGCAGACGGGCTGGCCGTGATGTCGCCGGTTCCCGTTTCCGTAAGGATAGAAAAGGAGGGAACGGCAGTTTCACTGCAGGTGATTTCCGGATATCCCTTCCGTGATGAAGCCGTCATTGAAATCACGGCGGAGCGGCCGGTGGAAATGGAGCTTCTTGTCCGCATTCCCGGTTTTGCACAGGGAGCGCTGGTGGATGGTGAAAAGGCGGAGCCGGGAAGCTTTTACCGGATTTACCGCAAATGGGAGGGGAGTACCCGGGTGAAGGTGAGTTTTTCCTTTGTGCCTGTCCTTACAGACCGGCCGAACGATATGAAAGCCCTGGTGAGAGGCCCGCTGGTTTTTTCCCTGCCCATCACGGAAACCTGCAGAAAGCTGGAATATGTGAAGGACGGCGTTGAACGCAAGGCTCCTTACTGCGATTATGAGCTGACGCCGGCCTCTGACTGGAATTACGGCTTCTGCACGGAAACGTTTGAGGTGCGCGGCAATGAAATAGGAGAATTTCCTTTTGCTGTGGATAATCCGCCCCTGCAGATAAAAACGGAAATGGTAAAAATCCCCTGGCAGGAAAATGGCGGAGTCTGCGCCCCTCTGCCGCAGGAGCGCAGGGCATTGTCGCAGCCGGAGGAAAAGCTTCTGCAGCCCTATGGATGCACCAATCTGCGTATGACGGAGATGCCCCTGGTCAGCCGGTGAGACGGGACAGACAATTCCGGCTGTCAGGCCGGACAGGGGACAGGGCTTTCTGCAACTATACTGCAATCAGATTAAAGAAAAGGAAGCGTTACTGGCCACGGAGCGAACAGTAACAAGGAATCATAAAATAATAGAATCTTTTGCCTGGCATTCTTCCATTTTGTTTCTGATATGATAGAATAAAAGTAACTGTTCGGCAGGCCAGTATATTTACTGCGCCGGCTGTAAAAAAGGAGTGGTTGAATGAAAACAGGCAAAAGGGGAATAGCAATAATAACGGCAGCGGCCCTGGCAATAATGTGGCAGCTGCCTTCCTGGCGTACACAGGCCGCGGAGGCTGTCCCGGGAATTCCCGCGGAAGCCGTCCCGGGAATACCATCAGGGGCGGAAAATACAACCGGCATGCTTCTCGGCGCGGTGGCGGCCGGGGCAATGCAGGCGGAAGGAACCGAGCTGAAGGTCTATGTGGCGGTTCAGGCGCTGTCTGGACCCGCCGGAATCGATCATGTCAACATCCAGTTTAAAAATACGGCAAACGACAGGACCGTTACCAAGATACTCCGTGATAAGGACTTTGCGAATGGTGTTTATGCGGGATGGATGACCATGAGTATTTATGAGCCGGCCGGTTTTTTTGTGCTGGATAAGGTGATACTGCAGGATAATAACGGAGGGTATCTGAAATATTGCAGGGCAGAGGACCGGAAGGAAAACGACAAATACCAGACGCTTCCTGTGACCGCCGGCTTCCAGATTATGAACGGCGTGGCGGCAGCTGACGAAACACCGCCAGTGCTGGGAGCGGTAGTGGTGACGCCTGCCCGGGCGGCCAGGGAATCCGAAATTACGGTGACTGCTGCGGTTGCGGATGATTTTTCCGGCGTGGATACGGTAGCGGTGCGTTTTGAGAACGAAAACGGAAAGGCCGTCACCGTGAATCTGGAAAAGACGGGCGATTTATATTCGGCGGTGATAAAGAAAAGCCAGACCAAAGAAGCGGGCACCTACCGGCTGAAGAGAGTTTCCGTTTCTGATAATATGGGAAACAGTAAGATTTATAACGGAGGAGACGGTCCCTTTGCCAGCGATTGTTTATTTGTGATTCAGTGAGCGCCTGCGTGGTGAAAAATCCGGAGGTATATAATACAGTAAAAAGGCAGGAAAACAGCAATGGAAATGTTTGATGTCCGCACGCCGCAGGGAGATCCTACGGGTGAGGTGAAGGAAAGAAGCGCGGTCCACAGGGACGGTGACTGGCATGGTACCGCCCATATATGGCTGGTGCGCCGCCGGGAAGGGCGGATTGAGCTGCTGCTGCAGAAACGCAGCCGGACGAAGGAAAGCTTCCCGGGCTGTTATGATACCTCCTGCGCAGGGCATCTTTCTGCCGGAGACACCTTTCTGGAAGCGGCATTAAGGGAGCTTGAAGAGGAGCTGGGGATTGCGGCCTCCGGTGAAGAGCTGTATTTTGCAGGAATCTATCCCTGCCAGGTGGATGATTATTTTGGAGGAAAGCATATCCTTGACCGGGAAATATCTGCGGTATATTTGTACGAGAAGCAGGTAAACGAGGCGGACTTAAGGCTTCAGGCGGAAGAGGTGGATTCGGTCTGCTGGATTGATTTTGAACGGCTGAAGGAGCTGGCGACGGCAGGCGCAGAGGGATACTGCATTTTCCCGTGGGAGACAAGTGCCCTGGAATCGGCGTTTCAAAGGCGTTACGGAATATGATGAAAGGATTCAGGAATATTACATAAAAAGAAGGAGGGATGCGCGGCGCAGACCGGTGAATAGCCGGCGCCGCAGCAGGAAAATGATATGAAAAAACTGAGAATGGCAATTATGGGAGCGGGCGGAATCGCTTCCTGTATGGCAAGAACCATTGCGGAAATGGAAAATGTGGAGCGCTATGCGATAGGCTCCAGAAGCCTGGAGAAGGCGGAGGCTTTTTCTTCAGAATATGGCTTTGCAAGGGCTTATGGCTCCTATGAAGAGCTGGTACGGGATGAAAATGTGGATTTGGTATACATTGCGATGCCTCATTCCGAACACTTTGAAAATGCAAAGCTCTGTATCGCCCATGGCTATGTTATCAGCCAGGTTCCCAGGCTGCGCAGGCGGTGCGCTTTTGGATGTGGGCGTTTATCCGCTTAATTTTGCCCTGATGATTTTCGGGGGCGAGGTGGCAAAGGTTTCTTCCGTCTGCACCTATACGGATACGGGAGTGGACGAGCAGAACAGTGCAACGCTGATTTATGAAGACGGAAAAGTTGCCGTCCTCAACAGTTCCATGCTTTCCCTGAGTGACAGGAAAGGAATCATTTACGGGAGAAAAGGTTTTATGATAGTTGAAAACATCAATAATTTTGAAAGCATTACTGTTTACGATCAGGATCGCAGGAAAATCAAGCACATTGACTGTCCGCCGCAGATCAGCGGGTATGAATACGAAGTGGAAGCCTGCATCAGGGCACTGGAGGAGGGACGTCTGGAATGTCCTCAGATGCCTCATGCCGAAACCATCCGCGTGATGAAAATGATGGATGCGATGAGAGCCGAGTGGGGAATCAGGTATCCGTTTGAGTGATGGTTAAGCTGCATGGTATTGTAATAGTTACGGAACATAAAAATAGTATCTTTAAAAAAGTTAAGACCTCCGGTGTGTATTTTTATTAAATACATGACCGGAGGCCTTATTATTTACGTTCTGCCGATAAATGGAAATTTGCTGAAATGTAATTATCACGGAGGCAAATTACAAGAAACATATAAAATCTATTGCAGGACAGTTCTGTTTTTAACGAAGCGTCTGCTCTGTCATGATTTCCCACCGGTTCCCGAATCTGTCTATCAGAGAAAGAAAACAGGAGCTGTAGGTGGTGCTTTGCGGCGGCGAAAGGATTTCTGCACCGTCCTTCATTGCCTCAAATGCCTGCATTACCTGCTCCTTCGTGTCCATTGTCACAACCAGGGAAAGCGGCAGATAAGACGGACGCTGCGCCGGTACCGCAGGCTCCATATCCGACATCATGATTCTTGTGCCATGCAGAAGCATTTCCGCATGGTATATATAATCGTCCCATCTGCTGTCGGCGGAATAATCCTCTGGATTGGCATCCCGATAGCGGAGCATGCAGGTGATTTCTCCGGAAAAAGCCTTCTGGTACAGCAGCATGGCTTCTTCACAGTCTCCATGAAAATGAAAATTCGGTGTAAGCAGCATTTTTTTATCCTCCCGGTATATGATGGGAATCCATGGATGCAGTGTATGAAAGCACCTCCCGCCACTTTTTCCGCCACTTTCTTCCTGCGGCTATTATTCCTGCGGCTGCGCCCCTTTATAGTGCACATGCAGCAGCTCATGCTCTCTGCCTTCCAGCAGCCCGCCGTGATACAGATTGTAAATCACGGGATTTTCCTCACTTCTCTTGATGGGAGCGGCTTTATCGGAGCGGTACATGCCTGCCATACGCTCTTTTTTGTCCACCTTATGGCAGAAGGGCTGGCCGGCGCCGGCAATACATCCGTAAGGACAGGCCATGACTTCCACAAAATCAAAATGCTCTTCGCCGCTCTTAATTTTTTCAATGAGGTTATCGGCATTTCCCAGCCCGCTTACCACGCCGATGCGGAGGGTGCGGCCGTTCAGCTCCAGGACGGCTTCTTTGACGCCTTCCATGCCGCGGATGCCGGAAAACTTGATATCACGCAGCGACTGGGTGCTCTTTTCCTGAACCAGGCGGCGGAGTGCGGCTTCGGTTACGCCGCCGGTTACGCCGAAAATAACGCCTGCGCCGGAGGAGATGGAGAAGGGCATGTCGGGGGCCTCCGGATCGATTTCATCAAACTGGATGCCGCTTTCACGGATCATGCGGATCAGCTCCTTGGTGGTGATGACATAGTCGATGTCCGGCACGCCGTCCCGGATGAATTCATCACGGACCGCTTCCATCTTTTTGGCTACGCATGGCATAACGGCCATGGAGATGGTTTCTTTTCCTTCCTCTTTATCTTTATCCTTATAATACTCCTTCAGGACAGCGCCGAACATTTCCATCGGGGATTTGCAGGAGGAAATGTAGGGCATGATGTCGGGATGCTTCGTTTCTGCAAAACGGATCCAGGCGGGGCAGCAGGAGGTGAACAGCGGGAAACGGTCGTCTCCGCTTTCCAGTTTTTCACCCAGCTCCTTTGCCTCTTCCATAATGGTCAGGTCGGCGCCCACACAGGTATCGTGCACAGCGTCAAAGCCCAGCATACGGATGGCGGTAAAGATTTTGCCGATGCTGTCTTCGCCGGGAGCAAGACCGAAGGCTTCGCCCAGGGCGACACGGACGGCGGGAGCAACCTGTACGACGACACGTTTGCCTGGATCGTAGAGCTGACGCCATACCTTATCCAGGTTGGTTTTTACCTTGATGGCGGCGGTGGGGCATACGGCGGCGCACTGGCCGCAGTTTACGCAGTTGGTTTCCGCCAGCTTCTTGCCGAAGGCCGGGGTGACAATCATGGAGGAACCGCGGTTTGCAAAATCAATTGCCCCTACGTGCTGTACCTCATTACATACCCTGACGCAGTCGCCGCAAAGGATGCATTTGCTGGGATCCCTGACGATGGAAACTGAGGAATCATCCACGGGCTGTGCTTCTCTCGTATTGGGAAAACGGACATCAGTAAGGCCAAGGCGGCCCGCCAGTTCCTGAAGACGGCAGGTCTGGTTTTTCTCACAGATAGTGCAGTCGCGGCAGTGGGCGGCGAGCAGCAGCTCCAGAATCATTTTCCGGTGGTGCTGCAGCCTGGGGGTATTGGTGCGGATGACCATTTTATCCTTGGGAGGAGTGGAACAGGAAGCAATCAGATTGCCCCGTTCATCCTCCACCATGCACATACGGCAGGCGCCGTATATGGAAAGATCGGAATAATAGCAAAGGGTGGGAACATGGATGCCTACGCTGTTGATTACCTGCAGGATGTTTTTTTCCTGATCGAAATCCGCCCTTATGCCGTCAATTATCATGTATTTTGCCATTTCAAATTCTCCTCTTAGCTTTTCATAACGCGTGCAAATGTCTGATTATGTACCGCAGCCGTATTGGTAAAGGTAACTGTCCAATACTTTCACAGTTACCAGTGAAGATATCAACAGTATACCTGCGGCCCAAATCAGCTGATTGCATGGAACGGGCAGCCTTCCTTACAGGCTCCGCACTTGATGCATTTGCTGACATCGATGGTGTGAGGCTTTTTCAGTTCTCCGGTAATGGCGGAGACAGGGCAGAGCCTTGCACATTTGGTACAGCCCTTACACAGCTCGGGATCGATCTGCAGGTTAACAAGCGCCTTGCATTGTCCGGCAGGGCATTTTTTATCCACAACATGGGAGATGTATTCGTCCCTGAAATATTTCATGGTGCTGACAACAGGGAATGCCGCGGTTTTTCCAAGGCCGCAGAGCGCGGTATCGGAAATGGTCTGGGACAGTTCCTCCAGCATATCCAGATGCTCCATGGTTCCCCGGCCCTCTGTGATATCCGTAAGCAGCTCCAGCATACGCTTGGTGCCTTCCCGGCAGGGTACGCATTTGCCGCAGGATTCGTTCTGGGTAAAATTCATGAAGAAGCGCGCAACCTCTACCATACAGCTTTTATCGTTCATGACCACCAGACCGCCGGAGCCGATCATGGCGCCTACTTTTTTGAGGGAATCAAAATCCAGGTGCATATCCAGGTGATCCTCAGTAGCACTGATGCACAGGCAGCCGCCGGAGGGGCCTCCGATCTGGACGGCCTTAAAGCTGCCGCCTTTTACGCCGCCGCCGATGTCGAAAATAACCTCGCGCAGCGTCGTACCCATGGGAACCTCGATAAGCCCGGTGTTATTTACGTTTCCGGTGAGGGCGAAGGCCTTGGTGCCGTGATTGTTTTCAGGCCCCATGGTCTTATACCAGTCCGCGCCCTTTAAGATAATGGGAGCAACGTTACAGAAGGTTTCCACGTTGTTGAGTACGGTAGGCTTCTCAAACAGGCCTTTTTCCACGGTTCTGGGGGGCTTTACGCGGGGCATGCCGCGGTTGCCTTCGATGGAGGAGGTGAGGGCGCTGCCTTCACCGCATACAAAGGCGCCTGCGCCCTGGCTGATTTTCACGGTAAAGCCGAAGCCGGAGCCAAGGATATTGTCTCCCAGAAGCCCCATTTCCATAGCCTGGTCGATGGCGTTCTGCAGTCTGGAAACGGCCAGGGGGTATTCCGCACGCACATAGATATAACCGTAATGTGCGCCGGTGGCAATTCCAGCAATGATCATGCCTTCCAGGACGCGGTGGGGTTCGCCTTCCATCATGGAACGATCCATGAATGCGCCCGGGTCGCCTTCATCACCATTGCAGACAACGTACTTGATTTCTTCGGGCTGACGGAGCACCTGCGCCCATTTCCGGCCGGTGGGGAAACCGCCGCCTCCTCTGCCCCGCAGGCTGGAGTCTGAGATCTCGTCCACGATCTGCTGGGGCGTCATATCAAAAAGCGCCTTTGCCACGGCGGAATAACCGCCTACGGCTATGTATTCCCTGACGGATTCCGCGTTGATATGTCCGCAGTATTCCAGGGCAACGCGCGTCTGCTTTTTATAGAAGGGAATGTCCTCCTGTCTGGGATAGGATTTCAGGGACTGATCCTGATAGACGAGACGTTCCACAATTTCATCCTTAAGGATGCTTCGTTCAATAATTTCTTCGCAGTCCTCCACCTTTACCTTAATGTAAAGAAGGCCTTCCGGATCGATGCGCAGAAGGGGGCCCATTTCGCAGAAGCCGTGGCAGCCGCTTTTTTTCAGGCCGATACGCGCGCCTTCGGGGGCGGATTCTTCACAATGGCAGGTGTGTCCGGCGCCGTCTGCATGTTCGTGGGGCTCTTCCTCAAGAACCACCTCACAGCGGATGCCCTGTTCCTCCATCAGCTCTTTTAAGCGGGCATAGATTAAAAGGGAGCCGCCCGCAACACAGCCGGTGCCGGCACAGACGAGAATCCTTTTAGTCTGCGCATGAAGCCTGCTGCTGTAAAATTCCTGCAAGTGGTTTAATTCTTCGCGGCTGTTAATTTTCATCTGCTGCTTCCTCCCTCAGTTCTTTAATGAGTTCCCGTGCTTTTTCCGGTGTCATGGCGGCATGGACCTTGTCGTTTACGGTGCATACCGGCGCCAGGCCGCAGGCTCCCAGGCAGGATACGGTTTCCAGGGTAAAAAGCATATCGTCCGAATTATGCTTGGTTTCGGACAGCCCCAGGATATTCCGGAATTCCTCCAGGATGGGAATTGATTTGCGGACATGGCAGGCTGTCCCATCGCATACTTTGATGACATATCTGCCTTTTGGTTCCAGAGAAAAGTTTTCATAAAAGGTGGCTACGCCATAAATTTTGGCTTCGCTCATCTTCAGCTTCCCGGCGATATAGGTCAGCGCCTCCTGGGGAAGATAGCGGTACGTTTTCTGGATGTCCTGCATGATTGCAATAACGGATGCGCTGTCGTAATCATGGCTTGAAAGAATCTCATCGAGGCTGGTGATTTCTTCGTGCGTCAACATGTGAACTCCTTTCGTTCTTGCGGACAAATCTGTGGGATGGGCGGCGAATGCCGCGCTGTGATAAAAATAAGAATCCCGGCAGCTGCCCGCAGGGTAACTCCCTGCTTTACATTATTATTCCAGCTGTCAATACATAAACGCCTGACCTTGATGAAAAGGCAGACGGACGGCAACAGCTCAGATCACTGAACTGTCTGTTACGGTGACTAACAACGGTTTTAATATTTTACCATGAATGAGTGGAGTAAGCCATAAAATTTCTATGAATTTTGATAAAAAAACTCATTTTATACACAAATTAAAGAAGAATATACAATAAATACAATCAAAATATAAAAAAATATGCATATTGCACTAATGCTGAAAAGGGAGAAAACGGGTATCGTTCTGGCGGGATTCTCTGGTTGCTGGAATATGCAGCAAAAGCAGATATCGGGCCCATCGCACATCGATTTTAAACGGCAGGATGCCTGTAACAGTCCGGTTGTCTGAACTGTTATGGAGGTTGGTGTTGCCCGAACGCCTCTTTTTCTATAGAATAATAGAAAAATAATGTGACTGTTCAGCAGGTCAGCGCATTTAGCTGCGCAGGCCAACGCTTTGCGTTGACCGTAAGAAAGTGATTCAAGAGTGCTAAAATCCATCGCCAAAGGCGATTTAGGATGGATTTTAGCAGTAACTGTGAGGGGTACTGAACAGTTACAAAATAATTAACTGTGGACTGAGCGGACAGTTACAAAAAATGAAAAAGAGGGATCAGACGTGAAGGAAAGAAAACATGGCACAGGAAGAAAAATTATCATAGGAGTACTGGCTGTCCTGTTATTTGCGGCGGCAGGAATTTTTATTTATATCCAGGCATATTACCATGCGCTGCCGGATATTCAGGAGGTTTTTGCACAGGGCGGCGGGGAGCAGATACAGGTGGATGCATTGGATGCCTGGATTACGTACGGGGATACAAAAAGCGGTCGCGGTTTTATTTTTTATCCCGGCGCAAAGGTGGAGGAAGAGGCTTATGGCCCTCTGATGCGCGAAATTGCAGCTGAGGATTTTTTCTGCGTGCTTGTGCGGATGCCGGGGCGACTGGCGGTGCTGGGAAGCGGCGCGGCTGAGGACGTGATGTCGGCATATCCTGAAATAGAAGAATGGTACCTGAGCGGGCATTCCCTGGGCGGAGCCATGGCAGCGGGCTATGCGGCGGAGCACGCAGAGCAGCTGTCCGGGCTGGCGCTTTTGGCCGCTTATTCCACAAAGCCGCTTCTGGAGGCTCTGCCGGTGCTGTCTGTGTATGGCAGCCGGGACGGGGTGCTGAACCTGGAAAAGTATGAGGAGTGCCGGGTAAATCTTCCAAAGACGGCAGAGGAGTATGTGATTGAGGGTGGCAATCATGCCGGCTTTGGCTGGTATGGGGAACAGAAGGGCGACGGCAGGGCGGAAATTACGCCGCAGGAGCAGTGGAGGCTGACGGCGGCGGAGATTGGCAGATGGGCCGGGGACAGCAGGCAGCGGGAGCAGTGACCTCAGGATTACAGCCGGGAAGCGGTCAAAGATATCGATTGAAAAGCCTGGAACAATAACAATGCTTCGTAAGCTTTGAAAAAATAAATAAAAAAGTAATCATTTACATTCCTCCCATACGTTTCAATCTATGAGGGGACGCCCTCAGGAGGAAAAACTTGACGCGTGAAGATGAAATATTCAGAAAAATAGAACAGGGGGACAGCGGCGGGCTGGATGAGCTGGTGAGCCTTTATTACCCTGAAATACTGCGGTACTGCAGATGGCATACGCCGGATCAGGCAACGGCGGAGGATGCGGCGCAGGAAACCTTTCTAAAGGCGGTGCGGCATTTTAACCGGTATGTACATAAAGGCAGGTTCAAGGCCTTTCTTTATCAGATTGCCGCCAATACCTGTGTGGACATGTGGCGGAAAAAGAAACCGGAGGCCCTGCCGGAGGAGCTGGTATATACGGAACGGGAATTTGACCGGGCCGAGCAGGAGGCAGATCTCGCCCGGCTGGTGGAACGGCTGCCCGAAAAGCAGAGGGAAATCGTGCTGCTCCGGTTTGCCCAGGATCTTACGCTGCGGGAAACCGCCGATGTCCTGGGGCTTCCGCTGCGGACGGTACAATCGCGGCTGCGCGCCGCATTGAAGTACCTTAAGAAAATTCTGAAGGAAGGAGGAGAGACAGATGCAAAATAACTGGGAAAAAGAGCTGGGAAGGGCATTGAAGGAGAGCGTCGGGGAACCGGACGCCGAACGGATGGCCATGACAGCGGAAGCGCTGCATAAAGCTTACCGGGGAAAACACAGGGAGCGAATCGGTTTTACAGGCTTTCTGCTGCGGCAGATCCGGTTTAACGGCTGGAAAATATGGCTGATGCAGGGTGTGCTTCTTGGCCTGCTGCGCTTAGTACTGACCTTTACTTATGGCAGCCTGAAGGTGGTGAATCAGGAAAAAATCCCGCTGCTTCTTTGCTGTATATCCGTTCTTATCGTGATGACGGCGGTACCGTTTTTATGGCGTTCCCTGCGTTATCGGATGTTTGAAACTGAAATCGCTACGCGGATGTCCATGGGCAGGCTGACAGGAGCATGGCTTGTTCTTGCGGGGCTGGGGGATGCGGCAGTTCTTTCCTGCGTATTTTGGTACACGGTGCGCAGTACCGCCATAAGCCGGAGCGGCGCGGTATTATATTTGCTTGTGCCGTTTCTTCTTGCGGCGGCGGGGCTATGCTATCTGTTGGGCCATGTGAGGCCGGAACGGTTTTGTGCGGGCTGTGCGGGAATGTGCGCTGTGCTTCTTCTTCTTTTTCTGGCTGCCGGCGAGTATTGCCCGGTGGTGTTCCGGCAGAACTTCAGCCTTGGCTGGGGCGGTATCTGTCTCTGCCTGCTGGCCTTTGGGGCACGGCAATGCCGCTTTATCCAAAAAAGGTATGCGCTGTAACCGTTCAGGCCGGTCTGTGCATTCACTGCACAGACCGTGAGAAAACGTGGAGGCATCAGGCGTCCGCCCCTCGCCGAAGGCGACTCTAATGGGCGGATGCAGTAACAGTTCGGCCGAAGGCTGAACTGTTACTATGCGTTCTGTGGTATGGATTTATAAGCGGTAAACGGAAAGGAGAATGGAAATGGAATTATGCTTGGAGCATGTATCCAGGGAATTTAAAGATAAAAAAGCAGTGGATGATGTGAGTCTGCGGATCGGTCCCGGCGTCTGGGGGCTTCTGGGAGCCAACGGCGCGGGAAAAACAACGCTGATGCGTATGATAGCCGGTATTTTAAAGCCAGGTTCAGGACAGATAACCTATGACGGCATCAGAATAGATGCGCTGGGGGAGGCATACCGGGATATTTTCGGATATCTGCCTCAGGAATTCGGCTTTTATCCGGAGTTTACAGTAAAGGATTATCTGGAATATATCGCGGCCCTGAAAGGGCTGACTGTAAATAATACAAATAAAAAAATAGCTGAGCTGTTGGAAACACTGACGCTGTATGAGGTGAGGAATAAGAAGATAAGCAAGCTGTCCGGCGGTATGAAAAGAAGGGTGGGAATTGCCCAGGCGTTGCTGAACGAGCCGGAAATCCTGATTCTGGACGAGCCTACCAGCGGTCTGGATCCGGGGGAGCGCGTGCGTTTCCGGAACCTGCTTTCGGAGTTCGCCCATGACAGGATCGTCCTGATTTCCACACATATTGTGCCGGATGTGGAATATATTGCCATGCAGAACGCCATCATGAAGGACGGGCGCATTATTGAAACCGGGACGACGCAGGAGCTGGTGGAGCGGATGAAGGGGAAGGTTTGGGGCAGCACGATTTTGGCCCGTGAGCTTCCTTCCTGTGAAAAACGCCTTCGCATCGTCAATCTGAAGAATGAACCGGACGGCCGGATAACGATCCGTTATCTTTCCGAAGAGCCGGAAACGGAAACCGCCGTGGCTTTGGAGCCAAGGCTGGAGGATCTGTATCTGTGGCTGTTCCCGCAGGGAATGTATCCTGAGGATCAGGTTGCTGCGGAAAAAGAATCCGGGATAAAGAAACCAGGAAAAAAAGGAGGAAGCGGCAGATGAAATTATTTACTCTGGAAATCAAACGGGTCCTCAGGACGAAAACCACCTGGCTGCTGCTGGCGGCATCGCTGGCACTTTCCGGAATCATGGCATGGCTACCGGTCACTTTTGAATCCCGCTATATCGGCGGGCTGGACGGTATAGAGCAGACCGAGGTCAAAGGCATGGCTGCCATACGGCTGGTCAGGGACGCACAGGCGGATCTGGGCGGCGTGATCACTCAGGAGCAGCTGAGAAATGTGCTGGAAACGGCGCAGAAAACGCTTAATGATTCCGGAAAAGCCTATACCTATCAGCTGTCTCCCGGTATTTATCAGGAAAATATCCTCCCCATAGCTCCTTTGCTGTCGCGGATTACCGAGGTCTATGCAGATCCGGAAACCGGGATGGCGCCAGGGCTGACAGACCTTGCACCGAAGCAGCTGGATTATTATTATGAAAGCTGCGTCACACATCTGGATGATTTAATGAAGCTGGAGCAGAAGGAGCACCCGGCTGCGCAGGAAAAGGCCAGGGCCTTATATTCGAAGGTAAAAATGCCCTTTGTGTTCTATCCGGGCTACAATACGAATGCCTATGACTATCAGATGCTGCTGATTTTCCTGGTGGTTCTATTTTGCACCGTCATTGCTGCGCCGGTATTTTCAGCGGAATACCAGACCCAGGCGGATGACATCCTTCGGTGCACCAAATATGGAAAAGCCAGGCTGGCAGTGATTAAGCTGCTGTCAGCGCTGTTCATAACATCGGCTGCCTTTCTTTGCTGTGCGGCGCTGTATCTGGTGCTGTCCAACAGCTTTTACGGCTGGGATATGTTGAAAACCTCCATACAGCTTATCTTTTCCTCTGTAAGCCTGGGCAGCATGAACATCGGGCAGCTGCAGCTGGCGGTGACGGCCGCGGGATGGGCCAGCCTGCTTGCAACCATCAGCTTTACGCTGTTTCTTTCCTCACGCTGTAAAAATACGGTCACAGCCCTTTCCCTGGCCCTGCTGTTTTGCCTGGCGCCCATCATCCTTTATATGGCTTCCTCCGGAAACGCCGTATCCTGGCTGAGATGCCTTCTGCCCTCTGGCGGCGTAAGTATACTGGGGGGATTTGCGGGAGAAATGACGGATTTCAATTTCCTCCACCTGGGAAATTTCAGCGTATGGTCCCCTTATGTGATAGCAGCGGCATCACTGATTGAAATTCCGGTATTTCTTGCGGCGGCATCCTGGTCCTACTGCAGGCATTCGCAATAATAAGGAAAACTGGACAGCAAGTTTTTTTTCTGGTGGATGTTTGCGCATGAAAATGGTATGATTAATCCGTCCCTGACAAAGGAGAAAATCACGAAAGGAAGCAAGCCATGCTGAGCAGAACCGATATCCGCCGCGAATGCCATAAAGTTACGTTTCTCAAGGGAGATGATCTGAACCAGCGGGGAGCGGTGCAAAATCTGCACTGGACAAAGGAGCTGGAGGACGGCTTTGAGGTGGTATCCATGGAAGCCAGCGTCAGCGGAAGCCATGGAAATCTGTACGATGTTAAATTAAAGATTGATGAGGATTACAGAGAAGTTCTGGAAAGCGACTGTGAATGCCCGGCGTTTTACAGCTACAACGGACTGTGCAAGCATTGTGTGGCTGTGCTTCTCGATTATATAGAAGAAAGAAAGGAACAGAGAATGCGGCCGCGCGCGCTTTCTGCGGTTCCTGCGGCACCCCGTCCCAGAACCTCAACCTATGGCTTTGACGGGATTCTCAACCAGTATGTTTACCGCGACAAGGTGAATCTGATGCAACCGGATATTCTGGGCAGGGTGCGGCTGGAGCCGTATTTTTATCTGTCTGCGGAAAACATGAGGGTGGAATTTAAGATCGGATGCACCCGGATGTATGTGCTGAAAAATATCGGTGATTTCGTGAATGCCGTTGCCAGGAATGAACAGGTATTCTATGGTAAGGAGCTGGAATTCTACCACCATCCGGAGGCCTTTACCTCGGAGAGCAGGCCGTTGGTACGTTTTCTCCAGTATTCGCTGCTCAAGGGCAGCAGCTATATGGGAAATTATCTTTCCACCGTATATAAACGGGATCTGAATGTCACTCCGGAACTGATCGATGATTTCCTGGATGCCGCTGGGGCAGGGCCGCTTATGGGAGAGACGGCGGATGGGATTGCCAGGGAATGGTCGTTCCGGGAAGGGGAGCCGGTGCGGCGTTTGGAAATAAGCGGCGATTCTTACGGGATTTCCGTAAAGCTGCAGCGGATGCAGATGGTGACCGGGAAGCGGTATGGGTACTTTTTCGACGAGGGAACCATATGGAAAACGGATCGGGAACGGATAGAGGAAATCAGGGAGTTCCTGATTTATATGGACAGCTTCGGCAAAAGCGGCCTGTATGTGGCAGGCACGGAGCTTCCGGCTTTTGCCAGGGATATGCTGCCGGTCCTGCAGGAGCATTTTGAGGTGGAAATGAGGAATTTTTCACCGGAGGAATACCTGCCGGAGGAGGCGTCCTTTGAAATCTACCTGGACGCGCCCCAGAGGGATCTGCTGACCTGTGAGCTTTACGCGGTGTATGGGGAGGAAAAATATAACCTGTTTGACAGCCTGGATCTGACGGAGCGGAGGGATGCGCGGCGGGAAATGCTGATGAAGGGCCTGGTGGGGGAATTTTTCAACGCCTATGATCCCGGCAAGCGTCAGATGGTGCTCTCTTCAGATGAGGAGCGGCTCTTTCTCTTTTTGCAGGAAGGGATCCCCAGGTTGCAGGAGCTGTGCGAGGTATATATTTCCGATGCAGTCAGAGCCATGCGCGTGCTGCCCGCGCCGCATGTGAGCGTGGGCGTATCCATAGCGGGGGATTTGCTGGAGCTTACGCTGCAGTCGGAAGAAATGCCCATGGATCAGCTGATTTCCATTCTGTCCCGTTATGACAGGAAAAAGAAATACTACCGGTTGAAAAACGGCAGCTTTGTGGATTTGGGCGATGAAGGGATCCGCACGCTGGCACAGCTGAAGCAGGAGCTGATGATAGCCGATTCCGCCATGGAGGACGGCGTAGTCAGCCTGCCCCGCTACCGGGCCATGTATCTTGACGGCAGCCTGAAGGAAGACAGCGGCCTGTCCCTGCAGAAGGGGAAAAGCTTCCGCGCGCTGGTGCGGAATATGAAGACCGTGGAGGACAATGATTTTGAGGTGCCTCCGGAGCTGGACGGTATTCTTCGCGGATATCAGAAGCAGGGCTTTCTGTGGATCAAAACCCTGAAGGCCAATGGCTTCGGCGGGATTCTGGCGGATGATATGGGGCTGGGAAAAACACTGCAGGTAATTGCTTTTCTTTTATCGGAGTGGAAGGAGAGCGGGGGAAATCCGGGACGGCCCTGGCTGATCGTGTGTCCGGCTTCCCTGGTCTTCAACTGGAAAAGCGAAGTGGAACGCTTTGCCCCTGTGCTTCCGGTTTATGCGGCGGCAGGCGGGGCCGGGGAGAGAAAGCAGCTTCTGGAGCAGGCGGCGCGGGAGAAAAAAGGTGTGATAATCACCTCCTATGAGCTGCTGCGCCGGGATATTGATATTTATACCGGCATGGATTTCGCCTGCGAGGTAATCGACGAGGCGCAGTTTATCAAGAACCATTCCACCCAGGCGGCCAGGGCTGTGAAGCAGGTCCCCGCAGGCTTCCGGCTTGCGCTGACGGGAACGCCGGTGGAAAACCGGCTCAGTGAGCTGTGGAGCATTTTTGATTACTTGATGCCGGGCTTCCTGTTTTCCTACAGCCGTTTCCGGGAGGAGATGGAAACGCCAATCGTATCCAGGGAAGATGAGGAAACCGCGGTGCGCCTCCATAAAATGATCCGGCCGTTTGTGCTGCGCAGGCTGAAAAAGGATGTGCTCACCGACCTTCCGGATAAAATCGAAAAGCCCATGATGGCCGTGATGGAGGGCGAGCAGAGCAGCCTGTATGACGCCCATGTGCAGCGTCTGATAGCTGTGCTCACCAAACAGACGGATCAGGAATTTGCGGGAGCGCAGATACAGGTGCTTTCGGAGCTTACCAAGCTGCGGCAGATCTGCTGCGATCCGGGGCTTTTGTTTGACGGCTATGAAGGGGACAGCGCCAAAACAAGGCTTTGTATGGAGCTGATACGCAATGCGGCGGAGGGCGGGCATAAGGTGCTGCTTTTCTCCCAGTTCACCTCTATGCTGGAACGGCTGAAGAGCGCGCTTGCCAAAGAAAAAATCTCATATTACACGCTGGACGGCAGCACGCCCAAGGTAAGGCGCCTGGAGCTGGTGGAGAGCTTCAACAGGGATGACACGCAGGTTTTCTGCATTTCCCTTAAGGCAGGAGGGACAGGCCTGAACCTGACGGCGGCTGACATCGTGATTCATTTTGATCCCTGGTGGAACGTGGCTGTGCAGAACCAGGCCACCGACCGGGCGCACCGTATCGGCCAGAGGAACGTGGTGACCGTTTATAAGCTGATTGCAAAGGGCACCATAGAAGAAAAAATAACAGCCCTTCAGGAAAAAAAGAAGGCGCTGGCGGACAGCATTCTGGGCGGGGAGGAAATGGGAAGGGCGTCCTTTACCAGGGAAGAGCTGATGGAAATTTTAAAATAGCCAAAGACCCGCTGCGGCCGAAAAGGCAGACAAGCCTGCGCCTGGCCGGATACCTGCGGGAATAAAAAGGAGTACGGACGATGAATGAAATGAAGCTGTGGTACGTAAGGAGCGCAGAAAAATGGGAGGAAAGCCTGCCCATTGGAAACGGGAGCCTGGGCGCCATGATTAAGGGCGGGACCGACGAGGAAATCCTGGGATTAAATGAAGAAAGCCTGTGGTCGGGCTATTATAAGGACAAAAACAACCCGGGAGCAGCCGCGCAGCTGGAGGAGGTGCGCCGCTTTATTTTTGCCGGGAAAAATAAAGAAGCGGAACGTCTGATCCAGAAAAGCATGCTGGGGGAATTTAATGAATCCTACCTGCCCCTGGGCAGCCTCAGCCTCCGGTTTTCCTATGAAGGGGAGACTGCGGCAGCGGATTACCGCAGAGAGCTGGATATTGATCATGCATGTGCCCGGGTAGACTATAGCTGTTGCGGCACGCATTATGAAAGAGAGTATTTTGCCAGCTATCCGGCAAGGGCCATCTGCATCCGTCTGAAGGCGGATCGGGCAGCGATGGATTTTACCATGTCCTTTGCCTCCGAACTGGAGCACACCTGCGAGGCAAAGAAGGGGGGACTTGAAATCGCAGGAAGATGTCCGGAGCATGTGGACCCTTCCTATATTCCCCACCGTGAGGATTCGGTGGTTCAGGGAACCAGGGGGAAAGCGTTTACGGCAGCTGTCCGCATTCTGGAATGCGACGGCCTTGTGGAAAATACAGGGGACAGGATCCGTGTAAGCGGCGCATCCGTCTGTGTCCTCATTTTGTCGGCGGTAAAGGAGCCGGCCTTACCCGAAAATGCTTCCTACGACTCTTTGAAGGCGGAGCATATCCGGGATTATGAATCGCTTTACGGCAGGGTGGAGCTGTATCTGGGAGAGCAGAAGGCGCTTCCCACGGATGAACGCCTGGAGCTGTTAAAAAAGGGAGAAGAGGACAATGGCCTTTACAGCCTGTTTTTCCAGTACGGAAGGTATCTGCTCATCGCTTCCTCCAGAGAAGGAAGCCTTCCCGCCAACCTGCAGGGAATCTGGAGCTGGGAACTGCGCGCTCCCTGGAGCAGCAACTGGACGATCAATATCAATACCCAGATGAATTACTGGCATGCCCAGAGCTGCAACCTGGGAGAGTGCGCGGAGCCTTATTTCCGCTTTATGGAAAAAATCTGTGAGGAAGGAAAGAAAACGGCTTCCGTCAACTATCACTGCAGAGGCTTTGTGGCGCATCATAACATCGATTTCTGGGGGAATACCAATCCGGTGGGACTGCTTCCCGGACAGACGGAGGGCGGCGATGGCTGCGTGAACTGGGCATACTGGCCCATGGGCGGCGCATGGCTGACCCAGGAGCTGTTCCGCGCTTATGAATACAGCCAGGATGAACGCTATCTGAAGGAGGTGGCGGCGCCGATTATCCGGGAGGCCGCGCTGTTCCTGAATGACTGGCTGGTGGAATATCAGGGCGAATACGTGACCTGTCCCTCCACCTCTCCTGAAAACCAGTTCCGCCTTCCTGACGGACAGACCACAAGCGTAACCTATGCTTCCTCCATGGACATGGCCATTGTGCGGGAGGTATTCGGGAACTACATGAAAATCTGTGAAATTCTGGGCACACAGGATTCACTGCTGGATGAAATCAGGGAAAAGCTGCCCCGCCTGGCCCCCTTTCGGACAGGAAGCTTCGGACAGCTTCTGGAATGGCATGAGGAGTATGAAGAACCGGAACCCGGCCATCGTCATATTTCCCATTTATATGGATTGTTCCCTTCAGAGCTGTTTGCAGGAAATGAAAAGCTGACGGAGGCCTGCAGGATATCCCTGAAGCACCGGCTGGAAAACGGAGGCGGGCATACCGGCTGGAGCTGTGCCTGGATCACCAACGTATTTGCCATTCTGGAGGATTCGGAAAATGCCTATGCCTACCTGCGCACCCTGCTCACCAGATCCACCTATCCCAATCTCTGGGACGCCCATCCGCCGTTCCAGATTGACGGGAATTTCGGCGGCACGGCTGCCATTGCCAACATGCTGGTGCAGGACAGGGGCGGAGAGGTGAAGCTGCTTCCGGCGCTGCCCAGGCAGTTTAAGGATGGCTATGTGAAGGGGCTTTGCATTAAAGGAAGAAAATGTGTGGATATCTCCTGGAAGGATGGAAAGGAAGAAGCGCATAGGATTTACAATAGGGAAGAAGCAAAATAAATAAAAATGGGCCTTCCGGGCCGTTCGGTAACTGCCGGCGGCTATGGAGGGCCCTTTTGAAATCAGGTGGATAAATGCAGGATATCAGCCAGGTTAATTCCCATATTTGCAGCAATAAAAAAACTGCAGAATAAAAATTCTGCAGCTTTAAACAGCGTGCGCGAGAAGATTCGAACTCCCGGCCTTCTGATCCGTAGTCAGACGCTCTATCCAGCTGAGCTACGCGCACATTTTGTTACCAATTAACTCCGGCAACGTTCTATATTTTAACCGATGTGGAAGAGAATGTCAATAGGGTTACAAGAAAAAATAAAAATAAAAAAGCATAACGATACAGGCCGGTTATCTGTACGGTTACAATATTTCATTGTCTGGAATATTACGGCAGATATTACACGTTTTTATGATGTAAAATATCGTAATGCATACAAAATATCGTAAATAATTTTCCTTGACACGCTTGCATACCCATGGGACAATAATATATGAATCGGCTGGTTTTTCTGGTTTTCAGAGGAAATACGTATTTACCATAAACTGAGGGTGCAGCTGAAAATGTTAAGAAGCGGAGTTATGACATCATGCCAATCCATTTGAATACCAAAGAACTGACTAAGCTGACGGAATGCTATAAGGAAGCGAGAAAGTCTACGGCGGCAATCCTTTCAGGAAACAGAGGTTTGGGAAAGTCCTGGGTCATCCAGAACTTCTGTCAGCAGTGTGATAATGTTATCAACATTTCCCTTTTGGGAGAGGGGAACTACGGGATAAGGTCATTTGCCAATGACATTAATGCCTACATACTCACCACTCCGGAGCTGGAGGGCAGCATCCCCCTGATTTCCATGAACTCTGCGGATGAGACCCAGCTTACGGATGAAATAAAATACACGGTGCTTAAGCTTTGCACCAGGAAAAGAACCGTGCTCTGCTTTGAGAATATCATGGGGCTGGAGCATTCCCTGCTTTTATATATCTGTGATCTCATCAAAATGATACTGACTTATTATTCCCGGCTGAACACTTTTGTTTTAATGGAGATCGATACGAACAGGGAAGGGGAAAGTGTTTTTAACGAGGTGACGAGGCATCTGTATTCCATTACCCCGGATTTTGTATTCATTCCCTTCCGGCCTCTGAAGTATCAGCAGATGAAGGATTATTTTTATGCCTACTTCCGTAACCTGATCCGGATTGAATCAGAGGATCTGAATATAATACTTACGTCCTCCTTCGGTAATATTATGTGCCTGAATGCGATTATCAATTATCTGAAGCAGTCGGGGATCATAGAAAAGGAAGAGGGCCATTACATCTGCAAAAGGCTGAGCAGGGGCTATCTGGATCAGTTTATGAAGACTTATCGGGAGAAGCCGGAGACGGACAGATAGGGAAGGTGGAACTGATGCAGTCCTGAGTGAGTATTGTTATATTTTTTAACTGTTTTTTGAAGCCGTTATGTTGCCGGAACAGACAGTATAAAATAAACGATAAAACAATAGTTTATGCAGCGCAATGCAATAACTATGGACATTCTGAAGTTTTCTTCTGCAAATCTGCTTTTTTCAATTCTTTTCCAACAACAATCAGCATAGTAACAAAACAGGCAGTGCCGCCGATAAAGTTGGAGATTGGTTCTGCCAGGAATACGCCGTTTACAGCAGGGGAAATCCATCTTGGCAGCAGGATGGTAAGCGGGGCGACAATGACAACCTTACGCAGGACGGAGAAGAAAATGGCATATTTCGCCTTCCCCAGCGCCTGAAATACAGTCTGGCCTGAAAATTGCAGGGACATCATAAAAAAACCAAAATAATAAATCTGCATGGAGGGGACCGCCGCTTCCACCAAATCCGCCTGGGTATTGAAAATATGGATAAAAAAGACGGGGAACAGGTGCAGGATACCCCAGATTGCGGTAGTATAAACGATACAGCTGACGGCCATGAAACGGATGGCCGTTTTTATCCGATCATATTTATCCGCGCCGTAGTTAAAGCTGATAACCGGCTGGGAGCCGTTTGTAACGCCGGACACAGGCATGGAGACGATTTCGCGGATGGAGTTGATAACCGTCATGACGCCTACATAAAGATCCCCGCCGTAGATGGAGAGCGTGGCGTTGCAGACCACCTGCACAATACTGTTGGTGATTGCCATCATGAAGTTGGATAGCCCCAGAGTGATGATATCACGGATGGTTTTGCCGCAGGGACGCATACAGGATACACGGATGCGCAGGATGGCCTTCGGGCTGGTAAGAAAACGCACGGTCCAGGCTGCGGAAGCGAATTGTGAGATAACGGTGGCGATTGCCGCCCCCTGAATTCCCATACCCAGTGTAAAAATAAAAAAGGGATCGAGAATTATATTCAGCACGGCGCCGATGAGCGTGGTGACCATACCCACCCGGGCAAAGCCCTGGGCATTGATATAGCTGTTCATTCCCAAGCTTACGGTGACAAAGACGCTGCCCAGCAGGTAAATGGAAAGATAGCTGTCCGCAAAGGGAAAGGTGGCGTCGCTGGCGCCGAATGCGTATAAAAGAGGCTTTTTAAACAGCAGCCCTATGATGGTGAGCAGCAGCCCGGTGCACAAAAGCATGGTAAAGGCGTTGCCGACAATTTTTTCCGCGCCCTTTGTATCCCCTTTGCCTCTTGCGATGGAGCAAAGCGGCGCGCCGCCCATCCCGAACAGATTGGCAAAAGCGATGACTACCGTGATGATGGGCATGGAAAGCCCCAGTCCGGTAAGGGAAAGCGTGGCATGTTCAGGAATGCGACCGATATACATACGGTCAACGATATTATAAAGAATATTAATCAGCTGGGCGAGGGTCATAGGCAGTGCCAATGAGATGATATTTTTTACTACGCTGCCTTTGGAAAAATCATTTTTTGTATTTTCGGGAATCATAATCAGCCTCTTTTGTTTTTTTATAATTTCTGTTATAGTGTGATTATATGCTTGCATTTTGCCTTTGTAAAGGCGGTGCAGGTTTCCTTTTGCCCGGAAGCGTGACGGCAGTGCAGGTTCTCTTTGCAGCTTCCGGTAGCTGAAGATACCGCAACCGTGTGGGGGAAGGGCCTGTATCCTATGGGGCGCTGCATAGACAACACATCAGAAAGACGAGGTTTTTAAATGGCAGCACGTGTTCAGAATATGACGGAGGGAAAGCCCTTAAGGCTTATCCTGGCTTTTTCCCTTCCGCTGATGATAGGGAATGTTTTTCAACAGCTGTATACCGTGGTGGATACCATGGTTGTGGGACAGGCGCTGGGAGTCGGGGCGCTGGCGGCGCTGGGTGCGGCGGACTGGCTGAATTGGATGATTCTGGGAACCATTCAGGGCTTTACCCAGGGCTTTTCCATAAAAATGTCCCACGAATTCGGCGCAGGGGATTACCGGAGGCTGCGCAAGACGGTGGCCAATTCCATACTGCTGGCAATCCTTACCTCACTGGTGCTGCTTGTGGCGAGTGAGCTTCTGGCCAGGCCGGTCCTGGGGCTTCTGCAGACGCCGGATACGATTATTGATGATTCGTTGAAATATCTGCGTATCATGTTTGCCGGGATTCCGGTGGTGATGGCTTATAATATTCTGGCGTCCATCCTGCGTGCGCTGGGCAATGGCAGGACTCCTCTGTATGCCATGATTGTGGCCGCGGTGATAAACGTGGCGCTGGATCTTTTGTTTGTACTGGGCTTTCACTGGGGGATTCAGGGCGCGGCGGCAGCGACGGTAATCGCACAGCTGTGTTCCGGAATTTTCTGCCTTCTTGCCATCAGCCGGGTGGAGGTGCTGGCTTTTACCAGGGAGGACTTCAAAATGGAAGGGACTCTCTGCCTGTACCTGATGAAGCTGGGGCTTCCCATGGCATTCCAGAATGCGATTATTGCAGTGGGCGGCATGATTGTCCAGTTTGTAGTCAATGGCTTCGGCGTACTGTTTATTGCCGGCTTTACGGCAACCAACAAGCTTTACGGCATTCTGGAGGTGGCGGCCACCTCTTACGGTTATGCCATGGTTACCTATGTGGGACAGAATCTGGGCGCGAAAAAAATAGACCGTATCAGCAAGGGAATGCGCTCCGCGCTGATCGTGGCCATGGTCACCTCTGCCGTGATTGCGGCGGCTATGCTCCTTTTCGGCAAAGCGATTCTGGGCTGTTTCATCTCAGGTTCGCCTGAGGATGTGGCGGTGACGATGAATATCGCATATCATTACCTTGCTATTATGAGTGTTTTCCTTCCTATCCTTTATGTTTTGCACGTTACACGTTCCGCCATGCAGGGGATGGGGGATACGCTGCTTCCCATGGCCTCCGGCATTGCGGAGTTTGTTATGAGAACCGGCACGGCAATTCTGCTTCCTGTGTTCCTGGGAGAGGAGGGCATCTTTTATGCGGAAATTCTTGCCTGGATCGGGGCGGACGTAATCCTGGTAACCAGCTATTATCTGCGGATGAAAAAAATGAAGGCCTTACAGAGTGCCTGATATGAAATACGGCGGAGCTATACTGCCAAAACCGATTGAAAAAACGGGCGGCTTCCATCGATGGGTGGAGGCTGCTTTTTTGTAACAATTCAGCCTTCAGCCAAACTGTTACTTTTTTTATATACTTATTTATTTTCTGACTTGCAAAATGCAGGCATTAATTATATAATTTAGAGAGAACTCAATTATTTTAATAAAATCTAAATTATGCATCATGAATGCAGCCTGATTCCTGTATAATTTTAGTCATGTGCGCCAGAGCGCACGGATGGGAGCAAAAAATGGAGAAACAGCTTAAATTCAATGAACCCTGGATTGTGCAGCGGGCGGACCCGTATATCTGCCGCCATACGGACGGTATGTATTATTTTACCGCATCCGTGCCTGCTTATGACAGAATCATCCTGCGCAGGGCGGACAGTCTGGCCGGGCTTGCGGACGCTGAAGAAATCACTGTCTGGAAGGAGCATGAAAGCGGCATCATGTCGTACCACATCTGGGCGCCGGAGCTGCATTATCTGGAAGGAAAATGGTATTTGTATTTTGCGGCGGGCGAAGCGGAAGATATCTGGGCAATCCGTCCTTATGTGCTGGAATGTGCGGATGCGGATCCAATAACCGGTACCTGGAAAGAGCTAGGGAAAATGCAGTGCGCGCCGGAGGATGAATTTTCTTTCAGGGCCTTTTCACTGGATGCCACGGTATTTGAATGCAAAGGAAGCCATTATTATGTCTGGGCGGAAAAAGTGGGCGTGGGCAAAATGATTTCCAATCTGTACATAGCGCGTATGGCTGCGCCGAACCGTCTGGAAACCGTGCAGGTGCTGCTTACCACACCGGACTATGACTGGGAGAGAGTAGATTTCTGGGTGAATGAGGGACCGGCCGTAATCAAACGCGGCGGCAGGATTTTTCTCACCTATTCCGCCAGCGCTACCGGAGCCTGCTATTGCATGGGCATGCTGAGCGCTTCTGAGGACGCGGATCTCCTTGATCCGGCTTCCTGGACAAAGGAACGGTATCCGGTGCTGGCTTCCGATAAAGCCCTTGAAATTTACGGGCCGGGGCATAATTCCTTTACCACGGATGAAGAATGCGGCGATATCTGCGTTTATCATGCCAGGAAGGAAGCTGTCATCGAAGGCGATCCGCTGTACAATCCCAACCGTCATACCATGCTTATGAAGGTACAGTGGAGTGAAGAAGGAAAACCGGTATTTTCTTACCGCTAAACAAACTGCGGCAATTCAGATCTGCCTGACCAGTTACAAACTGCGGGGCAGCTGTTCCGGCGCCGGCGGCGGTAAAGCCCGGGAAAAGCAGCCGGACACGCTGCACGTGTAAATAAAAAGAAAAGGGAGAACAAGGCAATGGCAAAAATTTTCATCAACGAAAAGAAGAAACAGGGGCACATCAATCCGGAAATTTACGGACATTTCAGCGAGCATCTGGGACGCTGTATTTATGAAGGCCTCTACGTAGGGGAAAACTCGGATATTCCCAATGTGAACGGCATGAGAACGGACGTGGTGGAAGCGCTGAAGGAAATGCAGATTCCGGTACTGCGCTGGCCGGGCGGCTGCTTTGCTGATGAATACCATTGGAAGGATGGCATTGGGCCTAAAGAAAAACGGAAAAAGATGATCAACACCCACTGGGGCGGCGTCGTTGAAGACAACAGCTTCGGAACCCATGAGTTTTTTGAACTGTGTGAGCAGCTGGGCTGCAAAACCTATGTAAACGGTAATGTGGGCAGCGGTACGGTTCAGGAAATGTCCGAATGGGTGGAGTATATTACTTTTGAAGGCGTATCCCCTATGGCGGATCTGAGAAAACAGAACGGCCATGAGAAGCCCTGGAAGATTGATTTCTTTGGCGTAGGCAATGAAAACTGGGGCTGCGGCGGTAACATGACGCCGGAATATTACGCGAATCTTTACCGCAGATATCAGACCTATGTGCGTCAGTATCATCAGGACGCCCCTATTTATAAGGTGTGCGGCGGCCCTAACGTGGCTGATTATCACTGGACCGAAAAGGTGCTTGATACCTGCGCGCCCACCCCGTCCCGTTTCATGAACGGTCTTTCCCTGCATTATTACGTACATCCGGACGGATGGGATGAAAAGGGAAGCGCAACAAAGTTTGACGAGAAAACCTGGTTTAAAACCATGGCTAAGGCCCTCTATATGGAAGAACTGGTTACCCGTCACGGCGCGATTATGGATCAGTATGATCCGGAGAAAAAAATCGGTCTGATCGTGGACGAATGGGGCGACTGGTTCGATGTGGAGCCGGGCACAAATCCGGGCTTTTTATATCAGCAGAACACCATGCGTGATGCGCTGGTTGCCGGAATCACGCTGGATATTTTCAACAAGCACTGCGACAGGGTAAAGATGGCCTGCATCGCCCAGATGGTGAACGTACTGCAGTCCGTAATCCTGACGGAAGGCCCTAAAATGCTCAAGACTCCCACCTATCATGTATTCCATATGTATAAATACCATCAGGATGCGGATCTGGTGGAAAGCTATATTGAAGGGCTGAAGGAAGTGGGAGAGGATGAAATCCGCGTTCCTTCCCTTCATGAATCCGTATCCGTATCCGCAGACGGGACCGTCAACCTGACTCTGAATAACCTTTCCGTGACGGAGGAGAGCGAGGTGGAGGTAAGCTTTGCAGAATTGAAGCCCTCCAGTGTTACTGCCAGCATCCTTACGGAAAAAATGGATGCCTATAACACCTTTGAAGAACCGGAACGCGTGAAGGAAGTGGAATTCACCAATTATGAGATTACGGAAAACGGCGTGAAATTCAGCGTTCCCGCATCAAGCGTGGTACTGCTTCGCATCCGTTAAGCAAAGGAAAGCAGGCAGGAGCGGCTATGGAAACAGACGGTAAAAAGCATTGCCTGAAATGTCTTCTCCGGGAGATGGATCAGGATGCATATTTTCAAAACCTGCATGATTACATTGCCAACCTGGATGAGGATATCAAAGCGGACGGCGTGCTTTATGAAGAAAGGCTCGCCGTCTGCAAGCAGTGTGACATGCTGCTTCAGGGGATGTGCAGGGCCTGCGGCTGCTTTGTGGAGCTGCGGGCCGTGATTGCTGTGAACAGCTGTCCCTATGACAAGTGGTGAGATGTAACAGTCCGAACGGTTACGGGGGCTGCAAAACAAAAGGAAGCTGTGCCAGACAGGCTTGACGCGGCGGAAGAAAAAAGGAATTTCCGCGGGGGTAGAGAATGCTTCATATCAAATCACTGGAGGAGGGGCTGGATATTTTTAAGGCCCTTGGCTCCGACATCCGTATAGAAATCATCAGAATCCTTCTTGAAAACAGGGATATGAATATGAATGAGCTGGCCTCCAGGCTTAAGATTACCAACGGGGCGCTGACCAGCCATGTGAGGAAGCTGGAGGAATGCGGCATTATTACCGTAACCAGCGAGTCGGCAGGGCATGGCAACCAGAAGAAGTGCTCAGTAGCCCTGGATAAAATTCTGATAGAGGTGGACAGCCCCGCACAGAATAAGAATGTATATGATACGGATTTGAAGGTGGGGCATTTTACCGGCTTTGAGGTGTATCCCACCTGCGGGATGGCATCGGCGTCAGCGTTGATTGGAGAAGTGGACGATACCAGGTATTTTGCCCATCCGGACAGATATAACGCAGATATTCTGTGGTTTACCAAAGGATATGTGGAATATGTGATACCCAATTTTATCCCCTTCGGAAATAAAATTGATCAGATATCGGTATCCCTGGAGCTGGGAAGCGAGGCTCCGGGAGTGAATAACGTATGGCCGTCGGATATCAGTTTTTACCTGAATGACGTACTGCTGGGAAAATGGACTTCCCCGGGGGATTTCGGGGATGTAAGAGGCGTATTCACGCCGGACTGGTGGTATCCCAATTGGAACCAGTACGGCCTGCTTAAGTTCCTTGTCATTAATGATAAAGGGACCTTCATTGACGGGATTCAGATTTCCAAAGTTGATATCAGCCGTTTTCACCTGGACTATAGGAGCAATATCCGTCTCCGCTTCGCCGTGGACGAAGCTTCGGAGCATGTGGGCGGCCTGACGATATTCGGGAAATCCTTCGGTAACTACAACCAGGATATTCATGTGAAGATGAGCTACAGTGAACCGGAGGAATAAGCGCTTTAATAAAGCAGAATTGTTGGAAACGTTTTTGCGCGGAGGCAGCTGTTGTTCGCAGAAAATCACCTTTCAATAAAAAAACAGTCCAAATATCCAAAAAATATATGGATAGGGAGGCCGAAGATTTCCGGCTTCCTTTTTTGTTGCCGGAACACTCCCAGTACTGTTCTGAAAAAATGTTTCTGTAAATTCTCGGATGAAAAATATCCTCCTGAAATGCCTGGCTTGTCTGCCGCCGCAACCATTTTTTATTTATCACTAAAATCATTTATTTGCTCCCACCAAGTTTCTTCTTGACACACTCGTTCTACTGGAGTAGAATAAAAATATATTCTACTGGAGTAAAATGAAAGGTAATGAAAGGCATATCATTTTTACTCCGCTTGCGAAAATTAATGACAGCGCGGAAGCATGCGCAGACAGGAGTGGATATGAACGGAAAATTATTTGATTCGGAACGGCGGGTAATGGAATGTCTCTGGGACGAGGGTGATCTTTCCGCCAGGGAGATCGCGGAGCGCCTGAATAAAAAGGTGGGCTGGAGCAAGACCACCACCTATACCATCATCAGGAAATGTGTGGAAAAAGGGGCGGTTGCCCGTAAAGAACCGGGATTTATCTGCCATGCGCTTCTCAGCAGGGAAAGCGTAAGGGAACAGGAAACGGAAGAACTGATCCAGCGGAATTACGGCGGCTCGGCGGATCTTCTGGTAGCCTCCCTTTTGGGGAGCAGGAAGCTTTCCTCTGAGGAAATCAGCCGGATGAAGGAAATGATTGAAAAGTGGAGGTGACGTCATGGATGTATTGGTCAAAATGAGCGTAAGCGGGGCGGTATTGATAGCGGTAATCGTCATCGTCCGCGCTCTGGCAGTCAACCGGCTGCCGAAAAAGGCTACGCGACAGCCTGCTGGAAAACGTCGAAAAGGAAATGCAGACGTTTCTGGAAAAACAGGATGCCGGGAAGCTGAAGGATGAAAAAACCATGGAAAAAACGCTGGATGCCGAGCTGGGCCGTATCCTGGAGAAGCTGGAGGGCGGCCTGGCCTGGGGCGGACAGAAGGAAATCTGCTATTATTGGGACAGCAGATATGATGAGCGGGACGATTCAAAGGACTGGGAGGATGAGGAGGACGAAGAAGAAAAGTATACGCCTCAGGAAAAATACGACCTTGTGCTGAAAGCCCTGAAACCGGACGGCTATGAAAAGATGTCCCTGGCTGAATTCAACCGGAAGACCCATGCGGCATTATCGGAATATGACGAGATTATGGATATTTCTTATTTATATGAAATGGTTTTGATGGAGCTGGAGGAAGAGCAGAGCCGGATCACCAATAAGACGGATGCCGATGTGAAATTCCTGCAGACCACGGTCAGCAAATCCATGGATGAATATTATGCCGCAGAAAGGTCACTGTATGCCAGGAAGCAAATCGATCCCGAATATGCCGTGTCCATCAACGCTTCCCGAAAGGAGGATGTATACGGCGATGAGGTTGTGGTGGATCTGGCGGAAGGCTATTATTCCTTTACCTACCATATCCTGGATGCGGATAAACTCACCGTTGCCGAAAGGGATAAGTTCCTGGAGGATGTGGTTTCAGAGGTGCAAAAACGGGTGGATAATGCGGAGCGCGGACAGAAGCTGGATGAAGCCTTCCTGAAAAAGACGGTTGACGAGGCCGGAAAAGCCGCGGGGAACGCATATATCGAATATACAGGCTGCACCATTGATTATATGGAACAGTACGAATGGGATTAAATACGGATACAGCTATCATAAAGAAGTGATAAATAAAGAAATACACAAACAGCAGCCCGGGGGCCTTGCCCCGGGCTGTGCTGTTTGCTATACCTCAGATTACCCCATAACTGCAGTTACATGATACTCTTTCTTGCCTTCTACGAAAGGAACCACATTTCCTTCGATGGTTTCTCCGTCTACGATAAGGGAGGAAACACCTTTTTCCAGATGGCCGGGGTCCTTTACCTCAATATGGTAAACTGCGCCGCGGAAACGTCTGGTGATGGTGAAATCGCCGAAATCTGCGGGTACGCAGGGATTGATGCAAAGACCGTCCAGGCTGGGCTGAATACCCAGGATATACTGGGAAATATTCACGAAGGTCCAGGCAGCGGTGCCGGTGAGCCAGCTGTTCTTGGCTTCGCCGAAGGTTGCCGCGTCGCGGCCGGCGATCATCTGGGAATAGCAGTAAGGCTCGGTCCTGTGGATTTCACTGATTCCCTCCAGATAAGCCGGGCAGGTCTTTTTGTATATTTCAAACGCCCTGCCGCCTCTTCCGATAACGGTTTCCGCGATGGATACCCAGGGATTGTTATGGCAGAAAATACCTGCGTTTTCCTTGTATCCCGGCGGATAGGAGGTGATTTCGCCAAGCTCCAGATGATAACGGGTATAGGCGGGCTGCAGAAGCATGATGCCATACTTGCTGTCCAGCCGCTCCTTTACGCTGTCCAGCGCCTGCTGCGCCTTGCCTTCCTTAACACCAACGCCTGCCAGGACACAGAAGCCCTGGGGCTCGATGAAAATCTGTCCCTCTTCACATTCGGAGGAGCCCACCTTCTGGCCATAAGCATCATAAGCGCGCAGGAACCAGTCTCCGTCCCAGCCGGCCTGAAGAAGTGTGTCATACATGGCTGCTACCTCCCTGCGGGCATCCTCGGCAATCTCCTTTTTGCCAAGGCTATCTGCGATCGCAGCGTATTCCTCTCCGTATTTTACGAACATGCCGCCGATGAAAACAGATTCCGCAACAGGCCCTTCGCTGGGGCCGAAGGTCTGGAAGGATTCTCCGGGCTGTGCGGAGAAGCAGTTCAGGTTCAGACAGTCGTTCCAGTCGGCGCGGCCAATGAGGGGAAGCCCGTGAGGACCCTTATGGGTTACGGTAAAACGGAAGGAGCGGGTCAGATGCTCAAACAGGGTGCCTTCGCCGCCGTCGTCAAAGGTTACCACCTCATCCAGAATTGAAAAATCTCCGGTTTCTTTAATATAAGCGCTGGTGCCAGCAATCAGCCACAGAGGGTCGTCATTGAAGCCGCCGCCGATATCCGCATTTCCTTTTTTGGTAAGCGGCTGGTACTGATGATAGGTGCTGCCGTCGCCAAACTGTGCGGAGGCAATATCCAGGATACGCTCCCTCGCCCGTTCGGGAATCAGATGAACGAAGCCCAGCAGGTCCTGACAGGAATCACGGAAGCCCATGCCGCGGCCGATGCCGGATTCATAATAGGAAGCGCTGCGTGACATGTTGAAGGTTACCATACACTGATACTGGTTCCAGATATTTACCATGCGGTTGACTTCTTCACAGTCGGACTGGATCTGATATCCGGAAAGCAGCTCCTGCCAGTATTCCTTAAGCTGTACAAAAGCTTTTTCCACATCATCGTCGGACTGATAACGGGAAAGCAGCTCGTGAGCTTTTGTTTTGTTGATGATGCCGGGAGCTTCCCATTTTTCTTCCTCTTTGTTTTCCACATAAGCCAGGACGAAAATAAAGGAGCGGCTTTCGCCGGGAGCCAGGGTAACATTGATCTGGTGGGAAGCGATGGGGGACCAGCCGTGGGCAACGGAATTGGAAGCCTTGCCGTTCATGACAACCGCCGGATCGGAGGGGCTTCTGTAGGCGCCCAGGAAGGCGTCCCTGCTGGTGTCAAATCCATCCACCGGACAGTTGACGGAATAAAGCGCATAATGGTTGCGGCGTTCTCTGTATTCTGTTTTATGATAAATGGTGGAGCCTTCAATTTCCATTTCCCCGATGCTTAAATTCCTCTGGAAATTCTTCATGTCATCGTCCGCATTCCACAGACACCATTCCACATAAGAAAACAGGGAAAGCTCTTTCGCCGCGCTTCCGTTATTGGTCAGGACCAGACGGCTGACCTCGCAGGAATCATTCAGCGGAACAAAGGAAAGCACCTGGGCGCTGACCTGGTTCAGGCTGCCGGTAAAACGGCTGTAGCCCAGGCCGTGGCGGCATTCATAGGAATCCAGAGTGCGTTTCACAGGCTGCCAGCCCGGATTCCACACATCCGCGCCGTCTTTGATATAGAAATACTGACCATTGTTGTCATAAGGCACGTTATTGTAACGATACCGGGTCAGACGCAGAAGCTTGGCGTCCTTATAAAAGGAATAGCCTCCGCAGGTATTGGAAACCAGTGTAAAGAAATCCTTGCAGCCCAGATAGTTGATCCAGGGCAGCGGTGTTTCGGGGGTGGTGATGACATATTCACAGCTGGCGTCATCAAAAAAACCGTATTTCATGCTTGACCTCTCATTCCGCCGTCATCCGGCAAATAATAATCCTGTTTTGCAGCCGCGCCATATTTCCATGGCCGTCTGCTTCCCTGCTATATTTACGAAAACGATTAAGTAACGGAGTGGAAAATCCTCCTGTAGTTTGGATTATATAGAATACCCCGGGCATTTTCAAGAGGGAAAACTTAAAATTATAAAATTTTACCGGCCTTCATGCAGGTTCCTGTTCCCACGGAATAAAGAGAGGGTGAAGGCAGCGGAAGAATAAAAAGAAAAACAGCTTGGAGAAAATATATATTTTTTATATGTTATTATGGTTATATATAACAAAAATAGGCAAGGTTACGGAAAAAGAAAAAGTTGCTATTGAATTACCCTGTAAAAATGATATATGATAGTATTACGAAAACGATTAAGGTAAGTAGAACGGCGGAAGGGCACAAGCCAGTCCCGCCTGCACTGTTACAGCAAAAGGAGAGTAGCATATGGTTTCCATGAAAGATATCGCAGAAGCGTGCGGCGTTTCCGTGGCGTCCGTGAGCAAGGCGCTCAATAACCATACCGATATCGGAGAAGAGACCAGGCAGCTGATCCGCCGGACGGCAAAGGAAATGGGATACTTCCCCAATTCCGTAGCCAGGGCCCTGAAAACGAACAGAAGCTATAACCTGGGCGTCCTGTTTACCGATGAGGCGAACAGCGGGCTGACCCATGATTATTTTGCCAGCGTGCTGGAAAGCTTCAAGGAAACAGCGGAAAAAAATGATTATGACATCACCTTTGTCAACCGGAACCGGGAACGGCGCAGGAAAATGACCTATCTGGAGCATGTCCGATACAGAGGCTTCGACGGCGTGGTCATCGCCTGTGTGGATTTTGAGGACCCGGAGGTGGCCCAGTTGGTGGCCAGCGACATTCCGGTGGTCACTATCGACCATATTTTCAATAACAGGATTGCCGTGATGAGCGACAACGTGAAGGGCATGCAGTCGCTGCTGCGCTATATTTACAGCTGCGGGCACAGGCTCATTGCCTATATCCACGGGCATCCCTCTTCGGTTACAGGCAGCCGTCTGTCTTCCTTTTACAAGACGGCGGAGGAACTGGGGCTTAAGGTGCCTGATGAATATGTGCTGGAGGCAGGCTACCGGGATACCGACGGGGCCGCGGCGGCGACGCAGCAGCTTCTCGCGCTTCCCTGCCCGCCCACCTGCATCCTGTATCCGGATGATTTTGCCTGCCTGGGCGGCATGAATATACTTAGGGAAAAAGGCCTGCGCATTCCGGAGGACATTTCCATTGCGGGTTACGACGGCCTGCGCATCGGACGGCACATGGATCCGAAGCTGACCACCCTGAAGCAGGATACGCAGAAGCTGGGAGGCTATGCTGCCGAAAAGCTTATCAGCCTCATTGAACACCCCAAAACCAGCGTGCCCGAAATCCTTGTAGTGGAAGGCGAAGTTTACGAAGGCAGATCAGTAGGGAATATCGGATAATTTTTTTAAAAAAAAAAGAGAGGAAAAGAACATGAAATTTACGGAAGGGTATTGGCTGCGCAGCGAGAAAGCGAACATTCTTTACGCATCCCAGGCCTATGAGGTTCAGGAAATCCCCGGCGGCATGCGTGTGCTGGCTCCGGTGGGCTATATCAGCTCCAGGGGCGCCACGCTGAACATGCCTACGATCACAGTGGAGTTCACCGCGCCCATGGAGAACATCATAGCAGTGAGAGCCTGGCATCACGAGGGCTATGAAAAAAGAGAGCCTGTCTGCCCCAAGCATCCCCAGGCACAGGCTGTGACGGTGGAAATCGGCGAAGAAGAAGCCGTAATGACCGCAGGAAAGGTTTCCGTGCACGTAAACCTGAAGGAATGGGGCTACCATTTCGAGGCGGACGGCAAGGTGCTGACAAGATGCGGCTTCCATAACCTTGGCTATGCGCGCTGGGACAGGACGCCGTCTACCATGTTCCCCGCGGACAATTATATGATGGAAAACGGAAAGCCTTATATGGTGAACGAGCTGTCCCTGCAGGTAGGGGAAAACGTATACGGCTTCGGCGAACGTTTTACCTCTTTTGTGAAAAACGGACAGGTAGTGGACACCTGGAACGAAGACGGCGGCACCGCTTCCCAGGTTGCCTACAAGAGCGTACCTTTCTATATGACCAACAAGGGCTACGGCATTTATGTGGACCATACAGACAATGTTTCCTTTGAGGTTGCCAGTGAAAAAGTGGAATATGTGGGCTTTTCCGTACCCGGCGAAGAACTGAAATACTGCTTTATCTACGGCCCCACACCCAAGGAAATCCTCAATGCCTATACCTCCTATACCGGACGCCCCGCGCTTCCTCCGGCATGGAGCTTCGGCCTTTGGCTGTCCACCTCCTTTACCACCAACTATGACGAAGAGACAACCAGCTCCTTTATCCAGGGAATGGCCGACAGGGATATCCCCTTAAGCGTATTCCATTTTGACTGCTTCTGGATGAAGGAATTCCAGTGGTGTGATTTTACCTGGGACAAGAGAGTGTTCCCCGACACCGAAGGAATGCTGAAAAGATATCATGACAGAGGCCTGAAGATCTGCGTATGGATTAACCCCTACATCGCACAGGGAACCCCCTTCTTTAAGGAAGGCGCCCAGAACGGCTATCTTGTAAAAAGAGCGGACGGCAGGGGCGTATGGCAGACCGACAACTGGCAGGCCGGCATGGGACTGGTTGATTTCACCAACCCTGATGCCTGCAGATGGTATGCGGATAAGCTGAAAACCCTGCTGGATATGGGCGTTGACTGCTTTAAAACAGATTTTGGCGAAAGAGTTCCCGTGGATGTGGAATGGTTCGACGGAAGCGACCAGGGAAGCATGCACAATTACTATACCTACCTGTACAACCAGTGCGTATTCAACCTGCTGAAGGAAGTGAAGGGAGAAGGCGAAGCCGTCCTCTTTGCAAGAAGCGCGGCGGCGGGCGGACAGCAGTTCCCCGTCCACTGGGGCGGCGACTGCTCCGCGAATTATCCGTCCATGGCGGAAACACTGCGCGGCGGCCTTTCCTTTGCCATGTCCGGCTTCTCCTTCTGGAGCCATGATATTTCCGGCTTCGAAAGCACCGCAACACCGGACCTGTACAAAAGGTGGGCGGCCTTCGGACTGCTTTCTTCCCACAGCAGGCTGCACGGTTCAGGAAGCTACAGAGTGCCGTGGGTGTTTGACGATGAGGCGAGCGATGTGGTACGCTTCTTCTCCAAACTGAAATGTACCCTGATGCCCTACCTGTACGCAAAGGCTGTGGAAGCCCATGAAGACGGCACGCCCATGATGCGCCCCATGGTATTCGAATACCCCTGCGACCCGGTGGCAGCATACCTGGAAACCCAGTATATGCTGGGAGATGCACTGCTGGTAGCCCCGGTTCTCAGAGAGGACAAAAAGGTACAGTACTACCTGCCTGAAGGAAGATGGACGGATTACTTTACCGGCGAGGTAAAAACAGGCGGCCGTTACTACGAAGGCGAGTACGATTACTTCTCCCTGCCTTTGTATGTAAAGGAAAACACCCTGCTTGCCACAGGCGCGGTAAACGACAGGCCCGACTACGACTACAGGGACGGCGCCACCCTTCACCTGTATGAGCTGGCTGACGGCGCTTCCTGCACCTGCCGCATGGTAGACGTAAAGGGCGCAGACGTATGCGCCATTACCGCAGAAAGAAAAGGCGGCGTTTACAGCTTTAAGGCGGACGGGGATATGAACGGCCTCACCATAATCCTCCACGGAATCTGTGCGGAAGGCGTAAAAGCAGAAAATGCACAGATACACACCGATTCTGTAAGCGGCTGTGTATCCGCAGCAATCGACACAAGCACCCGCGAAGTCAAAATAACCGTTGAATAAAACAGGAATTTACACACAGCTTGGCCGGCAGCCCATTACCGGCCAGGCTGTTTTTAGTTTTTTTTAATCCTTTTTTCATAAACCGTTTCCTTGTAATATACGTCCTTGTGGGGTATGATACGAATAGGAAGCAAAATAAGGAGAAAAAACAGATGACAAAATCAGAATTCCTGGACGCTCTGCGGCGTGCACTGAACGGGAATATGGCGGCTGCATCCGTAGACGATAACATCAGATTTTATGACAGCTATTTTAATACAGAAGAAACAAAAGGAAGAAGTGAGGCGGAAATCCTTTCCGAGCTGGGAGATCCCAGGATTCTTGCCAGAACCCTGATAGATGCGGCTGACCGCGCAGGAGACGCCTGCGCCCACGAAGCCAACGAGACACAGTTCAGGGGCGCATCAGGCACAGGCCCCCAGGATTCCTTCAATGAAGAAACCTTTACCAGGAGAGGCGCCGGCACCGTCCATAAGGTACGCATGCCCGGCTGGCTCATAGCCATCCTTGTCCTCATGGCAGTAGCAGTGGTTATCAGCGTGGTAGGCTCCCTCATGTGGGCTATCCTCCCCTACCTCATTCCCATCATCCTGGTAATCTACATCGTAAAGCTCATCCGACGAAATTAAAAATAAAAAAATTCTTTGCATAAAAAAATGATTTTTTCAAATACTACTCCTGTAACAAAAATGAATCAGGAGGTTTACAATTATGTCTAAGAATGATTACAACCAGAACAACCAGAACAGTGAAAAGCAGAACCAGCAGAACAAGTCTGAGAATTCCAGCAGCAACAGCCAGAAGAATCAGAACCAGAACAAGAATAGCTACTCTGACTGCCACGACAGCAACAACAACAATAACAACAGCAAAAACAGCAGCAAAGAAAACAACTACTAATCAGTACACCTGAAAAGTAACCTCCGCCGCCCAAGCTCAACCGCAAAGGCCCGGCGGAGCTTAAAAACTGCAAAAAGCCGGGAAGCCCTGTGTAACCACACACCGCTTCCCGGTTTTTTATTTATTTTCCAGCCTTTTAAATCAGAGGCCTGCCACTACCCCAGGAATGAATCATTGCGCGTGGGCTGTCCGGGGTGTGCGGCATAGGGCTTTGAGGTGCGGACGGTGGGAGGGAGGGGCGCCCCTCAAAGCCCTCGCCGCGTCCCCGGACAGCCCACGCGCAATGATTCATTCCGTCCTCCCGCCACTTATGACAAAATTTCATTGACGCAGTGGAGAAATAAACGTAATATATAGCTATGAGAAAATTTGAATTGATAGCCCCATGCCACTTCGGCCTGGAGGCAGTATTAAAAAAAGAAATTATTGACCTGGGATATGACGTAACGCTGGTGGAAGACGGGAGAATCACCTTTTTCGGAGATGAGGAGGCGGTGAGCCGTGCAAATGTATTCCTGCGCAGCGCGGAGCGTATTCTGATTAAGGTGGGAAGCTTTCATGCGGAAACCTTTGAAGAGCTGTTCCGGGGAACAAGGAGCCTCCCCTGGGAGGAATTTATCCCGTCGGACGGGAAGTTCTGGGTAGCCAAGGCGGCCAGCGTGAAAAGTAAGCTGTTCAGCCCCTCGGATATCCAGTCAATTATGAAAAAGGCCATGGTGGAACGTCTGAAGGGCGTCTATCATGTGAGCTGGTTTGAAGAGGACGGCGCGCCTTTCCCTGTCCGCGTTTTCCTGATGAAGGACGAGGTGACTGTGGGACTGGATACCACAGGGGAATCCCTGCATAAGCGGGGCTACCGGAAGCTGACGGCCAAGGCTCCCATTGCGGAGAACCTGGCGGCATCGCTGATTATGCTCACCCCCTGGAGAGGGGACCGGATTCTGGTGGATCCCTTCTGCGGAAGCGGCACCTTTCCCATCGAGGCGGCCATGATGGCGGCTTCCATGGCACCCGGCATGAACCGCAGCTTTACCGCTGAGGAATGGCCTTCGGTGGTGGGAAAGCGGAACTGGTACGATGCCGTGGATGAGGCTCAGGAAATGGTGGATCTGCAGATCGAAACCGATATCCAGGGCTACGATATTGATGACGCCATGGTTTCCATTGCCAGGGAAAACGCTAAGCTGGCTGGAGTGGACAAGCTGATCCATTTCCAGCGCCGCCCGTTATCCCAGCTGAGCCATCCGAAGAAGTACGGCTTCCTCATTACCAACCCGCCTTACGGCGAGCGCCTTGAGGAAAAGTCGGCGCTTCCCGCTCTCTATAAAGAACTGGGGGCACGGTATGCAGCGCTGGATTCCTGGTCCATGTATCTGATTACCGCCTATGAGAATGCGGAGCGGGACATCGGCAGGAAAGCGGATAAGAACAGGAAAATTTATAATGGAATGATGAAGACCTATTTTTACCAGTATATGGGTCCAAAGCCGCCCAGG
This sequence comes from Eisenbergiella porci, assembly GCF_009696275.1. Classification (GTDB taxonomy): domain Bacteria; phylum Bacillota; class Clostridia; order Lachnospirales; family Lachnospiraceae; genus Eisenbergiella; species Eisenbergiella porci. The sequence continues at coordinate 89,167 of NZ_VUMI01000004.1, forward strand.
CGGCAGAATTTACCGGATGGAAGGTAAGAAGCATGAGCAGAAGAATTATTTTTGCAACGGGAAATGAAGGAAAAATGCGGGAAATCCGCATGATATTAGGAGATTTGGACATGCAGGTGCTGTCCATGAAGGAAGCGGGCATTGATATAGACATCGTGGAGGACGGAACCACCTTTGAAGAAAATGCGCTGATTAAGGCAAGGGCGGTGGCGGCCTGTGCAGGCAGGGACGACATTGTGCTGGCGGATGATTCCGGCCTGGAAATTGATTGCCTGAATGGGGAGCCCGGCATTTATTCTGCAAGATACATGGGGGAGGACACCTCCTACCGCATTAAAAATGCCAATCTCATCGGCAGGCTGGAGGGCGTCCCCAAAGAAAAAAGGACGGCCCGGTTCGTATGCGCCATTGCGGCCGTACTGCCGGAGGCGACAGAGGGAATCGTAGTAAGAGGAGTGATAGAAGGATATATCGGCTGGGAAGAGAAAGGCACCAATGGTTTTGGCTATGATCCCATCTTTTATGTGGATGAATACGGCTGCTCTACGGCAGAGCTGGACAGCGAGACGAAGAACAGCATCAGCCACAGAGGCAATGCTCTGCGCCTGATGAAGGAGCGGCTTGCCGGGATCCTGTAAGGATCCGGATACCAATGAGGAAAGAAGGTGCCATTAGATGAGGGTACTGATAATCAGCGATACTCATCGCAGAGATGACCGTTTTCTGGAGCTGATCAAACGGGTGAAGCCAATAGACATGCTCATACACTGCGGTGATTCTGAGGGAAGCGAAGACCTTTATCTGGAATATGCGGGCTGTCCGGTGGAAATCGTGTCGGGGAATAATGATTTTTTTACGGATTTGCCCCGGGAGAAGGAATTCCAGCTGGGAAAATATAAGGTGTGGCTTACGCATGGACACAACTATTATGTATCCATGGGGAATTCCATGCTGAAGGAAGAGGCGCAGGCAAGAGGCGTTGACATTGTTATGTATGGTCATACGCATAAGCCTGTCATTGATATGGAAAGGGATATCACGGCGATCAATCCCGGCAGCCTTTCCTTTCCCCGCCAGGAGGGCAGAAGGCCTTCCTATATCCTGATGGAGTTGGATAAGGACGGACAGGCCCACTATCATCTGAATTATCTGTAAAAAAACGATGTAAAAAAATTTGTAAAAAAAATTTGGAAATAGTGTTGACATAGGTCAAAAGGTATTATATAATAACTTCTGCGTCACGGCTAAGGGTGAGCAGAAAACGGGGTGTGGCTCAGCTTGGCTAGAGCGCCTGGTTTGGGACCAGGAGGTCGCAGGTTCGAATCCTGTCACCCCGATTTAAGCCAGACACCAATATGCGGGTGTAGTTCAATGGTAGAACACCAGCCTTCCAAGCTGGATACGTGGGTTCGATTCCCATCACCCGCTTACGGCGAATTACCCGCTTGCGGGAAAGGAACCGTTTGAATACGCAGTTGGCTTTCAGCCGGATTGTCCTTGGCTTTTCAGAGCGGACAAGCGTATTCTGGCAGGTTTATCTACAGATAAATCTGCAATGCATTAGTCAGAATAGCCCTGTCGCATTATTGCCAGGCGTTCCCGTAATATGTGTTCGTAGCTCAGCTGGATAGAGCAACGGCCTTCTAAGCCGTGGGTCGGGGGTTCGAATCCCTTCGAGCACGTTAGTGGTTATGAGATTTCTCATAATCCATATGGTGGGTATAGCGCAGTTGGTTAGCGCGCCAGATTGTGGCTCTGGAGGCCAAGGGTTCGAATCCCTTTATCCACCTTCTTGGGCTATCGCCAAGCGGTAAGGCACAGGACTTTGACTCCTGCATTCGCTGGTTCGAATCCAGCTAGCCCAGTTGCAGAATGCTGAAAAGGAATCTTCCTCAATGGTTCTTTTTTTTATTCTCTTTTATGGGAATGAATAATTTTTACAACACAGGGCATCTTAATTGTTGGTATGGAGCACTAGCTCAGTCGGTAGAGCACCTGACTTTTAATCAGGTTGTCGGGGGTTCGAATCCCCCGTGCTTCATTCAGAGAAAAGACCGGGAATCCGCAATATCAGTGGGTTCCCGGTCTTTTTAACATTTCTTCGGAAAAGGTAAATCCCCAAAAATATGACTCACATCCGGCTCATTTCAGGAAATGCCAAAATGACCGGAAACCGGATCACGGAATAAGGGCAGCTGCGGCGGCCGGAAGGTGAAGAGGAAGAACAGCAGCAGGTAAATAATAAGTAGAACGGCGCTGAGAAACGGCAGCACGCGGGTTTTTGTCCCGGACAGTGTTGTGGTTGTGTCACTGATTTTTTTCTCAAGCAGGGCGCTTATCAGGAAGGCGAGCAGAATTCCCAGCAGGAAGACCATGATATCCAGCGCCAGATGATTGGTGCCAAGCAATGCGGTATAGGCATAAAACAGCAGGGGAATGGCAGCCATGCCTGCGGTAAACCCGGCTGTCCTGGCGGGGAGAAAGGAAGCCGGCCTGCGTGAGGCATGAAAATAATCCCAGACAGAAAACAGCAGGCCGGGAAAGAACAGCAGCTTGATATGCTCCCACACAGATTCATTTACCGGGGCAAACAGGCCCACGATGACGGTGCTTCCCGACCATTCATAAACAAAGTGGAGCAGCGTACCCGCCGCTGCGATAAAAAGTACGCCGTAGATTTCATAACGATATTTTTTCCAGAACATGAGAATTCCTTCTTTCTCTTTTATTTCTACAGAAAGTATTCCCTGTGAGCGCAGAAACACACATTTTTTATCAAAGCAGGATGAAATTGGAAAAATGAGTAGCTTTTAACATCTCAGGTATGGTATATTGATACAGTAAAGTGTTGTAGCGTGTCTTACCTGATGAGGTAATATATATGCATAAAGGATACGTTTTTTCAAAATACGCATTGGATAAAGAATTAAAGGATATAGGAGGTCTCTGGAGCCGGATAGACTTCAGGGATTATATTATTACGCCTAAAAAGGTCTGGCTGATAAACCGCTGGTTCCAGGCGGGATGTTTTCTTCAGCAGCCTGCAAAGGGAATTAAAAGGCGGAAAAAATATGTGCGTCTCAAAGGCGGAGGCAGAATCGGTCTGACAATTTATGAGCCGGAGAATATCGGCAAGAATGCGCCCTGCCTGGTTTATTATCATGGAGGCGCTTTTGTGCTCAGGGACAGGCCGTCTACACACCGTCTGGCACAGGTTTATACAAGAGAGGTAAGGTGCAAGGTGGTGATAGTGCATTACCGGCTTGGAAAGCCTTATCCTGAGCCTGTGAAGGACTGCTACCGGGCGTTAACCTGGGTGGCGCGCAATGCGGATGCCCTGGGGATAGACAGGGAGAGGATTGCAGTGATTGGAGACAGTGCGGGAGGCGCGCTGGCGGCGGCTGTAACTTTGATTGCCAGGGACAAGAAGGGGCCGTCCATCTGTTTCCAGATGCTGATTAATCCGGTGGCGGATAAGAACATGACCTCCTGGTCCATGCGGCAGTTTGTGGACTCTCCGGGATGGAATGCGAATCTGAACCGGCAGATGTGGGATCTTTATATGAGAAAAGGGGATTATGGCAGGCCGGAATATGCCGCTCCCATGAGCGCGCCGTCGCTGAAAGGACTGCCGCCTGCTTATGTGGAAACACAGGAAATCGACTGCCTCCGGGATGAGGGAAATGCTTATGCGGACAGGCTTGCAGCGGCCGGTGTCCCTGTGGAGCTCAATGAAATCAGGGGAACCTTTAACGGCTATGATGTTTATGACAAAAATAAGTTGGTACAGCTTTCCGTTACCCGGCGCTGCCTGGTGCTGAAGCGTGCCTTTGCTAAGATTCCGCTAATAACCCGCTCATGATACGTTAAGAAAACCGGTAAACCATAGTATCCCTGCCCTGTTTATGCTATTGTGTCAATTAAGAAGATACAACGGTATACAGGAGGAAAAAATTATGTGGGATATCTGGTCTGTTTTATCAATAGTGATTATTGCGGTTGGCGTAATCGGCGGTTTTTATTATGAGAATATCAGGAAATAAGAACAGAACCGGCCTGGAAGGATCGATGTAATACGGATGCAATCATGCATCTGAGTTACATTGGTCCTTATTTTATTTGTACTATCCGGATTCTGTATATACAGGCAGATATTATGCATGTTTTTTTCGATAATAAGGAAAATATTCTTTCTATTTTTCGCAAAACAATGTAAAATATTAATAAGAATGCCGGCGGTGCGGCGGACGGGAGGAAGAAAGGGATGCAGAACGAATACAGGCTGATTGCGCTGGATATGGATGGAACACTGCTGAATTCCAGACACGAGATCACGCCACGGGCAAAACGGGCGATAGAGAAGATTCTGACGCGGGGAAAACAGGTTGTTTTTTCTACCGGAAGATGTATTGGTGAGATGGAAACCTATCTGGAGGCTTTTCCGGGTATGCGGTATCTGATTTGTGAGAGCGGAGCCTGTGTCTATGATCTGCAGGAGAAAAAAAATATAGCCAGAATACCCATTTCTCCCCGTCTCGTATGCAAAATTATTTCCTGCATTAAGGATGCTGATATCATGGCTTCTTTTTTCATTGGAAACCGTTCCTTTATGGATGCGGCCTATATGAGCAGGCTGGAGGAATTCGGCCTTGGCGGCTTTGACGATGTGTTTGACCGGAGCGTTGTGCGGGTGGCGGCCCTGTTTGATTTTTACCAGGAAAATCCGCTGGAGGTGGAGAAAATCAATCTTTTTTTCAATAACAGAAAGGATCGGGCGGCGGCGCTGGCGAAAATGTCCCGGCTTCCTCTTTCCCTTGCAAGCTCCCTGGCGGGAAATCTGGAAATCAATGACCGGAATGCGAATAAAGGAGAAGGGCTCAGGATACTGTGCGGGCATCTGGGAATTCCCATGGAGCAGGTAATTGCGGTAGGGGACAACAGCAACGATTTCGGCCTGCTTCAGGCCGCCGGCCTGCCGGTGGCCGTGGGGAATGCGATTCCCGGAATCCGGGCGCTGGCCAGGATAGTTGCAGCCGACTGCGATCATGACGGAGCAGCAGCTGTGATGGAAGAATATATGCTGGCTTAAGGCGGGGAACAAGGTGCATCGGAAGGGATAAACAACAGAACAGGAACACAAAAGAGAAGACCGGGCCGTGCGGCGTCATACGCGGAATAAATGGCGCTGCCGGGCACAGGGTCTTCTTTTTTATAGGCAGAACGGCCGATGTCAGTATCCTTCTGTATTTTTATACATTTTCCCGAAACAGAGACAGTAAAAGGTATGAAAATAAAATATCGCAGCTATTTGGAAGGCCGGCATGTCCAGCTATGCAGGCCGGCGCCTTGCACTGACCATAAGAATGCGGATCGGGAGAGTAAAAATATACCGACGAAGGCGGATCAGGGCGGGGTGACAGTATCTGTAAAGAAGCTGAGACTCTGCAAAATATATAATAAATGAATTTTTTGTGCGTATTATACAGAAAAAAGTCTGTTTAAAGTCATCATAAATTGTGGAAAAAACTCATAATTATACAAAATGCATATCAAAATTTAGAAAAATAAAAATAAATATAAAAAATATACAAATACACTATTGCAATTCAAAAAATGATGTGGTAATATACAACCATAGTAATTGGAAACGTTACCGACAACGTTACCGATAACGGTTCCGGCAATTAAGCATTCAAAGAAAAGGAGAGGTAATTATGAAAAAGAAACTGATTAGTGCATTACTGAGTGTAGCAATGGTTTCTGCACTTCTGGCCGGCTGCGGATCAAGCGCAGGGACAGAGAGCAGCACACCGGCACCTGCCGATACACAGCAGGCGGAGGAAAGCTCCGAAGCAGCGCCTGCATCAGAAGCGCCCGCAGCGGAAACAACCGCGGCATCAGGCGGGGAAGGAAAGGTGTATTACCTGAACTTTAAGCCCGAGCAGGCTGATGACTGGGTAGAGCTGGCCAAGACATATACGGATGAGACAGGAGTTCCGGTAACCGTGGTTACGGCAGCATCCGGCACCTATGAATCCACACTGAAGTCAGAAATGGCTAAGTCCGAAGCGCCTACCCTGTTCCAGGTTAACGGCCCTGTTGGCCTGGCATCCTGGAAGGATTACTGCTACGACCTGAAGGACAGCGATGTTTATAAGAATATTGAGAGCGATGATTACGTGCTCAAGGATGGCGATTCCGTTCTTGGTATGGCATATGTAATTGAAACCTACGGCATTATTTACAATAAGGCTCTGCTGAATGATTATTTCGCACTGCCCGATGCAGAAATCAAATCCATCGATGAGCTGAATAACTTCGAAGCGCTGAAGAAGGTTGCAGACGGCATTCAGGCCCACAAGGATGACCTGGGAGTAGAAGGTGCATTCACCTCAGCCGGCTTTGATGCTTCCTCAGACTGGAGATTCAAGACACACCTTGCCAACCTTCCCGTTTATTATGAGTACAAGGCTGACGGAATTACCTCCACGGATGCAATCAAGGGAACCTATCTGGACAATTACAAACAGATTTTTGACCTTTATATTACAGACGCTACCTGTGAACCCAGCCTCCTTTCCGGTAAGACCGGCGAAGATGCAGCTTCCGAATTCGCACTTGGCGAAGCAGTGTTCTATCAGAACGGTACATGGGCTTACAACGATATTAAAGACAACGAAGTAGCAGATGAAGATCTGGGCATGCTTCCTATCTACATCGGCGTAGAGGGTGAAGAAAACCAGGGTCTGTGCACCGGTTCCGAGAACTACTGGTGTGTAAACAAAAATGCAGCGCCGGAGGATATCCAGGCAACACTTGATTTCCTGAACTGGGTTGTAACAAGTGATGCAGGCAGGGATGCCCTTGCAAACAAGATGGGCTTCGTTACACCTTTCAAGACCTTTGCTGATGGTTATCAGTCAACCAATCCTCTGATTCTTGCCAACGATGAGTACACAAAGGCCGGCAAGACACCTGTTTCATGGAACTTCACAACCATGCCTTCCGAAGAATGGAAGAACGGTGTGGGCAGCGCGCTTCTTGAGTACGCACAGGGCACAGGCAAATGGGATAACGTAGTAACTGCTTTCGTAGACGGCTGGAAGACCGAATACGATGCGGCAAATGCACAGTAAGTATTAAAGGTGAAGGGCGGGCGCAGGTTACCCGCCCTTTTTTGAAAAATGTAACTGTGAAAATACGGAACAGCTGCAAAAAAGAAAGGAAAGAAAATGGCAAAAGCAATAAAAAGATACTGGCCGATTTTTGTGCTCCCTACATTTCTTGCTTTTATCCTGGGATTCATAGCGCCGTTTATTATGGGTATCTATCTGTCCTTCTGCAAGTTCACTACCGTAACGGACGCCAAATTTATCGGCTTTTCCAATTACCTCAAAATTTTTACGGATCCCTCCTTCGTCCATGCGCTCTGGTATACGGCCCTGTTTACCGTAGTATCGGTGATCCTGATCAATGTACTGGCTTTTACGGTGGCATTGCTTCTGACGAAGGGCTTTAAGGGAACCAATATTTTCAGAACAGTTTTTTTCATGCCGAACCTGATCGGCGGCATCATTCTGGGCTACATCTGGCAGCTACTCTTAAACGGCATCCTGCTGTATTTTAACAGGACGCTGACCTATTCCTCAACCTATGGCTTCTGGGGGCTGATCGTACTGATGTGCTGGCAGCAGATTGGTTATATGATGATTATCTATATTGCCGGTATCCAGAATATTTCAGGAGATTTGATTGAAGCGGCAAAAATCGACGGAGCCAATGCCAGGCAGATTCTTAGGAATGTAACGATTCCCATGGTTATGCCTTCCATTACTATATGCACCTTCCTGACGCTTACCAACTCCTTTAAGCTGTTTGACCAGAACCTGGCGCTGACCAACGGGGAGCCTTCAAAGATGTCGGAAATGCTGGCGCTGAATATTTACAATACCTTCTACGGCCGGACCGGCTGGGAGGGCGTAGGCCAGGCGAAGGCGGTGGTATTCTTTATTCTGGTAGCCATCATTGCGCTGGCGCAGAATAAGATCACCCGCAGGAAGGAGGTACAGCAGTAATGAATGCAAGAAAAGCAAAACACGGCGGAATCCTTACCTTTGTTTTTATGCTGATTTCTTTGATTTATGTATTTCCAATTGTGCTGGTGCTCATCAACTCTTTTAAGAAAAAGGCCTATATCAGCAGAAAGCCCTTTGCCATTCCCACGGGAAAGATGTATGTGGGACTGGAAAACTATGTGAACGGCATTAAGAAAACAGGCTTTATCGACGCCTTCTGGACATCTCTTTTCATTACGGTTCTTTCGGTGGCGGTTATCATCATCTGCACCTCCATGTGCGCATGGTATATTTCCCGGGTAAAAAATAAATTTACCACAGCGCTGTATTTCCTTTGCCTGTTTTCCATGATTGTGCCCTTCCAGATGGTAATGTTTACACTGTCCAAGCTGGCGGATATGATGCATCTTGGAAATCCGCTGGGCATTGTGGTGGTTTACCTGGGCTTCGGCGCCGGGCTGTCGGTATTCATGTTCTGCGGCTTTGTGAAAAGCATTCCCCTGGAAATAGAAGAGGCGGCCATGATTGACGGCTGTACGCCCCTGCAGACCTTTTTCCGGATTGTTATGCCGATTCTGAAGCCCACCTGTATTACGGTTGCCATACTGCAGGCCATGTGGATATGGAACGATTACCTGCTTCCGTACCTGGTGCTGGATATGACAAAGTACAAGACAATTCCTATTGCCGTCCAGTATCTGAGAGGCGGCTACGGCTCCATTGATATGGGAGCCATGATGGGCGTCCTGGTGTTAGCCATCATTCCCATCATCATATTTTACCTGGCGTGCCAGAGATATATCATTGAGGGTGTTGTTGCCGGAGCGGTGAAAGGATAGAGTAACAGTCCGGCCAAAGGCTGAGCTGTTGCAGGATAAGTGCCGCGACAAAAGGATACGGTTGACTTACACCACATTTGTCCTTTAAAATAAAGTGGCAGTTCAGGACGTCCTGAATTGTTGCAAAATAAATCAGGGTTTCCTGTCGGAATCCGTAGAAAATACCTGCTTGAGCGGGGGACGGGTGTTTGAATATGAGGATAGAAGAAGATGTGGAAGAGATCACAATCAAGGATATTGCCAGAATCTGCAAGGTAGGAGTCAGCACGGTATCCAGAGCCATCAATAACCATCCGGACATCAATCCGGAAACGAAGAAAATGATTATGGACACCATTCAGAAGTACGGCTACATTCCCAACAACAGCGCCAGAAATCTGAAGCGTACGGACGGAAAGTGCGTGGCGGTGCTGGTTAAGGGAATTACCAATCCTTTTTTTGCGGATGCCATACAGATAATGGAAGATGAAATAAAGAAGAAAAAATATTCCATGGTAATCAGGCATGTGGAATTCAATGAGGATGAAGTGGATGTGGCCCTGGAGCTGGTGAAGGAAAAACGCCTGGCGGGAATTATTTTCCTGGGCGGATATTTTTCCCACTCCGAGGAGAAGCTGCATAAGCTGCGTATCCCTTTCATCCTGTCCACTGTAGGCTGCGCGCCTGACGGAATGCATCATGACAATTACTCCTCCCTTTCGGTGGACGATGAGAAGGAAGGTTACAGGATGACGGATTTCCTCATCCGTCAGGGACATGAGAAAATCGCCATACTCGCCGCCCAGCCCAATGATGCGAGTATCGGCAGGATGCGTCTGAACGGTTACCGTAAGGCCCTTAAGGACCACGGAATCAAGCCGGACGAGGATTTGATCCGACACATGCGTCCGGAAATCAAATCCTACTCCATGGAAAGCGGTTATGTCCTCACCAGGGAGCTGCTGGATTCCGGAAAAGAGTTTACTGCCATTTTCGCTCTTTCGGATACCATGGCCGTGGGAGCCTGCAGGGCCATTGTGGAAGCGGGCAAAAAGGTGCCGGAGGACTATTCGGTGGCCGGCTTCGACGGCATTGAGCTGTGCAGCTATTATAATCCGACGCTGACCACCATCCGCCAGCCGATACAGCATATCGCGGAGGCCTCTGTGAAGCTTCTGTTTGATATCCTGGCCGGGAGGAGCGGGCATCAGCATAAGGTGTTCGCCGGAGAGCTGCTGGAGCAGGAATCGACCGCAAAAAGATAATAACAAGGCACAGCATATTCCGGTTTGGTTTAGGAAGATGCTGTGCCTTGTTTTCTTCCTCCGCCGACTCTTTTACTGTTGCTTTCCTAATATTCCCTGCTGGCAGTGGAGAGATATTTTTTGGAGGTTCCATTTTCCTGATTAATGGAAATCAGACCGCCGCGGATCTCTTCCACTTCACCTCCGTGCTCTAATGCCAGATGGCTGTCGAAGTATTCAAGTTCTGGTAAGGGATTCACTATTTTGTAGGAAAATCTATCAACAGTGCCGTTGACCTGGATTTCATATCCGCTGATTATCACACTGACGCCTCTGCTTTGATCATCATAAGGAACATACTCACCCTGTAGTTTTTGGACAAAATTATATTCCCGTTTCTGCTCCCGATCCAGGTCAAAGAAATTTGACAGTACTTTAATCATATAAGTCCCCATTTTTGTTCATTCCCTCAGTGGCCTTTATCGCTTCTCCAGAATTTCCAAATTGACGGCATCCTCCCTGGCAGCAGCTTCGGCATCTGCACGGGTCTCCACGTCTGCGGCTGTTCTTATCTTCTCATCAACGGAATCAGTGCCTGGGGCTCTGCTTACCTCTTTATCTGCTAATTTAGAGCCCGCGGCTCTGCCAGCCTTTTTATCAGCTGATTCAGTTTCTGCTGATTGGGCGGTGTCTCCTTCTTCGGAAGATGGTTCCTCAGCAGAGCTTATAGCTGTGGTCTTCTTGGAAGAAGCAGGCCAGGCATCGCATCCTGTCAGGATTAGGGCATGAACTGAAATGCTGCATAATATAAAAACTAATATTTTTTTATGCTTCTGCATCCTAAATATCCCCCTTTTAATAATTCTGTAATTGGAAGCAATTATCCGTCAGGCCTGCACTTGTATTTGTGCGGGCCGGTTTTTTATCAATCTTAAGAAAAATAGCGCAGAAATGACAAAATACAGCGCCGAAGGCGGGCCAGTACGGATTATGCCAGTAACAATGAAGGTTCTGTATAATTACAATTATAATATATCTCCGGATAAAAAGCTGTATCAATGTGGAATAAAACCCAGGACAGTTTATTTTTATCAATTAAGCTAAAATACCAGTTTTGTTAAAGAAATATTTAGAAATTACGGGACTCTTCTTTAAGCTTTGGCTGTTACGATATAGGAAATGAAGGAAAGATAAGTAAAACAGTTCACAGACAGAACAGGAGTAAGCTATGGAATATGCGGCAGGAGTAAAAAAGGCACAATACAATAAAGTTAAGCTGGAAAACAGGAAAATGCTGATTAAGCCCTCGTATCTGATTACGGCAGTGGGGATTGCCTTCTGCGTGGCATTTACGGTATACGGAATGCAGAAGGGGCTGTTTACCTCTCAGGAAGCAATGGAGCAGTTCCTGAAGCCTCTTGGTATCTGGGGCCCATTGTTTTTTATACTGATACAGGTGGTACAGGTCGTGGCGCCAATCATTCCGGGCGGGGTGTCATGCCTGGGCGGCGTGCTGCTTTTCGGGCCTCTGTGGGGCTTTATATATAATTATGTGGGAATCTGTATCGGCTCAGCTTGTGCGTTCCTGATTTCCAGGCGGCTGGGAATGAAGGCTGTGGAACGGGCGGCCGACGGACAGAAATATGGGAAATATCTGAAATGGATGGAAAACGGAACCTTTGATAAATGGTTTGCACTGGCAATCTTTTTCCCAGCGGCGCCGGATGATCTGCTGTGCTTTCTGGCCGGTGTGACTTCCATGTCATTTAAAAAATTTTTATTTATCATTCTTCTGGGAAAACCGCTGTCAATTGCGGCATATTCTCTGGGACTGCAGTTGGTGTTTACGCAGGTGCTTCAACTTATCAGATAGGCGAAAGGGAAAGAGGGTGCAGGTATGCTTAAGGTATTACTTTATGACGGCGGTATGAAGCTGGCAGGGAAAAGCGGCGTGGGACGTGCAATGGAGCATCAGGCGCGCGCACTGCAGAATGCGGGGATTCCTTATACACATGCTCCCGGAGAGGACTATAACATCGTGCAGCTGAATACCGTATTTCCCGATTCCCTGTGGATGGGAATGAAGGCAAGGATGCAGGGGAAAAAGGTGGTTTATTACGGGCACTCCACCATGGAGGATTTCAGAAATTCTTTTACAGGCTCCAATCTGGCGGCGGGGCTGTTCAAGCGGTGGATAAAACGGTGCTATGAAAGCGGTGATGTGATTATCACCCCCACTCCTTATTCAGCGCGCCTCCTGAACACCTACGGGCTGAGAAAGCCGGTGGTTGCATTGTCAAACGGAATTGATCTGGCCGCATATAAAAGAAGTGAGGAAGGCGCCAGAAGGTTCCGCGAGGCCTACTGCTTCACAGAATCCCGGAAAGTGGTTCTGGGCGTGGGGCATTATATAGAAAGAAAAGGTATCCTGGATTTTGTGGAAATGGCAAAATGGTATCCGCAGTATGATTTTATCTGGTTTGGCTCCACGCCGTCCGCGCTGATTCCGGCAAAGATAAGAAAGGCTGTAAGAACACAGCTTCCCAATCTTCAGTTTCCCGGTTTTGTGGGCAAGGAAGAGCTGATGGATGCCTACAGCGGCAGCGATTTGTTTTTCTTCCCAACGCTGGAGGAAACGGAAGGGATTGTGATGCTGGAGGCAATGGCCATGGAAACCCCCGTCCTGACAAGGGATATCCCCGTATATGAGGGCTGGCTGGAGCATGGCAGGACCGTATATAAAGGCAGGGGGCAGGAAGATTTTGCAAGGCTTCTTCCGGATATTCTGGAAGGCAGGCTTCCCAGGCTGACCGAAGAGGCGTACCGGCTGGTGCAGGAAAACAGCATCACCAAGATAGGCGATGCGCTGGCAGGGATTTATGAAGGTTTATTTGCGGAGGAAAAGGCAGAAAGCAAGAACTTGCAGCTGCTGTAAAAATAGAGGTTGCAAAGCACACAGAGGGGAGCATAATATGAGAATTTTGATTACAACTGACTGGTATGAACCGGTTATTAACGGTGTAGTTACATCTGTACTGACTTTGAAGAGAGAGCTTGTAAAAAGGGGACATGAGGTAAAGGTGGCCACTCTTTCCGATTGCGGGCATTCCTATAAAAAGGATGATGTTTATTATATGCGTTCTGTGGATATCAGTAGGATTTATCCCGGCGCCAGAGCTGTTTGCTTTCCGGACAGCAGCCTTTATGAGGAGCTGATCGAATGGCAGCCGGATCTCATACATTCTCAGTGCGAGTTCAGCAGCTTTCTGATTGCCAGAAAAATAGCCGGGAAGCTTGGAATTCCGGTGGTGCATACGTATCATACGGTATATGAGGATTATAACCACTATTTCAGCGCCGGAAGGCCCTGGGGCAGGCAGGCGGCGGCCTGGTTTTCACGTTTTATCCTGGAGAAAACCGACTTTGTCATCGCTCCCACAGCAAAAGTAAAGAAGCTGCTGGAATCCTATGGCGTAGATCGTCCGGTAGCGGTAATTCCCACAGGAATACGGCTGGAACGTTTCCTCCCCGTAAGCTGGGAGCAGGTGGATGAGGATAGAAACAGGATCAGAGAGCAATATGGAATCGATGAAGGGCAAAAGGTTCTCCTCGTCTTGGGAAGGCTTGCCAAAGAAAAAAATATCGAAGAAATCATAAGCTTTTTCGGACAGATGAACCGTGATGATATGGAACTTCTCATTGTGGGTGACGGCCCTTACAGAAAAGAACTGGAGGAGCTGGCGGATTTGCAGAAGAACAGCAGCCGCATTCATTTTACGGGAATGGTTTCCCCGGAGGAAACAACGGCTTACTATCGGGCGGGTGACATGTTCGTCAGCTCCTCCCAGAGTGAAACTCAGGGAATTACCTATCTTGAGGCGCTTTCCAGCGGCCTTCCCGTAATATGCAGAAAAGACCCTTGCGTAGAGGGCATTGTAAAAAGAAATGAAAATGGTTTCCAGTATGAAACCTATGAGGAATTCAGGGATGAAATCCTGAAAATCGCAGGGGATACAGCCTGGAGAAATTTCCTGTCCGCAGGTGCGGTCCGCACGGGGCTGGAATTCGGTGCGGGGCAGTTCGGGGAAAAGGTATGCGCTGTATACGCGGCAGCGCTGGCAGGCCGTCGCAGCCGTATGAAGCTGTGCATGAAACGGGCCGCAGCCTCATGACGGAAAAAACATAATAAATTTGAGGAAAGCATGGTGAAAAAGCCATGCTTTTTTGACGGCCCGTTTTTAATTTATTTCATAATTTATTTCACAAAGCTTATTTATTTGACTAATCTCTTAAACCTGTTATAATAAATACATATTAATTTAAGTATTACTAAAATAAATGAAAAGCGTAGGTGAGTCGGATGCTGCATATCAAATCGCTGAAGGAAGGGCTGGATATTTTTAAGGCGCTTGGTTCAGAAGTCCGTATAGAAATTATTGAAGTGCTTTTGGAAAACCGCGGGATGAACATGAATGAACTGGCCAGCAAACTGAACATCAGCAATGGCGCTCTGACCGGCCATATAAAGAAGCTGGAAGAATGCGGTTTGGTGAGTATTTCCAATGAGTCTGCCGGACACGGCAATCAGAAGAAATGCTTTGTGCACCTGGATAAAATCCTGGTCGATCTGGATGGCAGGGCTGATGATAAAAATGTCTATCAGACTGATATTAAGGTGGGACATTTTTCAGATTATAAGGTATATCCCACATGCGGCCTTGCTTCCAGCAAGGCAATTATCGGCGAAGTGGATGACGTAAGGTATTTTGCACATCCTGACAGATATAATGCGGATATGCTGTGGTTTACACAGGGCTTTGTAGAATACATGATACCGAATTTTATTCCCTGTGCACAGAAAATCGATCAGATTACTATTTCGCTGGAAATCTGTTCGGAGGCTCCCGGCGTCAATGATATATGGCCTTCAGACATATCCTTTATCTTAAACGACAGAAAGATCGCACAATGGACAAGCCCCGGAGATTTTGGCAGCGTAAGAGGAGTCTTTACGCCTGACTGGTGGTACCCCAACTGGAATCAGTACGGTCTGCTGAAGATCCTTGTCATTAATAAATCCGGCACCTTTATTGACGGCTTGCAGGTATCGGATATTTCTGTAAAGGATTTTAATTTTGATTATCAGAGCGTGATAAAGTTTAAAATGGAGGTTGCGGAGGATGCGGCGCATGTGGGCGGGCTGACCATCTTTGGCAAAGGATTTGGCAATTACAATCAGGATATTTCCGTAAGAATAAATTACAGCCCCATGAATGGACCGCAGGGGTGGGAAACGGAGCACTGAAGGATCGGTTAAAGGTACGGCAGAATATTGCAGGGGTTATGCTCCCTTTCGGACAGACAAGTGAAAAAAGCTTGCTGCCCGGAAGGGAGTTTTTTGTTGCCGAGTTTAGCTGTAAAATCATATTACAAAAAGGTTAAATAAATAAAGTAATTTGTAAATAATAAAATAATATAAGTAATTATGTAATATTTATATTTATACATAAAAATATAGTTGAAACTTAGTGATTAGTTTGATATTCTTTTATTTAATATAAAATTATTTTATATAATTGTTGATTGTTTGGAAAAAGATTTAGGAGGGTAAAGAATGAAAGAAAGAAAAAGACTGGGAAGACAAATATCATTATTGTGCGGACTGGTATTCCTGCTGGCTGCTCTGCAGGGGTGCGGTGCAAAGGAAGAGAATTTTGATAATATTCCCCTGACTGCCAAGGAAGAGACGGACATTGGTTTTAAAAATGTATCGGTGCATGATCCCTCAATTGTGAAGGACAATGGAAGCTATTACATTTTCGGCTCCCACCTTGCAGCAGCGAAATCACAGGATTTGATGAACTGGAGCCTGATCGGGAGCGGAGTGACAAAGGGAAATCCGGTAATACCGGATGCTATGAATGAAATGCCGGAGGCCTTTGAGTGGGCAAAGACGGATACCTTTTGGGCACCGGATGTTATCAGGCTGAAGGATGGAAAATATTATATGTATTACTGCAACTGTGAAGGGAGTTCCCCACTTTCCTGCATGGGGCTGGCAGTTTCCGACAGTATTGAGGGTCCTTATTCGGACAAAGGGATTTTTCTGAAATCCGGTATGAACGGGGAGAGTGAGGATGGAAATCCTTACGATGCAACCGAGCAGCCAAATGTGGTGGATCCCTGTGTTTTTTATGATGCGGACGGCCGTTTGTGGATGATTTACGGCTCCTATTCAGGCGGGATTTTTGCGCTGGAAATGGATGAGGACACCGGCCTGCCGCTGCAGCCGGGCTATGGAAAGAAACTGCTCGGAGGGAATCATCTGCGCATAGAGGCGGCTTATGTGCAGTACAATCCAGATACGGAGTATTATTACATGTTTTTATCCTTTGGCGGCCTGGCGTCAGATGGCGGCTATAATATCAGGGTATGCCGTTCCGGAACACCGGATGGCCCGTATTATGACAGCGCAGGACACGATATGATAGATTGCGCCGGTCCTGACGGAAGCTTTTTTGATGACCGGACGGCAGAGCAGTATGGCGTGAAGCTGATAGGAAATTACAAATGGGCCTGGCAGGAAGGCGAGGATGGCAAAAACCGCAGGGGCCTTGTTTCCCCGGGTCATAACTCCACATATTTTGACGAAGAAACAGGAGATTATTTTATTATTTTCCATACGCGGTTTGAGAATATGGGGGAAAGTCATGAGGTCAGGGTACATAGAATGTTTTTCAACGAAGAAGGCTGGCCGGTTATCTCGCCTTACCGTTATGCGGGTGAGGATCCGGAGGCATATGAAGAAAAGGCGGTGCCGGGCAGATATAAACTGCTTAAGCATGGCCGGCAGATTACCACACAAATGAAAGAATCGGTAAATATAACCCTCTTTTCTGACGGCAGAGTCGAGGGAGCCTATACTGGGAGCTGGGAACTCGCGGAGGATCACCATATAAAAATAACTCTTGGTGAGGATACCTATGAAGGAATCGTGTGCAGGCAGTATGATGAATTTGGCAAAAAATATGTAATTGGCTTTACAGCCCTGTCTGAGGATGGGACAGCGATCTGGGGAAGCGGACTGGCTGCCATTGAATAAGTGCCGGTGGGATAGCTTCTTTCCGGCAGGCAGAGATAACGGCTAAAAACTTTTTTCAGCCATAAGGCAAATGCTAAACAAGTTTGATAGTTAGTGATATGCAAAAATATTTAAGAAAAAGCTAAAATGATGGTTGACAGAATAAAGGACGTAGTGTAATATATCGATATAAGAAACCTAAATGGTATAGAAAATATACATAATGTCTAATCACTTGGCCGGAAAGGTCCAACTTATACAGTGAAATTTACCACTGTGAACATCAATAAAATATTACTTCAAATTATTCAAACATTAATTGTTGTTTGGCACGACGGGTTTCCTATGATGAATTCAAAACATTTACAGGAGGTAGAGTTATGAGGAAAAAGTTTTTAGCTGTTTTTCTGACAGCAGTAATGACAGCATCTATGCTGGCAGGGTGCGGCAGCAGCGCTGCATCAGGAGAGGGCGCCGGAGAGGCACCTGCGGACAGCGGCACTGAAGCGAATCTTACCGAAGAGGTGGCTGAGGGGGAGTCTGCAGCTGAGGCTGAAGCGGATGCGGTTACCACCGTGGGAGATCCCAACGGAACACATATGGAATGCTGGTCCTTTGTAGAAGCACACAACACGTTTTATGCAAAGATGGTTGAAAAATGGAATACGGAAAATCCCGACAAAACAATTGAAATCACTTTCACCACATACCCCTATTCGGATATGCATACGAAGCTGCTGACCTCCCTGACGGCCGGCACTGGCGCTCCGGATATCTGTGATGTGGAAATGGGGCAGGTTCCGAACGTATATGCGGGACTTGATACCTGGCTGTATCCTCTTGATGAGGCTATGAGCCCTTATGCGGCGGATATGCTGACCTCCCGTCTGGATGCCTATAAGGGATCGGATGGAAAGCAGTATGGCGCACCCTTCCATGTAGGCGCTACGGTAATGTATTACAACATGGCCGTTCTGGAAGAAGCAGGAATCACACAGGCGGATGTTGACGCTGTGGTAACCTGGGCTGATTATCAGGCGCTTGGTGAGAAATACCTTGAAGCAATTGGTAAGCCCGATGGAAAATACTGGACCTCCGTTGATACAGCAGGTGTTGACTGGATGTGGATTGCAATGGCGGAATATGGTGAAGACTGGACAGGCGGAAGCAGTGATGCAACAGCAAATGTACAGCTTGATTCCGTTAAAACAATGCTTACAATGCAGCAGGATTGGATCAACTCCGGTCTGGCAGAGGTATCCCCTGACGGCCATGTAGACCTTGAGGCAGGTTTCCAGAATATCCTGGATCACAATATCGTTTCCTTCCCGAAGGCTATGTGGTATATGAGCCGTTTTATTAACTACATGCCTGAAGAAAAGGGCAACTGGTACATTGCCAAATGTCCTGTATTTGAAGAAGGTCAGGATTGCTCGGTCGGCATCGGCGGAACAGGCACTGTTGTGACAAATCAGGCGGCGGATACGGCGCTGGCGGCAGATTTCCTTTGCTATGCGAAGATGTCTCCGGAAGGTGAAACGATGATTTGGGAAGACCTCGGATTTGATGTATGCAATACTTCTCTTTGGTCGGATGATGCTTTTGCCCATGACGAAAGCAACCAGTACAATACCTTCTTCAGAAATTATCCTTATGATGTGCTTAACAGCATTAAGGATCAAATCGGAACAATCATGACGGTTAAAATCAGTCCTACGATTAATGAGCAGTTCTGCAATATTACTTTAAATGACGTACTTGAGAACGGTGTTGATGTTGACGAAGCTCTTAAGGCGGCGCAGGATGTAGTGGCGCTTGAACAGTAACCCGTCGGAGAAACAGGTTTTAACAGTTAACTGAAGGTATTTATGAGGTGTCTGGAGCAAGAGGTGTAACAGTTCAGTTCAGTGGACTGCAGCCAGAAGTTTTCCAGGCACTCTCATTTATACCCAATTCGATTGGAAGGCATTTCCTACAAGGAGTGAGTATTGTGAAGATAAAAAAATTTCTATATTCACAAAAAGTAGCACCATATGTTTTTGTATTGCCATTTATAGTAAGCTTTTTGTTATTTTGGGTATATCCGCTGTGCAGCACGGTGATTATGAGCTTTCAGGATATTGGGCCTGCGACAACGGAATGGGTGGGATTTAAAAATTTTTCCAAGCTTTTGAAGGATACTGTATTCCATACGGCTATTTTAAATAGTGCGGAA
Organism: Eisenbergiella porci; assembly: GCF_009696275.1. Taxonomy (GTDB): domain Bacteria; phylum Bacillota; class Clostridia; order Lachnospirales; family Lachnospiraceae; genus Eisenbergiella; species Eisenbergiella porci. The sequence continues at coordinate 108,600 of NZ_VUMI01000004.1, forward strand.
TATATGCTCCTGACACTCGTTTTCTTAATCCCTTTCCCAATGCTGTTTGCAGTGCTTATTGATTCAAGGCTGGTTAAGGCAAAGGGGTTGTGGAAAGCATGCTTATATTTGCCTGCGTTAACTTCTGTTGTAATTTCGGGGACACTGTTCAGGCTTATGTTTTCCGAGTACCATACGGGCCAGATGAATATCATAACCGCCGCCCTTGGCCTGGGAACCTTTAAGTGGCTGAAGGCCAAGGCGACAGGGCTGATGGCTCTGCTGGTGGTTTGCTGTTGGAGATGGACAGGAGTTAATATGCTTTATTTTATCTCCGGACTGAAGTCGATTGATACCAGTCTGTATGAGTCTGCGGAGATAGACGGTGCTTCCTCCTTCCAGAAATTCCGCTATATTACGATTCCTTTGATTAAGCCGACCTCTATTTATGTCCTTACAATCAGTATTTATGCAGGCCTGGCGATGTTTATGGAATCCTATATGTTATGGGCCGGACCGGATTCACCCAATAACATCGGTCTGACTATTGTCGGTTATCTCTATAAGCGCGGCATCACTAAAAATGATCTTGGCTATGGAAGTGCAGTTGGTCTGGTGCTCCTTGTGATTGCCCTTGTTATCAATGTTGTTCAGCTTGTACTGAATGGAACATTCAAGAAGGAGGAGAGATGATATGGCTGAAAAAAAGAATGAAGCCGACGCAGGCAAAAAAGCCCGCAAAAAAAGCAGTGTTCTGACTGTCCTTGCCACCTGCTGGTTTGCGATTCTCTCCCTGATAATAATTTTCCCTCTTTTTGCCGGACTGCTTGCATCCTTCCGCCCCGGCAAAGAATTAATCAGAAGGGGACTGAGTATTGACCTTGATATAAGCACTATGACACTGGACAACTATATTTACCTGTTTTCCGGAAACGTGGATTCCCAGAAATATTTTATGTGGTTTAAGAACAGTCTGGTTCTTACCTTTATTTCTGTTGTGGGAACGCTGCTTATCTGCTATCTGGTGGCCTATGGACTGTCAATGTATGAATACCCGCTGAAGAACTTCTTATTTTTCCTGGTAATAGCCACTATGATGGTTCCTTTTGAAATACTGATACTTCCCCTTTACAGGGAAATGATAACCCTGAAGCTTATTGATACTATGGCCGGAGTTGTGCTGCCCGGAATATGCGGCGCATCTACGATTTTCTTTTTCAGGCAGTATATGATAGGGCTGCCTAAAGAGCTTTTGGATGCCGGACGTATTGACGGGGCAACTGAATACGGCATCTGCTTTAAAATCATGCTTCCGATCACAAAGCCTGCTTTTGCGGCCATGTCGATACTGTGTGCCATGGGAGCATGGAATAATGTGCTCTGGCCAATGCTGGTATTCAGGGATGCCTCCAAATTTACGCTGCCCATAGGCCTGAATACGCTGCTGACGCCTTACGGGAACAACTATGATGTGCTCATCGCCGGATCCATGTTTGGTATTATCCCTGTATTCGTTGTATTCCTTTGCTTCCAGAAATACTTTATTGGCGGTATGACGGTTGGGGCCGTTAAGGGATAAGTGCGCCCAGAAAAGGGCGGATGGTTTAGCGGGTGGAACACCCGCACGGCAAAGCGTAGCGAGCTGCCGTTAGTGAGTCTTGAGTGTTGCCTGGTAACAGGCAGGGCTAAGCGTAGACAACAAGGAAGCAGGGTTGCAATGCTATTGAGCCCCGAAATTTTACAGAGTTCCAGAGGCCAACGTAGTTTATCCATACGGAAGGCAGCATCACGGCATGCGATAACGCGAGTGTGTCGTGGCTCTGGCGGGGTCTGAGGGCCAATCATGCTTTACAATGACCATCCAGTCAACTGGGGAGAGCCTGTGGTCTCTTGAAAAGTTTTTTTCAAGTATGACGTACAACAATAAAACGGAGGAAATCAAATGGACCACAGGCAGTCGGATGCGGGTACAGTACCAAAGAAACCGGTAATGACGGCGGAGGGAAGGCCTGCACATAATAACACTCTTTCTGAGGACACATTTACCGTACTCAGGGACGGAGGAATAGATGGAAACGAAATTAGAAAGAATAGCAGATAAGTCGGCCCAAGAAAGCCGGCCCATATTCACCTCGCTGTACCACTTGCTGAATGAGGAACTACTGCTTCAATGTCATAAAGAATTAGATGGAAAGAAAGCAGTAGGAATTGATGAAATGACCAAAGAGGAATACAGCCGTAACCTGGAGGAAAACATCAGAAACCTGGTGGAAAGGCTGAGGAATAAGGCCTATAAACCGAAGCCGTCCCTGCGTGTATACATACCAAAAGCCAATGGAAAGAAGCGTCCTCTGGGCATAGCAGCCTATGAAGATAAGATAGTACAGTCAGGGCTGAAGAAGATACTGGAAGCAGTATATGGACCGAAGTTTCAGGAGAACATGTATGGATTCCGCCCGAACAGAAGCTGCCATATGGCAATCAAAGCCCTCTGCACAAGCATCATAAGGAAACGAATTAATTACGTAGTGGATGCAGACATCAAAGGATTCTTTGACCATATGAGCCATGAATGGACCCTTAAATTTGTGGGATATTATATCCAAGACCCGAACCTCCTGAACCTGATAAAGAAGTACCTGAAAGCGGGAGTACTGGAGGATGGGAAATATCAGACAAATGAAGCGGGAAGCGCCCAGGGAAACATTATCAGCCCGGTACTGGCCAATATCTATATGCACCATGTACTGGTATTATGGTACAAAAAGTACTTTGAGAAACAAGGAATAGGAGAGAGCTTTTTGGTGGTGTACGCGGATGACTACCTGGCAGGATTTGAAGAGAAGTCAGAAGCGGAGCGGTACTATGAAGAAATGCAGAAGCGATTGGGAAAATACGGGTTGGAAATAGAGACGAGTAAAAGCCGTCTGTTGGAATTTGGGAGATACGCGAAGGAGAGAAGGAAGCGGAGAGGGAAGGGAAAACCGGAAACCTTTGACTTCCTGGGCTTCACATTCTATTGTGGGGAGACGCAGGCAGGAAAGTTCTGTGTAAAAGCGAAAACGAGCGGAAAGCGGATGAGAACGAAGCTGAAAGAGACGGAAGAGTGGCTGAAGAAGAACCGGACAAAGCCCCTAAAGGAGCTGATGCCGGCCCTGAACCGAAAACTGACAGGCCACTACCGCTACTATGGAATAACGTACAACATCCATGCGCTGGTAAAGTATCACTACTACATAACAAAAATGTTATATCGGTGGATGAATCGGAGAAGCCAGAAGAGAAGCTATAACTGGGAGGGATTCAAGCAGATGCTGGAATATTACCCGCTGGCATATCCGAAAAGATACTATAATCTCTATGCGTAGACAGAAACTGTGAAAGTTATTATGAAGAGCCGTATGCGGGAAAGCCGCACGTACGGTTCTGGAAAGGACTTCATATCGTGAGATATGATTTTACTAAACAAAAATACATATATAATTGTGAAAATCTTCAGATCCTATAAAGACGATTGCTGCAGTTAGCTGCGGCAGTCGTTTTTTGATCAATTAGATTTGCAGCGGCAGGAGGTAAATTCATGCAGGAGGTAATTCTATTTTTAACTTGCAATAATCGAACATATGTACTATAATATGAAAAAGGAGAACGAATGTTCGATAAATAGGCGCTTAAAATACGGCGCCGTTTGAGCGGAGAGACAGGAATATGGATTACTCAATAGCCGACAGACAGATGAGCATTATGGATAAGCTGGGTATTCTTACGGATGCTGCAAAGTATGATGTGGCATGCACCAGCAGCGGAAATGAACGAAAGGGAGACGGGACAGGTATGGGCAATACCATTAAGGCGGGGATATGCCACAGCTTTTCCGGGGACGGTCGTTGTATCAGCCTGCTGAAGATCCTGTTCACCAACGAGTGCATTTATGACTGCAAATACTGCGTGAACAGATGCTCCAATGATGTGCCCAGGGTATCCTTTACGCCTGATGAGGTTTGCAGGTTAACTATAGAATTTTACAGGCGCAATTATATAGAGGGGCTTTTTTTAAGCTCCGGAATCCTTTACAGTCCGGATTATACCATGGAGCTTTTGTATCAGACGCTGTATAAGCTGCGCAGGGAATATAATTTCCAGGGCTATATTCACGTGAAGGCAATCCCGGGGGCCAATCAGGAGCTGGTGAGGATGACGGGCTTCCTGGCGGACAGGATGAGCATAAACCTGGAGCTGCCTACGGCGGAGGGCCTGAAGAAGCTGGCGCCCAACAAGCACAGGAAGAATATCCTCACGCCCATGCGCCTCATACAGAATGGAATTGCCGTCAATAAGAATGAAGTGGCCGTATACAGGCATGCGCCGGTTTTTGTGCCCGCAGGACAGTCCACGCAGATGATTATCGGGGCTACGCCGGAGAATGATTACCAGATTATGTCGGTGGCACAGAACCTTTATGATAAGTTCAGCCTGAAGCGGGTTTTTTATTCCGCATTCGTACAGGTAAATGAGGATAAGGATCTTCCGGCGCTTCCGGGAGGGCCGCCGCTTTTGCGGGAGCACAGGCTTTATCAGGCGGACTGGCTGCTGCGTTTTTACGGCTTCCGTGCCGATGAACTGCTGGATGAGAAAAGGCCTAATTTTAATGTGCTTCTTGACCCCAAGGAGGACTGGGCGCTGCGCCACCTGGAATTTTTCCCTGTGGAGATCAACCGGGCGGATTACCAGGTCCTTCTCCGGGTGCCGGGAATCGGGGTGAAGAGTGCGCAGAGGATTGTAAAGGCAAGAAGAAACGGGAACCTGTGCTTTGAGGATTTGAAGCGGATAGGAGTCGTACTGAAGCGGGCGCTGTATTTTATTACCTGCAGCGGTCATATGATGTATAAAACGAAGATAGAAGAGGATTATATCACACGGAATCTGCTGGCGGTGAAGGAAAAGCTTCCCGCGGAGGCGGGTGGCATGACCTACAGACAGCTTTCCCTGTTTGATGATGTCCGTTTTGCCCCGCAGCGGCAGGAGATCAGACAGGCGGCGAAAATGGCTTATTAAGTACCCTCCGGGTCTAACAGTTACAGGTGATGGAGTCAGGTGGATGGCATATGGAAAAGATACTGATATGTGAGGATTCCCAGGAGGGGATTTTTACGGGAATATATGAGGCTTATGCGCAGAAATGTGATCATGACAGTACGCGGATTCAGCTGGGAGAGGAAGGAAATCTGTGTTTATTTGCCGAATACAGGGAAATTGTGCCGGACATACAGAAGGCAGACAAGGTAAGACGGACGATACTCACAAGGTTTGGGGAAGAATGCTATGAACAGATCTGTTATGCGCTGTCTTCCTGGGAAACGGATAAAGGGCAGGCTGTCTACCAGACTGTTGTGGAAGGGCTGAAGGGACGGATTAGGGGAAGTCTGATGGATCATCTGGGAAACCGCTATGTCTACCGTGCTTTTGAACTGAGCAGGGCGGCCGGGAATGAGGCCCATCATCTGCTGGGCTTCCTCAGGTTTGAGGAAACGGCCGGAGGCATCCTGTTTGGGGAAATAGGGCCGAAGAATAATGTGGTGCCGTTTATGATGCCCCATTTTGCAGATCGTTTTCCAAAAGAGAATTTCATTATCTTTGATAAGGGAAGGAAGCTTTATGGAATCCATCAGGCCGGTAAGTCCTGGTTTTTGGCGGGAATGGAGAACGGGCCGGAGAAACAGGATCTGGAGTTTAGCGAGGAGGAAAGGCAGATTCAGGAACTTTTCAGGTATTTCTGCCGTAAGATAACGATAAAGGAAAGGGAAAATGAGAAACTGCAGCGGCAGATGCTTCCTTACAGGTTCCAAGATTATATGGTGGAATTTGTAAACAATGAGCAGAAGACAGGCCGGCGGAAAAGCCGGTAACTGCCGGGTATCACACTTTTAAACAAAAAAAGAGTTTGATTTTGCTCCGCAGGTGACATTATGCAGTATGGCTGTATTTACTGTCATTTTATGTAGAAAAATGGGGGGTTTACATTTACCGCCAATGCTGTATAATATGATAAATCTAAGAAGGTACACGGCGAAAATGCCGTGTTTGTAGCAGTTTCTATTTTATGAAAGGATGAAAGTGTGTGGTAAGTATGAATGGAATCAATCAGTATAAAATTGTGCTGAGACCGGACGAGGTGCAGGAATTTGTAAATGAAGCCTCAAGGTATGATTTCGATATTGACATAGCGTATAACAGCTATGTAGTAGACGCTAAATCTATTCTTGGTGTTTATGGCCTGGACCTTACCCGTGTGTTAACCGTATCCTGCCATGGGTACGATAAAAAATTTGAAAACTACCTCAGAAAATTTGCAATGGCCGGTTAACTGTCTTTCCAAAGCATAATGGATTTGACTCCCTGTAAAGAAGTGTGTACTATCTTTATAGGGAGTTTTTTGATTCTTTTTACAGGCAACAAATAAGGAGGACGGCTTAACGTGGAAATAAGAATATCTGTGCGCAATCTGGTGGAATTTATCCTGCGCAGCGGCAGTATAGACAACCGGAAAAAGGCGGCGCCTGACAATGCAATGGCAGAGGGTGGACGGATACACCGTATGATACAGCGTAGAATGGGATCGGAATATCAGGCAGAGGTGGTCATGCGTTATGTGTGGAATACACCGTCCTATGATCTGATCGTAGAGGGCAGGGCCGACGGCGTAATAAACGGAGAAACCGTGACTATAGATGAGATTAAGGGAACCTACCGGGATCTGGAGAAAATGAAAGGGCCGGTGGATGTGCATCTGGCGCAGGCGAAGTGCTATGCTTTCATGTATGCCGCAGATCATGACAGCGCACAGATGAAGGTGCGTATGACCTATTGCAATATGGAAACGGAAGAACTGCGGTATTTTGTCAGTACACACAGCAGAGCGGAGCTGGAAGAGTGGTTCATCGGCATTCTGGAGGCATATAAGAAGTGGGCGGATTTTTCCAGCAAGTGGCAGGAGGCAAGGACAGCGTCCATAAGACAGCTGGCTTTTCCTTTCCCCTACAGGGAGGGGCAGAAGGAGCTTGCCACCTATGTATACCAGAGCATCGTCCACAAGCGGAAACTGTTCATTGAGGCGCCTACCGGCGTAGGAAAGACACTTTCCACCGTATTCCCGGCGGTAAAGGCCTTGGGAGAGGGAAAGGCAGAGCGTATTTTTTATCTGACAGCCAAGACCATCACCCGCACGGTGGCGGACAATACCTTCCAGCTGCTGCGTGATAAGGGGCTGCGTTTTAAGACAGTAATCCTGACGGCCAAGGAAAAGATATGCTTTATGGAGGAAACAGAGTGCAATCCCGGCGCCTGTCCCTATGCGGACGGCCATTATGACAGGATCAACGAAGCCATTTATGATCTGCTCACCCATGAGGACCACTATAACAGAGAGATGGTGGAAACCTATGCCAGGAAATATAAGGTCTGTCCCTTTGAAATGAGCCTGGACATGAGCCTGTTTTCCGATGGCATCATATGTGACTACAATTATGTGTTTGATCCCCATGTTTATTTAAAACGATTTTTCAGTGATGGAGTGCAGGGACAGTACCTTTTCCTGATTGATGAGGCGCATAATCTGGTGGAACGGGGACGTGAAATGTACAGCGCAGTGCTTGTGAAGGAGGATTTCCTTGCGCTGAAGAAAATTGTTAAGGAATATGATTCCAAAATGGAGCATCAGCTGGATAAATGCAGCAGGGAGCTGCTTCCGCTGAAACGGGAATGCGAAGGCTGCCAGGTGGTGTCTTCCATAGACAGCTTTGTGCTGGCGGTGGAGCGTCTTTCGGAAACCATGGAGAAATACCTGGAGGATCATGATGAGAGCCCTGTCAGGGAGGATGTACTGGATTTTTATTTTGAAGTTTCCCATTTTCTTGAGATGTATGACAGGCTGGATGATAATTATGTCATCTATACGGAGCTGGAGGAGGATGACAGCTTCCTGGTCAAGCTGTTCTGCGTGAATCCTTCCGTAAATCTGAAGGAATGTATGGAACGGGCGCGCAGCACTATCCTGTTTTCGGCCACGCTTCTGCCCATTCAGTATTATAAGAGCCTTCTGGGCGGGAATAAGGAAGATTACGAGGTTTATGCACAGTCAACCTTTAATCCCAAGAAAAAAGCGCTATATATAGGAAGCGATGTAACCAGCAAATATACCAGGCGATCCAAAACCGAATATATAAATATAGCGACTTATCTGCATGAGATTACAAAAATGAGGTATGGAAATTATCTGATTTTCTTCCCCTCCCATTCCTTTTTGCAGAATGTGTATGAGGCTTACGAAGAATATTTACTGGATGAGGAAAAAGAAGAATGCATCATTCAGGAGGATATTATGAGTGAGGAGGACAGAGAACAGTTCCTCGGGCGTTTCGAAGGAAACAGAGGCTGTGAGCTGGGGGATATGATCCATATGGAGATTGAGGAGGAGCAGGAAAAGAGCCTGCTGGGCTTCTGTGTAATGGGCGGTATTTTCAGTGAGGGCATCGATCTGAAGAACGACAGCCTGATCGGCGCGATCATTGTAGGGACCGGGCTTCCCCAGGTATGTAATGAACGGGAGATACTGAAGAGCTATTTTGATGCCATGGGGAAAAATGGTTTTGATTATGCCTATCGGTATCCGGGAATGAATAAGGTGCTACAGGCTGCAGGAAGAGTGATCCGGACGGCGGAGGATGTGGGAATTGTGGCCTTGCTGGACGACCGGTTCCTGGGAGGGGCCTATCAGCGGCTGTTCCCCAGAGAATGGGACACCTATGAAGTGGTAACGGCGGATCAGGTGGCCCGTCGGGTGGAACGTTTCTGGGACGAATGGCTATAGTAAAGGACAGCACAGGCCGCCGGCGGAGGATAATACTCTGCCGGCGGCCTGGGTTTTATAAGAGGCACCCTGCTGTCTTAGGTGGGGCATCTTACGGTTCCTGTAACAAAAATGCGATTTCTTCCTTATAAGGAGGGAGCGTTTTGTCAGGATTTTCCGGATCCGGACGGTAGGGTGTTTCCAGTATCCTGGGGATGCCGGGGAAATCCGGATGGTGTACGATACAGCGCAGCGCTTCGGCACCGATGGTGCCCTCTCCGATATTGGCGTGGCGGTCTTTTGCCGCGCCCAGGCTGTTTTTGCTGTCATTAATATGAAAAACAGCGATCTGTTCCTTGCCGAGTATCCGGTGGAATTCCTCCATGACCCCGTCAAAGTTATCCACAATGTCGTAGCCTGCGTCATTTACATGGCAGGTATCAAAGCATACACGCAGCTTGTCACTGCAGGCAACTCCGTCATAGATGGAGGCAAGCTCTTCAAAGCTCCGTCCGATTTCAGAGCCTTTGCCGGCCATGGTTTCCAAAGCTATACATACCGGTGTGTCCGGGGTGAGCACCGCATTCAGCCCCCGGACGATTTGGCGGATGCCCACCTCGCTTCCCGCGCCCACATGGGAGCCGGGATGAAGTACCAGCACGCTGCTGCCCATGGCGGCGGTCCTTTCCAGCTCCAGCGCCAGAAAATCCACAGCCAGGGAGTAGGTATCGGGATTTACCGTGTTGGCCAGATTGATAATGTAGGGCGCATGCACTACAAAATCCTCGATCCCGTTCTGTTTCATATAATCTTTTGCAGCATCTATATTCAGTTCGCTGACAGGCTTCCGCTTTGTATTCTGGGGCGCGCCGGTATACACCATGAAGGTATTGGCCCCGTAGGACACGGCTTCGCGCGCCGAACCAAGCAGCATTTCCTTTCCTGCCATTTTTACATGAGATCCGATTTTTATCATAAAAACTCCTGTATCAGGTATCTTTTCCGGGTTGCTTTCAGCCGCTTTTCCGGCGGCAGGAAATCAGTATAGCACAGGATTTGCTTTGTGAAAAGATAAAATTTCAGGGAATTATTATGTTGATGTGGATAAAATTGTGGAATGTGCGGATTACCAAAAACGGAGACGATTTTTTTCGGAAATGTCCTGTGGAAAACTTGTTTATGGCGCCATGAATTGTGGATAACTATGTGGAAACTGGGGATTTCTTATGCAGATAATGTCGAATAAATAAGAAATTTGGTACTTATGCACATTTTCACATGATGGTCGATATTGAGTAAAAATGACCCTGTGGTTACTCCAGTTATGTAAATCAATGTGGATAATTCAGAAGCCTTATCCACAAAAAACCCCTTTTTATAGGAGTGGAAAATACTGTGAATTTATGTTATCCACACATCTGGATAAGTGGAAAATTATCACCGGATATGTGGAAAAATACCTGTGCGGAAAGCAGTGGAAAGTGCGTCCGGTATATGTTATACTTGCACGGGAAACTTTTATTGCGGAGATTTTTGCGGGTTTCCCTGAAAAGAAGAAAAAGGAGGACACAGCGATGTGGGCTTACGAAAGCGTTTTTTACCAGATATATCCTCTGGGCTTCTGCGGAGCGCCGTTTGAAAACGACGGGACGCAGCAGGCGCCGGAGACTGCGGGAATACGGAAGGTGATTGACTGGATCGGACATATCAGAAAGCTGGGGGCAAATGCCATATATTTTTCTCCCCTGTTTGAATCCGATACCCATGGATACAATACAAGAGATTTCAGGAAGGTGGATCGCCGCCTTGGCACGAATGAGGATTTTAAGGAGGTTTGCTCCAGGCTTCATGAGGAAGGAATCCGCGTGGTTCTGGACGGGGTGTTTAACCATGTGGGAAGAGGCTTCTGGGCTTTTCAGGATGTGCTGAAGAACAGGGAGAATTCTCCCTATCTTAACTGGTTCCACATTAATCTGGGAGGAAACTCCAATTACAATGACGGCCTCTGGTACGAGGGCTGGGAAGGCAATTACGATCTGGTAAAGCTGAACCTGCGAAATGAAGAGGTCATCAACCATATTTTTGAAAGCATCAGGCTGTGGGTGGAGGAGTTTGATATTGACGGGCTCCGCCTGGATGTGGCTTACTGCCTGGATCACGATTTTGTAAGACGGCTGCGCAGCTTCTGCGACGGGCTGAAGGAGGATTTCTTCCTTGTGGGAGAGATGCTGCACGGAGATTATAAGGTGCTGGTGAATGACGGCATGCTGCATTCCTCCACTAATTATGAGTGTTATAAGGGGCTGTATTCCAGCTTTAACAGCATGAACCTGTTTGAAATTGTCCATTCATTGTTAAGACAGTTCGGTCCCGAAAACTGGACGCTTTACAAAGGGCTGCATCTGCTTTCCTTTGTGGATAACCATGATGTTACGAGAATTGCCAGCATCCTGTCCAATGAGAAGCATCTGCCGTTGATCTATGCGCTGATGTTCGGCATGCCGGGAATTCCCTGTGTCTATTATGGAAGTGAATGGGGCGCCAAAGGAAATAAAAGTGAAGGGGATCAGGCGCTGAGGGCTTGCTTTGAAGCACCCGTGGAAAATGAATTATCTGAATTCATCAGCCGTCTGGCTGAGGCTAAAAAGAACTCCCATGCGCTCAATTACGGCGCATTCCGTTCGGTGGTACTTACCAATAAGCAATGTATTTTCGAACGCGCTGCCGACGGGGAAAGGGTGCTTGTGGCAATTAATGCGGACAGCGAGCCATATACGGCCCACTTTGATGCGGGCTGCGGCATGGCGGTGGATCTGATTTCAGGAGAAAACCACGATTTTGGCGGAGGAAGCCAGCTTGCGCCCTACAGCGCGTATTTCTGGAAGTGCGAAGCGTAAGGCAGCAGCCGCGGAGGTATGGAACAGTTACATTGAATCAAAAAAACAGAGGTACCGGGCAGGGCTGCTCCGGCGCTTCTGTTTTTTTATAAAGCCTTTTAAAGATAACCCATGTCGGTACGGCAGGGCGCAGCCGCCGTACATGGCTGTACAGGGATTACCGGGCGGCCTCGTCCAAAAGACGGCGAACGGCACGTACAGCGCTTTCATCGGTCTGCCAGATTTCATACTCGCTCATGCCGGGCAGGCCCATGGATACCCGGGGGTTACGAAACTGCATTCCGCTTTCCAGAATCCGTTTCCCGGACATATGATAGGCTGTCAGGGAGGTCTGCTCCAGCAGTGTGCGTACGGCGCCGGCGTTAATGCCTGCGCCGGCCAGAATTGTGAGATCAGGGCCGGCCTGCGCCTGAAGCTTCTTAAGAAGCTCAATGCCCTTCAGACAGGACGGAGCCTGGCCGGAAGTGAGGATGGTGTTGATTCCCAGGGCCTTTGCCTGCTCCAGGGCCTCAAACGGATCCCGGCACATGTCAAAAGCGCGGTGAAGCGTTACGGACATACCCTCCGCCGCTTCCATCAGCTGTTTCATGGCTTCCATATCCAGCCTTCCTTCAGGCGTAAGGCAGCCGATAACCACACCTTCCGCACCTGCCTGGCGGAACTGTTTAACTTCCTCCAGGATTATCTGGAATTCTTCCTGGGAATAAAGAAAATCGCCAAAACGGGGACGTATCAGCGCATGGATCCGTATGCTGCTGTGCCTGCGGATCTGCCGGTAAAGAGCCAGCGTGGGTGTGGTTCCGCCTATAATCAGGTTGGAACAAAGCTCAAGCCTGTCGGCGCCGCCTTTTTCCGCCAGCAGTGCGGATTCTGCAGAATCAACGCAGCATTCCAGTAAATAAGAAGACATAGCATTCCCTCCAAATCAGTTAATACAGTACATTGAACGTGAACAGTAACATTGTGTTAATTTAAGAAAATACAGTGTTTTGTACCAGGGTAAATCCGGTGCATCTGCACTAAGTGTAACATAGTACGGACATAAATTCCACAGCGGAACCGCCGTTGACTGCGGCTGCAGCTGCCTGAAAACCGCGAAAAATAAGTTAATATGAATAAATATGGAGAAAACTGCGATAAATGTGTACGAACTGTGAACAAAATCTTATGAAATTCATAATTTGTTAAAAAAGTTTATAAAAACTATTTACAAGTTTAGAAAAACATGTTATTCTCATTTTCGTAATAAAGATTCAGCCGGATATCCAGCTGAGCGTTCGATTAGGAGGAGAATTAATTATGAAGAAAAAATTAGTAGCAGTTTTAACAGCAGCAGTTATGACATCCGCTCTTATGGTAGCTTGTGGTTCCAGCGATGCAGCAGCACCTGCAGAATCTACCGTAGCAGCAACTGAGTCCGTAGTTGAAAGCTCCGTAGCAGAAAGCTCTGAAGTAGAGTCTACTGTAGAAGAGAGCACAGAAGCAGCTTCCACCGAAGCTACTGTAGAAGCTACAACTGAAGAAGCAAGCACAGAAGCAACTGAAACTGCTTCTACCGAAGCTGAAGCTACTGAGACAGCTACAGAGTCTACAACAGCAGCTGAATAATTCAGCCGGTTATTCTAATAAAATAATAAGAAAGCAGGATTTCCCGCCACATGGAAGATCCTGCTTTTTTATTATTTTATAAGAAGGTTCTGCCTGCGGCCGACGGGGCGGGCAGGCTTTTCCGTTGGCTTCCGGCCGAAATAAGAGGCAGCGCAAAATTATAGGGCAACGGAAATCCGCCGCCCGGAATCGGTCAGGAAATATGCAGCCTGGGCTCCAGCCTGTTGGCCAGGAAACAGCCGGCAAGACCTGCAAGGACACCAAAGATAAGGCCGAAAAATACATCCGTGGGATAGTGTACATACAGATAAAGGCGGGAGAAAGCGATACAGGCCGCCAGGATCAGAGCCGGTATGCCAAAACGCCTGTTGTTTTTCATAATGGCAGTTGCAGAAGCAAAAGAGGCAAAGGTATGGCCTGAGGGAAAGGAAAAATCCAGCGGCGGCGGTATCAGCAGCTCAATGGCCGTATTTACGGTAAAGGGCCGCAGCCTTGCTACCAGGGGCTTCATGATCATATTGCCGGTTACGAGCATAATCAGCAGGGCAATGGCAGAGGCAAGGCCTGTTTTCCTCGTTTTCGGGATAATAAGCAGCACAAGGGTAAGCAGGATCCAGAAAATACCCGCATTTCCCAGAGCGGAAATAAAGGGCATAATCACATCCAGAAATTCATTTCGCAGCAGATGCTGTACAGCGTTTAAAAAATCAATTTCCCAGCTCATAGGTTATCCTTTCGTAAGTGTACGGCGTCCGTACAGTTATTTTTCTTTTTCTAATTTTTTCCTGACAACAATGAAACAGATAAAATGGGCTATGGCGGTTACAAGCCAGGTGACCGGATAGGACAGGTAGAGTATAAACAGGCTCCGGTGCCACTGGAAGATGGTAAATATCCAGACGATCCGCAGTCCACAGGCCCCGGCCAGCGATACAATCATGGGGAGCACGGAATAGTTCAGGCCGCGCAGGCTTCCCACAAGAACATCCATCATGCCGCACAGGAAATACACCGTACAGATGACCTGCATACGCATCAGGCCGTATTGGATGACCTCCGGATCGGAAGAATAAATATGCAACAGCCTGTCTCCAAGGAAGTAGGCGGCATTGCCCATGACCAGCCCGACAGTGATGACGAGCAGCTCACAGGTAATGAGGATTTTGTTGATACGTTCTTTTTTTCCGGCGCCCAGGTTCTGGCTGGTAAAGCTCAGGGAAGCCTGGTAGAAGGAGTTCATTGAGGTATAGACGAAGCCTTCCAGATTACTGGAGGCAGTGCTTCCCGCCATGGCGATGGAGCCGAAGGAATTGATGGAGGACTGGATCAGGACGTTTGAAATGGAAAAAACAGCGCCCTGCATTCCGGCCGGCAGCCCGATCCGTATCATCTGGATCAGTTTATCCTTATGAATATGGAGCTTATTCAGATACAGCTTAAAGCATCCTGTCTCATGAATCAGGCAGCGCAGCACCAGCAGTGCGGAAACACACTGGGAAATAACGGTGGCTGTTGCAACGCCCGCAACACCCATATGGAAGCAGATGACAAAAATCAGGTTGAGAACCACATTGATGACGCCGGCGGCAAACAGAAAATACAGGGGTCTCTGGGTATCCCCTGTGGCGCGTAGTATGGCGGCGCCGAAGTTATAAAGCATGGTGGCGGGCATTCCCACAAAATAAATACGCATATACAGCGCTGCCTGCCCCAATACGTTATCGGGTGTTCCCATCAGGGTCAGGAGCGGTTTGGCAAGAATGATGCCGAAGAAAATGAGAAAGGTGCCGCACAGGAGACTGAGCAGGACGGAGGTATGGACCGTCTCGCTGACCGCCTTTTCGTGTCTGGCGCCCATATAGTTGGCAACCAGGACATTGGTGCCGATGGAGAGGCCGATAAATACGTTTACCAGCAGGTTGATGAGGGAACCTGTGCTTCCTACGGCGGCCAGAGCCTCATGGCCGGCAAACCGGCCCACAACAACAATATCGGCCGCGTTGAATAAAAGCTGCAGGATGCCGGAAAACATAAGAGGGACGGCAAATTTCAGTAATTTTCCGGTTAGGGGACCGTTGCACATGTCGATTTCATAGGATTTTGTCTTCATGATATGCGGGATTTCCTTTTTTATGTATATTCAGAAAAATTTATAAATTTCCATAATTACCCTGAACGGATAATTATATTACAGATTGTACCTCTGTTTTCGAGGGAAAACAAGGGGGGACATCGTGCCTGCGGATAGTTGGTTACCGTTAATTAAAAAAAGGTGTTGACAACAGTTCATACTATTGTTATAGTAGTAATAGAACAAATAAAACAAATGCAGATACAGGAGGGCAATGTGTATGAATATTTCAAAATTTACACAGAAATCCATGGAAGCCGTGGAACGGTGCCAGAAGCTGGCCTATGAATACGGCAACCAGGAAATAGAAGAAGAACATCTGCTCTATAGCCTCCTTACCATAGAAGACAGCCTGATACTTAAGCTGATTGAGAAAATGGGTATTCAGAAGGAGCACTTTGTTAACCGGGTGGAGAACGCGGTGAGCAAGCGTGTCAAGGTGCAGGGCGGACAGGTTTATGTGGGAAGGGATCTGAATCAGGTGCTTACCTCCGCAGAGGATGAGGCAAGGCAGATGGGAGACGAATATGTTTCCGTTGAGCATCTTTTCCTGAGCATGATCAAGCATCCAAATAAGGAAATCAAGGCTATCTGGACCGAATACGGCGTTACCAGGGAACGGTTTCTGCAGGCGCTTTCCACAGTGCGGGGCAACCAGAGGGTAACCAGCGACAATCCGGAGGCTACCTATGATACGCTGGAGAAGTACGGCGAGGACCTGGTGGAGAAGGCGAGGAACCAGAAGCTTGATCCGGTAATCGGCAGGGATGCGGAGATCCGTAACGTTGTCCGTATCCTTTCCAGAAAGAGCAAGAACAATCCGGTCCTTATCGGTGAACCCGGCGTGGGCAAGACGGCTGTTGTGGAGGGCCTTGCCCAGAGAATTGTGCGCGGCGATGTGCCCCAGGGACTGAAGAATAAGAAGATTTTCGCACTGGATATGGGCGCGCTGGTGGCGGGCGCGAAATACAGAGGCGAGTTTGAGGAGCGTCTGAAGGCCGTGCTTGAGGACGTGAAGAATAGCGAAGGCCAGATTATACTTTTCATAGATGAGCTGCATACCATTGTGGGGGCAGGTAAGACGGAAGGAAGCATGGATGCCGGAAATATGCTCAAGCCCATGCTGGCCAGGGGCGAGCTGCACTGCATCGGCGCCACCACGCTGGACGAGTACCGCCAGTATATTGAAAAGGATGCAGCACTGGAACGCCGTTTCCAGCCTGTTATGGTGGATGAACCCACGGTGGAGGACACCATTTCCATCCTCCGCGGACTGAAGGAGAGGTATGAAGTATTCCATGGCGTGAAAATTATGGATAACGCGCTGGTAAGCGCCGCCATCCTGTCCAATAGATATATTTCTGACCGTTTCCTGCCGGATAAGGCCATTGACCTGGTGGATGAGGCCTGTGCCCTGATTAAGACGGAGCTGGATTCCATGCCTACCGAGCTGGATGAACTTCAGCGTAAAATCATGCAGATGGAAATCGAAGAGGCTGCGTTGAAAAAAGAAGAGGATCGGCTGAGCCAGGAGCGTCTTACGGACCTGCAGAAGGAACTGGCGGAGCTGAAGGAGGAATTCCAGAACAGAAAGGCCCAGTGGGATAATGAAAAGGCAAGCGTGGAGAAGCTGTCGAAGCTGCGTGAACAGATAGACGCCATCCAAAGCCAGATAGAAATCGCCCAGAGAGAGGGTAATCTGGAAAAAGCGGCGGAGCTGAGCTACGGCCGGCTGCCGGAGCTGCGCAGACAGCTGGAGCTGGAAGAAGAGAAGGTTAAAAATGAAGATCTGTCCCTGGTACACGAAAGTGTAAGCGAGGATGAAATTGCCAGAATCGTGTCCCGGTGGACCGGCATACCGATTTCCAAGCTGACGGAGAGCGAGAGGAACAAGACGCTGCATTTGGACGAGGAGCTTCATAAGAGGGTGATTGGCCAGGATGAAGGCGTTACCAAGGTGACGGAGGCAATTATCCGTTCCAAGGCCGGCATTAAAGACCCTACCAAGCCTATTGGCTCCTTCCTGTTCCTGGGACCTACCGGCGTAGGTAAGACAGAGCTTGCAAAGGCGCTTGCAGCGGCGCTGTTTGATGATGAAAACAATATGGTCCGCATTGATATGAGTGAATATATGGAGAAATACTCCGTGTCCAGGCTGATCGGAGCGCCTCCCGGATACGTAGGCTATGAAGAAGGCGGACAACTGACCGAAGCGGTCAGAAGAAAGCCCTACTCGGTGGTGCTGTTTGATGAAATAGAGAAAGCCCATCCGGATGTATTCAATGTGCTGCTTCAGGTGCTTGACGACGGCCGGATTACGGATTCCCAGGGAAGGACGGTAGACTTTAAAAACACCATCCTGATCATGACGTCCAATATCGGAGCCAATTATCTGCTGGAGGGCATCAGCCACGACGGCGAGATTACGGAGGAAACGGAAAACTATGTAATGACGGATCTGCGCGCTCATTTCAGGCCGGAGTTCTTGAACCGTCTGGATGAAATCATACTGTTCAAGCCGCTTACCAAAGATAATATCGGAGGCATAATCCGCCTGATTATCGGGGATTTGAACAAACGTCTTTCCGACAGGGAGCTGACGATTGAACTTACCCCTGCGGCAGAGGAATTTGTTGTGGATAATGCATATGATCCGGCATACGGCGCAAGGCCGTTGAAGAGATATATTCAGAAGTATGTGGAGACGCTTTCCGCGAAGCTGATTCTGCAGGACGCAGTGGGAGAGGGCGATACCATCCTTATAGATGTAAAGGACGGCAGTCTGGAAGCCCACAGGAAGGAAGTTCCCGCCAATATGTAACAGCGCGGGCAGGCGGCCCATAATGCGGCAATCGTTAATGGCCGGCTTCCGGCGGCGGTCCTGGGAACTGGATTTTGCGCCAACCATGAAGGCGTCGGACTGTAAAACTTTAAATGAAAATAAAATCCCCTCCGGTGAGATATACACCGGAGGGGATTTTGTAATGGCTCAAAAAATATGGATGCTAAATCCAAACTTGCATTCCAGAAAGTTCAGTTATCTGAATTGTTACATTATTTTGCCGGCTGAAATACAATGCTATTTTTCAGCCTTATTCTCATCTTCTTTTTTCCCGGCGCCAAGACGGCCCATCAGAGCCACGACCAGGCTGATAATAATGATAACGGTGAAAATTCCAACCATACCCTTTCCCATGATGGACAGGGTAATTAAAAAATTATTCCACATAAAAAATACTCCTTTCCGTAACAGTAAGTTAACCTGCGGTTAAAAGCGTCCGTCCCACAAACAGGCGGAAGCCAGGCTGAAATCGTCCGTCCTACAGATAAGCGGAAACCAGGCTGATAACCAGGCCGCCCGCGATAACGGAAGCAATCTGGCCGGAAACATTGACGCCGGTCGCCTGCATGATAAGAATATTGCCAGGATCTTCCTTCATGGCCATCTTCTGTACGACTCTGGCGGACATGGGGAAGGCCGAAATACCGGCGGCGCCTATCATGGGATTGATTTTTTCCTTGCGGAACAGGTTCAGGACCTTGGCAAAAAGAACGCCGCCGATGGTGTCGAATACGAAAGCCACAAGGCCGAGCACCATGATCAGCAGGGTGTCAAGGCGTACGAAGGCATCCGCTCTCATGCTGAAGGAAATGGTGATTCCCAGAAGCAGGGTAATCAGGTTGGCAAGGGAGGTCTGGGCGGTATCGGAAAGATTTCCCAGGACGCCGCATTCACGAAGCAGGTTGCCGAACATCAGGAAACCGACTAAAGATACAGAGGCGGGGGAAATCAGTCCCACCAGGAAGGTAACAATTATCGGGAAAAGGATCCTGGTGGTCTTTGTAACCGGTCTGGCCGGTTTGGCGGGCATGCGGATCCGTCTTTCCTTTTTCGTGGTGACCAGACGGATGGCAAAGGGCTGTACAATGGGAACCAGCGCCATGTAAGAATAAGCGGCGACGGCAATTGGGCCGACATACCTGGAACCCAGAACCTGGGAAACCAGAATGGAGGTGGGGCCGTCGGCAGCGCCGATGATTCCGATGGATGCGGCATCCTTCAAATCAAAGCCCATCAGAGCGGCGGCGCAGATGGCAAAGAAAATACCAAACTGGGCGGCAGCGCCGAAAAGGAACATGACGGGCTGGGAAAGAAGGGGACCGAAGTCAATCATGGCTCCGATACCGATAAACAGCAGAATCGGGAGCGCTTCGGAGGCCTCAATCCCTACGTTGAACAGCCATTCAATGATACCGTTAACCTCTCCGATGCCGGACATGGTCTGGTTGATGACGCCGGACAGCGGAAGATTGACGAGAATGGCGCCGAAGCCCATGGGCAGAAGCAGCGCAGGCTCGTACTCCTTTTTGATTGCGAGATAAATGAGCAGGAGGCTGACAAGATACATAATTACCTGCTGGGGGGTGATGGACAGTAATCCTTCATAAATGAATTCCATACTTTTTCATCCTTTCTTTGTGGTGGTAAAATGTTGCAGGGCTGCAGCGTCATGTACATTTTACGGGAGGCGCCAGGCTCTTACAGTAATGGTAAAGCAAAAACGCCGCCCGGGGAAATTCCTGTAAAACCATAAAAAAAGAGACCTTCGGCGTACGCCAAAAGTCTCGTTCTTTCTTCACAGAAAGTGTACAACCATGATTCAGCCTGCCTGTCCCGGCATACGGTACTGTAAATCTGCGTTTCCCGTAATGCGGACGGCCTGAATCAGGGTATGTTGATTGTACATGGATACTACTCCCCTTTAACTTATCTTCAGAATAGCATCAAAAAAGAAGCTATGTCAAGTCCATTTCATAATATGAACAAAATATATACATGAATTCAGGGGGGGAATGGCGTGTGTCGCTCTGCCCGGAGCTGGTTTTGTCCCCGGAGACGTCAGCGGCGGTGATGCAGTTCCCCCCTGTCCATGGGACTGTCTGCCCGGCGTTCTGTTTTCCGGGAGGGATGGGGGCTATTTGCGTGACTCGCATGCAAATATTAGAAGAAAATAAGCCAGGTTTCTTGAAAGAAGGGCGGGGATTGCCTATAATAGGGGAGGCTCCTGCTGGTGAATTTGCGAGGCGGGTGATGGTGCAGGGGATGTTGGTTTGGCTGTGAAAGGATTAGGCGGTTGCGGCTGATTTTTTGGATGATTATGGAGGTAGTGTTATGGTGATGCCTGAGGATCCGGTGATGCTGTTGAGTTTTGTGAATATGAAGCTCAGGGATTTTTATGGGAGTCTGGATGCGTTGTGCGAGGAGTGCGGCGTGGATAAGGCCAGGCTTGTGGAAAAACTGAAGAAGATAGATTATGTTTATGATGAGGAGAGAAACCAGTTTGTCTGATAAGAGGATAACGGTAAGGCGGGACGGGGAAGAGCGGGTGATCGAAGCGCCTGTGGGAGCAGGATTTCTCAGTCTTTTGAAGATGCATGGGTTTCCTTTGGTGTGCTGTAATGGGAAGGGGACGTGCGGGCGGTGCCGGATTTTGTTCGAGGGGCAGAGGGCGCCGCTGCCTGTGGCGGCGGACAGGATCGCTTTTTCGGCGGAGGAGCTGAGACAAGGGTACCGGCTGGCGTGTATGCACCGGGTACAGGGGGATTGTACTGTGCGGGTGGAGTTCGTGGAAAGCAGGACTGTGGAAGCGGTTACGGATCATGGCGGCGGGATAAGGGACGGCAGTGCAGGTGCCGCCAAAGACAGCGGCGCGGCGAATGGAGGAATGCCGGGCCGCAGCGCAGAGTATCTGATCGCAGTTGACCTGGGGACGACAACGGTGGCCATGCAGGCTGTGGCAGCGGATTCCCTGCGGGAGCTGAGGCGGGGAGGAAGGCTGCGTATCCTTGGGGAATACAGCTGTATGAATCCGCAGCGCAGGTGGGGGAGTGATGTGATTTCCCGGCTGCAGGCGGCGGAAAGGGGAGAGGCCGGAGAACTGGCAGAGGCTGTTAGAGATGTCCTGGAAGAGGGTGTGGAACAGCTTTGCGGTGAGCTGGGCGGGAGGCCGGAGAGTATCTGGCTGGCGGGAAATACTTCGATGGAGCATCTGCTGATGGAGTTGGATACGCGGACGCTTGGAAGATATCCTTTTACTCCGGTATGCCTGCAGGAAATGTGTCTTACCGGAAGGCAGGGGAAGGACGGCGTTTCGGGACAGGAGATCCGTTTATTGCCGGGAATATCGGCTTTTGTGGGCGCAGATATTACGGCGGGGCTTCTGGCCTGCGGTTTTGCGGAGTGTGAAGACGGGGAATGCAGATTGTTTATTGATCTCGGGACGAATGGGGAAATGGCAATCGGCAGGGGAGACAGGCTCATCTGTACGGCTGCCGCGGCCGGCCCGGCTTTTGAAGGCGGCGCAGGAGTTAATGTGCCGGGAACGGATATGATTGCATTGCTGGCAGAAATGCTGGAGGGCGGTGTGATTGATGAGACAGGCCTGCTCCAGGAGCCTTTTTTTGATACGGGCTGGCAGAAGGGAGAGCTGCGTATCACACAGCAGGATATCCGCGGGCTGCAGATGGCAAAAGCAGCGGTATGCGCGGGTGTGGAGCTGCTGATGGAAGCTATGGGGACGGATGCCTCCCGGATTGACAAAGTCTTTCTGGCCGGCGGTTTCGGTTATTTCCTGGATGTGGAAAAGGCGGCCCGGATCGGTTTATTCCCTCCGCAGCTGGCGGGAAGGGTGACTGCGGTGGGGAATACCTCGCTTTTGGGAGCCTGCCTTTATGGCGGGGAGGAATCCCTGCGGGAAAAAGCGGAAGCCATGTGCCGCAGGGCCGAGGTGCTGAATCTGGCGGAAGTGCCGGGATTTGAGCAAAAATATCTGGAACGGCTGAATTTTTAACCGGTGCTTTCCGGTGGGGAATTTTCAGACATTGTATATGTTTGAGTGTGACTGTTCAGGACCTTCACAGTTACGTACGTTTTCGTTGACAGTTAAATGAATGGAGTAAAAAAACTGCCCGTCAGGGAACCTGTATTTTGCTCCGCAAAACTAAAATCAGGAGTAAAATCATTTCCTTTTCAGAGGACGCGCATTTTACTCCACAAAAACAGGAGAATAAAAAAGATGAAACTTGTGATTATTGAACCGCTCGGCGTAGAAAAGGAGAAGCTCCTTGCGCTGGCAGAGGAAAAACTGGAAGGAAAGGTGGAAATCGTATATTATGATACCCGCGTTACGGATACGGAAACGTTGATAGAACGGGCGAAGGATGCGGATATTCTCGCTTTTTCCAATCTGCCCTTTAAAAAAGAGGTGCTGGAGCACTGTGATAACCTGAAGATGATTTCCGTAGCTTTTACGGGTGTGGATCATGTGGCTATGGATTACTGCCGGGAAAGAGGAATCCTGGTGAGCAACTGCGCCGGATATTCCAATACGGCGGTGCCGGAGCTTGTGTTCGGCATGGTGCTGAACCTTTACCGGTATATTATTGAGTGCAATCAGGCTGTCCGTGAGGGAAAGGATAAGACCGGGCTTGTGGGACAGGAGCTGGAAGGAAAAAAATTCGGCATCATTGGAATGGGCGCAATAGGGACAAGGACCGCGCAGCTTGCCAGGGCATTTGGATGTGAGGTTTACGGTTATAACAGGAGCCCCAGAGAAACAGAAGGCGTCACCATGACGGATATGGATACTCTTTTGCGGGAATGCGATATTGTATCACTCCATGTACCACTGACCGAACAGACAAAGGGGCTGATAGGTGAGGCGCAGCTTCGTCTGATGAAGCCCAATGCGATTCTTGTCAATACGGCAAGAGGGCCGGTGGTGGACAGCCAGGCGCTGGCGGCAGCCCTGGAAGAGGGAAGAATTGCCGGAGCGGCAGTGGATGTATTTGAAACAGAGCCTCCCATCAGCGAGGATCATCCGCTTCTGAAAGCGCCCAGGCTGCTTGCCACGCCTCATGTGGCTTTTGCTACAAAGGAGGCCCTTTATAAGAGGGCGGTTATTGTATTCGTTAATATTGCATGCTATCTGGACGGGAAGCCGCAGAACGTGATGTAATAAGGACCGCTGTTCGGCAGGTCAGCGTATTCGCTTCGCGAACCTGCACACGGTACCAGGAAGGAATGATAATTTTCCATCCTGCTGCATATAGTATGAAAGAAAGCGGAAACCAGAGGTCAGTGTCATGCTGAAGGGAAAAGGATGGATAGCGTTCCTGACGATAGTACTTTTTACGGCGGCTTTGTCCTATTTTGCAAGAGAGAAAAACGGGGCCGCAAGGCAGGAAGCGTGGTCCTCCCATACACTGGCGGACGCCGGCTATGAGGATGAAGCGCCGTATAAGGGCAAGGTGGCCCTGACCTTTGACGATGGCCCGCATCCGGTATGTACGCCGCAGCTTTTGGTCGGCCTGAAAAAAAGAGATGTGAAGGTGACTTTTTTTGTGACGGGGGAAAACGTGGAGAGCTATCCTGAAATTGTAAAAAGAGCCAGCGAGGAAGGTCATCTCATTGGAAACCATACCTTCCATCATGTACAGCTGACTGCGGCAAATTCAGATGATTTTAAAAAAGAAATTATTTCAACCAACGATATTATCCAGGAGGTGACCGGAAAGGAAACCTCCTTTATCCGTCCGCCCTACGGTTCCTGGGATAAAAAGTATGAAAAGGAGCTGAACATGTTTCCTGTGCTCTGGGATGTGGACCCTCTGGACTGGTGCTCCACAAACGTGGATAAAATCGTGAGGAGCGTGCTTGCGGGAACGAAGGAAAACAGCATAATCCTGATGCATGATTCCTATGATTCCACGGTGACGGCAGCGCTTCAGGTGGTGGATATCCTGAAAGCGGAAGGGTATGAATTCGTGACGGTTGACGAGATTTTGTTTGACTGAAGCTTTGCGGGAATGATATGGGAAAAACAGCGCCGCCTCAGACCGCCTCCATCGTAAGGAGAAGGAAAGGAAGCTGTTTGAAGCGGCAGGGCAGCTGCCTGCGGCGGCATTGCTTTTCCCCCAGGGGCAGCCTGGTATTTCTTCCGATACTGCAAATCCGGGTTATGAAGTTGTCAGTCATGGTTACGAAACTGTCAGTCCTGGTTTTCTTTTTTATCCTTTTCTCTCATCTGTTCCATTTCTTTTTCACTCATTTCGGGCGCGCCGAAGGGATATAATTCACGGTAGGCTTCCAGTGTTTTTTCATGGACGGTGCCGGCGGGAATCAGACCCGTGCAGTCATAGGCGGATACGGCGCTGGTGTAGTCCTGATCTTCGGGAATATTGTAATCTTCATCTTTCATGGGATATTTCCTCCTTTTGGATTTTAGTATATGGAAAGCGGATAAAATTATGCGGCGTGTGTCCTGCGGCAGTATTTCAGCGGCTGTTGATGGAGGGAATTCCTGAAGCATTTTCTTACGGTCAGCGCGGTAAATGCGCAGACCTGCCTGAACCGCTGCCGATGCCTGCCTTTTTTTAAAATCCCTGGCCGGCGCCGATTGATTTCACGGTTGCGGGACGTTATAATAGAGGAAGCCGACGCAAAAAAGTACGGCATCAGGAGAAAAATACAATGGATTTATTTGATTATATGAGAGAAAACAGTATGGAGAAGGAATCCCCGCTGGCGGCCAGGCTGCGGCCAACAACGCTGGACGAGGTGGTGGGGCAGCAGCATATTATCGGAAAGGACAAGCTGCTCTATCGCGCGATCCAGGCGGATAAAATCAGCTCCATCATTTTTTATGGCCCGCCCGGAACAGGGAAAACCACGCTGGCAAAGGTGATCGCCAATACCACAAGTGCGGAGTTCACCCAGATTAATGCAACTGTCGCCGGGAAAAAGGATATGGAGGAGGTCGTGGCCAGGGCGAAGGATACCATGGGCATGTATGGGAAAAAAACGATCCTGTTCATCGATGAAATCCATCGTTTTAATAAAGGGCAGCAGGATTATCTTCTTCCGTTCGTGGAGGACGGAACCGTAATTCTGATCGGCGCGACCACGGAGAACCCGTATTTTGAAGTGAACGGCGCTCTGCTTTCGCGTTCCATTATTTTTGAATTAAAGCCTCTGTCCAGGGAGGATATAAAGGAGCTTCTGCGGCGGGCTGTCTATGACAGGCAGAAGGGGATGGGCGCCTACGACGCGGAGATAGATGAGGACGCCATGGATTTCCTTGCCGATGTGGCAGGAGGGGATGCCAGGCATGCGCTGAATGCCATAGAGCTGGGGATCATGACCACGCCGCGGGGCGCGGACGGAAAAATCCACGTAACGCTGGAGGTGGCGGGCGAATGCATCCAGAAGCGTGTGGTGAAATACGATAAGACCGGGGACAACCATTATGATACGATTTCGGCCTTTATCAAAAGCATGCGGGGGTCGGATCCGGACGCTGCGGTCTATTATCTGGCAAAAATGCTTTATGCCGGGGAAAGTATCACCTTCATTGCGCGCCGTATCATGATTTGCGCTTCGGAGGATGTGGGAAATGCGGATCCCCAGGCGCTTCAGGTGGCTGTGAGCGCATCGCTGGCGGTGGAGCGGGTAGGCATGCCGGAGGCCCAGATCATTCTGGCGAATGCGGTGACTTATGTAGCCTGCGCGCCTAAAAGCAACGCAGCGGTGTGCGCCATTGACGCGGCCATGCGTTGTGTCCAGGAAACAGGAAATCTGCCGGTGCCCCCGCACCTGCAGGATGCCCATTATAAAGGAGCGGCAAAATTGGGACACGGACTTGATTATAAATATGCTCATAATTATCCGAATAATTATGTCAGACAGCAGTATCTGCCTTATGAACTAAGCGGAAGAGAATTCTACAAACCTTCGGGAAACGGTTATGAAGTGAAAATAAAAGAGCATATGAAGCGCATTAAAAAGGAAGCGGCGCTGCCGGAAGAAGAAGAAAAATATAACGGCGGGGATGTGCCGAAAAGAGGATAGTAAAAAACCCTGACATATACACAGTATTGTGTGTGTATGCTAGGGTTTTTTATAATTAAAATAACTGTTCCGTCAGGTATTGGTAAATTTCCTTGTTTTTCTTCTGCCAGTTGGCGCAGATGGAAGCTGCCAGCTCCTGGGTAGGGACGGAAATACGGATGTTCACCAGATCCACGTCCTTGTCCTTTGCCACCAGCTGGGCTTCAAATTCTCCGTTTACCAGCTTGTAAAAATTCCCCTGGATAGAGGATTCGTTGCGCAGCTCCAGCTTATGATTTTTAAAATAATCGATAATGTCGCTTTTGATGGCATCGCTGATCCGGTTCTCAAAATAGTGTAGGGTATCGCGCCCTTCGTCGGTGATCTGCAGCTGTGTCCTGTTCAGTATTGTCCGGGATTCAGCCAGACCGGTTTCCATCAGTTCGGAAATGGCTGTCTGCAGGGTCAGAAAATTGGTGTATTCCTTATCCAGGACGAATTCACTGATCTGCGCTGTGGTCAGGGGAAATGTGACCCTGTCCAGCATGTACAATACAATTAATTTGTAAAGAGTCAAAGGTTCCTGATTCATAGCATTGTCCTTGTCTGATTGAGGAGAGCTTCATGCGCTGATGAAGCGTATTCAATACGTTACGTTTGTTACGGCTCCAGTCCGGAGCTATCAAAAGGCTTTTCGGGCCGTCGCCGGTTACCCGGTGGATGACGATATCGGGCGAAAGGGCGGCAATGCATGTTATTAAAAGGGTAAGGTAGGAATCCAGGGTGAGCACCTGCACCTTACCTGCGCGGTACTCACCGGCCAGGTCGGTATTGTCAAGTATATGCAGAAGCTGCAGCTTGATTCCGAAAATCCCGCACCCATTAAGGAAACGGATGGTTTCCAGGACCATTTCCGTTGTTTCTTCGGGAAGACCCAGGATTACGTGCACGATAACCGGAATTCCGGCGGCGTGCAGTCGGTCACAGGCATGGGTAAAACAGGAAAGCGCATAGCCTCTGCGGATATACCGTGCGGTTTGTTCATGGATGGTCTGCAGTCCCAGTTCGATCCAGATGAACTTGTCCGGATAATCACTTTTCAGGCCTTCCAGCAGCGCCATGACTTCATTTCCAAGGCAATCCGGCCTTGTTGCGATAGAGATGCCGGCAATATCCGGTTCGGAAAGCGCCTGCCTGTAAACGGAATCCAGATAGGATACAGGTCCGTAGGTATTAGTATAGGCCTGAAAATAAGCGATATAGCGGCTGCCTGTCTTTTTGGCCCGAAGAAGCTGTTTGCCGGCTGTCAGCTGTTCAGGGATGGAAAGGGCGCTTCCAGGAGTAAAATCACCGCTGCCGCCTGCGCTGCAGAAAATACAGCCCCGGGTATCCAGCGTCCCGTCCCGGTTGGGGCAGGTTAAACCTGCATCCAGCGCTATTTTATATAATTTTTCACCATAGGTGTTCTTACACCAGGCGTCCAGGGAATAATAGGACTTGCCATGATAATCCATAGTCCTATTTCCGGATGTGTGATTTTACAGCTTCGGCTACCACTTCCGCAACCTTCGGATTAAAGGCTTCAGGCATGATATTGTCTTCGTTCAGTTCCCCGTCAGGCACAAGGGATGCGATGGCGAGCGCGGCGGCCAGCTTCATTTCTTCCGTAATCTGTGTGGCCTGGCCTTCCAGCGCGCCCTTGAAAATTCCGGGGAAGGCCACCACATTGTTAACCTGGTTGGGGAAGTCGCTCCGGCCTGTGCCTACGACTTTTGCGCCCGCAGCTTTTGCAATATCAGGCATGATTTCGGGAACCGGATTGGCCATGGCAAAAAGGATGGCATCCTTGTTCATGGAAGAAACCATTTCCGCGGTTACGATTCCGGGAGCAGAAACACCTATAAAGATGTCAGCGCCTTTCATGGCGTCGGCCAGCGTGCCGTTTTCTCCCTGAAGATTGGTGACCTCCATCATTTTTTCCTGCATCCAGTTCAAATCCTTCGTATCCCTGGAAAGGATGCCGGATTTATCGCACATGATAATATTGGGGAAGCCATAGGTCAGAAGCAGCCTGGTGATGGCAATTCCTGCACTGCCTGCGCCGTTTACCACGATGCGGCAGTCTTCCTTTTTCTTTCCGGTAACCTTCAGGGCGTTGATGATTCCTGCGAGAACCACGATAGCTGTTCCATGCTGATCGTCATGGAAAACAGGAATATCCAGGGTGGCTTTCAGCCGTTCTTCAATCTCAAAGCAGCGGGGAGCGCTGATATCTTCCAGGTTGATTCCTCCGAAGCCGGGAGCCATCCAGGTTACCGCCTTAATGATTTCCTCCGTGTCCTGTGTGTCAAGGCAGATGGGAACGGCATTGACGCCGCCGAATTCTTTAAAAAGGACGGCCTTCCCTTCCATGACGGGCATAGCGGCATAGGGGCCGATGTTCCCAAGGCCCAGTACCGCGGAGCCGTCGGAAACCACGGCAATGGTGTTGGCCTTGATGGTATAGGTATAAGCGGCTTCCTTATCATTGGCTATCACCTTGCATGGCTCCGCCACGCCGGGGGTGTAGGCGAGTGACAGCGCCTCTCTTGATTTAACGGGTGTTTTGGAAACGGTTTCTATTTTACCATTCCATTCTTTATGTAATTCCAGTGCTTTTTCGTTGGTTGTCATGATTTTTCCTCCCATTTGTTTTCCAGCAGGGTAACGCTACAGAAGTATCATATAATATTTGGTTTCGATTCGCAATAGCGAACCTGGAAGATTGTGTTTTCCGTCAGGATGGAGTAAGATAAAAGACAGAAAGAGACAGGAGGTATAGAATGGGAAAACAGGGGAAAAAGAAACGGATCTGGCTGCGTGTACTGCTGGGGATTCTGGCTGCGTTGTTTCTGGTGATTATCGGTTATGTCCTGTACGTGATGATAAGCTATCACAGGCTTCCGGATGACCTGACGCTGGATGTGAGGACGCCGGAGAATGCGGATACAACCGGTGCGGTTTCCGTTGGTACAGATTATGAAATTATTACCTACAATATCGGCTTTGGCGCTTACACGCCGGACTACAGTTTTTTTATGGACGGAGGGAAATCCTCAGTTGCAGCCAGTAAGGAAAGCGTGCTTGCCACAGTTTCGGGCGCCGGTGGGCTGGCGGCGGGCTATGATCCGGACTTCATGATTTTTGAAGAGGTGGATCTTAAAGCCACAAGGAGTTACCATGTGGATGAATATGAGCTGCTGGATAAGTATTTCGGCGGATATTACTCGGATTTTGCCATCAATTATGATTCAGCGTTTCTGATGGTCCCGCCCTGGGAGCCTCATGGAAAAAGCCTGGCGGGAATCGCTTTTTATTCAAAATATCCAATTGCATCGGCTGTAAGGAAGAGTTTCCCCATATCCACCTCCTTCAGCAAGTTCCTTGATCTGGACAGATGCTATTCCATCAGCAGGATCCCTGCAGACAATGGAAAAGAACTGGTTATTTTTTCCCTGCATATGTCTGCTTACGGCAACAGCGATGCTATCCGGGAGGCACAGGTGAATAAGCTGTGCGGGGACATGCAGGCGGAATATGAGAAGGGGAATTATGTGATATGCGGCGGGGATTTCAATCACGATTTGAAGGCATCCGAGGATACTGAGGAGGATCGTGCGTCCTGGGCGTATCCGTTCCCCAGATCCGATTTGCCGGAGGGCTTTTCCTTCAGCATGGATTTTCTGGGAGAAGCGGGAAAGGCGGCTCTTCCGGACAGCGCCCGGAATGCGGATATGCCTTATGAGGAAGGTGTGACTTATACGGTGACGCTGGATGGATTTATTATATCGGATAATATTGAACTGAAGGAATATGAAAATATCCATACAGGTTATCTATATGCGGATCATGATCCGGTGAGAATGGTATTTTCACTGAAGTAGACGGCGGTGAAACGAGACGGCACGTTTAGCATGTGCCGCCCTGGGATGAAAATGGATGAATGCGGCGGCTGCTGCCGGATGGGAAGGGAGAAAAGCGATAAATTACGGCTCTTTTTATAAGGAAAGAACCGGTGCGGTAAATATATTTCAATATTTTGCAGATACTATGGTTTGAAAGAAACAGAGGCCGCAAGCGGCAATCAATCAACCTCTATTATGGAGACAGAAATGAAAAAAAAGACAGGAAGTTCCTCACTGGCCTTTCTGACCGGCATGATTCCCCATCATGAATCCGCCATAGAAATGTCGGAGGAGTATCTGAAGTATGCTCCTGAGGATGCTCATTTCAGGAAACTGGCAGAGGATATTATAACGGCCCAGACTTCGGAAAACGAGCAGATGAAGAATATGATGGAAGATATAAAAAGCGGTTATCAGACCGATGGGACGAAAGAGGAAGCCTATCTTAAGGAATATGATGAAATGATGGAAGGACATCATTCAGGTCATGGATCCTCTGATACACAGGATTTGGATACGGCTTTTGCAGAAGGCATGGTTATGCACCATTAAATGGCCGTGGATATGGCTGAGACCATCATAAAATATTCGGACAATGATTCGGTAACGGATTATGCAAATAGTGTAATTGAGCTGCAGGAGCAGGAAATTTCCCAGATGCAGGACTTCCTGGATGGGAAAAACGGCAGCGGAAACACGCACTGGCATTGACGGAGAATAATATTAAACGTTATCTTATATACGTTTTAAACTTATTCAAAATTGATAAAATATCAAGTAAAATACGCGTCCTGGAAGCTTTTTGAAAAAAAAGCTTCCTATTTTTTTGAATGTGGTGTATAATGTGGACACATAAAGTTTACTTTTTAGAGTATCGTATCCCAATACATATCTTGTTGACGTCACATGTCCGGCTGCCGGATGGCGCCATTGAACAGACGTGGAGAGCTGGCTTTTCATACCTACGATAAGCGGCAGGTCAGCCAGGTGTCATTAATTTATTTCCCGATAAAAGAAAGAAATGAATAACAGACAGAAGAATCAGCAGGAAGTCATCCTGTTTATTAGCGGGTTGTATTGAACCAGATTCATTGTATTTAATTTTGAAACATTTTGTACTATAAGCACGGAGGAAATTCATGAGCATGAGAGAAAAGTATCAGTCCCTGGCATTGGCAGATCTTAAGGAAATTGCCAAGTCAAGAGGAATCAAGGGCACTTCCGGAATGAAGAAAGCGGACATTATTGAGGCAATGGTGGCCCTTGATGAGGAAGCGGAAGGAAGGCCCGGCACGCCGGTCAGGACGGAAGAAAAGGGAGACGCTGCAGACAAGGCTGCGGCTGCGCCGAAAAAGAGCCGGAGTGTGTCTGAAAAGCCTTTGGAAAAGACTGCCCCGGAGAAAAGGACGGCAGAGAAGCCTTCTGAAGTGAAATCGTCAGCGGAAAAAGAAGAAGAGGCAGCGCCTGCGGAAACGGAAGGACAGGCAAGGGTGCAGAATGTACAGCAGGCGGCACCTCAAGTGCAGAACGCAACCCAGGCACAGAGCGCGGCACAGCCCCAGGCGGTAACGCAGCCGCAGAGCGCCTCACAATCACAGCAGGCGAATCAGTCCCAGACTGCTTCCCAGAACAGACCGGCGGAGCGCGGGACGGACAGGAAACCGATGCGCCGGAATACGCAGAACGAGAATGGCAGCCGCAGGAACTACGGAAACCAGGAGCAGCGGAGTACAAGAACCATTATTATGAATAATAACGACAATCGTCAGAATACCCCGGGATCACAGCAGGGTGAACGCACCTATAACGGAGAACGCAGCGTTCCCCAGAACAGAAGCTATAATACGGAACGCGCGGAAAGCAGCCAGCAGGATAATCCGATGCCGGTTCAGAATGTAAATGATGACGACAAGTTCCCATCCGAGCTGGACAGCGGAGTTGCAGCGCATGGTATTCTGGAAGTAATGCCGGACGGCTACGGATTTATCCGCTGCGCCAATTATCTTCCCGGAGAAAACGATGTTTATGTGGCGCCCAGCCAGATTCGCAGATTTAATCTGAAGACGGGCGATATCGTAGAAGGCAATACAAGAATCAAAACCCAGAATGAAAAATTCAGCGCGCTTCTTTATGTGAAATCCATCAATGGATATTCTCCGGATGTGGCGGCGAGAAGATGTAATTTTGAAGATATGACGCCTATTTTCCCGGAGGAAAGAGTCCGCCTGGAGCTGTCACGCTCTTCAACGGCCATGAGGATCATGGATCTGATGAGTCCTGTGGGAAAAGGGCAGAGAGGTATGATCGTATCTCCGCCTAAAGCTGGTAAGACAACGCTGCTCAAGCAGGTTGCGCAGTCCGTAAAAGTAAATAATCCGGACATGCACCTGATCATCCTTCTGATTGATGAACGGCCTGAGGAAGTTACGGATTTCAGGGAAGCAATTGAAGGACCGAATGTGGAGGTTATTTATTCCACCTTTGATGAGCTGCCTGAGCATCATAAAAGAGTCTCCGAAATGGTAATCGAACGGGCGAAACGTCTGGTAGAGCATAAGAAAGATGTCATGATCCTTCTGGACAGCATCACCCGTCTGACCAGAGCCTATAACCTTGTAATCCCGCCCAGTGGAAGAACTCTTTCCGGCGGTCTTGATCCGGCAGCCCTGCATATGCCGAAACGGTTCTTCGGCGCGGCCAGGAACATGCGCGGGGGCGGAAGCCTGACCATACTGGCTACGGCGCTTGTGGATACCGGAAGTAAAATGGACGACGTTATTTATGAGGAATTCAAGGGAACCGGCAATATGGAAATCGTGCTGGACAGAAAGCTTTCCGAAAGAAGAGTATTTCCTGCCATCGATATTCCCAAATCAGGCACCAGAAGAGAAGATCTGCTGCTTACCCCGGAAGAACTGGAAGCCATCGGTATTCTGCGTAAAGCGCTTAACAGCCTGAAGCCGGAAGAAGCTGTGGATAAGATTCTTGATATGTTCGCACGTACAAGAAATAATACCGATTTTGTAAATCTTGTGAAAAAAATGAAGTTTATCTGATATCCGGAATTACTGTCGGGCAGAAATATTGCTGTTTTTTTGCTGCTTTTTGCTTATTTTTACTTGCATTGACAGAAAAGCTATGCTACAATTAAAAAGCTGTTTACAGGTTAATCTGTATCCGGCGGCCGAAAGGCAAGTGGATGAGAACGAAATAACAATAAGGGAACACAATAAATAGAAGAGGTGAAATCATGAAAGAAGGAATCCATCCTGGATATTACCAGGCAACAGTAACCTGCAACTGCGGAAACACATTCGTAACAGGTTCTACCAAACCGGAACTTCACGTGGAAGTATGCTCCAAGTGCCATTCATTCTACACAGGCCAGCAGAAGGCTGCTCAGGCTCGTGGACGTATTGACAAGTTCAACAGAAAGTACGGCGTGGAAAACAAATAAGAGCTGCGAAAAAAGGTTGAGGTTATTTAATCTCAACCTTCTTTTTCATATATATACCGCGTAACTGTTCAGTATCCCTCACAGTTACTGTCCCGCACCAAATCCAACACAACCCGTAAGGGAGGAATTAATATGAGTAAAAAGAACTGCGGACACTATTCCGGCATCGGCGGCCAGGCCGTTCTGGAAGGCGTCATGATGAAAAATAAAGATGAATACGCCGTAGCAGTCAGAAAGCCGGACGGAAACATCGAAGTCAAGAAAGAAAAATATGCCGGAGCCCTGGCCGGCAGCAAGCTTACAAAGCTGCCGTTTGTCAGAGGGGTTTTTAATTTTATAGATTCCCTTGTGCTGGGAATGCAGACTCTGACCTATTCCGCCAGCTTTTACGAAGATGATGAAGCGGAAGAGACCAAAACGGACAAGCTGCTGAACAAAGTAACCAAAGGAAATGCGGAAAAGGTATTCATGGGATTTACGGTAGCCTTCTCCATTGTTCTGGCGGTGGCGATTTTTATCGCACTTCCCTATGGAATCAGCCTGTTGTTTCATTCCTATGTCAGGAATGCTTCTCTTCTCGCCATTCTGGAAGGCGTGGTGCGTCTTGCCATTTTCCTGGCATATGTGGCCATTATCGCTTCCATGAAGGATATCAGAAGGGTTTACCAGTACCATGGTGCGGAGCACAAATGCATTAACTGCCTGGAAAAGGGGCGTCCTCTTACCGTCAAGGATGCAATGAGAAGCTCCAGGCTCCATAAAAGGTGCGGAACAAGTTTTCTTTTGTTTGTCATGCTGATAAGCATTATCCTTTTCATGTTCATCCGGGTGGAGAACCCTGCGCTCAGGCTTGTGGTCAGGATTCTTCTGATTCCTGTAATTGCCGGGATTTCCTATGAAGTAATCCGCCTTGCGGGAAGAAATGACAATGTAATCATCAATCTGATTTCAAAACCCGGAATGTGGCTTCAGAAACTGACCACCAGAGAACCGGATGAAAGTATGATTGAAGTGGCGATTGCCTCTGTAAATGCGGTTTTTGACTGGAAGGCATATCTGAAGGAGGAATTCGGGTATGAAGTGGATGAGTCATGGCTGATGGAGGATGATCAGCCGGAGGATTTCGATGAGGATGAGGACGGGGCGGGTGACGCTTCTGATGGGAAAGAAACCAAAACCGGGGAGCCGGCGCTGCAATGAACTACAGAGAATGCTATGAATGGGGCCGGCAGAGCCTGAAGGCGGCCGGAATTGAAGAAGCTGATCTGGATGCCAGACTGCTCCTGGAAACAATATGCCATACGGACAGGAATACGCTGCTGGTTCACGGGGACAGACAGGTGTCCCATGAAGAGGAGAGCGCTTATAACGACTGGATATCCAGTCGCGCCCGGCACATCCCTCTCCAGTACATTACCGGCGAACAGGAATTTATGGGGCTTACCTTTCTGGTAAACGAGCATGTGCTCATTCCCAGACAGGACACGGAAATCCTGGTAGAAGAAGTATTACGGCAGCTGACGGACGGCAGCAGGATACTTGACATGTGTACCGGATCAGGCTGTATTTTACTGAGCCTGCTCCATTATTCCAATGACTGCCAGGGGACCGGGGCCGATATTTCCAAGGAAGCGCTTGCGGTTGCCCGGGAAAATGCGGACCAGCTGGGAATACAGGCCCGGTTTGTGGAAGGGAATCTTTTTGAAAATATTGATGGAAAATATGATTTTATCGTATCCAATCCGCCTTACATTCCAACTGCCGTCATTGATGGACTGATGGAAGAGGTCAGGCTGCATGAACCGTTGACGGCACTGGACGGAAAAGAAGACGGACTTATTTTTTACAGAAGGATACTTGAGGACGGTACTGAGCATCTGATGCGGGGCGGCGGTCTTTATTTTGAAATCGGCTTTGATCAGGGAGCTGCCGTAAAAAAAATGATGGAAGAGGCCGGGTTTCATGAGGTACAGGTGACAAAGGATTTTGCCGGACTGGACCGGGTGGTATCCGGATTTTGGTATGGGACGGACACCCTGCCACAGTAAATGTATAAGAAAAGCCGCCCGATATGCGGCTGTTTATCAGGAAGGAATGGTATAAAAATGTTTGACAGGCTGGAAGACCTGCTTCAGCGATATGAGGAAATCATGAACGAACTGAATGAGCCTACCGTAACGGCCAACCAGGACCGGTTCAGGGCTTTGATGAAGGAACAAAGTGATTTGACTCCTATTGTGGAAAGCTACAGAGAATATAAGAAAGCAAAACAGGATGCGGAGGACAGCCTCTTTATGCTGGAATCCGAATCCGATGAAGAAATGCGCGAACTGCTCAAAGAAGAACACAGCGAAGCAAAAAAACGCATACAGGAGCTGGAACAGGAACTGAAGATCCTTCTGCTCCCCAAAGACCCCAATGATGATAAAAACGTTATTGTAGAAATCCGCGCCGGCGCCGGCGGAGATGAGGCAGCGCTTTTTGCCGCCGAAATGTACCGCCTTTACGTAAAATACGCGGAACGGAACCGTTGGAAGGTGGAAACCGTAGGCGTTGACGAAATCGGAATCGGCGGCATGAAGGAAGTCAGCTTCATGATCAACGGAAAAGGAGCCTACTCCAAACTCAAATACGAAAGCGGCGTACACCGCGTACAACGCGTCCCGGAAACCGAATCCGGCGGCCGCATCCACACCTCCACCATAACCGTGGCTGTAATGCCCGAAGTAGAAGATGTGGACGTTGTCATTGACGATAAAGACATA
This sequence comes from Eisenbergiella porci, assembly GCF_009696275.1. GTDB lineage: Bacteria > Bacillota > Clostridia > Lachnospirales > Lachnospiraceae > Eisenbergiella > Eisenbergiella porci. The sequence goes on from NZ_VUMI01000004.1 coordinate 145,114, forward strand.
CGAATCGACGTAATGCGCGCCTCCGGAAACGGCGGCCAGTGCGTCAACACCACAGACTCCGCCGTACGACTGACCCACTACCCCACAGGAATCGTTGTATACAGCCAGACAGAGAAATCACAGCTTCAGAACAAAGCAAAAGCATTCGCACTGCTCCGTGCCAAGCTGTATGACATTGAACAGCAGAAAGCACACGATGCAGAAGCGGAACTGAGAAGGAGCCAGATTGGTACGGGGGACAGATCAGAAAAAATAAGGACCTATAACTTCCCCCAGGGAAGGGTTACGGACCATAGAATAAAGCTGACGCTTTATAAGATTGATGATATTATGAATGGGGATATTGATGAATTGTTGGATAGTTTGATCGCAGCCGACCAGGCGGCGAAGCTCCTGAAGATGAACACCCAATAACCCTCACATCCCCGATACCCAGCCAGACGCCGTAAAAAGCCATAAGGCCCCGCTGCCTGCTTGCAGAGCAACGGGGCCTTATGGCTTTTTACAAAGCTTCGCGCAGCGAAGCGCGAGAAAGCCCGCAGGGATTACTCGCAGGCGTCAGGCGTCCTCCTTCCATCACCCTTCCCCTTCGCCATCTGTCCGCCCATACAGGGGTGAGAGTGCGCAGCATTCTCACCCCTGCCCAACATTACAAACCAACTATTTACAAACTATAGATTTTACAAACTATAGATTTTACAAACTATAGATTTGACAGAATTGCCATGAAATCGTAGAATAAAACAAATGGAAAAGAGTTAACCCATATCAGACAAACAAGACGGCCCCAGGACTGATTGAATTGGAGAAAAAATGAAATTTTACATAGCTTCAAGCCTTAAAAATTATAAACAAGTGCGTGACCTTTCATGCTTGCTGAAAAGTGCCGGTTGGGAACATACCTATGACTGGACATTACATTGCCCGGCGAAAGAAACAGACGCGGAAACGCTAAGGACCATTGGTGAAAAGGAATATGAAGCGATAAAGCAGTCTGATGTTGTCATAATATTAACTCCGGAGGGGAGAGGAACTCATACGGAATTCGGTATAGCGATTGCACTAAATAAAAAAGTTTATTTATGCCACCATGATGATACATATTTTAAATGCGATGATAATACATCAACGTTTTATTGGCTTACACAAGTAGTCCAGCTTATCGGAAATACAGAAGATATTGCGAGTAAACTGCTAAAATCATACTAAACAATAATCTCATACATAATAACACCATAAAACCATCTTCAATAAGACACCACTGAAAGGCTCCCGATTATGCAACAGTACATCCTGCAAACACCCAGACTCATCCTCAGGCCGCTCACAGCCGCAGATGCGGAAGAAGTTTTTATCTGGTGCTCGGACCCGCTGGTAAACCGTTTCATGCCTTACGCCCTTTACACGAAAACAGAAGACGTACGCAGATGGCTGGAAACCGTGGAAAAAAACGAAAAACAATACGAATTTGGCTTTGTGTGCAAAGAAAATAGCCGGTTAATCGGCAGCGGCGGCATAGGCCCGGCGGAAGACAATACACAGTGGGAAATTGGCTACAACCTCCGTTCTGACTGCTGGAACCAAGGCTATGCCACGGAGGCGGCAAAAGCTATGATTGACTTTGCATACCAAGAATTTGATATACATGACTTCAGCGCAAATCATGCGGTGGCAAACCCGGCGTCAGGAAGAGTCATGGAAAAATGCGGTATGTATTTTGACCATTATGGAAAATACAGCTGTTTTGACGGGAGTGAAACCTTCCCGGCAAAATTTTATAAACTCCATCTTGATTGACTTTTTGATCGATTCAGCCGGCCCGGGACTATCCCGAAAAGCCATCGTATCTGCGTTTTCAATCCACATGCAGTTATGGAGCTTTCTGGGATATTCCCGGTTTTTTCATTCCCTCATTTCAAAGAGTTTGAATAGTTATGAAACATTAAAGATATCTACTGCAGAAATTAAGAATTCTATACTAAAATATAAAATAAAGCTCAACTCCACACAGTTACAAAAAACAAATAACAATTTTCCATATATTTCATCCGACTAAAAAGGAGTTTGCTATGGATAAAAAATTAGCTGTTGTTGTGTAAATTAAATGGGTTATAAACACTGCGAATATTGCCGGGAATTACCCAACAAATTGAACTTGATGGAATTACCTTCCGATTGAAAACTTGGTGTGATTTTAGCTGGCTGAGGTCTTATGGAACAGCCTTCAGGGTGATTGACGCAACAGGATCGGGATGCCTTTGTATAGTTATGCAGAAAGGGAGTCAGAGATATTTCCTGAAAATAGCAGGTGCGGATACTATTTATGCAGAAGTTCCACCAGATGAATCCATAAGAGTTTTAAAGAATGCGGCAGACTTATACCAGGAGCTTGCACATCCAAATCTTATACACCTCATAGAATATTTTCCACATGAGAATTTATATGTGGCAGTATTTGATTGGGTGGAAGGGGAATGCCTCTTTGATTTCTGGAATTTTGAGAAATATACACAGAATAAGCAGCTGATAAGGCCCAGCGACAGGTTCCATACACTTTCAGCCAGAAAGAAGCTGCAGTGCGCTGAGGTTCTGTTCTCCTATCTTGAAAAAACTGCCGAAAAAGGTTATGTTGCCGTTGATTTCTATGACGGCAGTATTATGTATGACTTTAATACTGATCAAACAATGATATGCGATATCGATTTTTTTAGAAAAATGCCGGCCTATAACAATATGGGAGAAAAACTTTTTGGAACAAAAAGGCTCAAGTCACCGGAGGAATATATTTTAGGAGCAAAGCTTGATGAAAAAACCAATGTATTTACGCTGGGAGCTTTGCTATTTGATTTCTTTGGTGAATTCAGCAGCTCAGACATTGCGGAGCGATACATGAAAAATGCTTTTTCCCCTTGTGACCGTGAAAAATGGGAATTGAATACTGCATGCTATGAAGCGGCAGGAAAAGCAGTCAGCGCCGAGAGAAACAGCAGATATAGAACTATCCGGGAATTTCATTTGGTATGGGAAAAGGCTGTGAATTCTGATACAGATATTTAAGCATTGGAATCCGGCCAGGATAAATTTCTATGAAGAAAAACCATTTATTCTTTATCCTGATGCTCATTTTACAGATGCTGTTACAGTGATGTTATTATTTCTGCAAAGTTCTGAAAGAGAAACGCTTTTTTGGCATAGAAGTTTACTATAGACGAGATTTTCACTGATAAACATCGTCAGATGCTTATTTTTTTATAGAAAACGGGGACAATAACAGCAGAAAAAAGTCAGGAGGTCTCCATGAAAAAAGCAAAGGACGATAAACGTATTTCAACCATACCGGACGGCGTTTATGAGGCAGGCGTGGTGGGGCATGGCCCAAGCCATGATAAAAACAGCCATGAAAATACGCCTTCAACAGATGCCCAGGGAAACGGGTATCCCATGTATGAAGCAAAAAACAGGACAGGCAGATAACTGGCCTGTTCTCTACATAAATTCTATTTCACCCCTTAATATAAGAAAAACTTCATAGTATTGCCAGGAAATATTTGATATACTGAATAAATAGCGGATACTGTTCTGTTACGCACTTTTTTCTGAGTATTCTGAAATCTTTGTGCAACAGACATCAATGCGGCATCATACCGCGGAGAATTTTTTTACGGACAGCTGCAGTAAGGACAGAAAAAGGATGAACTGCGATATATGGCAAGATAATGGAGGAAGCATGAAATTTAAAGGAAAAGTAGCCGCCTGGTTCTGGCTGATTATCATTGCGGTAAATGCGGTATGTATATACGAACTGCTTTTTGCCCCTGATAATGTACCCATATTATTATTTTCGCTGGCTCTGTGCGATATTATTTTTATACCAATCGTTGTGCGCAACTATGTGGTAATCGAGGAAGAAAACCTGAAGCTGTTTTTCGGTTTTGGAAAGGATTCCATGCGGATTGCTGACATTGTGGAAATCAAAGGTTCCTATTGCCCGATTTCTTCCAGTGCCGCTTCTTTGGATCGTCTTTTTATCAAGGGGAAAAGACAGGAAATGGTGATAGCGGTGAGGGATAAAGCGGCGTTGGTAGCTGAATTGAAAATGAGGAATCCCGCGATACGGGTGTGCAGTGTACCGGGAGTACAGTAATGAACGGCCTTTTCTATTCTGAGGCTGAAAATTGAGAGCAGGGGATACATATATGATGGAAATACAGGTTGGAGCATTGATTTTTGCGGGAATGGGGTTGCTGTTCCTGTTGATTGGGATTTTTTTGATGAAAGTGTTTGGCAGGAAGCGGAAGACCGCCTCGATGGTTACCACGGCGCGGGTAGTGGATGTGGAATGCAGAAGAGACAGTGGTGGCAGCACATATTATTATCCGGTATTTGAATACTATGCCGGAGGCAGAATGCAGCGGGTAGTATCGACTTTTGGAAGCAGCCCCTGCCGGTATCAGACAGGAGAAGAAACGGAACTATATTATGATCCGGAAAAACCGGAAAAATTCTGGTGCGAACGCGATACAAAAATGATGAAGCTGCTTTGCGGTATTTTCATGGGAATCGGCGGGATTTTTCTTGTATTGGGCATCGTTTTTATGGTAACCGGAGCATTCTGACTGTAATGGCAGAGAAATTTGGTGGAAGCAGGGGAAAAAGGAAAAGCAGGGGGATAAAGAGATGGATGTGCGTATTAAAGTATTAAAGACAGAATTTTATGAGGATATTGCAGATGAATATCTGAGCGAAGGAAGGGCGGTTGGTCCGTGTCCGATTCTGAAGGAAGGGGATACATTTCTTTATAAATCCGGAGAGGAGGCAGTCATGCCGGAAGGCTTCTGCCCTTGGGCATGGGTGGACTTATACGCAGCTATTTCCCGCAGGGCAATCGATCGTGCGCCCAGGGAAGCCGGGAAGGAATACTGGTATAAGCATGAAAATAAGACAATAGAATGCTGCACTGATGGTGTGCGTCCGGTGATTTTTTTGCTGGAGGCGGTTCCGGAGGAGGAATGATGTGTATGGCAGACTGGCCGGGGAGGAAAAATGGCATCACGGCTTTTGCATTATCTAATAGCATCAGAACTTGCTGAAAGGCAGGAAATAAAGGATAAGAACCGTTTTTGTATCGGCGCTTTGCTGCCTGACCTGTCGGGGCATGAGGATGGAAGTTACAATACGGCGCATTTTTGGGTGGAGCTGGAGAAAGAAAATAAAAAAGGGATTAACTGGCTTTTATTTAGAGACAGGTATGAGGAACAGATGGAAAAAGACAGCTTATACCTTGGTTATTACTGTCATCTGATTATGGACAGTATATGGTTTTGTTCCATTGCCGACAAGTATATCAGAAATTATCCGCCGGAAATAAAAAAGGCCCGTTATAAGGCAGGATATCGGGATTATCAGAGGCTGAATTATCTGTTGGGGGAAAAATACAATGTGCGTTATAACATATACAACATAGCGGCTGAAGAAATTAATGAAATAAAGGGAGAGCTTCTTGAAAATTTTCTTTGTGCCCTGAAAGATGATATTCAATATGCATCGGAAGCCAAGGTGGAGGAGCTTGAAATTTATAAATTGGAGCTAATGGAAGAATATATTAATAAATCGGTAGCACTGTGTGAGAGTGAAATGGCGGCGTTTTTTCGGGGAGAGGAAAGAGAGCGGCCGGAAAATTATTATGTAAATATCATATAATTTAATATTCCAAAACAGTATAAATTTAATGTGGAAAAGGTGAGGAGGAAAAATGCGTTCAGAAAAAGAAATGCTTGATTTGATTATAAAAACTGCAGAAGAGGATCCGCGTGTCAGGGCGGCATATTTGGAAGGATCCCGCGTTAACCCTAACGTTCCCAAGGATATTTTTCAGGATTACGATGTGGTATATGTTGTAAACGAGACGAAATCCTTCCGTGAGGACAGGCAATGGATTGACAGATTCGGGGAACGGTTGTTTATGCAATATCCGGAAGATAGCATATATTTCAGTTCTGATGTGGAAAACTGTTATGGCTGGCTGATGCAGTTTACGGATGGAAACAGGCTGGATCTGCATGTCAGTACCATGAAGGCGGTACAGAGCAGCCTTAAAATCTATCGGATACTGGTAGATAAGGATGGTATCCTGCCGGAAGCAAAGCCGGCCTCGGATGAGATTTACTGGGTGAAAAAGCCGACGGAAGAGCAGTTTTATTTTACCTGTAATGAGTTCTGGTGGTGTCTGGATAACGTGGCGAAGGGACTTTGGAGGGAGGAACTTCCCTATGTAATGGATATGATTCATCTGTATATCCGGCCGATGCTTACCAGAATTCTGGAATGGAAAATCGGCAGGGATAACAATTTTTCCGTCAGCGTGGGAAAGTCGGCAAAATATATGAAACGGTATTTGCCGGAGGAAACCTATAAAAGGTATCTGTTAACTTATTCCCAGGCAGAAACAGAGGCTGTTTGGGATGCAGTTTTTATTATGTGCGATCTATTCAGGCAGACAGAGGAAGAACTGGCTGAGAAAATGAACTTCCATTTTGATGCGGCGGAGGCGGATAATTGCAGGGCATATCTGGAGCATGTGAGAAAACTGCCTGCAGATGCGAGGGTAATATATGAATAAAAGCGTAACAGTTCAAGAAGATGCGTCGTTTTGAATAAATAGAAAAAACGATAGTTTTCTGATGATTTTTGGATGGAAGGGCTATAAAATGAATTACAGAATGAAGGAATCGATTAGCAAAGAAGAAAAGACCTTTATCTTTGAACATCTTCTTGCTTACAATCTTAATCATATAGAGGATAAAAATCCAAAGGAACTGGGAATCTTTGCGGACGAAGAAAATGGCAGGCGGATAGGCGGGCTGCTTGGCTCCACACATGGGAACTGGCTGAAGGTTGATTTCCTATGGGTGGATGAGGAAGCCCGCGGGAAGGGAATTGGAAGCGTTCTGTTGGAGAAGGCTGAAGATGAGGCCAGGAACAGAGGGTGCAGATATGTTTTTCTGGATACCTTCAGTTTCCAGGCTCCTGGTTTCTATACGAAAAAAGGATATGAGCAGGTTTTTGTGCTGGAGGAGTATCCCCGTACAGGAAAAAGATTTTATTACACAAAGGAACTGGTGCAGGAAAAGGCAGAAGGGCAGAGGGATAACCGTCAAAGGCTGAGAGAGTTTTTCCAGGCTGAGAATGAAAGAAACTGGAAGGTATACGAACAGTTCATCGCAGAGGACATCGTGTGGGAGCTTCATTCGGACATGGGAAATACAGAAAGTATCCGTGGTGCAAAAGCTTATCTGCAGCGGATCAGGGAAGCCTATCGTAATTCCTCAGTTACTTTTTCCTGTGAAAAAATGGCTGTCAGCGCTGATGGAAATAGAATTGCCTGTATGCTTGTCAATGTTGCCGGGGAAAAATCCAATGATGTTTTTGAATTCAGTGATGGGAAGATTATAAAGGAAATTGAATTTATTTTAGGCTAAACTGTACGATATGGGTTGGAACTTTCCGTGGATATGTCTGCCGTTGAAAAAGAATCCGGAGATTACTATGAAAAAGCCCTCAGGGACGGCAGTCATGCGGCCTATCTGGTTTTTGACGCTGAGCTGTTTGTCGGGGCCGGAGGTATCAGTTTTTATCGGGTGATGCCCACCTTTCACAATCCATCGGGCAACAAAGCATACATTATGAATATGTATACGCACCCGGATTACAGACGCCGCGGGATAGCCTCAGCGGTTCTTGAGTTGCTTGTGAAAGAAGCGCTGACAAGAAGAGTAGAGCATATTTCACTGGAAGCCACCTCAATGGGAAGGCCCCTATATACAAAATATGGATTTGTTCCGATGAAGGATGAGATGATCCTTCCTGAGGAATTTGTGAATGGCGGAAAACTATAAATAACAGGAAACTATGAATAGCAGAAATCTATGAATGACAGGAAAATATGAATGAGAAAAACAGCGGGAGGAAGTATTTTGAGTGACAGGCCCGATTTACAGAAAGATTTGGACAGTAAAATATTTCGCAGCTATTATTATTTAAAGGAAGAACTGACTGCATTCTGCAGGGCGGAGGGGCTTCCTGTTTCGGGAGGGAAAAAAGAGCTGACAGAGCGTATTGCCCGCTATTTGCTTTAAACAGCCTGGCTCTGATTCCGGCGCAGAAGAAAAAAGGAAGAGGAGAATATGATTAGAAAGTTCAGAAATGAAGACTTGGAACAGATTATGCAGTTGTGGCTGCAGTCCAACATACAGGCACATAGCTTTATAGAGAAAACATATTGGAAATCACATTACAATGAGGTCAGGAAGATGCTGCCCGAGGCTGAGATTTATGTTTTTGACAGCGGGGAAGGCATCCTTGGCTTTCTGGGGCTGCAGGAAGATTATATCGCAGGAATTTTCGTGGAGGAAAACAGCCGGGGACGTGGTATTGGAAAACATCTGCTTCATTGCGCCAAGCAGAATCGCGACAGCCTTTCTCTGCATGTTTTCACGAAAAATGAACGTGCCGTGCGGTTTTATGAGAAGGAGGGATTTAAAATAACAGGGGAACAGAGTGATGAAGAGACCGGTGAACGGGAATATGTAATGGAGTGGGAAAAGGTAAGTACTTTGTAACTGTTCAGCAGTTCAGCACATTTACTGTGCTGAACGTAAGAAAGTGATTCAAGAGTGCAAAATCCATCGTCAAAGGTGATTTAGGATGGATTTTAGCAGTAACTGTGAGGGTACTGGACAATTACGGAAATACTTCATGAAGACGAACCGGAAAGAGGAGAAGAAAATGACACCGAATGAATATCAGAGGCTTGCAATGACCACATTAAATTCCTCTCTTGAGAAGAAGGATATCCTCATTAACGGCGTTATGGGACTGTGCGGTGAAGCCGGGGAAGCAATTGATATTGTAAAAAAGCATTTGTCGCAGGGGCACGAGCTGGACAGGGAGCACTTAATAAAGGAGTTGGGTGATATCGCCTGGTATCTGGCGGAAACCGCTACTGCGCTGGATGTGAGCCTTGAGGAGGTCCTGCAGGGAAATATCAGGAAGCTGAAGAAAAGATATCCCGAAGGTTTTTCTGTACAGGATTCAAAGGAAAGGGACAGGGACGATTTGTAACCGGAAGCGCAGATTTTTACCAGGAGATAAAAGATGAAAAATTATCAGAGAGAGTACCCGTTGTTTTCCCTCTGCGGATTAAACTGTGCGTTGTGCCCCATGCACCTCAATCAGTATTGCCCTGGCTGCGGCGGCGGGGAGGGGAACCAGTCCTGCGCCATATTCCGCTGCGCCAGGGAACACGGCTGCCCGGAATATTGTTTCCAGTGCAGTGAATATCCCTGTGAAAAATATGACAGTGTGATGGAGTATGACTCCTTTCTGCCTCACAGAAACATGCGGAAGGATATGGAGCGGGCCAAAAGCGGAGGAATTGAAGCCTATCAGACGGAACTGGAAGAAAAGGAGTTAATTTTGCAGGAACTGCTGGACAACTATAACGATGGGCGCAGGAAAACCTTTTACATGCTGGCAGTGTACCTGCTGGAGCTGCAGGATCTCAGGGATGCGATGGAACAGATTTTGCGTGAAACGTCAGGGAGAGGAACACAGGAAAAGGCGATAGGAACGCAAGGTAAGGCAAAAGGAACACAGGAAAAGGCGATAGGAACGCAAGGTAAGGCAAAAGGAACGCAGGAAAAGGTGAAAGGAACAATACAGGGAACGGTGCAGGAGATGACGCTGAAGGAAAAAGCCGCGGCTGCGGCCGGATGTTTTCAGGCGATTGCACAGGAAAAGGGAATTGTCCTGAAGCTGAATAAGAAGCCTGCGAAGAAAAAAACGGAGTAATGGAAGGATTAAATAAACGATAAGATATAGCTGAAAAATGAATGGAAGAAGGAGAAAATTATGGGAATGACATTTCAGGAGGCAATTCAGCTTTACAGGGATATTTACCACAGATTTGAAAAGGTAGAGGGAAAGCCGTGGGGAGTAAACGGCGCGATGATAGAATTGACCAAACAGATGGGCGATTTGTCAAAATGTATTATGCTTCAGGAAAACTATTATGCTTATCAGGGAGAAAAGCCGGAGAATCTGGAAGAGAGCATCGGGAATGAGCTTGCAGATATTCTGGGGCAGCTTATCCGGATTGCCGACTGCTATGGCATTGATTTGGAAGAAGCGTACAAGGCAGCCAGGGCAGATGAGGATATGGATCTGAAGAGAAGGGGCGTCTGAAAGTAAGAAACATTGGCGGCAGAGGAAAAAGGGGAGGAACGTATATGTATGGTTGGTTAAATGTGGGAAGCCTGCTTTTGGGCCTGGCCGCACTTATAATACCGGTAATTATTATTGTCCGATACAAAAAGAGGGGAAACAGAAACCAGCCGGTTTTATATACCGAGAGTATGTGCGCCTGTGCTTTGTCTCTGTTTTTTCAGATATGCTACAATGACCATCTGGTAAAAATTAAAGACTGGCCGGCACTTTCCGATACCTCGGAGGCGGTAGTGTCAGGGGCGCTGAACCTTCTTCTGGGAACCATTTTATTTAATGTATTTGCGTTTGTGATTTGTTACGGGAAAAAGACTGATAGAAAATAAGCGGGAGGGTAATATATGGAGGAACATTTCAAGGTTTATTCCGCTGTATTTCCAATAATTATAAAAAGATATGAAGGACAGATGCAGGTACTGCTTTCTATGAGAAAAAATACAGGCTATATGGATGGTAGGTGGGACTTTGCTGGCAGCGGCCATGTGGATAAAAATGAGTCTGCAAAACAGGCTGTGGCAAGAGAATGCCTGGAAGAATTAGGTATAATTGTAAAGCAAGATAATATTCATTTTGCACACCTATCACATCGTGTTGGACTGAATGGAGAACGTACTTATTTTGATATTTATTTCACAGTGGATAGTTTTATTGGCGAACCATTTATAGCAGAACCTGAAAAATGTTCAGAATTGCAGTGGTTTGCAATTGACAGGCTTCCGGACGAAATAATAGAAATAAGAAAACAGGCTTTACAGTTATACCTTGAGGCTGTACCTTATGATGAAGTTATAACCGGAAATACGGAGGAACATTCATGCTGCCGGAAAGACTGAAAAGAAGAGTCATTTATGAAAGTGACTGGATAGATTTATATGCGGATACTGTTCGTATGCCCGACGGAAGTATAATAGAACCTTACCATGTCCTGCATTATCCCCATAATTCGGTCAGTGTTGTTATCTATAATAATAAAGATGAGATTCTCATGCTCCGCTCTAAAAGATATACTGCAGGAGGTCTGGAATGGGAAATTCCGGCGGGCAGAGTTGAGAAAAATGAATCCCCTGAGGACGCAGCGCGAAGGGAATGCATGGAAGAGACGGGCTGTGAGCTTGAAGATTTATCGTATTTGGGATATCAGAACCCTCAGAATGGTATGACGGATTTCCGGGTTCATATGTATGCAGCCCATGTCAGTACGGAGAACGGTAATTTTGACAAGAATGAAGTCGATAGCAAACTATGGGTAAAAAGGGATGAGGTAATGGATTGGCTGAAAAATAATGTTATCCGTTGTGGAGTGTCAATGCTTACTTTACTATACGCTGACCGTTTTTATGAAAAATAGAGTTAGGCTAGGGGAACGTACGGTGTTTGGAAGAAAGGGAATATAGCATGAGAAAAGTAGTTTTGTATCTTGGAATGAGTCTGGACGGATATATCGCGGACAAAAACGGCGGTGTGGGCTGGATGGAGGAGGATGATACGGGGAGCCTGGAGGAGAGCAGCTACCCGGATTTTGTTCAGACAGTGGATACCGTCCTGATGGGATATACCACCTATCATCAGATAAGGACGGAGCTTTCGCCGGATAACTGGGCATATGCGGGAATGCAGACATATGTATTCACACATCGCAGTGAGCAGGATGAGGAGGAAATACATTTTACAGATAAAGGACCTGAAGAGCTTGTCCGACGGCTGAGAGAACAGAAAGGGAAGGATATCTGGCTCTGCGGAGGCGCTGATTTGGTGAAGCAGTTCGTGGAAGCGGACCTGGTAGATCAGTACAGGATTACCGTGCTGCCTGTGCTGCTGGGTGATGGTATCCGTTTATTTGGAGGCGGAGGCCGGCAAAGAAAGCTGAAGCTGACAGGGACAGAGCGGTATGGCGGTATGACAGAACTTATTTATGAAAAACAGTAACCGCCCGGCGGCATTTTTCTGCATGCATGGCATTTTTATGCATGCCTGGCATGCATATGCTCCGGCGTGCATAAAGGAGAGGAAATGAAGGAAAGTACAGAAAACAGATGCCGACAATTCATAAAAAATAAAGAAGTAATCAGGAAGGAATTCAGCTGGGAAAGCACCTATATGTATCCTCTTTGCGCGGCGATTTTCACTATGAACGGCAAGGAGGCGGACGGTGGGCAGCTGAAGGCATGTACAGAGCTGCTCAGGCAGCATACGGGCATGTTTTCCAATTTCCGAAGCACTGCCAGACTGCCAATCGCATCCTTGATGGCAGTATCAGGGAATCCGGAAAGTACGATTTCGAATGCGCTGAAGGTATATGGGATGCTGAAGGAGGAGTTTTTCGGTTCTGCTTATCTGCCTCTGACGGCGATGGTAATTGCGCAGATGGCCGAGCCTTTTGATTATGAACATATAGTAAAACGAACCCGCGCGTTATATAAGGAAATGAAATCAGAGCATCCGCTGCTTACCTCCTCGGAGGACAGCTCCTTTGCCGCGCTGCTTTCACTATCGGAGAGGGATGACAGTACATTGCTATCGGAAGCGCAGAGGTGCTATGAGCTTTTGAAGCCGCAGTTTTTTTCAGGAAATGCGGTTCAGTCGCTGAGTCATGTTCTTGCGCTGGGAGACGGAAGGGCGGAAGAAAAATGCAGCCGGACGCTGCTGCTCTATGACCGGCTGAAGGAACGGGGATACAAATACGGAACGGATTATGAGCTGCCGACGCTTGGTGTGCTGGCACTGTCGGAAAGCGATTTGATGGAAATCGTGACGGAAATGACGGATACGGATGATTTTCTGGCAAAGCAGAAGGGACTGGGCAACTGGAGCATCGGGAGAAAACAGCGGCTGATGTATACGGGAATGCTGGTACAGGGAGAGTATGTAAAGACAGACGGCCTGGAGACCGCTGCGATCAACGGGACGATTTCCATGATTGTGGCACAGCAGGCAGCCATGTGCGCAGCCGTCGCGGCCTCCACGGCAGCCGCCGCCTCCAATTCCTCCTCATAAGTCAAATTCCTCCAAGCTATGGGACATCAAATTTGAAACGTCGTGAACGGCGGTATTTGACTCTCGCGGCAGCCGTCAAAGGGATGTACGAGTGCATCACGTTGGCTCGTTGATCGCGGAAATAAAAAAGAAAAGAGAAAGTGTATGGAAATTATCATCAGACAGGAGCTCCCGGAGGAGTATTGGGAGACGGAATATATGACTAAAAAAGCGTTCTGGAATCTGCATTTTCCGGGCTGCAATGAGCATTATCTTGTCCACCGGCTGCGTTCTGACAAGGCGTATATCCCGGAACTGAGCAGGGTTGCCGTGTCAGACGGCAAAATTGTGGGAACCATCATGTATTCCGCTGCCAGGATCGAGGGCGCGGAGGGGAGCAGTAATGAGGTGCTTTGCTTCGGGCCGCTTTGCGTTGATCCGGCAATGCAGAATATGGGGATTGGCGGCCTGCTTTTGAATACGACAATGCAGCTTGCCAGAGAGGAAGGATATCCGGGAATTGTGATTTTTGGGGAACCGGGCTATTATCCTAAATTTGGTTTTCAAACCTGTGATCATTATGAGATTACCACCGCGGAAGGTAAAAATTTTGACGCATTTATGGGAATTGAGCTGGTGCCCGGAGGCCTGCGCAGCATGCCGGGAAGGTTTTTTGAAGCGGAGGTGTTTGAGAGCCTGACCGAAGAGGACACGGAAGCGTTTGATAAAGGCTTTCCTTATATGGAAAAGCTGAGGCTGCCCGGACAGTGGGATTATGATGCCGGGACCAAGCAGAAAGATGGGGAAGAAGCATGATTTTTATAGACTCGTCAAAATGTACGGGCTGCGGGCAGTGTACGCGGGTATGCCCATTTACGGTACTGCGGCTGAACCAGGAGGGAAAGGCGGAAAATACCGGGAAAAAGTGTATTGCCTGTATGCATTGCGCGGCGATTTGCCCGGCGGAAGCAATAACTTATGATTCCCGGCCCGCTGTGGCGGAAAAGACCCAGCCTTTGCCGGAGGACTGCAGTACAACGGTAAAACAGCTGATATACCAGCGCCGTTCCTACCGCAGGTTTTTAAAGAAAAAAGTTCCCGGGGATATCCTGCGGGCTGCGCTGGATGCGGCGGAGAATGCGCCCAGCGCCAAGAATGAGCATCCGGTCCGGTGGATAATTCTGGAGAGTGAGGAAATCAGGCAGTGCATCATGGACTGGATTCTGGAATATTGCAGGGAAAACCAGGTCTCAATGGAATTGATTTCAGAATATGCCAATGGTAATAATCCGGTAATGGGGGAAAATGCGGTTATTATCATCGGAATATGCCGGAGAAATTCCATAAATCCCGCGCAGGATACGGCAATAGCCCTGACTTCGGCAGAGCTGCTGCTCCAGGCTGAGGGGATCGGCACTTGCTGGGGCGGCTATCTTACCCGTTTCCTGAATCTCATTCCGGAATGCCGCATGGTCCTGGAAATTCCGGAGGGCTATGAAGTATACGGGACGCTGCTGGCAGGCTATCCCGACCGTCAGAATTACCGTTACCTGCCTGCCAGGAAAAAGGCGGAGATAAAAATCATCTGATTTAAACGGAAACGGCGGTGGCCTGATTTTCCGGAAGGGAAAGAGGTATATGGAAGGATTATATATTATCGGAGGCTCTCCTTGCAGCGGCAAGAGCACCATAGCGGAAATGATTGCCGAAAAGTATGATTTTATCTACTTTAAGGTGGACGATTATCTGGAACAGTATATGAAAAAGGCGCAGGAGGATGGGAAGCCGCTTTCTGAAAGGGCCATGCAGATGTCCCCGGAGGAAACCTGGATGCGCAGCCCCCGGTTACAGACGGAGGAGGAGCTGGAAATCTACAGAGAGATTTTTACATATATATGGGAAGCTTTGAGCACTTTTCCAGAGAAAAAGAAAATCATAACGGAAGGAGCGGCATTTTTGCCGGAGCTCGTTTCTGCTGTGGGAGTGGATAAAAAGCATTATATCAATATTGTTCCGGTGAAGGATTTCCAGTACCATTTTTACAGCCAGAGGCCCTGGGTTCCCTATATTTTAGAGGGCTGTACAGATAAGAAAAAGGCTTTTGAAAACTGGATGGAGAGAGACGCGCTTTTTGCGGAAGCGGTGCATGCGGATGCAAAGCAGAGAGGGTATGCCTGCCTGGTAACGGACGGAAGCATTGGAATTGATGAAATGTTCCGGACGGTATGCAACCTGTTTGAATTATAATAAAGAAGCTGCCATTTCCGGGAGTTTTTTCCGGGGCTGGCAGTTTTTTCTTTTACTGTGTAATCCATAGAAAAATACGGGAAATAATAGTATAATAGAAACAGTCGCAGCAGTATGGAGAGCTGAACTGCTGCAAACAGATTATGCTGAGAAAAACTGGCGGAGAAGCCAGAGGAGGAGGTAATAGATGGAGGAAAGAATAGCCACTTTGCGCAGAATCCTGGATGAAAGCAGCTGTACGGTAGCCCTGTGCGGATCGGGAATGATGGAAGAAGGGGGATATATCGGAGTAAAAAATCCGGACAAAGCGTATGATATTGAAAAGAAATACGGATATTCGCCGGAAGAGATTTTTACCAGTGCGTTTTATAATACGCGGCCGAAGCTGTTTTTCGATTTCTATAAGCAGGAGATGCTGAACGGCGGCCCGGAGCCTACGGAATCAGAGGCTGTGCTTGAAAAGATGGAGCAGGATGGGAAGCTTCAGTGTATTATTACAAGCAATATTTATGAGTTGTGCCAGAGGTCCGGTTGTAAAAATGTGATAGAGCTGCACGGAAGTATTTACCATAATATCTGCCAACGGTGCGGCAGGGAGTATCCTGTGGAGTATATCAAACAGGCGCATGGGATTCCTGTATGCGAGGACTGTCAGATTCCCATTCGCCCCGGTTTGTTTTTCTTCCGGGAAATGGCCGACAGTCAGCTGGTAACGCAGGCGGTGGAGGAGATTAACCGGGCGGAGGTTCTGCTGCTGCTGGGAACCAATCTGAATTCGGAGGTATTTTCCCACTATATCAAATATTTCCAGGGAAAATATCTTGTGATTATACATCAGCGGAGCCATTATCTGGATGACAATGCGGATATGGTTTTTATTGATCAGCCGAAGAATATTCTGTCCAGGCTGGGATATGTGTAATCTTGTCGTATAATCCTGTAGGTGCTTATCAAATGGGGGATGCCTGCATAATGGAATAGAGAGAAATGGCCGGAGAAAGGAAGGATCCCGGCCATTTTTGATTTGTTTTTAGAAGGAAGAATATGCGTTCCAGGCTGTCCGTTTGGCGGTTGCAGTGAGGGGTGAAGCGGGGTTACAGTTTCACCGCTTTTATAATAAAAGAGAGCGGCATTTTCTTTGCCCTGAAAGGCGAATAGTAGGAATCCGAAAATTCATATTCCTGGGAAAGGGTTTCGGCGTCTGTTTCCTCAACAAGTTTTTCCACCTTAAAGCCGGCACCAGCCAGGGCATTGATCCAGCCGGACATCTTATGGTTATGAATGGTGACAGGATTTCCGCGCTGGATATAGGAAAAAGGATTTTCATCAAGATATGAGCCATTTAGTACCAGCTTTTCCCCCTCCGCATCGATGCAGCGCATAAGCGGATGATCCCATGAAAAAATGAGAATGCCGCCCCTCTTCAAATAACAGGAAATCCTGTCTATGGTAGTATTCAAATCCACAGTCCATCCCAGGGCATAAATAGAATAGACCACGTCAAAATAGTCTGTGGGAAGATCGCAGTCAGATTCCATGGGCGCGTTGATAAGGTGAGGCTCATATCCTGACTGTGTCAGATAGGTACGGGCATTTTCAAGCTGTCTGGTGGACATGTCAAGACCCCATATTTCTTCGGCTCCATGTTCTTTGCACCATTTCAGGGAATGGCCGCTTCCGCAGCCGATATCAAGAACTTTTTTTCCGGTAAGGGCAGGAAATAACTGCAGCTCTTCCTCTGAAGGGACAAGGCGGCCGTAGCTGGGAAGGGCTGTGCTTCCAAACCAGGAGTCAGCCATAGCATCCCAGCTGTTTTTATTTTGTTCCAGTATTTTGGTACTGTTTATGTTTTTTTCTATCATGTTGTTTCTCCTTGGGCGGTAATCCAATCATTCAAATCGATATCCAGATAGCTTTGTATTTCCTGTTTCAGGGATTCTGACAGGGTATCGGCGCGTCTGTGGGAACGGACATAAGGATTTATGTAACGTTTTTTGGCAGCTATTCTAATGTTTTAGAAAGATAAAGAACCAAATCATCATTATTGCAGCAATTACCGTAAGGCACACAGATTTGATTCTGATACCACACGCCGGTGCCGTCAGGAACATAACCTCTTTTTACATACATGCGCTGTGCGCTGCCATAGCCGGAATGGAGGCCCACACCCAGACATACGGTATCCGAACGGGTTTTGGCGAGCTTTTCCGCAATGTCCATCAGGCGGCGGCCGATCCCGCGGCAGCGGTATTTTTCCAGGACGCCGAAGTCAACAATTTCCGGTATGTTCCTGTTTGCAAAAGCGCCGGCAGGCGGATTCCAGTAGACATTGATATAGCCTGCGGGAGCGCCCTTATATTCGGCTGTCAGAGCGAGGCAGTCCCCTTTTTCCTGATCGGCAATACGCATTTTGTATTTATCCGGGGAGGCATGCCAGCCCTGTTTGATTTCTTCATCACTGAAGATTTGAGGATCCGGTTCCCGCATTTCCCGGATAAGAATGTCATTTTCATTCAAATAAAGCATAGAAATTCCTCCCTTGCTGGTACATAATTGATGAAAATTTGTTCCGCCGTATACAACGGCCTTTTTTGTAGTAGAGGTAGCAGGCGGAACAATACACGCAGCTTTTTTGTAAATGTAATGTCAGTATACAGGGTAGTTCTGCAAATGGCAACATGAGAGCAGAAACAGTAACACGAAAATAAAAGCTCTGGATATTACGATATGAAATTAGGGAAATTGAATAATTGGGATAAGTTTTTCGGTGAAAAAAGCCAGAAGTGACCTGAGATGCCGGGATACTGGATAATTTATGTAAAACGGCAGAATACTAGAAACAGATGTAGATAAATTTTTATCAGAAAAATTTTTTGGATTTCTGTTGACGGTTTGGCTTCCGGTTTTTATAATAAACTTTCAAAAAACTTTTATAGTGAGCGTTTATGCTGTGATAAAGCGGTCAGGAAGGCCATCAAATCTGTGCTCACGATAAAAGTGTTTCAGGAAGATACGGACTCAGACGATAAAATACGCCTGAGTCTTTTCATGCCGGAGCAAAGCAAAAAGGAAAATCCTCTGCTTGCCAGAGGGCTCGCATTTTGCTCCGCAAAACCAGGAGGAAAATCCTCTGCTCGCCAGAGGGCTCGCATTTTGCTCCGCAAAACTAGGAGGAAAATCCTCTGCTCGCCAGAGGGCTCGCATTTTGCTCCGCAAAACTAGGAGGATTGATATGCTGCTGCAACATGAGAGAATATGGATAACGGGGGCACAGGGGCAGGTGGGAAGCGCTTTTGCCAGGATGCTTGATACAACAGAGCTGGATGTGCTTCTTACGGATATTGACGAGGTGGATATCACGGATATGGACGCTGTGAGGAACTATGCCGAAATGTACAGGCCGGATTGTGTCATTAACTGTGCCGGAATCTGCGGTCCGGCGTTCTGTGAGGAGAACAGCGATCTGGCCTATAAGGTAAATGCCGTCGGCGCGCGGAATTTGAGTGTTGCCGCCAGAAGCGTGCACGCGGAGCTGGTGCAGATATCCACAGATGATATTTTTGACGGGAGGGCTTCGGAGCCTTATAACGAATTTTCAACGCCCATGCCGGTAACGGTATATGGGAAATCAAAGCTGGCCGGAGAGGAGTTTGTAAAAACCATTGCGCCCAAATTCCTGATTATCCGCAGCTCCTGGGTTTACGGAGACGGGGAAAATTTTGTGACGCAGCTGTTGCGGAGAGCGGAAACGGAAAGCTGCATAAGGGTGCCCGGGGATCAGCTGGGAGCGCCTACAAGCGCGGATGAGGTGGCAAAGGTGATTTACCGGCTGCTGGAAAAGGATGCCTATGGTCTGTACCATGCGGTCTGCGGCGGTGTGTGCAGCCGGTATGAATTTGCCAGGCGCATCCTTACGCTTGCAGGGAAAAATACGGAAATCCTGAAGGCGGACAGCGCCGGGGAAAACGGTCATCCGTCTTATGCGGTGCTGGATAATCTGATGCTGCGCCTGGATGACATTGAGCTTCCGGTATCCTGGGAAGAGGCGCTTCGTGCCTATATGAATAAAATGCGGCGGTGAGGATGCCGGGCGGCTGTGACAACACTGTAAACAGAAGTAACCGTTCCGTAATCGGGACGGTTGCAAAAGGAAGAGGATCGATGAAGAAAAAGAAACGGAATCTGACAACCATTATATTTATAGCATTGATTTTAGGGGCGGCTGTGGGGCTGGCGTTGAATCTTTGGGCGCCTCAGGGGTATGTGAGGGATGAGGTGATTGTCAACGGTATTTTTTATGTGATAGGGCAGGGGTTTATCCGGCTGATGCAGATGCTGGTGGTTCCGCTGGTTTTCTGCTCCCTTGTCTGCGGCAGCATGGCAATTGGAGATACCAGGCGGCTGGGAAAGGTCGGTATGAAGACCATTGCTTTTTATCTGTTGACCACGGCTATCGCCATTACGGTAGCCATATTGCTGGCAAGCCTGATCAATCCGGGGACAGGGCTGGATATGGGGAGGATAGAGACAACGGAAACTGCTGTGGGGGAAAAGCTGAGCATGGCGGATACCCTGCTTCAAATTATCCCAACCAATCCGCTGGGGGCGCTGGCAAGCGGGGAGATGCTGCCTATCATTCTGTTTGCGCTGATAATCGGCGTGATTCTTGCGCACAGGGGAGAAAAAGCGGATACGGTTTCTTCCTTTTTCAGCCAGTTTAATGATATAATGATGGATATGACCATGGGGGTGATGAAGCTGGCTCCGGTGGGAGTATTCTGCCTGATTGCCAGAACCTTTGCCGGGCTGGGGCTGGATGCCTTTTTGCCGTTGCTGAAATATATGCTGGCTGTGTTTCTCGCCCTGGCGCTGCAGGGGCTTGTGGTTTACCAGGTGCTGCTGAAGCTGTTTACCGGCCTCAGCCCGGTGCGTTTTTTGAAAAAATTCGCTCCGGTTATGGCGTTTGCCTTTTCCACGGCGACCTCCAATGCCACCATCCCGCTTTCCATCGATACGCTTCACCGGAAGATGGGCGTGAGCAAAAAGATTTCTTCCTTCACGATTCCGCTTGGGGCCACCATCAATATGGACGGCACGGCTATCATGCAGGGAGTGGCGGTGGTGTTTGCTGCGCAGGCCTTCCATATCCAGCTGAGCGCAGCAGATTTCCTGACGGTAATCGCTACGGCCACGCTGGCGTCCATCGGTACGGCGGGCGTGCCAAGCGTGGGGCTGATTACACTGTCCATGGTTTTTAATTCCGTAGGTCTGCCGGTGGAGGCAATCGGCCTGATTATGGGGATTGACAGAATTCTGGATATGACCAGGACAGCGGTCAACATTACAGGGGATGCGGTCTGCACCACCATTGTGGCCAGGCAGGATAATGCAGTGGATGTGGAGATTTTCAACAAAATGGTTTAGTGCCAAATTCCCCCATTCAGCCTGGCAGCGCCATCCGGGGAGGGAAAAGTATGGAGAAAAAAGCGCCGGACACAACGCCGGTTGTATTGATGAATTTTACCCATGTGTATGAGCAGGAAAGCTTCTATAAAAAGGAGCCGCATTGTTGGATTGATCTGACGGATCTGGAGGGTGTGAACGGGTACTGCGATGAAAATGCGGGAAAGGCCATCCGGGAGCGGATTGCCAGGCTGTCTCCTTATGGGCTGCATTTTATTGATTCCGGAAATTATCATTATGTGAGCAAGTTCTGGACGGACAGGATACGGGAGGATTTCGTGCTGGTCCTGTTTGATCATCATACGGATATGCAGCCTTCCCGGTTTGGGGAGCTGCTCAGCTGCGGTTCCTGGGTGAAGGATGTGCTGGATGAAAATCCTTTTGTCCGGAAAGCGGTCATAATCGGCGCGGATAAGCATTATCTGGACCATATTGATGAAGCATACCGCGACAGGCTGGTTTGTTTTACTACGGATTCGCTTGGTATGGGGAAAAACTGGCGGGCATTTGCTCAGGCGCATGTGCGGCTCCCTGTTTTTATATCCATTGATAAGGATGTGCTTTCACCAAAGGAGGAGATTACGGACTGGGATCAGGGAAATATGAGTCTGGCCATGCTGGAGGGAATTCTCCAAATCCTGATTCGCAGGCACAGGATCCTTGGGATCGATATTTGCGGGGAATGTCCTGAACTTCTGGGAGAAGGTCTGGAAGCGGTTCGGGTGAACGACACCGTCAATGAAAAGCTGGTCAATTTTCTGAAAGATCAGATTTTCATGAAGAACAACCGGGCCGTGATCTGCCGGATTGAAGAGCCGGATTTTGGCTGTGAGGAACGGCCGGAGGGCAGGCCGGCGGCCTGCCGGGTATTCCTGAAGGAGCTGCCGGAAAATGGAGATGGCAGCCGGTGCAAAGACAAAGTTTTTGCCATGCTGATGGAGGAAAAGCTCCTGGAGGAACGCGGACTGGCGGAAGGAATGAAGGTGGTGCTGGATGAGGACGGCACGTTGGTAAAGGTTTTGGAAACTGGCGGTCTTTGAAAGGCCGGTGGAGAAAAGGATAGCGCGCCGGGGGCGCAGAGGGGAGCGGGAATGAAAAGTGCGGTTTTTTATGGGCATATGATTGGCTACGGAACGACCGTAAATGGCGGCTTTGCGGAGTACTGTGCGGTGAATTGCCGTCAGGTCTACCGGCTGGGGGAAAATACCTCTTTTGAGCAGGGCGCCATGGCGGAGCCGGCGGCATGCTGCCTGCATGGTCTGGATATGTGTGAAATCAGGCCGGGACATCATGTGGTGGTTATCGGAGGCGGCATGATAGGGCTTCTTATGGTGCAGCTGGCAAAGCTGGCCGGGGCAGCCAGAGTAGCGCTGCTGGAGCCTGTGGAAGGAAAGCGTGAGGTGGCAGGAAGGCTGGGCGCGGATCTGTGCATCGATCCGCTGCATGAGAATGTAAAGGACGCGCTGACGGCTGCGGGAATGACCTGGATTAATACGGTGATTGAATGTGTGGGAAGGCCCTTCACCATGGAACAGGCAATTGAAATTGCCGGGAATAAAGCGGTGGTAATGATGTTCGGGCTGACAAAGCCGGAAGACACAATAGCGATTAAACCGTTTCAGATTTTTCAGAAAGAGCTGGTGCTGAAGGCATCCTATATCAATCCTTATACCCAGAAGCGGGCACTGGAACTTATTGATTCCGGACGTCTTGATGTGAGCAGCATGGTTTCTGAGGTGTGTGGGCTGGATCGTCTGGAGGATATTCTGAGCAAGCCTGAAATTCGTGCTAAGGGGAAATACATTATTTCTCCGGAAAAATAAAACTGGTTTTGCAGAAAAAAATGTGGAGCCGGGTCCTTGCAGGGGCCGGCTCCGTTGGAGTCAGTGATTGTGGTGCCGGTTATCCTCTGCAAAGCCTTATCAGTCGTACACTGATTCGGATTCCCATTCCAGGATGGTTCCGGTTGCCGCATCAATATCAAATTCATATTTCATTTCATTGTAGACGATTTTCACTTCATATTTCATTATTCCGTCATCATAATCCGTCTTGATGCGCAGGTTGCTGTCCGTGGCGCCGGGCACCTTTTCCAACGCAATTTTCTTGGCGTCGGCTTCGCTTATGGAGCCGGCCGGGAGGGCGGCGTTTTCGCCAGATGCGGAAGAACTGGCGGAATGCCCGTTATGGGTTTCAAAATCAAAGCTGCGGATTGCGCCGGTAACAGCGTCAATGTCGTAATCGTACTCCGTATTCCCTGAAACAAATTCAACCTCATACTCTGTAACGCCGTGATCGGTATCCAGTTTTATTTTGAAATAGGAAATATCCTCTTCCTTAAGGCCGGCATGCTCCAGGGCAATTTTTTTGGCATCCTCTTCACTGATATAAGCAGCCTGGCCTTCGGTACCTCCGTCTGCGGCTGCTGCGGCCTTTATTCCGCTGTCGGCTATGGGAACACTGTCTCCTGCAGCAGGAAGCGGCGTATCGCTGTTTTGCTTTTCCGTGACTGAAACGGTGGAGCCGGAAGCGTCTGCCGCCAATGTTTCCTGGGTGGTGGTGATTTCCTGGGTTACTGTATTTTCGTTGTCCCGGCCTGTGCAGGCTGTGAGCAGGACTGCTGATATTCCAAACATACAAGGCAGTAGAAATAAATGTTTTTTCATAATGAACTCCTTTCTTATTTTCCCTTTTGTTAAACTAATCTTATAATGTCAAGATTAAAGGAAAATTAAAAAGAATAAAAAATTATTGTTTAACCGCAGCCTGCAGAAAAGGGATGGACAATTAAATCTGCTGCAAAAAATCATTGAATATTTGAACGTGAAGTTCTTCATCAAGCGACAGGCGCGCGAGCATTTTTGAAACGCAGGGATCCTTGATTTCCTGCGACTGTTCTGCATATGCCTGAGCGGCAAAACACTCTGATTTGGCGTTATTGGAAAGAAGGGTGCGAAGGTCGCAGCTGTAGTTTATCATATTTCCGCACCAGTAGGAGTTGTTCATTGTGGAACGGCATTCCGGTTCGCCGCCAAGAAGCGCAATCAGCTGGCCGATGATGGCATAGTGGTGCTGTTCCACCGCGGCCAGGCGTTTTATGACGCAGCGAATGGTTTCATAATCATTTTCGATAGTCCAGGACTGGTACAGATAGGTGTGCACGGTGGTCATTTCACTGGCGGCAGAGGCGAGGTCAGGCATGAGTAACTGGGCGTACTGCGGATTTTTTTCCTGAACGGCGATGGGAGGATACCAGTTGGAGTGTATTACCGGAATGCAGTCAGGGTTGCTGCAGATGCTGTATTTGATGTTGTTCATGAGATGTTCTCCTGGGAAAAAGTATCGATATTAATTAGTAATTTGTATGTGAAGGCAGAGGGATATAGAATTACTTTGTTTTAAATCGGCTGTTTTTTGAGATAGTATATTTATTTACAGGCGTATGTTAAAATAGAACAATGACCTGTTACATTTTTCAGATGTATTGGAATGGAAAAATCGACGGCGCAGAGCTTTGGCCCCGTATGCCATAGGCTGGTACCGGGGACGCATGGCAAGGATATAACAAAGGAGTAATCATGCTTCATAATAAAAAGCAAAACTGGAAACCGTTTGACATGAATAAGAAGCCCGTAAAGCAGTATCCGTTTCTGGTGCCGCTCATTTGGGGCGCCTCCTGGCTGATGACCAGGAGGTTCAGGCTGAAAATTGAGAAAGAAAATATGGAGCATATCCGGCCGCCCTATCTTGTGCTTTCTACGCATCAGGGTTTTTCCGATTATTATATTGCGCCGCTGGTACTGTTCCCTCACCGTGCGAATTATGTATCGGATATGGAGGGCTTCGCGGCCTTTGGCGAATGGCTGTACCGGAGTATCGGCTGTATTGGAAAGAGAAGATATGTTTCCGATGTGGCGGTAGTAAAAAACATCTATTACGCTTTACATAACAAAAAGCAGATTGTTGCTGTTTTTCCGGAATCCAGACATTCCAATGTGGGAACCACCTCCAGGATTCCGGGAAATATGGGGAAGCTGGCCAAACTGATGAAGGCGCCGGTGGTGACGCTGTCGGTTCACGGAAGCTATCTTGCCGGCCCCTTCTGGGACGAAGAGCACATAAGGACGGTGCCCATGGAGGCCAGGCTTACCTGTATTTACACGGCACAGGAGCTGGAGAGGGCCGGGGATGAGGAGGTTCAGCAGAAAATAGAGGAAAAATTACAGTATGACGAATACCGCTGGCAGAAGGAAAAGGGGATTGCCATCCGTTATAAAAACCGGGCGGAAGGGCTTCATATGGCGCTTTATCAGTGCCGGGCCTGCAAAACGTCTTTTCGTATGGAGAGCTGCGGCTGTGTGCTGCGCTGTTCCGCCTGTGGGAAGGAGTGGGAAATGGACGAGTACGGGCAGCTGCTGCGGGGAGAGGAAACACAGAGGATTCCCGACTGGTATGAGTGGCAGCGCAGGAACGTGGAGGAGGAAATTCTTCGGGGAGAGTACCGCTGTGACCTGTCTGTTCGGCTATGGGAAGCCGTTACTTTTCCGCATTTTTTGGCTGCGCGGGAAATGTAAACGTGAATCGGGTGCCTTCTCCGGGACTGCTTTCCACGGAAATTGTGCCCTTGTGAGCCTGCGTGATCCATTTGACCATGGGAAGCCCCAGGCCGGAACCCTGCCGTTCCCCGGAGCTTCTGGCGGAATCTACCTGATAAAAACGGTTCCATATTTTATCCAGCTTATCCTTTTCAATGCCGATTCCGTCATCGGCAACAGAGCCGGTAATGTATCCGCTGCCGGAGGAAAGGGTAATGAGCGTATGGCCGTTCTGCCGTCCATAGGTGATGCTGTTGGAAATCAGATTGATAAAAAGGCGCATCATCATGGTTTCATCTCCGCAAAACAGGATATCGGGCTGGATATCGGTTTCCAGCGTGATGTTTCTTGCAGCAGCAAGGCTGCGCTGTTCTTCCGTTATGATTTCGGCCAGCTCGCTCAGGTTCAGGATTTCGGGATGAAGCTGCTGCTTTCCGCTGTCTGCGCGGGCCAGGGTGAGGAGCTGGGAAATCAGGTTGGACATTTTGCGGGCCTGGTTCGTTATGGCCCGGATGCAGCCTCTGGTTTCCTCAGGGGTGGTATCTTCCCGGGAGGCATATTCGCATTGGGAGAGGATGACGGCTACGGGGGTGCGGAGCTCGTGGGAGACATCCGAGGTAAACTGTTTTTCATTTTCAAAGGAGGCCTGGAGCTTATCCATCATACGGTCGAAGGTATGGGCCATTTTGTGGACCTCATCCTTTCCTTCCCCTACCCTTATCCTTCGGGAGAGGTCGTTCCCTTCGCTGATCTGCCGGGCAGTCTCAGTCATGTCGGCCAGGGGGGCAAGGGTTTTGCGGATGATCAGGTAGCCGCCCGCCGCGATGCAGAGAACGAAAAACGGCAGGAAAATAAGCGCCAGCCGCACCAGGATATGGAGGGCGGCATCCGTCTGTGTCTGGGAGGCGATGCCGCGTACCCACAGATTGCCGTAGCCGTCAATTTTCTGGCAGTAATCGTAGACATACCAGAGATTCTGGCCGGAGGTCACCTGCTGGATTTCATCCATGATAAGCATGGGGGCACCGTGGAATAAAGAAGGCGTCCGGCCATACAGCAGAGCGCCCTGCGCGCTGTAAACGGAAATATAGATGCCTTCTCCCAGGAAATTAATATCCTTGTCAAATTCAAGGACGCCGTCCTCATATTCTATTTCATGAAAGCTTCTGGTTACCGTATCCTTCAGCCGAAGCTGGGCATTGGAAAGCACCTGGCTGCTGCTGATGGAAAAAAGAAGCCAGAGTATGACGATTATGAGGATGGTCATGAAGACGGTATACCAGAGTGTGATTTTAAACTTTATGGATAAATTTTTCATCGTATCCCTTTCGCTGGCGGCTTCGTTTTAAGCTTCCTTCAGTACGTAGCCCACGCCCCGGACCGTATGGATGAGCTTGGGGGAGAAGCCGTCGTCTATTTTTTTGCGCAGATAGCGGATGTAGACATCCACTACGTTGGAGCCGCCTTCGTAATCGTAATTCCATATATGCTGTTCTATTTTTTCTCGGGTCAGGACAATGCCCTGATTGCAGATCAGATATTCAAGGATGGAGAATTCTTTGGAGGATAGGGTGATCTGCACGCTGCCGCGGGCCGCGGTCCTGGCATCACAGTCCACAACAAGGTCGGCAATCCGGTAGCAGTTGTCCGGTCGGCCGCCTTCACGGCGCAACATGGCACGGATGCGCGCCAGCAGCTCTTCGAAGGCAAAGGGTTTTACCAGGTAATCATCCGCGCCGCCATCCAGTCCGGCTACACGGTCGGGCACGCTGTCCAGCGCGGTCAGCAGGAGCACGGGGGTTTTATTTCCTGCGCTTCGCAGCTTCTTCAGCACTTCCAGCCCGTTTATCCCGGGCATCATGATATCCAGAATTATGGCGTCGTATTCAGCCATGGCCAGGCAGTCAAGGGCTTCCCGGCCGTTTTGGCAGGAATCCACAGAGTAGTGGTTTTTAATCAGAGTTTTTGTGATGACATCGTTCAGATCCTTTTCGTCTTCTGCAACCAGTAAACGCATGAGAGCCTCCTTTTTTTAATTAATGGTGTCAGATGTATATGCTTATTTTTTAATTATGCATGGGAATAATGAAAGTAATATTAAAAAGGGCCAGTTAAAAATATTTTGCAGCAGCAGGTTTCTGTCTGAAGTATATCATTTTTGGCAATAACTGTGAAGGAATGGAAAAGTTACGGAAATATGGTTATAGTTGTAACAGTTCAGGCAGATTTGCGCATTTACTGCGCAAACCGTGCGAAAACGTGGTGGCAGCAGTATCCGCCCCTCGCCGAAGGCGACTTATAATGGGCGGATGCAGTAACAGTTCAGCCGAAGGCTGAACTGTTACTTATAGTTTTGCCTGGAAAAAGAAAGGGTTGACAAATATAACTGTAATTAATATAATTACAGTATAACAGGTTAACTGGTGCAGCAAACGGAGGATATGCATGAAGAAAAGAATGAAAAAAAGGCTGGCGGGTATTATAACAGCAGGTGTGATTGCAGGGACGCTTACTGCATGCGCAGCTGCCGGGAAGCAGAGCGGAACGGTGGAAACGCAGCAAATGGCGGAGGGCATGCAGGCAGAACAGGGTATGGAAGCAGGACAGGGCGCGCTGCCGGGTGGGAGTGGGCAGACAGAACAGGAGGATACAATGCGGGCGGAATATCATAAAATATCAGCAGAGGATGCAAAGAAGAGGATGGATTCGGGAGATGATATTATCATTCTGGATGTGAGGACACAGGCAGAATACGATGAAAGCCATATCCCGGGGGCTATCCTGATTCCTAATGAAACCATCGGAAACGGTAAGCCGGAGCTGCTGCCGGATACAGATAATGAGATCCTGGTATACTGCAGGAGCGGCAACCGCAGCGCCCAGGCGGCGAAAAAGCTGGTGGAGGCAGGATATACGCAGATTTATGATTTTGGAGGAATTATGGATTGGCCTTATGATACTGTGAGCGGAGAAGAATAGGGCGGGCATAAAAGAATGACTGGTATTATGGAAAACGGCGGCTGTCCATGCGGGCAGCCGCTGTTTGACGTTCTTGTTTCATCAGTTCTGGCTGATGAGGATTTCGGCTATTTCCAGATCGTTTCTTGAGGCATCTTCGGATATCAGGGATATTACTTTTTTGACGTAAGTGCTGTCCAGTTCCAATTCTTCGGATATGGCGGAAATGGTGAGGCCTTTTGAAAACTTCTTTCTTATAAGGGAAACAATCTTTCTTTCCCCTTGGGAGAGTCCTCTTTTCAGCCCTATTTCAATTCCATCATCGACCAGCATTTGTCCCAGTTCAGTCATAAATATCATCTCCTTTACTTTGCCTAAATCCTTTTTGCTTAAGAATTTAAGCGCTAACGTATACATTACGGCCTGCATTTTTTCCAGTTCCGTTTTCGTTACGGCATTTGAAGCGGATTGGAGAAAATGCAGGCTTTTTACGATTCTTTCTCCAATCGTCAGACGTCCGGACATCAGAGGGCTTAAAAGCAGCGGGACCAAATCCTCTTTCTCAAGAGGAACTCCCTGCTTTTCTTTTGCCTCCAGAAGCGTCTGAGATCCTCTGTTGTGATGGAATCACTTTCAAATTCCAGATGGATCCAGGTATTATCTGCCGATACATAGTTGAAATCCTGGTACATCTGCCGCGCCTCAAGCTTTATCAGTTCGGTTGGGGCAACATATTTGGCTTTGCCGGTAATTCCGAGCAGAGGCATCAGTTCCTCGCCAAAATACTGCGCGGCGGTCTTCAGGGCCAGATCTTCATGATGAAGATTCCTGGACTCCGTCTGTGGTTCAGACTTTTTTTGTTCTTGCTGCACACGGCCTCCTTTTCCTGTAAGCCATGTGTAAATGTCTATCTTCCATTCAATTATAACTGAAAATCCGACACCGGACAACCGATTCTTACTTTTTCTTTTGTTTTAAATTTATAGTGGAAATAAAGAATAAAATGAAATGTTGTCCGACTGGACAGATAAATTAATTTGATAAGAGGAAGAAAAGGTGATTTGGGCAGATAGGATTTACACATATTATCCGGCCGCCGGTGTTGGTTAAGTTTATCATAATTTTGTCATAAATGAAAGGGAATAGTTATACTTTTTGTTGACAGCCTAACGAATGTTAGATATAATGCACCTAACAGTTGTTAGAGGAGGGGAGAATGATGGCGGCAGACAGTACAAAGGAACGGATTCTGGATATTTCATTGCAGCTTTTTTCTCAGTATGGCTTCAGCGCTGTATCCATAAGGGATATCTGTGGGCAGGTACATATTAAGGAAAGCTCTGTTTATTATCATTTTACGAATAAGAGGGCTATTTTAGAGGAGCTGGGAAATCGGTTTGAAATGATTGCGGGAGGGCTGATGCAGCGGCTGGACGACGCAGTTGCGCAGCTGCAGGGAGAGGGCGGGAGCGGTATATCCGGCGGCGCGGCAGCGGAGGTATTTTTCCATGACTATCTGATGGATGATTTCTGCAATCGCTATATCAGGCTTCTGCATATGGAGCGCAGCGGCAGCGAGGCTATGAGGCAGGCATATGATAAATGGATTTTCGAAGAACCGCTGAGGTTTCAGGAAAGGATATTTAATGCATTAATTGAGAAAAAATGGATTCCGGCGGCGGACGGTGAATATCTGGCGCTGAAATATTACGCGCCGATTTATCTTTTTTTCCAGCGATACCTGTTGGGAGGAGAACTGACGGAAGCTAAGAAAAAGCTTTTCCTTGAAAAAGCAGAGGAACATATCACGGAATTTTTCAAAGAAATGGGAGGCGTCTGAATGGCAAACATAATTTTGACAGGGGGAAATCAGGGAATTGGGTATTTTATGGCGGAGAAATTCCTTCAAAACGGGGACTGCGTTGCAGTGCTGGATCTGGAAAATGACAATTTGCGGGAATTGAAAAAGGAGTATCCCGGCAGGCTGCTTGACTGTATCTGTGATATGAGGGACGCAGGCGGCGTCGTCGAAACGGTGAACCGGATCGCAGCTTCTTTTCATATCATTGATATTGCGATCCATAATGCCTGCCGGTGTACCTTTGATTCCATGGCCGATACGGCTGATGAGATTTATCAGGAAGTGTTTGACGTGAACTATTTTGGCGCGCTGCGGCTGTCCCGGGCGGTGCTTCCTCACATGAGGGCACAGCATTGCGGGAGGGTGGTATTTACAAGCTCCAGCGTAGGTGTGATGGGGTTTGCAAATATCAGTCCCTATGCATCCAGCAAAGGCGCAGTGGAGGCGCTGGCTAAGTGTCTGAGCCTGGAATATGAGAAAGAGGGGATAACCTTCCATATTCTCCATCCGCCGCTTACGCGGACGAAATCCTCGGCTCCGTTCCCTTTTCCTGCGGAATATAAGGCGGATCCTAAAACCGTGGGATATGGGCTGGCGGA
The DNA here is from genome assembly GCF_009696275.1 of Eisenbergiella porci. Classification (GTDB taxonomy): domain Bacteria; phylum Bacillota; class Clostridia; order Lachnospirales; family Lachnospiraceae; genus Eisenbergiella; species Eisenbergiella porci. The sequence continues at coordinate 176,091 of NZ_VUMI01000004.1, forward strand.
GAATATCAATGGCAAAGGCTTTGTTATCTGCCACAGCTTTCTTCAAAAGGTGCAGACGGAGCTGTGTTATCTTTTCTCATTGAGGATGGGCAGGCTTATGAGTGGAAAAATGGCGGCGCTTTCCGGGAGGGAAGGTAATACTTGAAATATATCATAGTAACTTCAGAATGTAGCGCTTCAGGAAATCTTCAACAACCAAGGAGGACCAAATGTCAGATATCAGTATTATCGGCGCCGCCGAAGGCAATCTGAAAAATATTTCGCTGGACATCCCCAGAAATAAGCTTGTGGTATTCACGGGCCTTTCCGGTTCCGGTAAATCCACGCTTCTCATCGATGTTCTCTACAATGAATGCCAGAGGCAGTATCTGGAAGCAATGGCCTTTCAGGGCATTCAAAAGCCGAAGGTGGAACGCGTGCGGGGCGCATCCCCGGCAATAGTGATTACCCAGACGGATGCGAACAGGAATCCCCGTTCCACGGTAGGCACCATGTCGGATATTTATACGGATTTGCGTATGGTTTATGAAAAGCTGGGCAGGATTCATGCCATAAAAAAAGAACGGACAGTGGATGAAAAGCTGTCTTTGGAGGACGGCGCGGTAAAATACTGGGAAAAGCAGTACGGGAAATTCCAGCTTTCTGTGCTTCGCCAGGCATTTTCCCATTATGGGGTTCCTGTGGAGCCGGGGACTTTATATCCCATATTATGGCGGCGGCTGGCGGATAAGAACGGGGACGTAAAACAGCTGGAGGATTACTTTGAGGTGAAGGAGTGTCCCGACTGCAGAGGGGAGCGGCTTTGTGAGCTGAGCAGGAGTGTAACCGTGCAGGGGCTCCGTCTGCCGCAGCTGTCTCTTTTTTCCCTGGACAGGCTGTATGCCTGGGTACGGGAGCTGCATGCGTCCCTGGATGAAAAACAGATGGAATTTGTGAGGGATTATCTGACCGATATGGAAACCAAAATCAGCCGTTTCCTTAAGGTGGGGCTGGGATATCTTTCCCTGGACAGGCAGACGATTACTCTGTCAGGCGGGGAACTGCAGAGGCTGCACTGGATTCGGAGATCGCAGGGCTGATTTATATCCTGGATGAACCTACGGCCGGCCTGCATCCTAATGACACGGCCGGCCTTGTGGCAATTCTTAAAAGGCTCCGGGATTTGGATAACACGGTGCTTGTGATAGAGCATGATGTGGATGTAATCGCCTCTGCCGATTACCTTGTGGATATCGGCCCCGGTTCCGGAAAATTCGGCGGGGAAATTGTGGCGGAAGGGACGCTGGAAGAGATAAAACAACAAAAAGAAATTTAAAGCAGCTTTGTGTGGATCTCCCCACAGGCTGCCTGGTCGGCGTAACCGGGCCTTCCGGTTCCGGTAAATCCACGCTGGTCTTTGAGGTGCTTGCTAAAGGAAGGGCGGATACACAGAAAAACCGGGTGCTGGGCAAAGAACAGTTTAACCGGGTGGTTGAGATTGGGCAGGCGTCAATTTCCAGAATGAAGCGATCGAATGTGGCCACCTATACTGAGGTTTACACAAAGATACGGGCGGTTTTTGCCGGTACGCAGGCCGCAGTAAACGCCGGTTTTTCTGCAAAGCATTTTTCCTTTAATACGGCCGGGGGCAGATGCGGGAATTGTGAGGGACTGGGGTATGTGGACAACAATATGCTGTTTTTTGCCAATACGCAAGTGGTCTGTCCGGGCTGCGGAGGGAACCGTTTCAAAGAAGAGATCCTTGCGGTAAAATATAAGGGCCTACGCAGCTGCGGATGAGCTGCTGGTTATGTTCCACTACAACTTTTTTATGGAAGCAGAGTCATAGTTTTAATTATTGTAATACTGTGCCTGAGCATTCCACAGCTCATGGTATTTTCCCCCGGTATCTGCCGCCAGTTCCTCATGGCTCCCCAGCTGTACGATCTGCCCGTTTTCAAAAACGGCGATTTCATCGCAGAACCGGCAGGAGGACAGGCGGTGGCTGATGTAGATGGCAGTCCTGTTTCCCACGATATCATTGAATTTTGAATAAATTTCCGACTCTGCGATTGGGTCAAGGGCGGCGGTGGGTTCATCCAGCACAATGAACGGCGCATCCTTATAAAGCGCCCTGGCCAGCGCAATTTTCTGCGCTTCACCGCCGGAGATTTCCACGCCGTTTTCCTCAAAGTCCTTATACAGGCATGTCTTCAGCCCGTCAGGCATGGAGGTACGGCGGTTAACAAACCCGGCCGCATCAAGGCAGGCTTCCACGGAAAAGATTTTCATGTATTCCTCATAATCATATTTCCTGATGTCAATGCCGTTGAGCAGGATTTCTCCTTCCGTGGGATCGTAAAGGTGGCAGAGCAGCTTGATAAAGGTGGTTTTTCCGGAGCCGTTCATACCAACCACCGCCAACCGCTCGCCAACGCGGAATTTCAGGTTGATATGGCGCAGGGCGCAGGTATCGGAGCCGGGATATTGGAAGGAAACATCCCGGAATTCAATTTCATATTCATTGTCGCTGCCTGGAATATTCTTTCAAATCCGAAAAAAACATGGTATTTCAGGGGTTCTTTCTTCTTTTTCATGATGTATCTCCTCCTCTTGTCAAAGTATAACGCAGGTACGGGCCAAATGTCAGCATCAGCACGAATGGTATGCGTACTGGCACAAACGGCAGAATGTGCGCCCAGGCTCCAGACAGGTCCTCCTGTGGGGGTGTCTCCGGATCTTCTGGGAAAAATATGCCAATGCATGTGACGTCCGGTTCCGGATCCGAGAAGCTCATAATTCAATTTATCCGGCTGGAATGCATTATAAACCGCCTCTGCCACAAGGGACATTTCCCGGAGAAATTCCATTCGGAAGGCTTGTTCCAGGAAATGCAGCTCCGTTGCGTGTTCTTTGCACAGAAAGAGCGTATATCCTTTTATCCGCTGATGGTCGCCGATAACCACATAGCCTGTGTTAAGTTCTCTTACAAAATATGGGTTTTTCCCTGCTTTAATCCAGTCAATTCTTTCACATATCATACAGTCATTTATGCAGACAGCCCTCCGTGCTGAAAATTATTGTGTTGTTCAGAGTTGTTTTATTGTTATTTTACCATGGCATACCGGGGAATGGAAGGCCGTACTTTTTCCATAAGAAGGGTTCTAGTATCATTGTATTAATGGCTTGACACAGTGATGCGAAAGTGATACTATCAGGATAACAAAACAATCTCATATATGATAATAATACTATTTATGATAATGATTGATACTGCAGCAGAAAGGATATGAGCCAATGAACCAGCAGGATTTTACGAAAATAATTATGAATCCCGTAAGGCAGCGCATCGTTCAGTATCTGATTCTTCATGAGGAAGGCACGGTATCCTCTATCAGGGAAGAGCTGAACGATATTCCGCCGGCCAGCCTGTACCGGCATATCAAAATACTGTATGAAGCAGGTGGGATTGAGGTCGTGCGGGAGCGTAAGATACGGGGAACGGTGGAAAAAACCTATGCGCTGGTAAAAAATCCGGCAGGGGAGTACAGCCGGGAAGGTGCGGCGCAGATGATTCAGGCGGCGCTCTTTTCTCTGGCCGCTTTCTTTTCCCGCTATTTTGCACAGGAGGAGAACGACCCGAGGAAGGATTTGCTGAGCCTGTCCACCTCCACCCTGCTTCTTACCGATGAGGAATTTATGGAGATGACCGCTAAAATAGGGGCGGTATTCAACGATTATATTTACAATAAACCGGAGGAAGGCCGGAAAATCAGGCGGTTTACGCTGATCTCTTCTCCAAGCGAGGAAGAGTAGCGGCGATCTGGTTAACTGAACTGTCAGGAAGAATAGGAGAATATTATGTTGGAGATCATCAATTTTTCAAAAACCTATAAAGGCGGGAAAAAAGCCGTATCCAACCTGAACCTGGAAATCCTGCCCGGGGATATTTACGGTTTCATAGGCCACAACGGCGCGGGGAAAACCACGACCATTAAGGCTGTAGTGGGAATCCTGGATTTTGAGGAAGGGGAAATCCGCATTGACGGGCATTCCGTAAAGGAGGAGCCGCTTGTATGCAAATCCCTTCTGGCTTATATACCGGATAATCCGGACCTGTATGAACATCTGACCGGTATTCAGTATCTGGATTTTATTGCGGATATTTTTCAGGTTCCTTCTGCGGTAAGGACGGAGCGGATCGGGGAATATGCGGAGCAGTTCGGAATCACGGAAAGCCTGGGTGATCTGATTTCTTCTTATTCCCACGGCATGAAGCAGAAGCTGGCCATCATCTCCGCACTGATTCATAAGCCCCGGCTTCTGGTGCTGGATGAACCCTTTGTGGGGCTGGACCCTTCCGCCTCCGTGGTGCTCAAGCAGAATATGCATGCCCTTTGTGAGGAGGGAAGCGCTATTTTCTTTTCCACGCATGTGCTGGATGTGGCGGAAAAGCTGTGTAATAAAATCGCCATCATCAAGGAAGGCGTGCTGGTGGCTGCCGGCGAAACTGCCGGGCTGACACAGGGTAAATCACTGGAGGAAGTATTTATGGAGGTGGTCAGACATGATTAGCACGAGTATCCGTCTGTTAAGGATTCAGCTGCTGAAGGACTTCGGAATCAATGAAGTCATGCATTGCAGGGATGCGAGGAAAAAACGAAAGCTGGTTTTCATGCTGTGCATTTTCATATTCTGCGGGGGGCTGCTTGCCTTCTATGTCGCGGGGGCAGCGTGGGTTCTGTGTGTTTCCGGGGCACAGGACAGCGTTCCCGGCTTTGTGGTTGCGGTGTCGAGTATGGCTATTTTCATCTTTACCCTGTTCAAAGCGGGACCGGTGCTGTTTGCCGCCGGGGATTATGAGATGCTGACGGCCCTTCCGTTGAAGCCGTCGGCGATAATTATGAGCCGCTTGCTTCATATGTATCTAAGCTCCCTGCTTTTGTCGGCGCTTACCATAGCGCCGGCAGGCGCGGTATATGGCTTGACGGCGGCGCCTTCCCCTGTTGTTTATGTGCGGATGTTTATCAGCCTCTTTTTTGTCCCGTTGGTTCCCCTGACAGCGGCGTCTCTGATTGGAACTTTAATCATGGCCATTGGTTCCCGCGTGCGGCATAAAAATTTGGTGATTATTTTACTGTCCATGACTTTTACTCTGGGAATCCTGGCGGTAACCATGCTTTTTTCCTCACGGGCGGAAAATATGGAGCTTCAGGATATGGCGGGGATGATACGCGGTGCAGTAGAGCAGGTAAACGGCATGTATCCGCTGACCGGTCTGTATACAGCGGGGATTACCGGCGTAAATCCGGCGGCGCTGGCCGGATTTGCGGCCAAATCCATGGGGATTTTCCTCCTGTTCATCGCATTGGTGCAGTGGAAGTATGTACAGATAAGCAGTACGCTGCGTACGCATGAGGCAAAGAAGAATTACAGGCTGCAGAGCCTGAAGCAGCGTTCCGTGCTGGGCGCTTTGTACAAAAAAGAGATAAAGCGTTATTTTGCCTCTAATATATACGTAATGAATACGATGGTTGGATATATACTTATGGTAGCGGCAGCGATTGGGCTTGCGGCGGCGGGGATGGATAAGCTGGAAAGCTATCTGCAGTTGGAAGGGGTGGGAGGCACCCTGCCTGTCAGCCTGGGAAGCATGCTCCCCTTTCTTTTGTCACTGATGGTGATGATGGGGGGCACTACCTCAAGCTCCATTTCCATAGAAGGAAAGCAGTGGTGGATTCCCAGGTCGCTGCCCATTCCCTCCGGTTTGATTTTGGATGGTAAAATGCTGGTGAATCTGACGCTTGCCGTGCCTTCCATTCTGCTGGCAGGAACGATTCTGACGGTTTCCGGCCAGACCGGGGGCCTGAAGCCTGTCTGGATATTCCTGGTTCCGCTGGTCTATGCCTGTTTTTCTTCGGTTCTGGGGATTACCATTAACCTGAAAATGCCGGTATTCAACTGGGACAATGAAACGACGGTAGTAAAGCAGAGCGCTTCCACTTTTGTGTCCGTTCTGGGAGGAATGCTGCTGGCCCTGGTTCCCATCGGACTGCGCTTTGCGTTGGCAGGGGTTCCGGCCGACCTTTTCCTGGGAGGGGTGACGGTGCTTGTTTTACTGATAACCGTTATTCTTTATGGAAAGAACAGAAGATATGATCTGCGGAAAATTGGATAAACAACCTTAGGAGGACACTGCTGCCCCGGATATCAGACGGAAAGCTCTTAAAGAGTTCTGGATGGTATGTGGGGCAGCAGTTTTTGCAGGAAAGGGCATAGGAAATCAGGAATCCTGGTGGTGGGGCAGACTGTCCGAAAACTTAGGCTAATCTGACATGAGATTTTGGCAGAGGCATCTGCCCTAACAGCAGATGATTCACATATAAAAATGCGTACCTTGACAAGCTTGGATTAGAAAAAATGATGGAACTGATGAAAGCAGGCAGCTGCTGAGACATCTTTATATACTTTATTCAGTTGTTGAGGTCAGATATTAATTTCGAGGGAAATGTATCTGGCATTTTTAATACAAAAAATGGCTTTAGATTGAAGAAAAACAAGGTTTTCGGACGGCCTGTGGGGGGAAATGAAGCTTTGTGAGGGAAAGAAAAAATTTCTGACACAGGGGCTGTTTTCTCTCAGTTTCTTGATACTTCGGAAAAGCTTTTGAAAAACGTTTAGTTTTGTGTTGATAATATTAAATTAGTATGTTATTATTATTTCGTCACACAGCAGTATCTATGCTGCTGCAGTATTCGGCCGTCCGGCCGTTCTTTCATTTCGGCGCTTCCCTTTCGAAGCAATAATCCGTAAATGGCATAAAACTTAATACAGGAGGAATATTTATGGAAAACAAGCTCAGAAATTATTTTCCGCTTATCAGGGAAAGAAAGGAGGTGTTGAAAGAAATCGATGAAAGCAGCGGGCTGCAGGCGCTGTTCCGGAGCTGGGCGTCTGAACAGCAGGAAGAGTTCCTGGATTTTTGTACGGGTATGAAGGGCGTAAAGATCCTTTATGATTCTTTTTTTAAGGAAATCATGAGTCCGGAATATACACCCGGCAGGCTGAACCATTTTCTGTCTCTGCTGCTGGGGAAAAAGGTAGTGATCCGTCAGGTGCTTCCCAATGAGGGAGGCAGGATTGCGGACGAAAATACCTTATTAGTCACGGATATCCTGGTGGAATTCGAGGACGGAAGCCTGGCGGATGTGGAGATTCAGAAGCTGGGCTATGCCTTTCCGGGAGAACGCAGCGCCTGCTATGCTGCGGATCTGCTGCTGAGGCAGTATAAAAGGGCACGGGATAAGAGGAACAGGGAAAAGGGTAAGTTCAGTTATAAAGACATCAAAAACGTATATGTCATAGTGCTTTTTGAGAAAAGCCCTGTGGAATTTCATTCTATGGAAAAGGAATATCTGCATAAATCAGACTGGAGCTTTGATACAGGGCTTGAGTTAGATTTGTTACAGAATTTTATCTTTATTACGCTTGACATATTCCAAAAAAACATGGAAAATAAAAGTATAGAAAACGAACTGGAGGCGTGGCTGATGTTCTATAGCACGCAGGATCCGGAACGGATAATCGAGCTGATAAATAAATACCCGATGTTCAGACAGATGTATGGGGACGTATATGAAGTCTGCCGGAATATGGAGAAGGTGATGGGAATGTTTTCAGAAGAACTAAGAGAGATGGATCGGAACACAGTGCAGTATATGATAGACGAGATGCAGGCGACAATAGATGCACAGTCCGCTGCGTTGGAAGAAGAAAAAAAGAAATATGAGGAAGAGATAAAGAGATACGAAGAGGAACAGAAAAGACACGAGGAAGAGCAGAAAAGACATGATGAAGAAAATAACAAACTGCTGGAGATGATTACGGCTCAGGCTGCCGCACTTGAGAAGGCTTTAAAACGAATAGAAGAACTGGAAAGAAAAAATGGTTCTGATTCCATAAAATAAGCCTTCATAGTGTTTGTTGGAACCGTATGTTTGTAGCTGAATATTTCATATTATAAATGTGCAGCCAGATATAGGTCCTGATTTTTTTCCTGAAAAACTGTAAAGAATAGCATCCAGACTCTGCGTTATATATGCTATCGGCGCGGGTAGGGATGCTATTTTCTTTTAGTTATTAAAAAAGATAATAGAAACAGTTATCAACTATAATAATATAAATGCAATCCGCTCAGGAACTATGATAAAATCCTTTTGGGGGATGGGATAGTATGCAGAAGAATAAAGTACACAAAATGGAAACAGGGAAGTTTCCCCTGAGAAGGATCATTGATAACAATCTGTTTTTTCTGAAGCTGATTCATAAGGCATCACCATGGTTTTTAAGTTCCTCTGTGGTGATTATGGCTGTGGAAGCATGTGTTGAATTCGTTTCGGATACATTTATGCTGCGCTTTGCGCTGAATTAATAAATGAGGGCAGACCATTTCGTTCCCATTGCCTTTCAACAACGAGACATGCAGATCGTATTTATATGATTGACAGCGGAAAGCTGGTTAAATGCGGAACTCACGAGGAATTGACTGCCGCGGGCGGCAGATATGCATATATGTTCCGGCTGCAGGCGGAAAAATACAGGGGGTGAGGATTCAGGAGGATTTGGCTCTGGCCATTAAGCCATAGATTTGGTAAAATGTAACCGTTCGGTAAAGTCTGGATTATTACGGAAAAATAGTAAATGCGCTGCCCGGCCGGACAGATACGAAAAATATTTGTATGCTTTAAATGTAAGAAAGCGAGGATTAAAAAATGGAAAACTCAAGCTTCACTACAGAAGAAATTACGGAAGGCCTGTTCCGTTTTATCGACAACAGCCCCACCGCCTTCCATGCGGTACAAAATGCGGCCAGGATGCTGGAGGAAGCCGGTTATAAGAAAATTGTCTGTGAAACGGCGATCGGTATCAGGGCGGGAGGAAGATATTATGCCACGCGGAATGATTCCGCGCTGATCGCCTTCCGTATTCCCGCAGGTGAAATGAAAGGCCTGCGTATCGCTGCGTCCCACAGCGATTCGCCCTGCTTTAAGGTGAAGGAAACGCCGGAAATGGATGTGGAAGGCCATTATGTAAAGCTGAATACGGAAGGCTACGGCGGCATGATCATGTCCACCTGGCTGGACCGTCCTCTATCTGTGGCAGGCAGGGCTATTCTTATGGAAAACGGCAGGCCGGTTACGAAGCTTGTGAATATTGACAGAGATCTCTGCATCATTCCCAATGTGGCAATCCATTTCAACCGGGAAATCAACAAGGGCTTTGCCTATAATCCCCAGGTGGATCTGCTTCCCCTGTACGGCGGCGTAAATCCGGAGGCGTCTTCTGAAAACGAAGAAGAGAATAAGGGAAAGCTGAAAAAGAAGAGCCTTAAGGCGCTTTGCGCAGAATCGCTGGGAGTTTCAGAGGAAGACATCCTGGCATCGGATCTGTATCTGTATACAAGGGAAAAAGGAAGAAGAATGGGAGTGGACGGTGAATTTATTGTGTCTCCCAGACTGGATGATCTGCAGTGTGCCTATGGAACACTCGCAGGATTTCTTGCAGCAGATGACGGGAAAAAGACGGAAAAGGAAGCAAAAAAAGAGGCGCAGGGGGAATACGGAGCTGTCTATGCCCTTTTTGACAATGAAGAAATCGGGAGCGGAACCAAGCAGGGGGCGGATTCCACCTTCCTTTCAGATGTTATCCAGTGTATCTGTGACGCACTGGAACTGAGCGGTTCCGCCAGAAGGGATCTTCTTGCCGGCAGCTTCCTGCTTTCCGCGGACAATGCCCACGGCGTACATCCCAACCATCCAGAAAAATCGGATCCTACCAACCGCCCCTACTTAAACGGCGGCATTGTCCTGAAGTTCCAGGGCAGCCAGAAATATACCACAGACGCCTATTCTGCGGCGGTGGTGAGAAATATCTGTAAGGAACAGGGCGTGCCCTGCCAGAATTTTGCAAACAGGGCCGATGTGGCGGGAGGCTCGACGCTGGGCAACATCTCCTCCGCACACGTATCCATTCCGGCGGCGGATATCGGACTTGCCCAGCTCGCCATGCATTCCGCGCTGGAAACAGCGGGCGTGAAGGATACGGAGTATCTGGTAAGGCTGTGCCAGGGCCTTTTCCTGTAAAAATTTATTTTCGCGGGCGATGAGCCTAACCAACGCGCCTGTGCGATTACCTGGCGATTGTCCCGGGAGTCAGCTCCCCCGCCGTCCATGGCGTTTCAGGTTTGAGGCCCCGTTACCTGCGGCGGGGGATTTGACTGTAATTGTAAAGGTGGTGCCGCCGCCCGGCGTGTCGGAAACGAAAATGCCGCCGTGGTGGGCATCCATGATTTCTTTGGCGATGGAAAGCCCCAGTCCGAAATGCCCCGCACTTTGGCGGGAGGTGTCGGAACGGTAAAAACGGTCGAATAGATGAGATTTTTCTTCGTCTGGGATTCCGGGGCCGTTGTCCATGACACAAAAGGAGGTAAGCTTTTCCTGCTGCTTCATGGAAAGCGTAATATTGCTCCCTTTGGGACAGAAGCTGAAAGCATTATGAAGAAAAATAGATAGCACCTGACGGATGCGTTCCGAATCGCATCGGATGGGTGCTGTTTTTTCCTCCGGAAGCCGGACGGACAGGCGGAAGCCTTTTTCATGGGCCAGTGGCTCAAAGGCTTCAAAGGTATTCAGGAGCAGAGTGTCAGGCTCACATTCCTCAGGGCGCAGGGGGAAGGAATGGCTGTCGGCGCCGGCCAGCATGAGCAGATCGGAAATGAGGCGCGACATGGCCGCGCCCTCGTTTTCTATGGTATGGAAAAAGGATTCCTGTTCGGCAGGCGAAGCTTTTTGGCAGGCAGAGGCGGCGGAAAGGATCACGGAAAGGGGCGTGCGCAGCTCATGGGAAGCTGCCGCCACAAACTGGATCTGGCTGTCTCTGCTTTTTTGCAGCGGAACCAGCAATCTGCCTGTAAAAAAGTAGGCAAAGAGAATCAGGACCAGGGAGGAAAAAGCCACCAGCATAAAAAAAGTATGCCGCTGCGCCTTTATTTGTTCCTGCAGTGGGGCCAGGGATTCTAGAATCAGTATCGTCAGCTTCCCCGTATTCCTGGAGGATAAGGCGATACAGCCGAAATAATCATCCTGTCCCTGCCCGGCTGAGGAAAATCGGAACTCCTGATGGGTGATGGTAAAGGCAAGGGGCGTGGGAAACGTTTCGGCATTTTCCTGGTAATAGGCCCAGCCGGCCTCCAGGGCCGCCTTTCTGCTGCCGCCGCCATCCTGCTGTCCCCAGAGAAAATCCTTGTCGTTATCATGGATGCTGATTATGTATTTTCCCCCGCCCTCTAACTTGGAAAGCCATTCATGTGTGATGACCGTCTGATTTTCCAGATTGGAGAGCAGAGTGTTCATATCGTTGCGGAAAGAAGCAAAGCTGTTTTCCTTCAGGTTTTTTTCGGAGATATACAGATAGCTGCAGGCCATAAAAATAAGGACCAGGATGGTGATTCCTGCGCAAAGCAGCGTAAGGCGCCGGTGTACTTGTCGGAACATATTAACCTCTGTTTCTGCGGCGGCTGCCGCAAAGCATATTATGTATCTCAGTCCTCCATGCGGTAGCCTATCCCACGCACGGTTTTCAGCTGTATGCGGCTGCCCACGCTTTTCAGGCGTCTGCGGAGAAAATAAATATAATTGTCAAGATTTCCCTCTTCCACATCCGTATCAGGCCCCCAGACCCGGCAGAGAAGAAGCTGACGGGAAAGCGACTGGCCGCTATTTCTCAGAAAGGCCTCCAGGAGCGCGGCTTCCCTCCGGGAGAGGGAGCAGGATCCGTCGGGGCCGTCCAGCCTTAATTCCTCCGGAGAATAGCTGATGTCATCAAAGGAAAGCTTCCGCCCCTCCTCCATCCGCCTGGGCCGTCTGCTGATGCTGCGGATTCGTGCCGCCAGCTCTTCAAAGGCAAAAGGCTTTACCAGATAGTCATCGGCGCCGCAGTCTAAGCCGGTTATTTTATCCGTCAGCGTCCCCAGCGCAGTCAGCAGTATGACGGGAACGGTATTTCCTTCCCGCCGTATTTTTTCCAGGACAGCGATGCCGTCCATTTTCGGCAGCATGCGATCCAGCAGAATCAGGTCATAAAGACCCTCCTGCATATAGTAACAGGCTTCTTCTCCGTCAAAGCAGGAATCCACTAAAAACCCCTCCTTTTCCAGCTGGAAAAGAAGCGTCCTGTTAAGTTCTCTGTCGTCTTCCACAAGTAAAATTTTCATAGCCTCTCCCTCAGGGAATATTCATGGCAGCCGTTCGGATAACGGAACAGTTACAGGCATCCGGTTATTTGGAATTATCGCGTAATGGCCCGGCTGCCGCCGCGTATCCGTATGGGCATGCGCAGTAAAAGTACTGGTATTTATAATTAGTATATCATAAAAGTATCTAAACAATCTCTAACGAATATTGGAAGAAGGGGCGCAGCATTGGAAGAAAAGGCGCAGCGCCAAAATAAACAGAATCTGCTTTTTTGTGTGCATTGCGAAGTCTGTTATTGTTCCGCGGAGTGAATTATAATTAACAGTTATGTTGTCAGAACCGCTGCGGTTTTAGAGAAAGCTTAGAGGAATTTCTGGTATGATGAAACCAGACTGCAGGAGATATGCAGTGTTGAACTGACAATTGTCAGACACCCCGCTGCAGCAACGAAGTATCTGGCTTGCAGCGCTGCCGGGCAGCGGGGCATTTGACTTTCGCGGCATCCGCCAAATATCTATGAAAGCATGGATGCCTGGCTCGTTGCCCGCGGAAATAAAAAAGATTTGCCGATCTGGGAACGAAGCTGTGAAAAAGGTTCTGATTGACCTGCGTATTTGCCGGGAAATGAACGAAGATGCAGCACGGGCGGGCATCCGGCCCAACGCGCAGCGATAATAAAAGACAGGATAAGCATAGGTTGATTCCGGAGGACGGCAGAAAGAGGTTAGTGTGAAAGAAAGTAGAGGAAAACCATAAATGGACGCACTTGAATAAGCTGTCTAAGGCAGGCAACTTTTTGAAGTGTTATAGAGTTAGGAAATTAGATCAAGAAGCTAATGGTTCATCAGGCGGAAGTAATCCTTCTCGTTGTAATAGTTTCTTGGCTTGCTTGATAGCTTTTGCCTTTTGCTTTTCAACAAGAGCTACAGGCATATCGATTTTGTAAAGATC